>CAYWVF010000005.1:0-126760 GCA_964461815.1 uncultured Oscillospiraceae bacterium
CTCAAACCAAGATAATCCTTTGCAAGCTGATCAATGGGCGTAGCCCGTGGCATACTCATTTCTGTACTACCACATTTTCATATTGAAATAAAGCCCCGGTATTGTTCTGCTATGTGCATGCAATACCGGGGCTTTGTTGTGTATTAAGTTTTTGCAGGAATTAGCGAAAACTCAAGGTTTACCGTTTGGACAAAAATCAGCGAAACACCGTGTTTTCAAGGCTTTCTGACCTTTTGCTGTTACATGAACATCGTTTCGAGCATTTGATTAAAAAGCTCTTGGAAAGAAGGCCCGTCCTCCTTGTAGCTGACACGAACAACTGTGTTTCCAACCTTGAACATATAAGGATTCTTGATCTGTTCAACATAGGACTTCATTAGTTCCTCTACCGGAAGACTGCGATCGATCTTTACATCTCGGATGTCCACCAGACTGTCAAGCAATTCCTGCCGATTCTCCATAATTTCACCTCCTTTTGTATTGAATTAAATATATCATACACTATTGAACAGTGCGTGACATCAATTTTCAAGTTGAACAAGGAAATCTTTTGATTGTTTCCCGATATAGCGTTCATCCTATTTTTTCATTTTTTTCAAGAGTGTTGAAACGAATAACAGATGTTGTCGGGATCTTTTTGTATGTTACATGAGTATGGTGATATAATAAACCCAGCCATTATCAACCGTATTCACACTCTCCACGGCACATCGTCAACAAGCATTTCATATCTGTATGCGATCTTTCATATGCAGGTGTATGTATTCTATTTTGTATGATCTGAATACGGTCGGTCACAGTTTCTTTTATTTCAGTTGGTAAAATAGTTGATACAAACTGTTATGGAGGACACACAAATGAAACACAAACTATATGGGTACATCCGTGTCAGTACACGGGAACAAAACGAGGACAGGCAGGTTCGAGCGATGGAAGAGTTCGGTGTTTTGCCTGCCAATATGATATGTGATAAGCAGTCGGGAAAGGATTTTGAACGTCCGGGCTACAAACGGCTGGTCAAAAAAAATAAAGCCGGGCGACACTCTTGTGATAAAGAGTATCGACAGGCTCGGACGAAACTATGATGAAATTATAGAGCAATGGAGATTTCTCACGAAAGAAAAGCAAGCAGATGTTGTTGTTCTCGATATGCCCTTACTTGACACCAGACAGGGTAAAGACCTGACAGGAACTCTGATCGCCGACATCGTGTTGCAGCTTTTGTCATATGTAGCACAAACGGAACGCGAGTTCATTAAGCAACGTCAGCGTGAAGGGATTGAAGCAGCAAGAGCAAACGGCGTTCATCTTGGGAGAGTCGCAATGGATCGTCCCGAAAATTATGAGGAAGTGAAAGCCATGTGGATAAACGGTAGTATTTCCGCAAGAGAAGCCGGAAGACTGCTCGGTATCTCGCACACGGGATTCAAAAAGTGGGTCATGCGAGATATGGGAGACAGCGCTTCAGTTAAAGCTGCCGGATAAAAGACTACAAATATAATTTTCGGCTAACGTCAACAAAAGTACACCTTTGTTGACACTATACATAAGAGAAGTTTGTGCAACCATAACAGTTATTATTGCACAACTGTATGTACCATATTGTACCATATTTTCTGCATTGTGTCAATACATAACTACAGAAACAAAGGTGTACCTTTGTTTCCTTGACATATGCGCTAAATCAAAATGTATGGAGTATTTACACATGAGTCAGAATATTCTTTATGTAAATTTCTTTGGTTATTTACTCAACTTTGTTCTTCCGACAGAGAATAATCGAACATATGAGATCGATTTATCAAAAACGATAAATTATACGAACTGCAAGATAACATTAGAGTATTTTGACAGTATTTGGACAGTTATTTCCAATGGCCACGTAAATGTACTCGACAATAACAGTATATTGCAGTCCCGGGTATTATCAACAAACAAGCCTACATATTGTCAACTTGATAATTCCGTAAACTTTTCATTACTGCTTGACACTCTATCTGAAGACCATCTCCATTATCAGAAATATGATATCAGAAAATATAATGAAATTGTATTTGGCAAGGATGAATGTTCACACATTGTGCTGCAAAATGAATTTATCAGCAACACACATGCGTCTTTGATACATGTAAATAATGAATGGTTTATTGAGGATCATAGTCGAAACGGTCTTTACTTGAACAATCAGAGAATTCCTTCCGAGAGCCGAGTTAAATTGCGTATGTTTGATACTATTTACACCGGTGGATTTCATATCATTTTTCTCAAAGACTGTATAGCAATAAATCATGCGAAATATGTATCGGCCAAATTGAATATATATTCTTTAACTGCTGACAACGTTACAAAAAAAGACCACCTACCTTATCTTCGCAGCCCTCGTATGCAAGAACCTCTTCCCGACGACGTGATAGAGATCGAATCTCCGCCGTCAAAGCAAAGCCACAAAAAACAGCCTTTATTTTTTGTGCTCGGTCCGGCACTCACCACTCCTTTACCGATGCTGACAACCATGATGCTACGTATGAACACCGGCACAACCGGCTCGGATACCTACTGGATCATGGGTGTATCTGTTGTAATGAGTGCGGCTATCGGGTTAGGTTGGACATTGGCAAGAAGAAAATATGACTCAAAAGAAGAATTGGCAACAGAAAATCAACGTCAGGAAGCGTATAGCGAATATCTCGTAAAAAACGAGAAATTACTTATGGATCGCCATGACGAATGCAGAAAGCGCATGTTGGAACAATATCCTACTTCCGACGAGATCGCAGGAGATCTATTTTCCGATAATCTGAGTCGTTTTCTGTGGAACCGAAATCCTAAGTTCAGCGACTTTTCATGTGTACGTTTAGGTGTAGGTGATATTGTTATTCCGGGAGGTATTCAAGTACCAAAAGAGAGGTTCAGTGTTACTAACGACCTGTTAGCAGAAGAACCAATGAAATTAAAAGACAAATACAAAATCATCACTCACGTGCCGGCTCTCATTAAACTAAGTAAGCACAAGCTTATCGGTTTGATTGGTGATGACAACAGCATATGTGAGCTGATATGTAATATCACGATCCAGCTTGCTACATTGCATAGCTATACCGATCTTCGTATGGCATTTTTATATGATGAATCGGAATCTGAGCTTTATCGATGGACCAGATGGCTTCAACACACCTATACTCAAGACAAAAAGCTCCGTATGTTGGGTGAAAACGAAGAACTACAACAGAATACGCTTTCATATCTTCTGGATCTTATCAGAAAACGTGCAAAAAAAGATGCGGATGATACCTCCTTAAAGCTACCTCTGTATGTTGTATTCTGCACTCAACCTGAGTTATTGTACAACCACTCAATTTATAAAGCCATGACCGATATGTATGATTATGGTATGATATTTATTTTGGCATACGGCAAAATGGACTTTCTTCCGAATGAATGTACTTATTTGATCCAATCTGACAATGAATATCACGGGCACTACTCACTGGAGCATTCAAGGGATACAACAAATGTTGTAAGCTTTGATTATATTAAACCAACCCGAGCCGATCACATAGCACGCAAATTGAGTAACTACTGGGTCAATGAAGTATCCGACGGTGAAATACCGGACAGAGTAGAATTTCTTGAAATGTATGGAATTTCCGATATTCACGAGTGGGATCTTTTAAAGAAATGGAAAGAATCACGAACCTATGAAAATATTCGTGGTCAGATCGGCTATACATATGGGCGGCACCCCATTTATCTCGATATCCACGAAAAACAGCATGGTCCTCACGGATTGGTTGCAGGCACAACAGGCTCCGGTAAAAGTGAAACGCTACAAACATTCATTCTGTCTCTTATGCTGAATTATCATCCCGACGAGGTTTCGTTCGTTTTGATTGACTACAAGGGCGGCGGTATGGCAAATCTTTTTGCCAATGTTCCGCATATTGCCGGTATGATAACAAATATATCAGCTTCCGGCGGCGACAGTAACGGAGAAAATAAAACCGATCCGATCCAGACTCAGCGAGCACTTGCATCATTAAAAAGTGAAATTAAGCAACGGCAAAAAATATTCAACACATACGGAGTAAACCATATTGATGCCTATAACCATTTGTACAGAGATGGCGTAACATCAATAGCTATCCCTCATCTGATCATAATCAGCGATGAATTTGCGGAGCTAAAAAAAGAACAACCAGAATTCATTAAAGAGCTGGTATCTACAGCTCGTGTTGGCAGAAGTCTTGGTATACATTTGATACTTGCCACGCAAAAGCCTTCCGGTGTTGTAGATGATGAAATATGGAGCAATTCACGTTTTAAATTATGTCTTCGTGTTCAGGATCGTCAAGACAGTATGGAAATGCTGAAACGTCCGGAAGCTGCGGAGCTGACAAGGATCGGTCAAGGCTATCTGCAGATCGGAAACGACGAGTCTTTTGAACTGTTCCAATCGGGATATTCCGGATCTCCATATCAGCCGGAAAGTGATTTGAATGAAAAACGTCAAAACGAAGTCGAGATGATCACTCTCGGAGGCAGCAGGATCCGAAAAAATATTTTGAAATCGCACAACGGATTCAATATGACCCAGCTTGAAGCATGCATAGAATACATTCGCAAAATCACAAAGGAAAACGGGATCAAAAACACAAGATCACTATGGCTGTCTATGCTTTCATCCGAGATTTCATTAGAATCTCTCATGAAACAGGTCGTAATAAAAAACAATTTTACGGCAATAGTCGGAAAGATCGATTATCCCGAACAGCAAAGTCAGCCTATATTCACTCTGAAATATTCTCAATGCGGTCATGTCCTGATCGTTGGTAATTCAGGCTCCGGCAAAAGCGCCCTTATAAGCTCAATTATCTGCTCACTTTGCTGCGGTCAAGCTCCGGAGTTGTTTAACTGGTATGCTATAGACTTCTCAAACCATGCTTTCGATGGGATCAAAAATACTCCTCATTGCGGAGGCATTGTCTATCCCGAAGAGGATGAAAAAATCGAACGCATTTTTTTACACTTAGAAACCATTATGAAGCAAAGAAAAAAACTTCTTGCATCATCCGGCATATTAACAGCCGAAGAATATAGGTCTTCAAAAGCAGATCCTATGCCTCTTATTCTCGTCGCTATTGATAATTATGCCAGCTTTTTTGAATCGCACGAAAAATACGTCGATATTCTTCAGAGGTTATTAAGAGAAGGTATAGCGTATGGGATCCATTTCATAGTCAGTATCAACGCTGCATCCGATATGCGAAATAAAGTAAGTCAGAATTTTGCAACAGCGATCCCATTGCTCCTAAATGAAAGGTCAGACTATTACAATTATTTAGGTGCATCACCGCAAATAGCGCCTATGGGTTTTCCGGGCAGTGGATTGTGCCGTTATCAAAACAGTATTGTGCAGTTCCAATCGGCATTCGTTTCAAATGATGCCATACTTATTGAAAAAGCGCCTCATTCCCATATTCAATACAGAGCTGCACCTATTCGATATATTGACAAATCACAAACATATGCAGAATACCTTTCCGTCATTGACAAAACCTATTTACAGGGAGATCATATACCTCTTGGATGGTATACAAAGGATATCACCCCGTATTGTCTCAGCCTGTCTAAGACATTTTGCTATTTCATTAGCGATGTTGTCGGAGCAAGCTATTCGTCCGTACTGACAAATATAATAGCGTTCGCAGATGTTCACAATATAGAGCTGCACTATGTATGCACTAACAGAACGATCATCGATTCTGCTCCGTCAGCCCATGTTTACAGCAGCTCTGACGATATCTTTGAGCTTATGTCTTATTTGCGTAATGTTTTCAAGGAACGATCGGATGCTCTAAAAGCTTATAAAGCCCAAGGAGGAACAGACAGTGCAGGGTTTATCTCTCAAACCTACAATTCATTGTTGGTCATCTTCGAGGATTATAACGCTTTTTGCAACACAACATACACATTGAACTCGGATAGATCCTACAAAGACGCTTACGAGATATTTCTGAAAAACGGAAAAGGCTTTGGCATTACTTTTATTGCTGTATGGAATAAGGCTCTCTACTCACAAAACTTTACTAAACCGGCATGTCAACTGTTTCTGGAATCCCGTACAGGTATGCATCTTGGCGGCAAGCTTGACTCTCAAAAAGCGATAGAGACTAATTTATCTATTGCTGAGCAATCAAAAATACGCTTGCCCGAAACAGGATATGCATTGGATTCGTTTAAAGTCCACAAAGTGTATATTCCGCCATGTGAGTTGAGCGATACTAAAGATCAGGTTTAAGATGTACGACATAATCATTATATCCGATTGTGAAAAAGAAGCAGAGCAATTAAATGAAGCGTTGATACATTATCAGATACACGAAAACATTAGTTTCGACACGTATCAATACAGCTTTTGCGATGATATTTCCTTTTCACAATCAGCCGGGATCTACATGGTGGACGTCTCATCTGAGCAGAGTCAGCATATGATCAAGCAAATCAGGGACGCTAATATCTCTAACATGATCGTTCTCTTACTGGAGAGTGTCGCAGATCTGATTGGTGTGCTGACTCCTCTGACAATGCCGAGCGGTATTCTACAGAAGAAAATCAAATATGCCGAAATAAAGCTGCTGCTGGATCAGATCGTCGAAACGATCAATCAGCAAAACAGCAATCAACAATGCTATGTGTGGACGTCAAAGGCTCATACATATTCAATACCTATCGATAAAATCATATATTTTGAGAGCAGAAACAAAGCCTCATACTTAGTGTCCTATGCACAAGAGTATGAGCTGCATGTAACGCTTGATAATATAAGCTCCGAGCTGGGAAGCAGCTTTCTCAGACTACATAGAAGTTATCTTGTAAATCTCGCAAAAATATCCGAATACGATTTTGGTAACATGACCGCAATTATGGATGACGGATCGACGGTTTTGATATCAAGATCGGGAAAAGACAAGCTGAAAGAGGCGATGAACGATAGCAGGATATAGATTAACGAATGAAGAATTTGTATTTTTAGGTATATATTATTCTCTGTTAGCTTACCCACCATGGGTAAACGAAAGCATTAATGAAAATTCGATACAAGCTGTATTATCTTCATTGTATGCAAAGGATCTTCTTATATCAGTTGGAGATAAATATGCAGGATCTCCGATCATTGAATATCTATATTGCAAAATGCAGGATGCAAAAACATGGCTATCGATCGCCGATACGTACTTTGTCTATATTAATGAGGATATAACGATCAGTGTATACAAAGTAACGGATAACATGTTTACCGTTACTCCATACGAAAAGCCTATGGACTGTTTTATTTCGATCAAAGCTGTCATAGGTGATGGTGCAGAAGGAGTTTTCATAGTAGATAGACCTTCTAGTGAAATAAAGGCCTATGTTGAGACGCTTAAATCAATGTGGGAGGACTGCAATGAACAGTGATACAATGTAATCACAGTAAACGAAAGGAAGATCGATGTGGAAAAGATTGAATGGGACCATATAAAAATAAACGAAATAGTTCAAAAGTTTGATTCGGTCATCTCCATATTAGAGGGCCAAAAAGCAAAAATATCAAGCTTGATCAAGCAGGTCAATGACAACTGGCAAAGCATGGCAGGCGAGGAATACTCTCAGCGGATCAATGAGGATCTGGCTTACATAACAGGTATGATCTCAACGTTTTCAAATGCTCGTAAAGACTTGGCGGAAGCGTGCGGAATATACGCACAATGCGAGACTGACATAAAAACAAAGCTGGAGTCTATTTACTCTCAGCTGTCGGTATAGGAGGTAGCGGATGGATATCAAATTAGAAATTGAAGCTCTTGTTGACGTCGGCAATAATATGATCATCTGTACCGAATCACTCAATGATGTAAATACTAGCCTAAATGCTATACACATTGACTTTTGGCAGGGAAACGGACGAAAAGGATTTGATCAAATTTTGATCGACATGAGAGAGCATTCATTGTCAGCAGCGCAGCGTTTGGAACAATCGGCAATTACTCTCGGAAACGCTTTGCAAAAATACAATGAAATTGAGCTTGGCAACTTCAAGGCAAACACAAATCTTCCGTCAGATGATATTTTCTAAAGGAGGTGTTCGCATAATGACAATCAATATAGATCCTACCCTTTTGCGAAATTCAGCCGACAGCTTGAATTCGGTCATATCGACCCTAAACGATATTGAAAGCAAGATGGATAAAGCTCGCGGAGATATACAAGTCGGTTGGCAAAGTGAATATACCGATTTGTACTTGGAAAAATACGGTGATGTTCACAATAAGCTTTCACATCTGATCACCGAAATCACCAACGCACAAAAGGCTCTGCGTAATACGGCAAATACTGTAGAAGCAACTGAACAAAAAATAATGCAGCTTATGAATAATAAATCGATGGGCTCAGATTCTACCGCTATAGGTATTTCAGTAAAACGTTCAGCGCAATATATCGCTCAAAACATCATCGATAAAAGCAACAAATAAAATACATATAATTTACAAAAAGAAAGAGGTAATATCATGGCAGAAATCAAAGTATCAACCGAAGGAATGAAAGGTGTAGTCACTGAATTCAATCGTAAAATCAGTGACTGGAACAACATGGTCGATAATATCTGGTCTCTTCTTAGAGAGCTCGACAGTATGTGGGATGGTGATGCAAACGAAGCATTCAATGCGCTTATTGCAGAAGATAAGCCTAAATTCACCAGTCTTTCTTCAATGATGGAAACATATAAGAACGCTATCACAACAGCTGCCGAAAAATACGAAAACGGCGAAAAAGAAATTAAAGACATCGTCACTGCTCGTGCATAAGTTAAATTTTAATATACGAAAGGAATACAGATATGGCTAATATTTTGAAAGTAACACCTTCTGAAGTAGAGGCAAAAGCGACTGAAATTTTGAAGCTAGAGGGAGAGATGGACACTTTACTTACAAATCTTGACAACCAAACCGTCGATATGATAAATAATGATTGGATCGGTGACGCCGGCAATGCATACCAGAACCAGTTTAAAGTTCTTTACACGCAGGTATCCAAATCTCTCGGTGTTATTCAGCAGCACGCAAACAACCTTTCTAAAGCAGCTAAGCGTTATGCAGAAGTCGAAACTGCGCAGGCAAACGCTGTTTCAGGACTTGATGCTACCGATATTTTCTAAATAAACAACAAAAGAACGGAGAAGCGTGACGTTTGTAACGTTCCTCCGTTCCATTTACAAATATATAGTAATATGAAATTTCATGTTATAACAGAGCTACTGGCATCATCCGTTAATACACTGGTAGAGCTTCAACAGCAGTTGGACAACGAATGCTCGACGATCCGGAGAGTCGTCGACAGCTTATATGACCAATCTGTTTCTCAGGATGGCTTACACAGTATATTAAAAAAATCGAACGAGCTTTGTAAAGAAACAGAACAGCTTGCACTCATGTTAAAACAGGTCGAGCGCATTTACGATGATACAGAAAATCGTGTTCTTGACACTGTCAATCAGTTGTCCGCAGTTCAAGATCGCAGCATGTTAGCTCGCGAAAAAACATTATACTGCCGGAAAGTAGATTCACCGGACTTTGAAGAGTTTCCTGAGAGGTATATCAAATTCTCACCTGTCGTTTCCGGAATTTTACGTGCACGCTTTAATAATTTTACCAATTTATTTCCTCCAAATATAAACGAATGCCCCAAGATATTGAACAAGGCATTTCCTTTACTCGATAACCAATGTGACGAATGGTTAAAATCAAAGCTTTTGGATTGGACAAAAGAAAAGCTTATATACTACACCAACCATATCCCATATAAATCAGATATGGAAACAATTAACACAGCAAATATATTCCAGTAAATTCATTGAAACCGGGAGCTGAATGTATGGCAAAGTACAATATCGATCTTTATCAAACGACTAAGATAATTCCACTATTAAATTCCTGTAATTCTCAGATAAGCAATACTGAAAAAACTATATCCAAAGTTGTGGATTGTTTACAGACCCAATCCGGCTTTGATCTATATAAGATCAGCATCGAGCTATGCATACTTATGAATACGATAGATAGTATAACCGGAGACATAGGATTATTGTCGGAAGCTCTGGCTTATGTTGAATACAAAAGCGGCGATGCGGATCAGCTGGCATACACTATTTTTCACAATCGTATATCCCCGAACAAAAATAAAGCTATCGATGAAGATACCGAAAACGCAACGGTGATTATTATAAACGATAATGGTGAGGATGATAATACTATTCACATTATCCCGACAATACGTTCGGAAGATGGTCAAAAAGCTCCTGACGGACTAACAAATTACCCCTACAGCAATGAAAGCTGTAATTACAATGGAAATAATTATGACGATTTTTGGGTACTCCCCGGTTTTAACAAAGACGCATGCATGAATCAAAATGAGCTTGACCATCCAGATCGAAGCATAATGTGTACATCAACCGCACAATCGATCGCATATTTAATAAAAAACGGTGTATACACGGATCCACGGTCAACATGGAACGGTCAAACAAAATGGACCTATAGTGATTCATTGACAGAAACAAAAACATGGACAGAAGCTCAGAAGCTGGAAAAAACATATGAACTGATCACGAATGGTTCACCGGTTATTCTAAGCATGGAATCTCCGTCTTGGCACACTGTAACGGTGGTAGGCATACAGAAAGGTGCAGATATCAACAATCTAAGTTATGATGATTTTCTGATCGTTGATCCCTGGGACGGAAAGGTAAAAAAGCTTTCCGAGCAAAGTCGCACCATAGGTGATAACAGCGGCTGGTCATTAAAGATTCCAAAGTAAAGTGCTCCCCACAACGAGATATTTTGAAATAAAGCAAAGCATCAATGTTACCGGATATAAAAAATATGTATAAGGATAAGTCATATGAGTAAATTTTACATAGACACAGAAGCCATAAGAAATTTATCTGCTGATTTGAAAAATTTATCCAAAGTATTGTCGGACGCTAAGGAAATCCCATCCACCATATCAAACAGACTACATATGTCTCTGCAACAAGGGTACAATCTATCATCGATCAAAGCTGAGCTTCGCTCTCTATCGAAAGATATCGCATCGGCTTGCAGCAATTTAGATCTTCTTGCAACCGGACTGGAATATACACTAAATGAATCAGCATCATCGGACATACTGACGTTGTCAAAATTTTTCGATATCCCTGCATCAGTTTTAACAGGTGAGAGGATCGTTGGAAATTATGATATCACCGCTGAATTTATAAACAACGCAGATAACACGCTCCATTCCATCGCAATCGGATTGGCTGCTGATCCAATAGAAAATTTAAAAGGTCTTCTCAACAATATTTTCGATTGGGCGCCCAAAATGTGGGATACGTTGCCTGAAAAAATTGTTCGAGACAGTCTGACGAAATTTATATCTGAGTTACTGAAAGATGAGAATTTTTCGAATCAAAATATGGATAAGTTCAAAGGTGTCATTAACAGCGAACAATACGAAAATTTAATGCAATATATCGACACTGCTCTGGAAACAGGTAAGCTAATCACAGAGGCAGACATTGCTGATATATGTCGGATCGATGTTAGTGAATTAAGGGAAAATGATTTTCTAAGGTTCCTGCTCCAAGAAGACAATCTGCATTTTCTAAGCGAAATATCCGATAGATTAGAAAATACGACCGACAATTTTAACACCTTAGCCGATCTTGCTTTTGATTCCTCTGATATTATTCAAAAAATATTCGGCGACTTTTACGATGAGATATCTGCTTTAGAAAATATAAGGAGAGCATTGCTTGATAGCGGATATAATAATGACACTGTTAACAGTGTCATAGACCAAATGCTTTTTGAATATCGTAATCAATATTATTCGGCGGCTTTTGATTGTGTCGAGCACTTGTCAGATATTGGCATTGATGTATTAATTGATGGTGTCGGCGGCAAAACATTAACTACTCTTCTCACTATCAAGGATACAGCTTGTTCGTTAGTCGGACTCGATGACCAGGCAGACTACCTTTCGACAATATATGCAACCAACCAGTATTCCGATGCACTTGTGGATAAATACGAATATTACTCCGAGAAAATTCAATCCGGAAATTACAATCAAGCTGATGTTGAACAGTGTTCACGATACTTATCGATGGCTACCACAGCAAAGATTCAAGAATATGACGCTTTAGTCAAACTACATGAAGATGCTTTAAACAGTGTGAGCGGAGTATTTGCCAGTGCCGAAGATCGTGAGAGCGTTACTTTATACATTCAAAAGCTTAAAAATGAGATCACTCGCTTAGAAAATATGAGAGCGCTCGCTTAGAAAATATGTAATTACTATATATGGAGGTTCTTCGAAATGTTAAAGATCACATTCGAAACGACATCCAAGCAAGGTGCCAGAGATCTGAATGAAGATTCAACTTTTAAGTATATTATCGGTAATACCGGCATTTTTGCTATTGCTGACGGTTTAGGCGGACACGGTCGCGGAGAGGTCGCTTCTCAGACCGTAGTGCAAAAGTTGAACGAGATATGTTCAGATAAGGATCACACGGTCGAGCAACATCTGAATTTATCCGAAGCTTTCGATTTATGTCAGCAAAGGTTGTTATCAAAGCAGAAAGAGCTTAATGCTCTCGACGAAATGAAAACAACGTTGACACTTCTGAAAATATCCGGCGACTCTGTTTCGTGGGGACATGTAGGCGACACTCGCTTATATGCATTCAAACGAGGTCGGGTCGTCTACCGCACTTTAGATCACAGTGTTCCGCAAATGCTCGTTTTATCGGGCGATATTCCTGAGCGTAAGATCAGATATCATCCAGACAGGAATCTGCTGTTAAAGGTAATGGGTGTTGAATGGGAAGAACCACAATATGAAATTTCCGACGATCATGATATTTCAAAATACGATTCTTTCTTACTATGCTCGGATGGCTTTTGGGAACTGATCAACGAAAGGCAGATGTGTTCATGTTTACGCAAAAGTAAAACTGTAAATGATTGGATAGAACAAATGACTGCGATCGTCGAAAAAAACGGTAAGGGAAAAGATATGGATAACTACTCTGCAACAGGAGTGTGGCTTCGCTGAATTGTATAGGTAATTGTAATGAATAAAGTAACGTATAAATTCAATGATTTTCAATGTGATATTGCATGGATATCCGAGCTTGGTTCAAGAGATGAACAGCAGGATTCATATTATATCAATCACAATGACGATAGCGTACTTGCTGTTGTTTGTGATGGTATGGGAGGTCTAAACGACGGAGGCGCTGCCAGTACTATTGTTACGTTAAAAATTGGCGAGCTGTATAAGAAGAAATCCGGTGCAGAAGCTTTCCCTGATTTTTTCACTACAGCTTCCGACATATTAGATGAAGCCGTAAATATTTTTAACAAGCAGGCGGACAGCAGAAGCAGATCCGGTACAACTATAGTCGCTTCGGCTATTCAAAACAGAAATCTGTATTGGTTTTCATGCGGTGATAGTCGAATGTATATTATACGTGATGGGGAAATAGCTCAAATCACGCAGGATCACAATTATCAAAGCCGATTAAAAGATATGCTGGCGAATAAAGAACTGACTAAAAACCAGTATGTGTACGAATCCTCTCGAGGTGATGCTTTGATCAGCTATATAGGCATGGGTGGTATCGATCTGATCGACATTAACACATCTCCTTTCAAATTACAGAGTAAGGATATCATTATTCTTGCATCTGACGGATTATATAAAGCATTAACAGACGAGATGATATTGGATATTGTTCGTAAAAATTCGGAAGTCTCGAAAATCAGAGATATATTAGTAAAAAAAGCAAAAGAAATGTGCAAAAATGTCCAGGATAACACAACAATAATTGTCATACAGATATTTTATTTGCAATGAATAAGGAAATTCTGACCGTTCAAAAGATTTTATGTGATCAAGGAGTGCTGAAATACAAATGGATAAAACATCAACTACAAGTGACAATAGGTATACATATATAAGTATTATGGCAGCAATAATATTGCTGTCGCTCATAATTATTCCATTCACAACGGGCTGGAAACAGGGATTATTCCCTGACGCCGATGATCTCGGATCCGGATTATACGATGCTCTTCAAGAGATCGCCGAAGATAGCGAATATGCCTGGCGTAATGTTGTAGTTATAGGGACATTGTTTGCAGCAATATGCGACGCCTTTTTGTTTATAGCATCTTTATGCAAGCATAAGCTGATAAGTTCTGTTTTTGCTTTGGGTGGAAGCACCACTATGGTTTGGTTCATGTGTGCGTTTATCGATATTAATGGCTTCGATGCCGTATTTGATTTTGAAAATAGCGGTACCACTATAGGCTTTTGGATACCGTTTATTCTTTTTATTGTTTGCTCTGTTTTGGCAATAAAAATACCATACGAAGAAGACAATGAATCAACAGATCCGCAAAATGAATTAAATAGGAGTGACGACATGAAACTGACAAAATATATGCATAACCATTACTACGACGGGAGCAAGTACACAAAATGTCCGCATTGTATTGAAAAAGGATTTATTCCGGCAAATGATGTAAAATCTGATGAAGTAAATATAAAATCAGATACACAAACGCCGACATCTGTAAGCATCCATCCTCCTGTCGCAAGTGGTCGATTTCAAGCATATGGACGTGCTGATTCAAAAACCGTAGACATGATATATGGAGGCAATCCGTCATCGGCAGCCTTCTTTTCCGATATAAATAAAGCCCCCGACGAGCCCAAGGTCAACAGTCAGGATAATTCTGTGGAATTCTTTTCGGATGTGCGTCCGCGAACTGACACTACCCCACATCCGCAAGCCGAAAAGTCATTCTTTTCAGACATAAATAAAGCTCCCAACGAACCCAAGGTCAACAGTCAGGATAATTCTGAGAAACTCTTTTCGGATGTGCGTCCGCAGGCTGACACTACCCCACATCCGCAAGTCGAAAAAGAGAGTAATGAAAAGGTTTCGTTACAAGATGAAATTTCTTCTGCACGGCATATTGCAAGTCAGGACAGTAAAACAATTGCATTTTACGACATCGATTCAACAGAGCCTGTCGTTGGATGGTTAGTTGCATTAAACGGATCTTATATCGGTGAAAGCTTCTGTTTGAAAGCCGGAAGAAACAATATCGGCCGATGGACAAAGATGGATGTAGCTTTACCGCAGGAAGCATCGGTATCACGTGATCGCCATGCTATACTCACTTTTGATCCGTCCGGAAAGAAATTTTTTATTCAACCAGGCGAAGGCGGTGCATTAGTATACCTTAACGATAATATCCTATTGACCCCTTTGGAAATTCATGATGGGGACGTTGTAAGGCTCGGAGATTGTAGACTTCTATTCAAATCCTTATGTGGAGAAGCATTTACATGGGATACATATTTGAAAGGTAATAACTAAAATGGTAAGATGCGAAAATTGTTTTACGGAAATAGAAAGCGACGCTCTCCCCTGTCCCTATTGCAACCACGTCAAAGGGCAACCTGCTGTTGAATTATACCATATGTTTCCCGGAACACTCATAAAAGGTCGTTATATCATAGGACAGGTCCTAGGTTTCGGTGGATTCGGTATTACATATAAAGCATGGGATAAGCAATTTGATGCCGTTGTAGCTATCAAGGAATACTATCCAAGCGGTCTTGTAAATCGTGTTCCCGGAAATAAAAATGTCATCCTGTTTGCAGGCAATAGATATAAAGAATACAATATCGGCTTGACTCGCTTTTTGGACGAGGCGAGAAACATGGCAAAATTTCACAAGCATCCAAACATCGTTAACATTTTTGAGTTTTTCGAGGAAAACAACACAGCTTATATCGTCATGGAGTATTTGGACGGAATTACTCTTAATGATTTTCTGAAAACAAACGATCTGGATATTGACAGCTGTATAGATATTACACAAAAAGTATGCTCTGCATTATCTGAGATCCATTCGCAGAATATAATCCATCGTGACGTAAGCCCTGACAACATTTTCCTATGCATGAACGATACTGTTAAGCTGATAGACTTCGGTGCTGCTCGATTCTCTGCGGATGAAGAAAGGAAAATGACTATCATATTAAAGCCGGGATATGCACCTCCCGAGCAATACGATAGCGTCAATCAGCAAGGACCATGGACTGATATATATGCATTAGGTGCAACCTTATACTTAATGCTGACAAAGGTCAAGCCCGATGAATCTACAAATCGTAAGATCAATGACAAAGTAAAGGCTCCGCGTGAACTCGTTCCGGAAATATCCGAACAAATCAGCAATACGGTAATGAAGGCGATAGCTCTTGATTACCATTTTCGCTTTTCTAATATCAAAGCATTTTCCGAAGCGTTGCTGGGCAACAAGAAGGTCGATTCTTTAGATAAAGAAAAGAAAAAGCGTAAGAAACGTAGGCTCTACGGCTTATTAACAGCAGTGCTCGCCATTGTTCTCAGCTTCACAGTGTTGTTAGCCGGGATCTTAGATCAGCGATCAAATGTGACTCTGCCTGATGCGAAGATCGCATTCTGGTATTCCACTGATATTATCAATAGTGATGCCCTGACCGAGCTGACAGAGCAATTTGAAAGCACTTACAATAATGTTGACGTTGCTCTAATTTCACAGCCACAAGCTCGACTAACGAAAGACATACCTGATACCGCAACTTTATTTATTAGCAGCTTCCTCGATCAGGCTGTATTGAACAGCTATACTGACGATATATCCGATGTGTGGAAATTCATCGATGAGAGTGAACTAATATCCTACCGGAAGGATGATCGTCAGCTGCCTCTCGGCATAGCAGTTCCGCTGCGTTATGAAAATACATCATCACCTGCTACAATAACAACAGATTCTCGGTTCAAATTAATAAGCGGAGATGCAAAATATTATAATGGCACGAATGTTGATTATCTTTCAATTCAAAAGGAATTAGCGGGAAAATATCGTATCACTACCATGAAGAATGAGGAAGCGTACTTTACGGATTATGTTTCACTAAACAAGAATGCAAGTGACGACGAAAAGACAGTCGCCATACGTTTTCTTGCATATCTATTGAGTGATCATGCGCAAGAAGCCTTGTATGTTAAAGGCGGTTCCGGAGCAATACCTGTTAATATTTCCGCAGCAGAAGTATTCGCCGATGTATACAGCGAATTAGCACCGCTATTTCCTATTGATAAAAAAGCTATCTTAAACAGATAAGTAAGGAATGTATACTATGTCAAAATTTTGTATGGGCTGCATGGAGCAGTATGAAGATGAAAAAAACATATGTCCGTATTGCGGATATATAGAGGGAACAGCCACGGAGCAGGCTCTGCATATGAAACCGGGCAGTATCCTGCAAGAGAGGTATATTGTCGGTACAGCTCTCGGCTACGGTGGCTTCGGTGTTACATATATCGCATGGGATGCTCTTCTGGAACAGAAGGTCGCAATCAAAGAGTATCTCCCCAGTGAGTTCTCCACACGTATGCCGGGAGGTACGCAGATCACCATATATACAGGTGATAAAAGCAAACAATTCTATGCCGGTCTTGATCGTTTTATGGATGAAGCACGTCGCCTTGCAAATCTACAGGATGTGGACGGTATCGTTCACATTTACAATTGCTTTGAAGAAAACAATACCGCGTATATCATTATGGAATATCTTGAGGGTGAAACGCTTGCACAGCTTCTGAAAAAAGAGAGGAAGTATTCTCCGGAAGAAGCGATTTCTATGCTTCTTCCGGTAATAGATTCCCTTGCTACGGTTCACGAACACGGAATTATCCATCGAGACATTGCGCCGGATAATATCTTTATCACTAAAAACGGTACGGTGAAGATAATCGACTTTGGTGCAGCTCGTTATGAAACCACCTCGCACAGCAGAAGTCTGACAGTTATCATAAAGCCCGGTTATTCACCCGAAGAGCAGTATCGCAGTAAAAGTGATCAGGGTAGTCATACCGACGTATACGCTTTGGCTGCAACTCTTTACAAGATGATCACCGGAAAAACGCCGCCTGATGCACTGGAACGCAGAGCGTTCTTTGAAAACAAGAGAAAGGATATTCTAAAGCCGCTCTCTGTCTATTGTACAAGCATTGAAACCAATCACGAAAATGCCATATTGAATGCAATGAATGTACGCATAGAGGACAGAACTCCTACAATGGCGGCATTCAAAGCGGAATTGACGTCCACAGCTCCCGTAAAGCGTGTGGCAGGTAAAATACGAAAGATCGACCTGCTTCGTTGGCCGTTATGGGCAAAGATCGCTATACCTATCACCGCTTGTATGGTCATAACACTCGGCATACTGTTCGGAACAGGTGTGATCGGTTTCGAATCCGATCTGCAAAGTGATATTGTTATCCCGGATGGAATGACAAGAGTTCCGTCTGTTGTAAATGACACTCTTGAAGCTGCGGACGAGCGTCTAAACGAATCGATACTACTATATAAGATCACAGGCAAAGATTATTCCAATGACATACCGGCTGATTACATCTTAACACAGGATATATCCGCAGGTACTGTCGTCGTACAAAATTCGATCGTAAATATTACCGTCAGCGGTGGTATACAGCTTGTTACTGTTCCGAATGTGATGAACTTAAGCGTTCAGGAAGCTAAGGATCAGCTTGTAGCGCTTGGATTTGTCCCAAAAATCGGCTATGCATACAGCAATGTTATTGCCAAAGGTAATGTTATATCTCAGAGTGAAGATCCATACACAGATTGTCAATATGGTGCAAAAATATCATTGGTCGTTTCGTCAGGTGTCGATCCCTCTGTACAGACTAAAGTAAAGGATGTAAAGGTTCCAAGCTTTATCGGAAAAAGCTATCAATCGGCTATTGATGAAGCCAAAAAGCTAGGGCTTACACTTTCAGTAAGTGAAAAGAGATATAGCTCCGAATATGCAGAAAACACTATTATCTCTCAGGATATATCCGGCGGATCTACTGTAAAAACCGGTGATACGATAAATCTTGTTATTTCGCTTGGCAAAGAAATAATCAAAGTCCCGGACTGTCAATATAAATCGGAATCGGCAGCCAAAGCAACCTTGAATAATCTTGGTTTGAAAGTCTCAACCACATATCAAATAAATGATTCTGTTTCTGTCGGTCTGGTCATATCTCAATCCCCTGCTGCCAACACTACGCTTAAGCCCGGAGATACTGTAAAGCTTGTGATCAGTAAAGGTTCGGATTTGGTTACTGTTCCGAATGTTGTCGGCATGACCGAAGCGAACGCAACATCAAAGCTATCGGGGCTTGGACTAAATGTTTCTGTTGAATACGAAAATAGCGATACTGCTGCTTCCGGTACTGTCATTAAGCAGAACGCATCCACAAATTCGAAGATGCAAAAGGGTAGCGATATTACGATTATTGTAAGCCGTGGCACTCAGAAAGCAACTGTTCCAAATGTGATCGGGCAAGCAGAATCGAGCGCAGTAAGCATACTTCAAAATATTGGATTAAACGTATCTGTTATTCATGCATATAATGATACCGTTAGCAATGGTCATGTCATTAGTCAAAGTCCGTCAGTCGACACTACCTTGGAGAAGGGCTCTACCGTGACCATCTCGGTCAGCAAGGGTGCTAATTCCTTTAAGTCGATCAGCATCAAATCGAAGCCTACAAAGACATCGTATAGTGTCGGCGATACGCTTGATACAAGTGGGCTTACCCTTAATGCAACTTACAGCGATGGCTCAACTCAAATCATATCGTCTGGATTCACTTGCAACCCAACAACACTTAACTCTGAAGGTACGCAAAGGATCACTGTTTCATATGGCGGTAAGACTACAACGTTTGATGTATCTGTAGAGAAGGAAGCCGTTTATCTGGTCGGACTTGCTATAAGGACATATCCTATAAAGACATCATACTATGTTGGTGAAGTACTCAATACAAGCGGACTTACCCTTAATGCTGTCTATAGTGATGGTTTATATCAAATCATATCGTCAGGTTTTTCCTGTACTCCAATGGAACTCAACTCTGCCGGCACACAGACGATTGCTGTTTCATTTGAAAAGCTATACGCATCGTTTACTGTGACCGTAAATGAAAGGTCAGCTACTCTGACCGGATTATCCATAAATACATACCCTATAAAGACAGTATATTACGTCGGTGATACGCTCGACACAAGTGGACTTACTCTTACTGCAACTTACAGCTATGGTCCATCTCAAATCATATCGTCCGGATTTACTTGCAGCCCAACGAAGTTAAACAATTATGGTTCGCAGCGGATCACAGTTTCATATGGTGGAAAAACGACATCTTATACAGTTTCGGTACAGTAATCTTATTCAATTATACAGTAATTGGATACTACTCCTGTATACCACATAAGTGACATCGTAAAAACACACTAGGCAGAAAAGGTATCAATGTCTCTCGATGCCTTTTCTGCCTAGTTTGCTATACATGAAAAACGATGGAAGCGTGTCCGTGCGGCATTCCATTTAGGTACATTATATTTCTTTTCTTGCAAAATGCAATAAAATATGCTATATTATTATCATACTGATCATCACATCAAAGGAGTATATTTATGTCAAGAAAATACGATGTTGCGGCTTTCATATGGCCTGCATATACCGGAGATGAGCTCCGCACAAGAATGTTCTGGCCTGAGGGCTTTGGCGAATGGCAGAGTGTTCATACAGCTCAGCCGAAGTTCCCCGGTCATAAGGCTCCCAGACGTCCTCTTTGGGGATATGTAAATGAAGCAAACCCCGATGTCATGGAGATGGAGATCGCCTGCGCTGCACGCCACGGTGTCAATGTATTCATCTACGACTGGTACTGGTACGACGACAGACCGTTTTTGGAAAACTGTCTGAACGACGGTTATCTGAAAGCTTCAAACAACGATCTGGTGAAGTTCTATCTCATGTGGGCTAACCATGATGCTACCCATCTGTGGAACAAGGAGCTGTCCGATACCTGCGGTGATGTTGTCACATGGCGCGGTTCGGTAGGCATGGACATCTTCCGCAAGCTGGTGGATCGTTGGATCACAAAGTATTTCTCTCACCCCTCGTATTACAAGATCAACGGCTGCCCCGTATTTATGATATATGATCTGCATAAGTTTGAAGAGGGCTTTGGCGGTGCTGCCGAAGCTGTTGAAGCCGCTGCCTACTTCCGTCAGGCTGTAAAGGATGCAGGCTTCCCCGATCTGCACTTGCAGCTTGTGACCTATGGTCAGCCGTCCTGGGCTACCTATGCTTACCGTGGCAAGAACGCTTCTCCAGATGCTGCTCCGCTGTACAAGCAGCTTGGAGTGGACAGTCTGACTCATTATCAGTGGCAGTCCATGCTGGAGGGCGAAGAGGATTACGAAAAGGATCTGGCTTTGATCGAGGCTGAATTTGCCCGTATGGATAAGCTTCCGGACACCGTATTCTTCCCTCACGTCTCACTTGGTTGGGACAACAATACTCGATTCAAGAAATTCAAGCCCTTCGTCATCCACAATAACACACCTGAAAATGTGGAAAAGGCTCTGCGAATGGCTAAGAACTATGTTGACACACATGATCTGCCCGCTCCACTGGTCACGATCAACAGCTGGAACGAATGGACTGAGGGCAGCTATCTTCAGCCGGATGAGCTCTATGGCTATGGATATCTGGAAGCAGTCAAGCGTGTGTTTGTAGACGAAAATCTGTAAATATACTATTTATTATAGCATGACTGCCGAGGCTAACCTAAACAGTCATGCTATGTTTTGATAGCATTTAAAGCAAAATATAAGAGGTGTCACTATGCAAAACGCAGAGATCGGAAATGCAATACCGTGGAATCCCTGGCACGGATGCAAACGGGTAAGCCCCGGCTGTAAGAATTGCTTTGTTTACAAGATGGACAAGCGCTACGGCAGAGATACTACCGTGATCACAAAGGGCAAGACGACCTACGAGCTGAAGGATAAGGATTGCCCACCCAACTCTCTTGTCAAGCTGTGCTTCTCCTCCGATTTCTTCATCGAAGAAGCAGATGCATGGCGAGACGGCTGTTGGGATTTTATACGTCGCAGAAAAGACTGCATTTTTGTTACAACAACGAAGCGGCCCGAAAGGATCAAATACTGTCTTCCGTCTGACTGGGGCGATGGTTGGGAGCACTTTCATTTAAGCATCTCCATCGAGAACCAGGAGATGGCAGATAAACGTTTGCCGCACTTCCTGGAAGCACCGTTAAAGCATCGTGAGGTGTTCTGCTCTCCGCTCATTGCACCTATAACGCTCGGCAAGTACCTTGATACAAGACTTATCAAGTGCGTGAATGTCGGAGGTGAGATGGCTCCAAAGGCTGACGTCAGACCGATCAAATACGAATGGGTAAAGGCGTTATACCTTGAGGCTAAGGAAAGAGATATAGAATTTTACTTTCATCAGTGTGGTTCTATGTTCCTTAAGGACGGTGTGAACATAGGAAAATGGAATTTAAACGATCAGATCAAGAGAGCTGAAGAAATACAGCACGAGCTTGAAGCGACCTGTAAATGATCCGAGTCTTTAAGCTTGAAGTAACGGTATCGATAACATTTTTACACTGAAACAGTCTCAGTCGATGAATCGACTGAGACTGTTTTATGCTTTATCCTATTACTTTTCGTCCGCTTGCTGCTTCAAAATGGTATTTTACTATACCCAGATCCAGCTTTGTATAGAAGCCGCCGCCACAATCTGCCTTTACGTCGCCGTTCGGCAGCAGCTCAAAGTGGAACTTCTGCTGATTCATAGCGGTAGGAGCGAGAAGTGCTGCCTCCATACCTACCTTGAACCACTCCGGCATATTTTCACTCTTGCTGCATAGCTCCTCCATTGGCTTGCTCTTGTGGCTCTCTCCCTGTGTAACGCCGTAGCCTAAGGAGATCAGGCACACCTGCTTTTCTCCCTTTCCTACATCAGCCTTGCTTTTTCCATGTGTCAACGCTACCCAGCAGGTGTTCAGTCCGAGCTCCTGTGCCTTTAGTACGAGCTGCTCTCCGTAGTAGCCGAGCTTCTCATCAAGATCGGCTGACTTCTTACCCACAAGTGCGATGTAGCTATGTACTCCGCTAAACTTTCCGTAATGCGCCATAAAGGAATCAAAGCACTTCGGCTCATCATAGATGATCTGAATATGAAGTCCCGATTTTTTGTTGAGCTGGGCAGTCAGCGTATCAAGCTCCTTACGCTTCTCCTGCTCTATCGACTTATCGCTGTACTGTCTGACGCTGTGTCTCTGCTTCATGATCTCGAGAATATCCATTATATATTAACCTCCAATCGTTATTTCCGCACAGTATAATATAAGCTCTGCTTATTTTTCACTGCCGCTCCTGTCGGGCAGTGCTTTTGAAATGTCCTTGGCAAGCTGCAAGGTGGAGATCAGTCGTTCAAAGGACTCCATCTCGGGATCGAAGTAATAGTAGTTCTTCGTTCCCTCCTTTCGAACCTTGACGATCCCCGCATCCTTCATGATCTGCAAATGATGAGAAACCGCAGGACGTGAAAGATTGATCTTCTCTGTTATCTCACATACTCTGACTCCGCTGCAAACGCCCAGTCGCATCATCTCCACAATAAGATGCTGCCTTGTCTCGTCTCCGATAGCCGTCAGCAGCTTTTCACACTTTGAAAAGCTGTCCGCAAGCATGGCGACCTGTTCATGTATATCCACTGCTCTCCCTCTCTTTCGTTTAAGTATTTAAACCGATTATATTATAGCATATATTTTGCCGAAATGCTCATTTGTAAAGAAAATCGAGTCGGATGAGGTATCACATACTGTTCGTCGAAGTTTTTTCTTTATCTCCGAAAAATTTCTCAAAAAATATACTATAATATTACTGACCTCACCTAACAAATCGAAATTTTCACAGACTATATAAGTGAAAGCGTTGATCAATAGCTTGGAGTGCAACTATGAAAAAGAAAGAACTGTTAAAACAATTTGACGATGAGCTGCTGGATAAGCTGTTCGGATTTTGTTATGCACGCACCAACGACAGCTATGAGGCTCGTGAGCTGTGCTCGGACATAATCTACGCCTTAGTCAAGGCATCTAATACAGACGGAGAAATAGCAAATCCGTATGCGTTCATCTGGAGAGTTGCCAGAAATGCTTATGCCGATTTTTCAGACGAGCGTAAAAAGCGTGCAGACACATTCTATGACGGTGATGCCGACGAGGTGCTGCAATTTATTCCTGCCGACGAGCAGGAGGACAACAGCATTGAAATGCTCGATACCGTTTACAAGCGCATCGCATTTTTGACCAAAGCATACCGTGAAGTGATGATAATGTACTATATAGACGGTTTGTCTACTGCGGAAATAGCGAAGCTCCAAAGCACAAGTGAGAACGCCGTTCGTCAGAGATTATTTTCAGCCAGGCAAAAAATTAAAAGTGAGGTAGAAGAAATGACAGAGACATACAAAAGACCTTTAGCACTCGATAAGATCGATTACGTTATTTGGGGAAGCGGAGATCCCGCTTGGGGCGACCCCAGAAACACCTGCAACAGAATGTTTTCAAAGCAGATCGTGTGGCTTTGCCGCAAAAAGCCGATGAGCGCATCCGAGATCGCAGATGAGCTGAATGCACCTACGGTTTATGTTGAGGAGGAGCTTGATATCCTCTGCAGCGGTCTGAACAGTAAGTACGGTATGCTCCGCAAGCTTGACAACGGCAGATACGCCATAAGCTTCATCCTGTTTGACAAGGACACGATAGAAAAGGCAACAGCACTCTATTCCGAGCAGCTTCCGAAGCTCTGCGATATAATATCGTCATATATCGAGGAGCACAAAGCGGAATATCTTGCTTTTCCGTATCTCAATAAGAAGGTAGATATGAACCTTATCCTGTGGCAGCAGATATCAAATATATCATGGGCATTCTCGGAAAACGTCAAGAGGATCTTAAAGGAGAAGCATTTCTCCGATATTACCGAGGTAAGCCGTCCGTTCAGCGTGTACGGCTACGTTGACAACGGGAAGTACTTTGGCGGCGGCTGGGACGGTGTTGAAGCTAAAAACGTATGTGGCTTCTCGAACGTTCATCTTGACAATATATACTTCTCACGCATCAAGAAGCACTTCCACTGCGGACTCAACGTATCTAAGGATCCTCAGATACAGCTCGCACTTCGTGTTATCTACGGTCTTGATATAACAACGCTGTCCGAACAGGAGAAGGAGCATGCAGCTAAGGCTATCGAGTGCGGATATTTATATCGTGAGGAAGATATGCTCTATACGAAGATACTTGTAAGCACTGTTCCCGATCAGGATGATCTCTACAGGATCAGCAACGGCTTACAGAACGGATATTTTGATGCTGAAGCAGAGCTTGTTGCGACAAAGGTTGCCGCTCTCATCAAAAAGGCTGTTCCCGAATATCTTCTCAACGAATGGAGATTCGCAAATGATCTCGCAGGTATGCCCATCCTCGACGCTGTCGTAGATGGTCTTATCGAAAAGGGCATCCTCACACCACCTGAAAACGGTATCGGTGCAGAGGGCTGCTGGATGAGTGTTCAGAGATAATTATTACTGCCGAGGAGCTTGACTCCTCGGCATTTTTTTCGATCTCACCTATTGACACGAGCCGATTCATGTGGCATGATAAATATACGATAACAAATTTCAAACAGCAGATAAGGAGGTAGAGAGCTGTGTTTGACTGCGGATTCACGAGAGGTGACCGTTGGTTTCGATATCGTGCAGCTGCGATAATAGTTGAGAATGAGCATGTATTGTTTGCCGGTAATGAAACCGCCGACTATCTGTACTCTATCGGCGGTGGAGTGCAGCATGGCGAAACGGCGGAGGAAGCCGTCTTGCGAGAGGTCTTTGAGGAAACAGGTGTGCATTACGAGATAGACCATCTGGCAGTGATCCACGAAAACTTCTTCAACGAGAGCATCGGCGCACTCAATGAGCTTAACTGTCACGAGATCAGTCTCTATTTTCTGATGAAGCCTAGAGGTACACAGGAGCTTCACAGCAACAGCATGACTCAGGGAGTCAAGGAGAAGATGCGGTGGATACCGATCTGCGAGCTTGACAGGTACAAAGCCTACCCTACATTTTTGAAGGATTATTTCGGCAGAGAACACGCAGGGATCGAGCATATCGTAACCGATGAGCGTGTCCTGCGCTAACGGTGTGACTAATGAATACGATAAATAAATTTGACGGTCGAGCTGAGAATTACACTGTCAGCAGACCGAGCTACTCTATTGAGCTTATAAACTACCTGTACAATGCTTCGGTACTCTCAAAGGAATCTGTTATCGCCGATATCGGTTCGGGTACGGGAAAGCTTTCCAGGCTGCTCCTTGACATGCAGAGCAAGGTATACTGTGTAGAGCCAAACAATGATATGCGGCTTATTGCGGAGGCTGAACTGTGCAGCTATCAGAGCTTTCACTCCGTTGTCGGTGATGCGGAGCATACAACACTTGAAAATGACTTTGTTGACTGCGTTACGGCGGCACAGTCATTTCACTGGTTTGATACAGTGAAATTCAAGCGTGAGTGTATACGTATCACAAAGTCTCACGGCAAGGCGGTGCTGGTATGGAACGTTAGAGACTGCGAGGATGAGCGAAATGCGGAATGGCACAGCGTATTTTCACTCTTCTGCCCGAGCTTTAAGGGCTTCAGCAACGGTCTGGTACAGGACGATGAGAGAATAAAGCTTTTCTTCGATAAGGGCTGTGAGTATGCAGCCTTTGACCATCCGCTGATATTCGACAGGGATAATTTTATAAAAAGGAGCCTATCAAGCTCATATTCTCTGCAAAAAGGCGATAAAGACTATGAAAAATACATTTTTTCGTTAAACGAGCTGTTTGACAGGTATGAAACCAACGGATATATCTCGATCCCAAACAGGTCTGTAGCATATATCGGCACTGTCAGGTAGCTTTCTGTAAAAGCATTCGGAGGTAACACTATGTGGAACAAATTATACGCTGCTGCACTCAAGGTACAAAACGGCAGGACGATCTCTCCCTTTATAGATGCAGGTGGAGTTGCAGCCGCCATACTTACAAAGCAAGGGAACATCTACGTCGGAGTGTGCATCGACACCTCATCATCGCTCGGAATGTGTGCTGAGCGAAATGCGATAGCAAATATGATAACAAACGGTGAAAGCAAGATCGATAAGGTCGTTGCGGTGATGCCCGATGGCAGAGTCGGCCCTCCGTGCGGTGCTTGCCGTGAATATATGATGCAGCTGGACAAGGACAGCGGAGACATTGAGATACTTCTTGACCTTGATACTAAAAAAACAGTCAGATTAAAGGAGCTTATCCCCGATTGGTGGGGAGTTGACAGATTCAACAATGCTGAATGAGGTACGAAAATGGATATAGCTTTACATTATCTTGAAAAGGGCAGCGGTGAGCCTCTTATTCTTCTGCACGGTAACGGCGAAAGCAGCTCCTGCTTTGAAAATCAGCTCGAATATTTCAGCAGCAAATACCGTGTGATCGCACTCGATACGAGAGGTCACGGTAAGTCACCTCGAGGTACCGCACCGTTCACCATAGAGCAGTTCGCATGTGATCTGTACGACTTCATGATGGAGCATTCACTCCCATCCGCTATTATTCTCGGCTTTTCTGACGGTGCGAATATTGCTATGAAATTTGCTTTGAAGCATCCCGATATGGTGAGAGCGTTGATACTGAACGGCGGAAACCTGAACCCCGGCGGTGTGAAGCGGACTGTGCAGCTGCCGATAGAGCTTGGCTACAGGATAGCAGGTCTGTTCGCCTCACGCTCACCCGATGCCAAGAGGAATACCGAAATGCTGAGCTTGATGGTCAATGAGCCTGACATTTCACCTTGTGAGCTTTCGCAGATCAAAGCACCTACCCTCGTCATTTGCGGAACAAAGGATATGATAAAGAAGTCGCATACAAAAAAGATCGCCGAGAGCATACCGAATGCAAAATTATCTGTTATTCCCGGAGATCATTTTATCGTATACAAGCGTCCATGCGAGTTTGACCATGAGGTGGAGTCATTTTTGACCGATGCGATCCCGATGTAGCATAAGCATCTCGTTTTTACTCAAGCTCTAGATAATAAGCCTCAGCCGATACATTATCGACTGAGGCTTATTTTGATTTATTACTTCAATGCAGCACCGTCGCTAAAGGCATTTCCGACCTTTTCACCCAGCGCATAATATGCGTGATTCATTCCATCGTAGGTGATCGGGCGAAGCTTTGCAGGATCGATTTTTCCGTCTGTCAGAATGCTCTCGTCTGCACAGACGTTGATTATCTCGCCCAGCACACGGCATTTTTCCGGATCGTAGCTTATGAGCTTGCATTCAACTGTCATCGGCAGCTCCTCGATTATCGGAGCGTCTACGAATTCACTCTTTACAGTATGGAAGCCTGCCTTCTCCAGCTTATTCGGCACATCGTTTCCCGAAACTATCCCTACAAAATCGCACGCAACGACTGTATCCACTGTCGCCATGCTGACTGTAAATGCCTTTCTTGCAAGCATGTTCTTTACTGTCTTGTGCTCTGCGCTCAGACACATGGATATCTCATTGCTCTCGCTTATGCCGCCCCATGCAGCGTTCATTGCATCGGGTGTGCCGTCCTTGTCATAAGTGCCGATAATAAATACAGGCTGCGGATATACTAACGGCTTTGCTCCAAAATTCTTTCTCATACTTATTTCTCCTTTACCAATTCTTTTTATCTTTAGTGCAGTCGTGCTGCTTTTTACGTTCCTCTACCATTTTTATGAACCATTCTACCATATTCGGGTCAGTGTGAGAGAAGAAGCTGCTCTGCTTTTTGTCGAGTGCTGCGATCGCTGACATATCCTCATCGCTCAATGTAAAATCAAACACGTCAATGTTTTCTCTCATGCGTTCTATATGCGTAGACTTTGGTATCACAACAATGCCGCGCTGTAAATGCCAGCGCAGTATCACCTGCGCCGTTGTTTTACCGTACTTTTCTGCGATAGTCTTCAGCTCCGGGATGTTGAACATATCTCCCCTGCCCTCACCGAAGGGTGCCCATGCCTCGGGCTGTATACCGTACTTATCATACCATGTCATTGCCTTGAGCTGCTGATTATGCGGATGTATCTCCACCTGATTTACCATAGGCTTGATACGATTGAAGGATGCAAAGTCGATCATACGATCAACATAGAAGTTTGAAATACCTATTGCACGAAGCTTGCCCTCATCATACAGCTCCTCCAACGCTCTGTATGCACCGTATGCATCTCCGAACGGCTGATGCAGCAGACACAGATCAAGGTAGTCCACCTGTAGCTTTCGCATCGACTCCAGTACAGACGCACGTGCCGCTTCATAACCATAATGCTCTATCCAGACCTTAGTCGTCAGGAATATCTCGTCTCTCGGAATACCGCTTTTTGCTATCGCACATCCTACCTCTTCCTCATTGAAATAGCTCTGAGCGGTATCTATGAGTCGATAGCCGACCTTTAATGCATCGCTTACACAGCGTTCGCACTCGTCCTTCGTAACTTGATAGACGCCATAGCCGAGCTGAGGCATCTTCACACCGTTTGAAAGTGTAATATAATTCATAGCCTTATCCTCCCTTTTTTCATGTCGCCACTTGCGCTATCCATGTGAGCCTGCTATAATAATCATAGCACCTGAACCTAACTTCAGGTCAATAGGTATTGGGAAAATAAATGTAAATATTCTGTTAGTATAGTACTCTGCATTTTCCCTACAAAGCACACGCATGAAAGCTACAGTAAATTACAATGAAAGGATATATACCTTGCATAGCAGGGTACGGTTACACACATGTATACGATAGGACAGATATCCGAGATGTTTGGTCTTCCGATCTCAACTCTACGCTATTACGACAGGCAGGGACTTTTCCCCGGTATGGAGCGCACCTCGGGTATACGCAGATTTGGTGACAGAGAGGTAGAAACGCTGCGTATCATTGAGTGCTTGAAACGATCCGGACTCGACCTTAAGGATATAAAGCAGTTCATTGACTGGTGCGGACAGGGAGCCGCTACATATGAGCAGCGAAGAGAGCTTTTCGTAAAGCAGAAGAAAGCCGTTGAAGCGGAGATAACTCATCTGAATAAGGTGCTTGACATGCTGAGATTCAAATGCTGGTTCTACGAGCAGTGCGTTTCGGACGGAACGGATGAGAACGCCAGAAAGCTCCTACCCGACCGATTGCCCGAGGATATCCAAAAAGCATACGACAATGCACATAAGTAAGCACCTCGACCGACTTATATCTTATTGACGCTGCTCTGGTACAGGTCTACTATCTCCTTTAGTACCTCCAGGTGTGAAAAATCCTTATTGTATGCTATATTCATCTCACGCATCATCGTGAGATTTTCGATCGGCAATATCGTAAGCTTGCCCTTTTTCACATCGCTTATACAAACGCTTCTCGGAAGGATAGATATCCCAAAGTCCTTTCTTATAAGCTCCTTTATCGTCGCAACGTTATCGACCTCAAGTGAAACGTTGAAGTTCTCTATCGATTCATTCATGCTTATCAGAGTTGCCTCAAACAGCTGCCTTGTCGCAGACGTCGGTAGGCGCAGGATCATGTGTTCCTTTTTCAGCTCATTCACCGTGACCATAGAATGCTTCGCCAGCGGATTGTCATTATTCAACACACATACAAGATAATCGGTGTCTACCATGAAATAATTCAGCTTCGAGGACAACCGTTTTCCCTCCACGATAGCTATATCCAGCTCGTAATTTTCAAGCATATTATAAAGATTATTTATCGTGTCAGTAATTATCGTTATACTTATGTGAGAATATTGGTTGACATATCTCGCCAGTATCTCCGAGATCGTATTGTTCTCGGAGGTGTGAGTAATGCCGACACGAAATCGTGAAACATGCTTTTGCTCGTCTGCTATCTTTGAAAGCATCTTTTCGTGTAGTGCTTTCAGTCTTCTTGCGTACGTTACAGCAATTTCACCCTCAGGAGTAAGCTTAAAATCACCTTTGCCACGCAAAAACAGCTTTGCATTGCATTCTTTTTCCAGCTGATTGATGTGATTGCTCACTGCCGGCTGCGTAAGTGAGAGTATCTCGGCAGCCTTTGTGAAATTTTTGCATTCCGCAACCACAAGCAGCGTTTCAAGCTTTACGTCAAGCATCAACATATATCTCCATCCATAAATCAAATTTATAAATGCCAAAAAAATAATAAGTTGACATTATAGTGACTTTAGTATATCATATATTACATTGAATTACAAGGAAAATCTTCCGACAGCGCTTGTAAATTTTATGTTTTTATGAATATCGTTTTTTTTGCTGCGATCATCATAAATGCGCACAGGCTATCTCTCGTAGCTCACTTGACAGTGGTTACTATAGCCTGCGCTTTTTACTTCTTTTTGCATATTTTACGTATATAAAAATATAATGACCTTGGGAGGTATTTGAAATGTTAAACCCGCTTTACGAAAAGTTGGGCGCGCAATCCAACGTTGCGATCATAATTATTTCAATTGCGCTTATGCTGCTATGCGGTTTCCTTATGACCCGCGTCACAAAGAAGCTAAAGCTTCCGAATGTTACGGCATATATCGTTACCGGTATCCTGATCGGTCCGTTCTGTCTTGATCTCATTCCGCAGACCATTATTGACGGAACAGCGTTTCTTGCTGATATCGCACTTGCATTTATTGCATTCAGTACAGGCGAATTTTTCAAGCTTTCAAAGCTTAAAAACAGCATTGGCAAGGTCATTGTGATCACGCTGGCGGAGGCTCTTGCCGCTTCATTATTCGTATTTGTGCTGACATATTGGATATTGCATTTAAACCTCGCTTTCTCTATCGTGCTTGCGGCGCTTGCATCTGCTACCGCCCCGGCATCTACAATGATGACGATACGTCAAACAGGCTCTAAGGGTGATTTTGTTGACACTCTTTTACAGGTAGTTGCATATGATGATATCGTTGCACTGCTTGCATACAGCATTGCGATCTCCGTTGCAGTCACCTCTATCACAGGTGAAGCGTTCAGCTTTGCAAACATCTCTATCCCGATCATTAAAAACCTCGGAGTGCTCGTTCTGGGCGGTCTGTTCGGACTGCTCATGAAGCTGCTCATACATAGAAAAAGATCTACCGACAATCGTCTTATCATTTCCGTTGCACTTCTGTTTGCATTCTGCGGTGTTTGTGCCGCTATGGACGTCTCCCCTCTGCTCGGCTGTATGTCCATGGGTACAGTCTACATCAACGTCACCGACGACGACAAGCTTTTCAAGCAGCTCAATTACTTCAGTCCGCCTATTTTGCTTTTATTCTTCGTTCGCTCCGGCTTATCCTTTGATCTGAAAGCACTCGTCAATCAGTCAGGTGCTATCGGCGGCGTATCACTGCTTCTCATAGGCGTACTGTACTTTATCGTTCGTATCGCAGGTAAATATGTAGGTGCATTTTTCGGATGTCTGGCTGTAAAAAAGCCGGCTAAAACTCGAAACTATCTGGGACTTGCGCTCATACCTCAGGCAGGTGTTGCGATAGGTCTTGCAGCACTCGGTGCACGAACCTTAGGCGGTGAGACAGGCAATGCACTTGAAACAATCATCCTCGCTTCGAGCGTTCTATACGAGCTTATAGGCCCTGCCTGTGCAAAGCTGTCACTTTACTTATCCAATTCATATTCAACAAAGCTTGAGGATATCGTACCGCTTGAAGAACCTAAGACGGAGACTGAGCGTAAAAACACAGTTGAAGAGCTTATCGAGCGTATACAGATCATCCAGAAGGAGCTTAAGGAAGAAAAAATCAGCGAGGAGGAGCGTGCATTTACAGAAGCGGCAGAGGAGCTCGACGAGTTTTTACCGCACCACGCCTATCTTGCTTCGGGAGGTAAAAGAAAATGATGGATCCTATTGCAAATCTGCTCGGCGAATGGTCACAAACCATAAACAGCTTCAGTATTCTGTTCAGGATCGTGCTGTCCGTGATCCTTGCAGCCGTTATCGGCTGTGAGCGTTCCAGTAAGCGTCATTCAGCCGGACTTCGTACATTTATTCTCGTATCCCTTGCAATGACCGTTACTATGATACTCGACGAATACTTTGCCGGTACAGATACATATGCTCTGTCCTGCTCAGGCATTATCGGTGTTGCTATCATCAGCGTACATTCACTGCTTGTCAGCTCCAGAAGTCAGATCAAGGGCTTGACTACAGCCGCAGGTCTTTGGACATGTGCTATTATCGGTCTTTCGGTAGGTGCAGGCTACTACACCGTTACCATGATCTCCTTCCTTGTACTTCTCAGCTGTCTCTCGATACTCCCCTCTCTTGAGCGATATCTTAAAAACCGTTCAAATCACTTTGAGATACATCTTGAGCTGAAAAACAGCAGCTATCTGCACAACTTCGTCACCACTATTCGACGTCTCGGATTGAAGATAGACGACATTGAGGCTAACCCGGCATATGCAAATTCAGGGCTCAGTGTTTATACTATCTCATTATCCATCAGCAGTCCGGAGCTGAAAAAGTACAAAACACATACCGAGATCATCGAGGCTCTGGGCAGCTTAGATTATATTTACCATATCGAAGAGATCGGTCTTTAAGCTTATCACTGCTTAAGTATCGGATCATAACGTTGCACCGCCGAAGGCATTACACTTTGGCGGTGCATATTTATTCATCAAAGCATATCGATGCTCCATCTTATCTGTGATGCGGAGATACGCCGGCAGCAGCTCTGCCATACTGTTTTTGGTATTCCTTTCAACAGCTTTTCTCTATTGTACATATTCAATCATTTTTATACTTAATATATGTGATTTTTTTAAGTGTTTCTATAAAGTTTTATTTTTTTATAAAAAAGTGATGCAAAATCATCGATAAAGTGGTATACTTATTGTAGCAATAAATAATTAATGCAAAGGAGAAATTAATAACATGTTTGATTTCAAAACTGCTGAAAGAATGGAGCTCGTTCATTCCGACATTCGCGGCCCGATATTTGTTGAAGCAAACAGAATGGCTGCCGAAGGTATTCCTGTAATGAAGCTTAACACAGGCAACCCGGCAACATTCGGCTTTGGTATGCCTGACAGCGTAAGAAAAGCACTGCTTGAGAACGCAGACAAGGCTGTAGGCTACTGTGACCTTAAGGGTATGCCGGCTGCACGTCAGGCTATTTGCGAGTACCATAAGGGTAAGGGCATTCAGAATATCACTCCCGACAATATATTCATCGGAAACGGCGTAAGTGAGATCGCTTCCATGGTAACAACCACGCTCCTTAACCCCGGCGATGAGATTCTTGTTCCTTCTCCAAGCTACTCCCTCTGGACAAATCTCACATACATTGCCGAGGCTACACCTGTTCTCTACACATGTGACGAGCAGTCTGACTGGTACCCCGATCTCGACGATATCCGCAAGAAGATCACATCTAAAACAAAGGCTCTCCTTCTCATAAATCCGAACAATCCGACAGGCGCTGTTTATCCCAAGGAAGTCATCGAGGGTCTTATCAAGATCGCACGTGACAATAAGCTCGTGCTCCTCTCCGACGAGATCTACGACAGACTTGTTATGGACGGCTTAAAGCATGATTCCACAGCTGCTCTTGCTCCCGATATGCCTGTTATCACATTCAACGGACTTTCCAAGTCACATATCATCTGCGGATTCCGTTGCGGTTGGATGTGCGTATCCGGTCCGGAATGGTTCACAAAGCCCATGATCGCCGCTATTCAGAAGATGGCTGCTATGCGTCTTTGTGGTAACGCTTTAACACAGCTCGTTATCCCTGCTGCTCTTGCCGACGATGCAAGTACACAGGCTATGATGGTACCTGGCGGACGTATTTACGAACAACGCAAGGCTACAACAGAGGCTCTTGACAAGATCCCCGGCATAACATATGTTAAGAACCGTGCAGCATTCTACCTCTTCCCGAAGATTGACGTTAAGAAATTCAATATCGTAAGCGACAAGCAGTTTGCTATGGATGTTCTCCATGCTACGCATGTTCTTTTCATCCCGGGCAGCGGCTTCGACTGGAAAGAGCCTGACCACTTCAGACTCGTTATGCTTCCTGAGCCTGCACAGCTTACAAAGGCTATGGAATCCATCGGCAAATTCCTCGAAACATACGATCAGTCTAAGGTCGAGATCACGATCTGACTTTGAGCTGTATTTTATTCAAACTATGTATCTGACTTTGAGCTGCTTTTTATGCAGACTATGTAAAGGTCTGAGGTAAAATCAGTATATCCCGATCGCTGTCCGACTTCCGAAGTGACCGCAAAAAGTCAGACGAGTATAGCGCAAATTATTACGTAGCCAAGAGGGCTTGCTGTCTGTGTTATGCAGACAGCAAGCCCTTTAGTCTTTTTGAGCTTTACTGTTATGCTTCGAAAATTTGTATACGTTTCGGATATCAAGCTTGATCCGATATTTCCAGTCCAAAATTCACTTTTAAGGTTTTCGTATTTCCATCCGATCTGTTTCAAAGCTTTCGTTTTTTCATCTAAACTATCTGCTTCGCCCTAAGAATTTTTTCAACCGCACGAGCTGCCTTTCACACTCGTATTTTTTACTTTTCAGCCGTATGATTTTTCAAAGCTTCTGTTTTTTCACACAAACTATCTTTTCACTCCAAAATTTCCGTTTTATTGTCCATATCAAACGTTTTTACGTTTGATATTATCGTTTTATCGTCAACATCAACATTTTTACTCTCAAAAGTCCGTTTTATCGTCCTCATCAAACGTTCTACGTTTGAAATTATCGTTTTATCCTTATTTTAATGCAAAAAAGCTCCCGAATCATACGATTCGGGAGCTTTATCACTTGATTAGACACCCTCGCGGTCGCGGCGGAGCTGATCGTTTGTTGTAAAGTTTGTTGTGGATGTGTGACCCTTGATCGGCATGATGCGCTGATCGATAGCGTCAATGATCCATTCAGGCTGCGGGAAGAAGAAATCTTCGATCTCGTGTGCCGGTGTGATCCAGTTGCGTGCGCCTACTACTACAGGCGGTGCATCGAGGTAATCAAATGCCAGCTCGGAAATTGTCTGAGCCATATCCTTGAGGTAAGAGCCACGCTCACAAGCATCGGAAGCAAGAACGATCTTGCCTGTCTTCTTAACGGACTCGATAACCTTATCATAGTTGAACGGAACGATGGAACGAGCATCGATAACTTCTGCTTCGATACCGTATTTTTCCTTGAGTGTATCAGCTGCCTTGATAGCACGATACAGTGTGGAGCCGATCGTAAGGATCGTAACGTCCTTACCTGCTCTCTTAACATCAGGCTCGCCAAGAGCGATCTCATAATGCTCTGTCGGAACGCCTTCTGTATGGAACTGCTCGCTGATATCATACAGACGCTGGCTCTCGAAGAAGATAACAGGGTCTGTGCCCTCAAGAGCTGCTGCCATCATACCCTTAGCATCGTAAGGTGTTACAGGGAAGCAAACCTTAAGTCCCGGGATATGTGCACAGAGAGATGTCCAGTCCTGAGAATGCTGTGCGCCGTACTTAGAGCCTACGGATACACGGATGATAACCGGCATCTTCAATGTGCCTGCGCTCATTGCCTGCCACTTAGCAAGCTGGTTGAACAGCTCGTCACCTGCACGGCCGAGGAAGTCGCAGTACATGATCTCAGCGATAACACGACCGCCGCACATACCGTAACCTACTGCACTACCTACGATAGCGCCTTCGGAGATCGGGGAGTTGAACAGACGATGATACGGCAGAGCTTCTGTAAGTCCACGGTATACAGCGAATGCGCCGCCCCAGTCACGTACGTCTTCACCGTATGTGATGAGTGTCGGGTCTTCATAGAATTTATCGAGAATTGCTTCGAATACGCCATCACGGAAGTTGAAAGCCTTAGCCTTGGAAACAGCCTTGCCGTCCTTGAAGCCGTAGCGTTCCTTCTTAGCGATCTGGAGTGAACGCGGATCCTGTCCCTTCGGGAGAAGAACGTCAGGCTCACGGTCGTCCATCTTAGCAACCTTCTTATTGGAGAACATGAGATCACCGATCTCATTGGGGTTATTAACGAGATCCATTCTCGGGGAGATCTTCTCATCGATAGCTCTCTTGAGAACTTCTGTAAGGAATTCATGTGTTTCGTCGATGATAGCGTCAAACTCGCTGTCCTTAGCAACACCTGCGAGAACGAGGTTAGCACGGTATGTGATAAGCGGATCAACTTCCTGCCATGCTTCGATCTCTGCCTTCTCACGGTATGAGGAGGAGTCAGACGGGGAATGTCCTGCAAAGCGGTATGTTACGACGTCAAGAAGAACCGGGCCCTTCTTTTCGAGGAGCAATGCCTTCTTACGCTTTGTAGCTTCGATAACTGCAAGAGGATTGTAGCCGTCAACACGCTCTGCGTGCATCTGCTCCGGATTTACGCCTGCACCAAGACGAGCAAGGAAGTCGTAACCCATTGTTTCGCCTCTTGTCTGGCCGCCCATACCATACTGGTTATTGAATACGTTGAGCAGGAACGGAAGACCGCCCTTGAACTCGCCGTCCCAAAGCTGATTGTACTGATCCATTGATGCAAGGCAAAGAGCCTCCCAAACAGGACCGCAGCCCAGTGAACCGTCACCGATGTTAGCTACAACGATACCATTCTTCTTGTTGACCTTCTTGTAAAGAGCAGCACCTACAGCGATATCGCCGGAACCGCCAACGATAGCATTGTTAGGCATGATACCGAACGGCGGGAAGAATGCATGCATGGAGCCGCCGAGACCCTTCTGGAAACCGTTGCGGCGAGCAAACATTTCTGCCATAGCACCGTATACAAAGAAGTATACTGCAAATGTACGAACGTCTGTTACATCCTTAAATTCCTTTTCGATAACGGAATAGATCTTTCCGCCATCATAGGACTTCATTATCTCAACGAGCTTTTCTTCGGGGAGCTGATGGATAGCAGCAAGACCGCGAGCAAGAACCTCGCCGTGGCTTCTGTGAGAACCGAATGTAAAGTCATCAACATCAAGTGCATAAGCCTGACCTACAGCGGAAGCTTCCTGACCCATTGAAAGATGAGCAGGTCCCGGATGGTTGTAAGCAACGCCGCGGTATTCGCCTGTTGTCTTGATGAGGTTTATCATTGTCTCATACTCACGGATCATTACCATATCACGGTAGATCTGCATGAGCTCTTCATTTGTATAATTTGCCTTCTCTTCTTCGATCGTCTTATTGTACTGGTTTACCGGGATGTCATTGAACTTTATATAACCCGGAGCACGCATTGCAGAAGGATCAACATATTGTGACTTTGGCATTTAAAAGCACTCCTTAAAATTTAAAATATCTTTTACAGAACATATTTCTTGATCTGCTGATAAATATCCTCATCGGATACGCACCAGAGATCTGTCCATTCTACTGTACACATAGCAGCAAGGAAAGACTTTGCATTTACCTTGAAGCCGTCTGAGCTCTCAAGTGTTACTTTTCCTTCAACGGATGTAGCGATGTCTACGAAATCCTTGATGTCTGTTAATGTTTCAAGCCTAATTTTGTTCCTCATAATTTACCTCCTAAAATTTTTAAAAAATATTTTGGAGCGTGAAACAGATACGCTTCGATCCGCAAAAGCGTGATTTTCACGCGGGCTTGATTATATTATAAACTATTTTTTCTGAAATAGCAATTAAAATTCGAAAATTACTTCACGAAGAATTTCAGATACTGTCGGATGCGGGAATACCAGCTCCTTGATATCCTCAACTCTGAGCTCTGTCTCGATCATCATGCCTGCGCCGTAGATGATCTCGGAGGAATAATTGCCTATCATATGAACGCCGATGACCTTATTGAACTTCTTGTCAACAAGTATCTTGCAGATACCGTCGCCGCCTTCGTTCTCGGCAACAAAACGACCTGCATAACGCATGGAAAGCTTCTTGCATACATAATCGATGCCCTTAGCCTTTGCGCTTTCCTCTGTTTCGCCTACACCTGCAACCTCGGGGCTTGTGTAGATAACAGACGGGATAGCATTGTAGCGCATAACATCCTTCTTACCGAGGATATTATTGATAGCGACCTCAGCCTCACGGTAAGCTGTATGAGCGAGCATTGACTTTCCGTTTACGTCACCTGCTGCATATACGCCCAGAACGTTTGTCTGGCCGCGCTCATCTGTGATTATAGCGCCGCGGTTCATTTCGATTCCGAGGCACTCGGCATTAAGGCCCTGTGTATTTGCACGACGTCCGATGGACATAAGGATCTTATCTGCTGCGACCTTTTCTGTCTTGCCGTCCTTTTCGTATACAACTGCGCCCTTTTCAATGCCTACTACCTTAGCACCGAGCTTGAACTCGATACCCTTCTTCTGGAGCTCCTTAAAAAGAAGTGTGGATATTTCATTATCTGTAGGACCTGCGATCTTGTCCATCATTTCAACAACTGTTACCTTAGAGCCTGCTGTGCTGAAATATGATGCCATTTCAAGGCCGATAACGCCGCCGCCGATAATTGCCAGTGCTTCCGGAACCTCTGTCATGTCGAGTATCTCACGGTTCGTCATAACATAACCTGCCTCGAGGCCTTCCTTTGCGCCCGGCAGCGGAGGAACTACCGGTACAGAGCCTGTAGCGATGAGAAGCTTTGCGCCCTCGTATACTGTATCTGCTACCTTAACTCCGAAGCCGCCGTTTACTCTGCCTGTGATAGAAGCTTCGCCGTCAACTACTGTGACCTTGTTAGCCTTCATCTTCATGCCTACGCCTGCTACGAGCTGCTTTACTACCTTTTTCTTGCGCTCAACTACCTTAGCGTGGTCAAGCTTTGCACCCTCTACCGTTACACCGTACTTTTCGGAATGAAGAGCATGGTCATACATCTTAGCGGAGCAAAGAAGAGCCTTTGACGGGATACAGCCTTCATTAAGGCATACGCCACCCAGTGAACGTTTTTCTATAAGCAGTGTGTTGAGTCCTGCATGTCCTGCACGCTCAGCTGCCAAATATCCGGCGGGGCCGCCGCCGATTACGATAAGATCATACATGTTATATTATCTCCTTCAAATGGGCGAATTTTTTGCAAAATCCGCCCCACTATATTTCTTTTTCTTACTTTGTGAGCAATACTTCGAAGTTTTCGAGGTTCTTGCAGAGATCCTGCAGGAATCTTGCGGACGGTGAACCGTCGATCACACGGTGATCGCATGTAAGGGAAAGACCCATGGACTGGTATATCTCAAGCTCGCCATTCTTGCCCTGGCGTACCTTCGGAGCTACCATGTCAACGCCGAGGATAGCTGTCTGCGGCGGATTGATAACAGGTGTAAAGCTCTCGATACCGAGGTTGCCGAGGTTAGATACTGTAAATGAACCGCCCTTGAGGAGATCCGGGTTGATAGCGCCGGACTTACACATCTTAGCAAGCTCCTTGACCTCTGCGGAGATCTGGTTGAGGCTCTTGAGGTTAGCATTGAAGATCGTCGGAACCATAAGTCCTCTCGGTGTATCAACTGCAACGCCGAGGTTTACGTTTGTGAAGTATCTCATTGTATCGCCGTTGAGGAAGTTAGCGTTAAAGTCGCGATGCTCCGGCATCATGAGTGTACGGGATACTGCGTAAAGGATAATATCGTTAAGTGTGATATTTGCAAGTCCGAGACGCTCCATGGATTCCTTTATGCGCTTACGGAATGCCATAACGCCTGTAGCGTCGAAGGATGTGTTGTATGTGAGCTGTGCCATTGTGGACAGTGATGTATGCATAGCCTTTGCGATGACCTTGCGGATGTTCGGGATCTTTTCATCAACGAACTCTGCTGCCGGTACTGCCGGAGCTGCTGCGGCTGCTGCCGGTGCTTCTGCTGCGGCCGCAGCGCCTGCTGTTGTCATTCTGCCGCCGATGCCTGTGCCTGCTGTGCCCTCAAGACCTGCTGCCTTAGCTGCCGGTGTGATAAGACCAACGCCTGCATCTCTCATAGCGAAGATGTCACGTTCGATTATACGTCCGTCGGGGCCTGTCGGTGTAGCAAAGCGATAGTCAACGCCGAGCTTATCAGCTGTGTTCTTTGCTCTCGGAGAAATAGCTGCGTTGTTGGGCTCTGCTGCTGCAACTGCTGCCGGAGCTGCTGCTTCCTCTGCCGGAGCTGCTGCGGCTGCTTCTGCCGGTGCTGCTTCTGCTGCGCCTGCATCGTCTGTCGGTGCAAATTCCTTATAACTCTCGCCCTCGTTACCGATAACGCAGACGTTTACAAGACAAGGAACATCGTCGCCCTCTTCAAAGAATACGCCCAGGAGTGTTCCCGCTACCTTAGCTTCCTCTTCGAATCCTGCCTTATCTGTTTCATATGAAAATAATATCTCGCCTACAGCTACCTTATCGCCGGGCTTCTTGTGCCACTTAGCAAGTATACAGCTCTCAACGGACTGTCCCTGACGCGGCATAATTACAGGTGTTGCCATAATTAATTACCTCCTGATATATGATTATGTTATTTTAATTTTATATTCGACTCTTAGAAATTAGCAAGCAGGTACTTTTCAGCCTTTGCACACCAGAGTCCCTTGTTCTCTGCTACGATCTTTGCAAGCTCTGCAAATCTTGCATCTTCCTTACCCTTTTCCTCGAAATCGGCAAGAGCGATAAGATCAAGGTCAATATTTGTATAGATAAGCTTCTTTCCGCCCGGGATATGCGGCAGATTGAGTGTCGTATCAACAACAGCATTAAGGCCGCCGATATGTGTTACCATGCTGGACGGGTCGATCGTGCCGTTAGCCATCATATTGAGTGATTCTACAAGGTCGTCTGTGTTACCGCCGGATGTACCAACGATATGTGTTGCATTGTAATGTACATTATAGAAGTTGAACATTGCGGAGAATGCAGTGTTGGAAGGACCTGCGAAGAAGTTGAGGCAGCCGTCATGCGCAAGCACAGAGTCTGCAAGCTCTACAACAGACTTTACAGGAGCAAATACCATAATATCGTCAAATCCGCCGTCGGAAACTTCCTTAAGATATGCAGTTGCATCCTCTACAGCAGCTGTGTTGACATATATAAGCTTAACGCCGTTCTTTGCAGCCTCTTCTACTGTGTAGATGCCCATAGCTCTGTCAAGTCTTGCCTGGTCGATATCTGTAACAACAAGCAGTGACGGCTTGCGGTCGCAGTGGATAGCGTAGTCGATAGCGCCGAGACCCATAGGTCCTACGGATGCCATAAGGCAAAGTCTGCCGCCCTCTTTAATACCCATGTCATGGATATATTTACCGATCGTTGTATGATACTGAGCGTGATATGTTCCGACGATGCAACTCATCGGCTCTGCGAGTGAACCGTGATAATAAGCATCTCCGTCATAGTTGAGCAGACAACCCATTTCCATAAACTCGTTAGGAATGATAACGTATGTTGCGCTGCCGCCGATGTACTTATAGGAATATCCCGGGGAAGCATAGGGGTTTGACGGATGAGCTATGTTCGGCTGGATGGAAAACTTCTGACCTGCCTTGAACTTGTCAGCCCACTTTGCTCCTACCTCTACGATTTCACCACAGAACTCATGACCGATGATTACCGGGTTCTCTGCAACATTATTCGGTACTCTCTTATGATCTGCGCCCTGTATAGCTGCCTTGTAGGAAGACATACAGATGCTGTCTGTAATGATATGCGCAAGTATTTCATCATCGCGAATTGCGGGAAGCTCGAACTCTTCAAGTCTTAAATCGTTTTTACCGTAAAGTCTGACTGCTTTTGTTAACATATTCAGTAAGCCTCTCATTCTTTCATAATTTGCAGGAACGTCTTGCATCCCTTACATAGTTATTATAGCACAGTGTTAGAAAAAAATCAACACATTCGGACACAATCAAAAAATTTTTTTGATTTCTATAGACATAAACAAAAATCTATAGTATAATAAGCTTGAAAATATGTCAATGCGACCATTTATATTAATCAACAAATCCCCGGAGGATAAAATTATATGAATTTGCCAGAAAAACAGCTTTTAGCGCAGCTCAACTGCGATGACCTCGAAATGAGGCTCAAGGCTCTGAAGGAGCTCACAAAAACAGTCAAACGCAACGAAACAGACACAAACGGACAATTTGAAGACGTAAACAACCACATACACACAAAATATTCCTTCTCGCCGTACTATCCGGCAGCTGCCGTATGGATGTCGAAGCAGGCAGGGCTTGCCACGGCAGGTATCGTAGATCACGACTCCATCTCCGGTGCTCGTGAATTTATCAAGGCAGGCGAGATCGCACAGCTGCCTGTGACGATCGGTGCTGAGGTTCGTGCATCGATGAAGGGCACTGCGCTTGAGGGCAAGAAGCTCAACAACCCGGATCAGAATTCCATCGCCTACATGACTCTTCAGGGCGTACCGCATACACAGATCGACAAGCTCGATGCTTATCTTGCACCCTACCGTGCAAAGCGCAACGAGCGCAACAGAAAAATGACATCGGTGCTCAACGATATGTTTAAGCCCTACGGCATTTCGCTTGATTTTGACGGTGACGTAGTACCGCTTTCAAAGAGCAGCGAGGGTGGAAGCATTACAGAAAGACATATTCTGTTTGCACTTTCACTGAATATGATAAAGGCATACGGCAGAGGCGAAAAGCTCGTTGATTTCCTCAAAAACAGCGTAAAGCTCAGCGTTTCACCAAAGCTCGAGGGCTTTCTTCTCGACATCGGCAATCCTCACTATGATTATGACCTTCTCGGCCTGCTCAAGGGTGAGCTTGTATCGAAATTCTATATCGAAGCCGACGAGGAGTGTCCTCCTGTGCGTGAGATCGTAGCATTTGCAAAGGAGATCGGTGCTATCTCGGCTTATGCTTATCTCGGAGACGTCGGCGACAGCGTAACAGGCGATAAAAAGGCTGCAAAATTCGAGGATGATTATCTTCCGCTGCTCTTCGACACTATAGCGGAGCTCGGATTTGACGCAGTAACCTACATGCCGTCGAGAAACACAGCCGCTCAGCTTGAAAATGTACGTAAGTACTGCGACAAGTACGGTCTTTTCCAGGTCAGCGGTGAGGACATCAACTCCTCAAGACAGAAGTTCGTCTGTGAGAAGATGAGAAGCAGTGAATTTGCAAATCTCGTTGGTGCGGCATGGACTCTTATCGGTCACGAAAAGGAAGCTACAAAGGATATGAACAACGCATTCATGTCAAAGGCTACTGTAGAAAGATTCCCATCACTTGAAGAAAGAGCTGCATATTTCGAAAAAATAGGCAGAAGTAAATAATATAAGGAGTAAACTGTTATGTTTGCTGTCGAACGTCAAAGCGCGATAATGACTCTGCTCGGCGAGCGAAAAACATTATTGACACAGGATGCAGCCTCGCACTTCGGAGTCACCGAGGAGACGATCAGACGTGATCTCAAGGTGCTTGAGCGTCAGGGGCTTATCAGGCGTACACACGGCGGTGCTATATTGCATGATGATGCGATAATCGAGCCTCCGCTTGCCATACGTGAGGGTATCAATATTCCCGGCAAGGATAAGATCGGTATAGCAGCTGCAAAGCGTGTAAAGGACGGTGAGACCGTTATTCTTGATGCCTCCACCTCCGCACTGTATGTAGCAAAGCATCTGAAAAACAAGCATGGCATTACGGTGATAACAAATGCCGAGAGGATAATCCTGGAGCTTGCCGAGTGTCATGACATAAATCTTATCTGCACGGGCGGTGTGCTCAGGCACAGGAGTCTGTCATATACAGGCAGAGCAGCCGAAAACGTGATCGGGTCGTATCTGGCGGATCATCTTTTCTTCTCCTGCAAGGGCTTCTCGCCAAGCACAGGACTCACCGATTCCACCGAGCCCGAAAGTGAGATACGAAAGATCATGCTCACCCGTGCAAAGCACTGCACATTCCTTTGCGACAAGACAAAGCTCGACCGTGTCGGCTTCTCCGCTACCGCATCACTTGATGATATCAATACATTGATAACGGATGAGGAGCTCCCCACGGGTTGGGATGATATGCTCGCAGCCCATAATATTGAGATAGTTATAACAAAATAAACTTAGAAAGGATATAACAATGCCGAAAAAAGTACTTGCATTTGACCTCGGCGCGTCCAGCGGACGTGCGATAGCCGGAAGCTTCGACGGCAGTAAGCTGACTCTCGAGGAGCTTCATCGCTTTTCCAATGACCCGGTCATGATGAATGACACCTTCTACTGGGATTTTACTCGTTTGATGTACGAGATCAAAACAGGCATACAAAAGGCATCATCACTCAAATGCGACAGCATGGGTGTTGATACATGGGGCGTTGACTTCGGTCTTATCACGAAAAACGGACGTCTCGTAGACAACCCTGTAAACTACCGTGACGCAAGAAATATACCTATGCCCGAGGAGGTATTCAAAAAAATACCGGCAGACCGTGTTTACGGCTCAACGGGCATTCAGATCATGGACTTCAATACCATTTTCCAGCTCTACTACATCGCAACAAGAACACCTGAGCTCATCGATATGGCTGACTCCATGCTCTTCATTCCTGACCTTATCAACTACTACCTCTCCGGTGCAAAGGTCAGTGAGTATTCCATCGCCTCCACCTCGGCCCTGCTCGAAGCAAAGACAGGTAACTGGGACAGATCGCTCTTTAAGGATCTCGGTATCAAGGATCACATACTCAGAGATATCGTGCCCTGCGGAACAAAGATCGGTACACTGTCTTCAAAGGTCGCAGACGAGCTGAACGTACAGCCGCTCGACGTTATCGCATCGGCAGGTCATGACACTGCGGCAGCTGTAGCCGCTGTTCCTGTCAAGGATAAGAACGAGACATGGGCATTCCTGTCCTGCGGCACATGGTCACTTCTCGGTATGGAGCTTGATTCTCCGCTTGTAAATGAGGAGACCTACAAGGCTAACTTCACAAACGAGGGCGGCATAAACGGTACTATCCGTTTCCTCAAAAACATCATCGGTCTCTGGCTCATGCAGGAGTCACGTCGCCAGTGGCAGCGTGAGGGCTCAGATATGTCCTTTGCCGACATTGACAAGCTCACCGCTCAGTCTAAGCCGTTACAGAGATTCATCGATCCCGACTATCCGGAATTTCTCCGTCCGGGCAACATGCCAAAGCGCATCGCAGACTTCTGTATCGCTACAGGTCAGTCCGCCCCCGAGACAAAGGGTGACATCTCCAGAGCTATCACCGAAAGCCTCGCACTCAAGTATCGCCGCAGCATCGAGCATCTTGAGCGTCTCACAGGCAAGAAGATCGACACGCTCTACATCATCGGCGGCGGCGTAAAGGATAAGCTTCTCTGCGCTTACACCGCATGTGCTACAGGCAAGAGAGTCGTAGCCGGTCCTATAGAGGCTACAGCTACAGGTAATATTCTCACGCAGCTCATCTCCGCAGGCTGCTTTAAGGATATATGGGAAGCAAGAGAATGCGTTGAGCGTTCCTACCCTGTTGATATTTATGAGCCTGAGAACACGGATGCGTGGGAAGAGGCTTATCAAAAATTCCTGAAAATCATCAAATAGCTTACAGAAAGGAAATATAAAATGAGTATCGAATCACTTATCACAATGTCCAGAACCTACGGCTCAAATCCCGAGTATGTACTGGCAGGCGGCGGCAACACGTCGTACAAGGACGATAAATACATGTATGTCAAGGCATCCGGCAGCGCACTCGCTACCATTACCGAGGACGGCTTTGTCAAGATGGATCGTGAAAAGCTGAATGTTATCTTCACGAAGAAGTATTCCGACAACTTCGAAGAGCGTGAGCAGCAGGTGCTCTCCGATATGATGGCTGCACGCTGCCCGGGCGAGGAAGCAAAGCGTCCGAGCGTTGAAGCTACACTTCATCACATCATCCCATCCTCACTCGTTCTTCATCTCCATCCCACAGTAGTAGGCGGTCTTGTCTGCTCAAAGAATGCCAAGGAGACGTTTGACAAGCTTTTCGCAGATGAAGCTATCTGGATAGAGCCCATCATGCCCGGCTACATACTTGCAATGAGAGTACATGAAGCACTCGAGCAGTATAAGGCTGCACACGGCAAAAATCCGAGCTATATTTTCCTTGAAAATCACGGTGTATTCACAGGCGGTGAGGATCTTGACGAGATCGACGCTAAAATGTCCGCTCTCTATGCAAAGCTGAACTCCGTTATCTCCGCAGCAGCCGACACCTCCGACTGTGAGTATGATTTTGATACCGCAGCACTTCTTGCTCCGGCTATCAGAGCTATCACAGGCAAAAAGGCTGTAACCTTTGTTACAAATACAGCTGTAAAGGCAGCTGTCAGCTCGGCTGAAGCTTTCTCGAATATCTACACAACATTTTCACCCGACCACATGGTATACTGTGGTGACAAAACGCTCTACATCGACAGCACCGATGCCGATTCCGTAAAGGAGTCCATCGAAAATTATACAAAGCTTTACGGTCAGGCCCCGAGGATCATCGGTGTCAAGGAGCTCGGCGTTTACATATGTGCCGATTCCAAGCGTGAGACAGTAAATGCAAAGCTGCTGTTCGTTGATGCCGTTAAGGTAGCTCACTATGCATCCTTCTTCGGTGGAGCAAAGCCGCTTCCCGACGAGCTCGTCTACGCCATCAACAACTGGGAGGTCGAGCGTTATCGCAGAGGCGTATCCAACAAGGCAGGTAAGGGCAGACTCGCAGGTAAGGTAGCACTCATTACAGGTGCAGCTCAGGGCTTCGGTAAGGGTATTGCCGAGGAGCTGGCAGCAGAGGGTGCATGTATCGTAGCAGCTGACCTCAACTACGCAGGTGCAAGCGATGTTTGTAACGAGCTGTGTGCAAAATACGGCGCAGGCATGGCATTCCCGGTAGCTGCAAACGTAGGCGATGAGGACGACGTTCGCAAGATGGCTTACGCTACCGCACTTGAATTCGGCGGTATCGATATGTTCGTATCGAACGCAGGTATCGTTCGTGCAGGCAGCCTTGAGGATATGACGCTCTCGAACTTCGAGCTTTCCACAAAGATCAACTACACAGCATTCTTCCTCGGAACAAAGTACGTATCAAGGATCATGAAGATCGAGCATAAATACGATCAGAGTGCAATGTTCGATATCATCCAGATCAACTCCAAGTCCGGTCTTGCAGGCTCTAACCGTAACTTCGCATACGCAGGCGGCAAGTTCGGCGGTATCGGTCTTGTACAGAGCTTCGCTCTCGAGCTTGTAGGCGACGGTATCAAGGTCAATGCTATCTGCCCCGGTAACTTCCTCGACGGTCCTCTGTGGAGCGACCCCGAAAAGGGACTTTTCGTACAGTATCTCAGATCCGGTAAGGTGCCGGGCGCTAAGACGGTAGAAGAGGTACGCACCTTCTACGAAGCAAAGGTTCCTATGAAGCGCGGCGTTTACGTTCATGACGTAGCTGTTGCTATCCTCTACGCAGTAGAGCAGAAGTACGAAACAGGTCAGGCTATCCCCGTAACAGGCGGTCAGGAGATGCTTAAGTAAGTCACAGCTTTTCCATAAATAATGATAATATAATTTTTCGGAGGTACATTATGTCCAACATTTTAAAAGCATATGAGCTCGCTCGTGAGCAGTACGCAGCGATCGGTATCGACACAGACAAGGCTCTTGCAGCTCTTGACGACATCGCAGTATCACTTCACTGCTGGCAGGGCGATGACGTAGGTGGATTTGAGAACGTAGGCGGCGAGCTTACAGGCGGTATCATGTCCACAGGCAACTACCCCGGCAAGGCAAGAAATGCCGAGGAGCTCCGTGCAGACCTCGATAAAGCTATCAGCCTTATCCCTGGCGCACTCAAGGTAAACATTCATGCATTCTATCTCGAAAACGGCGGTGAAAAGATCGACCGTGACATGATCGAGCCGAAGCATTTCGAAAACTGGGCTAAGTGGGCTAAATCCAAGAAGATCGGCCTTGACTTCAACCCCACATTCTTCTCACATCCTCTCTCCGCTGACGGCTATACGCTTGCAAGCGCAGACGAAGGCGTTCGTAAATTCTGGATCGACCACGGTAAGGCAACACGTAAGGTATCCGAGTACCTCGGCCGTGAAACAGGTATCCGCAGCGTAGATAACTTCTGGATGCCCGACGGCTGCAAGGAGCGTCCTATCGATACACTCGCTCCCAGAGCAAGAATGATCGACTCCCTCAACCAGATCTTTGACGTACCGGTAGATCCGTCCTGCACAAAGGATGCTCTCGAATCAAAGCTCTTTGGTATCGGCAGCGAAGCATACGTCGTAGCAAGCCACGAGTTCGTAATGGGCTACACACTCGGCAACAAGAAGGTAATGCCGACAATGGATACAGGTCACTTCCATCCCACAGAGGTAGTTTCCGCTAAGTTCTCCGCAGTTCTCCCCTTCGCAGATGAGATACTTCTCCATGTAAGCCGCCCGATCCGTTGGGACAGCGACCATGTAGTAGCATTTGACGATGAGCTCACAGCTCTCATGTCAGAGCTCGTACGTGCAGAGGCTCTTGATCGTACAAACATTGCTCTCGACTTCTTCGACGGCAGCATCAACCGTATCGCAGCATGGGTCATTGGTACAAGAAATACAAAGAAAGCTCTCTTAAAGGCACTTCTCGAGCCTACAGCTGAGCTTAAGAAGCTGGAGCTTGCAGGCGATACAACAGCTCGTCTCGCACTCACAGAGGAATACAAGACATATCCGCTCGGCGCAGTTTGGGATTACTACTGCGAGTCAAAGGGTATGCCTGCTCGTGACAACTGGCTTGAGGTCGCACGTCAGTATGAAAAGGACGTAACAAGCAAGCGCTAAAGGATCAAAAAGCTTTGCGGAATTTATCGCATCTCACACAAGTGCGATAAATTCCGCATATTTATAAAGGTATATATATGCTGAATAAATATTTGGAACGTATCAAATACGATGGCACATCGGAGCCGAATGTCGAGAATCTCTATCGGCTGCAATACTGCCATCTGCACACGATCCCGTACGAGAATTTCGATATCATGCGCGGCGTTCCGTTCACGCTTGACATAGATTCCGTGCTCGACAAGATAATCACACGTCGCAGAGGCGGCTACTGCTTTGAGCTGAACGGTGCATTCGCATGGCTGCTCCGCTCACTTGGCTACAATATCACAGAATATTTTGCGAGATTTCTTCGAGGCAAGGACTGTGATATGCCGATGAGACGTCACAGAGTCATCCGTGTCGATATCGGCGCGGACAGCTACATATGCGACGTAGGTGTTGGCGGTGCATGTCCCCTATTTCCTCTGAAGCTCGAAGCCGACACAGAGCAGCACGGTTCTACCTACAAGCTGGGTAGAGACAGCGTTTTCGGTTGGATCATTTATGAGAAGCTCGGAAACGACTGGCATGAGTATTACGGCTTCACCGAAGAGCCTCAATACCCCATCGACTTCGTGACTACCGATTTCTATTGCCAATCGTCACCCGATTCCTTTTTCCGCAAATCAAACATGGCAAGCATACGTACAGCCGGCGGCAGGATCACTATCGCAGGAAACGAGCTTCGTTTTTTCAGCGGTGACAGTGTTCTGACCGAGGTAATCGATTCCGATAAGCGTATGGCAGACGTGCTTTCGGAGTATTTCGGAATAGTTTTATAGAGAAATGAAAAAGAGCAGATCAACTCGATCTGCTCTTTTGAGCTATTACCCGCAACATTTTAATTATATCATATTCGCCCTGCCTTTGTAAATACATTTTGGATATAAATACGAATTTCTACCTTTTGTACAACTTTTTTATTGTGAGTTTTCACAAATCATCAATTGCATTCTTATTCTCGGTATGCTATAATATAGTCACAACAGAAAGAGAGGAACAATCCGATGTACAAGTAAGGTACAGGACTCAAAGCTCTTTAAAATGACAGTAGCTTGTATAATAAAAATACAAGCACACACATATCATCACAAAGCCTTGCAGCATCAACAGATCAAAACGATAAGAAGTTTACAGTTATTTAATTGAACATTATATGGTTGAAAAGACTGCGAGAAAAGCTTTAATTGAAATATATAGTCATGATAAAGAGAATAAGGTCCGGTGAACACGGCTCGTCCGCAGTAGCAGCCGCACAGCGGATAGACAGCAGAAAGAGAGGTTAAAAAAAGATGTTAGATATCAAGGAAGCTGAGTGACCCTTGACTGTGTTTGTAAAGAAAGATACGGTCAAGGGTCACTTGTTTTTTATATAAGCTTCAGTCACGGAGGACCGTGGCATTTTTTATTTTTTCGGAGCATTTTTTATAGTGCGTTTTTACAGAGCGTTTTCGGAACTTTTTTGTTTTACACGCTTTTTCAAATTATAATGACAGTTTTTAGCTTTTTACGGATTTTTACGAACATAATTTGACCTCCCTGATGCATTTTTCAGCTGCATTAAGGAGGTCACATTATTTTACATTATCGGTGTAAAATCAAGCTGAGACAATATGTCTCGTTCTACATCGATGCCCGGAGTTACTTCTATCAGCTTCAAGCCGCCCTCTACCAGCTTAAATACACATCTTTCCGTCACATAAAGCACGTTTTGTCCTGATTCCAGTGCATTTTTAGCGGAGAAGCTGATGCCCTCTATCTCACGCTTGAATTTCTTGACGCTGCCCTCATTATCGATCACAAGCTTACCGTTCTCCTCGTGAGTCTTCAAGCCCTTTGTATTGAACGTCACGCAGAATACCACTGTTTTCGTAGCATATGTAATATTAGCAAAGCCTCCGATGCCTACGAACTTATTCGGCAGCTTATGTGCGTTCACATTTCCGTACATATCTATCTCGAGTCCGCCCATGAAGCATATATCGAGTCCTCCGCCGTTGTACAGATCGAACTGCTGCGACGTATCGCATATAAAGTCCGCACCTATCGTCGCACCGAAGGACACTCCCGGAGCAGGAAGTCCGCCTATTCCGCCCGACTCCACCGTCAGTGTCATCTCATTGAGCTTTCCGGCACGTGATGCACACTGTGCCACGACCTCGGGTATACCTATTCCGAGGTTTACTACCTGTCCCGGTCTCAGCTCCTTTGACGCACGCTCACCTATTATAAGATGTGACGGATCGGTATCCTTATTGCCTCTATTGCCGGACAGCTTCATCTGACTGAGCCAGTAATCCATATGACTCGGCGGCACATGAATGTCACCCGACAGCGACGGATTGTAATCCATATGGAGAGTCTGCTTCTGCTCACCTACGACAACAACATAGTCTACCAGTATTCCCGGCACTATGACATTTCTCGGACGTGCGAACACGTGACTGACTCGCTCGACCTGCACTATAACGATACCGCCGTTATTTTTCGTAGCCTGTGCCATCGCAAGTGCATCTACCGTCAAGCATTCCTTCTCGAATGTGATATTTCCGTTCGGATCTACTGTCGTACCCTTTATCAGTGCCACATCTATTTTCGGTACTTTGTAATAGAGGTATTCCTCATTCTCCACCTCTACCACAGACACGAGCTTATCCTTCGATATATCATTCATCGCAGGGCCGTCTATTCTCGGATCTACGAACAGATTAAGTCCCAGCTTTGAAAGCAAGCCTTTTTCTCCCCCTGCCGCTGCACGCAGACAGTGAGACATTATTCCCAAAGGTATATTGTACGCTTCTATTTTATTCTCAGCTGCCAGTCTCGATATCGCAGGCATACTCGCATAATGACCTGCCACTACCTTTTTTACCGCTCCGGCTGCCGCATAACGGTCGGCATGTGCATTCTCATCCCACGCACCGAAGCCGCAGCTTCCGTAAAGTGTCAGCTCCCTCGGATGACCTGTTTCCTCAAAGCGTTCGGATATTGCATCATGCAGCTTCGCAGGATTGCAAAGGGAAAGAAATGCGTTTATGCCTATGCAGTCACCGTCCTTTATATGGCTGACGGCATATTCTGCCGATACGATCTTGAACATAAATTGTGATCCTCTCTTACTCCAGTATTTTTTTCTCTTTCAGTATTGCTTCCATTTCCTCTACACGAGAGTCCCACGAGCAGCCCTGTGCATATTTTATTCTCTTTTCACGCAGCTCAAAGCCCTCCTCTGCCAGTGCCTCATCACAGCAGCGCACAAATTCCTCACCGCCATCGGCAATGTAAACGACGTCACGGTAGTCCAGAACCTGATCGGGCTGAGGTGTTGATACTATCGGCTTTCCCGTAGCGAGATACTCGTAAAATTTGAGTGGGCTTACGTCCTTTGACAATCTTCCTGCACGGAACGGATTGATACATACGTTGAATCTTGCAAGATATGCCGGGAGCTCCTGCGGCTGCTTTAGTCCGCAGAATCTGACATTCGGAAGCTCGCGAAGTCCTCCTACGTCTACGCCTGTCGGTTCCTTGCCGACGAACACTATCTTGTAGCTCGGACGCTCTCTCGCCAGCTTTTCTATCACATCATAATCTATGCAATCCTGCAGCGTTCCGATAAAGCCTATCATCGGGCCGTCCATATCACGTATATCCTCGGGAACTGCGAGATCAACACGGCGTGATTCGCTGAAAAGCTCGTAATTTGCTCCGTTCGGGATGAGATATGAGCTTTTATTATACGTTTTCAGCGTATCGTAAAGCCCGGATGCTGTCGCAAATACCACATCGCAGCTGTCCGCAAGGTCATGCTCCATCTTATCAACGACCTCCGGTGTGATCTGTCCCTTGTAGCCACTGTGACGATCTACGCAGTCATAGACTGCCGCCTTATGCTTCAGACGGTTTACGAGATCGCAGCTCGTAGGTGAATACATCCACAAAACAGCATCATCAAAGCCGTGCTCTGCTGCCTTTTTTCGCACAAAGCGTGATATTCTGAACTGGTTTATCCTGTTAATTATTCGGAATCTGTTAAAAAACGGCAGCACAGGCGGAAGCGAATAGACTGTTATGTTTTTCGTCGGCTTATCCGGCTTATGCTTATATGCCGTGAGCTGAGGCTTCAGCGTCGGATCCTTAAGCGGTGCGATCATTGAGATCGGCGGATCGAAATACAGTATTTCCGAGTTTTTAAGTCTTGTCATGACCTGCTGCTTTCGTGTCGGATACGGTCTGAAGCTTGAGGTAGACATGCATATTATTTTATTCATTACTATGACCATGCTTTACAAAGCATTTTCCTTTCTTCGGAAGTTGCTTTCACCTGAGTGAAAGTCTTAAAATACAGTCTTAGTTTGTGAGCAACGCTTCAAGGCTGTTTATATGCTTCTTTGTTGCGACTGCAAATGCATTGTTCACTATAACTACGTCGGTGATCTTTTCCTTTTTGATAAGCTCGAGGATATTCAATTTGTAATATCGCAGATCCACTACATATGTATTGTCAAAATGCGGTATCAGGTACGGCGCAAATGCATTGCCGTAGGACTCCTTTATAACGAGCACATTTCGACCTGTATTCGAATTCACATTTTTAATATCGAATCTCGGGTAATCGCCGTACAGATATACGGAATAGGAGTTGATACCCTTTGCAAAGGTCGCAAGCACAGGGCATTCGACAGGCGTTGACTGTGCAGATTTTTCATACATGTAGCTCTCCGTCTCCACAGGCACCTTACAGTATTCCACATGATCCGGATTTTCCGCAAGCTTCTCATCCTGAGTTGATGCATACAATGTACCGAGGAAGCCCTCTATCATGCCCTTTTCGTAGTCGTCATAGTCGAGCGGCTCAAAGCCGGCAGCCTCGGCAAAGGCTGTATAGCCGTAATACGCACCGAGTCCCGTCCAGTGATGATCTGTACGGAAGTATATGTACTCATCCTTATGCTCCGCTATCGCACTGTACGCATCTACGCTCTTTACATCTGCACTCAGTGTCTCGTAGATATGGTCGATCACAGGCTTCTGAGGCTGAGATGAATCCGCATACTTTTTCGGCAGCGACATTTCCACGCTCGTCGGTATCACCATATTGTAAAGCTGAACTCCGTCGGGCAGTGCTGTCTCGTACTCGTTTACCACATTGGCATATGCCTCGGCAGTGCTGAGGTCACCTCCGTATATCTCAAACGCCTTGTCGCCGTAAATAAATACCGCTCCGCTGCGTTCGAGCTCAAACATCGGCTCCTCCTCATTGTCGGGTGCAGCTGTATCGGGAGTCGTGTCGGCAGCATCATTTCCGTCGGTCTTATCGATATCGGCAGCTGTATTGTCTGTGACTGTATTGTCGGTAGCTGTATTATTATCCGGTGCAGGCTTTACGATATTCTCCTGCGTCTTATCCTCATTCTTTATTTCCGGTGTCTCGGTATCATTCTTTTTCTCGGGTACGTCAAGCTTTTCCTGCTCACTCTCGGTATTTCCCGGAGTTGTATTCACTATACGTACATCATCGTAGCGTACACCGTGAAGCTCTGTTATGGTACTCGATATACCGACGAATTTATCACGATACGGAAAAGTATCGGCATAATAGGTCTCAAAATCACGAGTAAAGCTGCCGCTGAAAAGAGACTCGGCAGTAAGAGTCGGCATCGCCGCAAGCTCACGTCGCTCTATCTCCGATACCGTCGGCTTCGGGAGCGTCAGTGACAGCACTCCGAACACCGCTATTATGGCAAAATATATTAGCACGGAAAACAATTTTGTCCATTTATATTGCTTTTTTCTTTTTTTCATTGCGATTTCCTCAGTTTAAAAGTTGAAGTACAAAAACGGATTATAGCTTTCGCCTACAAGTGCGGCACTGGATGCTATGAGAAGCACGGCACTGCATATCGTAGTCAGGTATACTTGAAGCGCAGGTGCTTTCTGCTCAAGTAAACGCTTTATTCTCGGCAGTATCGGTATGCATACAGCGCAGGCTACGAGTACAAAGAAAATGTTATTCATAAATACTGCACCGAATGCCGATGTGTACAACGTTCCGCTCGCACCAAACATCACCGTGATATATCTCCATGCCTCTGTGATATCCGTAAAGTAGAACAGCACCCATCCGAGTATAACTATGACGAGCTGACCTATATGTCTCAGCACCGACGGCAGCTTCTCGGTGTATTTCAGTAAAAACAGCTTTTCGAGCATGATAAATATTCCGTAGTACGCACCCCATGCGATAAAATTCCATGATGCTCCATGCCATAAGCCCGTAAGCAGCCATACTATAGCCAGATTCAGGTATTGGTGACGGTATTTGCCTCCGAGCGGTATGTAAACGTAGTCACGGAAAAAGCTTGACAAGGAGATATGCCATCTTCTCCAGAACTCAGTGGAGCTTTTCGCTATGTACGGATAGTTGAAGTTCTCGGGGTATTCGAAGCCGAACATCTTTCCGAGTCCTATCGCCATGTCGGAATATCCCGAAAAGTCAAAATACAATTGCAGCGTGTACATGATCGCTCCGAACCACGCCGCCGCTGCCGGAAGGTTCATCATGTTGCTGTTCATATACTGCGCTGTAATATTACCGGCAACATTTGCTATAAGCACCTTCTTTGCCAGACCTACACAGAAGCGTGATGCTCCGTAATATATTCCGTTGAGCGTTGAGCGTCTGTCTTTAATGGCAGCTGCAACGTCGGTATATCTGACTATAGGACCTGCGATAAGCTGAGGATAGAGCGAAAGGTACAATAGGTAGCAGTGGTACTTTTTCGCAGCCTCAACTCTGCCTCTGTACACATCCAGTACGTAGGACAGCGTCTGGAACGTGTAAAAGGATATACCTATAGGCAGCTCGAATTTCGGTACGGGGATGCTTGTACCAAGCAGCATATTTATATTCGATATGAAAAATCCGCTGTATTTAAATGTAGTAAGCAGTCCGAGGTTTACAACGACCGACGCTATAAGTGCCAGCTTCGCCTTATATGTACCTCTGCACCTGTCTATGACACGTCCGTTTATGTAATCCAGAAGTGCGCTAAGTATAAGCAGCAGCACCCAGACAGGCTCTCCCCATGCATAAAAGAAAAGCGAAAATATTATGAGTATTATATTCCTGTACGTGACATTTTTCGACAGGTAATACAGTAAAATATTCAGCGGCAAAAATAAATATATAAATATAAGACTGGCAAATACCATTTTAACTCCTTAATTCTCCGTTCTGTAGCTTTGTACCCAATTTTCAATATATCTCAAAGGTGTTTCTATTCCGAATTTCACGTTTTGAATATCTCCCAGATGCGTAAGCCATGTTTTTTTCTCAAAGCATACCGTTACGATAGGTACATCCTCACTTATTTTCTTGACAAGTGCGTTGGCGGCAGCTTTTTTCTCGGTAAGGTCGGCAGCTTCAAATTCCGCAAGCTCCTTCGATGCTCCGTGGTAGGCTGCATATTCGAGCAGTGCTCTCGGAGACAGGTCGGTCGGCAGCATGAGCTGCACATATGCCATATCGAAATTGCCTGCGCTCAGATCAGCTTCAAATGTCTCCCACTTTACTGCGGACACCTCTGCCGGGATCCCCTTTTTTCTCATGCTTTCGGCGATTTTCGATGCCGCTTCATATTTATATTCATTCTCGGTATTCACCAATATCGTCAGTGCTTCGCCATCCCACGAGGTAAGAGCCGATTTTGCGTACTCTATCTCTCCGTCATATAAATATGAATATTCCGGGAAAATACCTTCGGCTTTATCTACAGCAGCTTCGAAAACATCCGACAGCTCAACGTTCACAGCTTCAGCGATATATCTTCTCTTTTCCGGATCACGCAGCTTTCCCGACGCTGTATTAAATACGATACAGTGCAGATTTCTCGTCTGCACGGAGTTCGATTCCAGCGTTCCGTTAAAGCTGAGCGTGCTCGTGGCTACAGGTGAGGTATATGCAAGATCGAAGCTCTTTGTCTCAAACGCTCGTACAGCCTCGGCTGCACTGCTCACCGCATAAAGCTCGATCGTGTCAAGCTGCATCGGCTCTGCACTCACAAGCTTCGGAGACGTCTCGTTTGACAGTACATACTTACCCGTACCGTCAGGATATTCCTCATCTGCCGAGCCGTAAGGTATTATCGGATAGGTGAGGTGCGGTAAAAGACCTCCGTCCGCATATCTCAGCTCCGCTATGACTGTTCTCTCACCCTCGGTGTAGAAGCTTTTCACCGACGGCAGCTCGTCTATATGGAGCATAAGAGAGTACACGACATCCTCACTCGTGACTGCCTTGCCCGAGCGGTTGAATACAGCATCACCTTTCAGCGAAAGTGTATATTTTTCACCATCGTAGCTATAGCTCTCGCACAGCCGTCCTGTCGGGAAGCAGGTATCCGTCAGCTCAAAAAGCCCCTCATGAGTGAGAGACGTCACGAGACGGTTATATTCCGTTGTACATTTTACGGGATTCAGCGTGTCCGACTCATAGTACGCAAGTGAAAACACCGTATCCTCATCACGTCTGTAGCTTACCGATACAGCCGATGTTTTTTTTGCGTCCTCCGAAGCTTTTCTTGCTTTATTTGACGCTTCCGCCTCGTCTATCAGAGTCTGTAGATCACTGTCGATCGCACAGCCTGTCAATATGATCGTGAAAAATATAAACAGTGCTAAAATTCTTTTCAATTTCGTTCCTCATGCAAATTTCTTCGCTGCGTTATCATTTTACTTCACGTCTCGGCTCGACCTTTTCCGATCGAGCCGAGTCTCATACACAGCCTGTTTTTTCGACATCTTATATTATAATTATACAGCAACGAGCAGAAAAAACAAGCGAAAAAGAGAAATTTATATCATAGATTTTTTATTATTTTTTCATCCTCGCATTGAGACTCCCTTTCTCCGAATATTTCCCGACACGCAGTCAGATACCATGACGCAGCGCCTGTATACATCGTCCATCCGGCACGTCCCTCAAGACCTTCGACCATGCTCACATCGGCTGCAATATAGTACGGCTCTGCTCTGTACAGCCGTGTATCACGGTTAGACGGTGCTATCAGTCTCATAACCTTGACCGCTTCATCGTGAAGTCCCGCACGCTCCAAGCCCATCGCAAGCCATACTGCGCCGTGAGTATATTGTCCTCCGTTCTCACGTGCGCCCTTGGGGTAGGAGCTGATATATCCGGCACGAGTTTCACTCAGCGGAGGAGCAAACAGACGTACAAGTCGGTGACGTTTATCGAGCAGCATATCGTATGCGCTCAGAAGTGCGCTCCTCTGCATATTTTTTCTTTCCTCATTCTCGGGCTTCGGATCGGCAAACGGTGCAAATGCCTGTGATATCGCATCTATCCTGCACTCCGCATTGTTCTCCGACCCGATCTTAGCTCCGTCATCACTGTAGCCTCGCAGAAAATGTGAGCCGTCCCATGCACGATACGCTGCTTCTATCAACAGCTCTGCCTTTTGCCTGTACTTCTCCGCAGTCTCACTGTCACGGCAGAGCGGAACAAACGCTTTCAGTGTCATTGCGGTAAACCACGTCAGCCATACGCTTTCGCCGTACCCCTTTATCCCGACCTCATTCATTCCGTCATTCCAATCACCTCCGCCAAACAGCATAAGTCCATGCGCTCCCGTACCTCTGTCGAGCGCACAGTCTATCGCTCTTTTACAGTGCACATACAGTGTCTCTCGATGCTTCGTTATCTGCGGCTGACCGTATCTGTCATGCTCACCCTCACGCAGTACCTCGTCCGACAGATACGGTATCTCGATATTCATTATATCGCTGTCTCCCGTAATGCGAACGTACTCGCTCGTGACATACGGCAGGAACAGCAGATCATCCGAGATACGTGTTCTGACTCCCTTAAAGGCTTCCTTTCCGTTTCGTGTGCGGTGAGGATGGAACCAGTGCTGTACGTCACCCTCGACGAACTGCCTTGCAGCACATCTGAGAAGCTGTGTACGGCACAGTCGCTTCAACACAGCATTGTCCTTGCAGGTGATAAGCCCAAGCACATCCTGTAGCTGATCTCGAAAGCCGTATGCTCCGCCGTTCTGGTACATGGAGGTGCGTCCGAGCAGCCGGCAGGCTATGACCTGATAGGCAGCAAAATCCGACACGAACGCATCTATAACGCTGTCACCTGTTTTCGGCATACGGCAGAGGTCACGCCAGAATGCTCTTACTCTGCTCAGTCCGTCATATGCTGCCGCAGGAAAGCAGAGATCTGTTATCAATGTCATCCTCTCGATATCATCGACACAGCCGCATACCAGCACTGCCTTGTAAACGCCCGAATCATTGAGCATAGGCAGCTCTGCCGCAATGCAAGGTGAAAGTCCGGCTCCGTTGAGCGAATTATACTCACCCAGACGGAAGCTGTTTTCATCACATGTCCAGCGTGTATATTCCGGGAACGATCTGAATGCGAAAATATACGGTGCAAACAGCTTATTTACTGTATTTTTCGCATATATCGCTCTCGTTTCAGGCTCTATCCCGGTGATTATATTTTTCTTCGAGCTTGCGTCACTGCCGAGCATCAGCGAGGTGAAGCAGCTGATCGTGGCACTGCGTGCTTTCTCACCCGAGGCTTCTATTATCATCACCCTTGCCGCGATATGCTCGTGTACATATGCCGTAGTCTTTACGCTCAGTCCGGGGAAGCTTCTCTCCCACACTGCGCTGCCCGGCTCGTAGGTCACTCTGCCTCCAAATACCGATATGCTCTCGCCCGATACATTTATGCGTATATCCTCCGGGCCGTCGCACGACAGTACGTCATTCGTCCACTCGTTGAGCTTATTTTCTCTCGAGTTATAAAACCACATGTGACCGCTGCCTGTATCGGTCGCAAGATAGCCGAAGTGACTGTTAGCCAGAACGTGGCTCCATGCTATCGGTGAGGGCGAAGTAAAGCTTACCCTACCGTCGTCTATCGTGTATTCTGTATTCACAGGTGTGTCGATGCGCTTGTCGTAATTTACCACCTGTCTCTTTACTCTGCCATACGGCTTGTATGCCGGGCCTGACAGACTCATGTCTATATATAAGCCTGCCGCCGCACCTATCAGTCTTCTCTCCTCATGCGTTGACGATGAGCTGTCTACGATATGAACGCCGCTTCGCACGTCCATCAGATCCTCACTTTCCCATTCACGCAGACAGTCGGATATGACGGTATTGCACGGTCTTGTATATTCCCCTCCGTCATTCGTCAGGAACACAAGATCCGCATATGCACCGTTGGTAAACAGGAACAGATGGTATTTTATCAGTGTTTCCACCTTTTCCGCACTCGTATCCTTTGATACACTCGCACATATTATCGGCATATCTCCGCTGATACCGAACCTCCAGAGCACATCAAGAGCCATCGTATTGGCACTCTTGTACGCTGCCGCACGCTGTGACGACTGAGTTATATATACGCAGTCGGTATACATATCAAATGCGTTGGAAATATCCTCCCTTGTCATCTTAAGGATAGCTGCGGTAGAGATCACACGGTGAGATGCTATGCTGCGTTCACCGTAGAGCGCACGTCTTGCGGCAGTCAGTGCAGCCTCAGCCGTAGCTGCTGCACTGACTGCATAGCTCAGCGTTCTCGACTCACCTGCTTTCAGTCTAACTCTCACGCATGAAGCACAGCAGGTATCTGTGTCTGCACTATCCTCTGTAAAATCGGCGTTCGCAAGTCCGTAAAAGCCTGCTCTGCCCAGTGCCCTCTCCCTTGACGTCAGGTATCTCACATCCTCAGCGTCACAGGTAAAGCCCACACTGCATACCGTATCGTTTCCTCTCGGACGTCGTGATATCACTACCGAGCCGTTTTCCTTTTTGTACTCCAAAAACAGCTTTGAAAACATGGGATGTGCATTGAAATCACGCTCCGGTGCAAGACTCGGCTCCATGTATGAGATGATATCAAGCTCTATATCCATTGCTGTCCTGTTTTCCACGCTCACTCTCCTCATTTCCGACGCATCATCCGCAAATACGAATGAAGTGACCGAGGTGGAAAGCTGCGGAGAGGTCATATAGACGGTGAACGATACATTGTCCGTGCCGGAGCTGTACTCAAGCCTCGGATCGTAAAACGGTGATGGTGTCAGTGAAATAAGCTTTTCTCCGAGCCTTGCGAAAAACAGTATACCTCCCGCTCCGAACAGCTCATTTTCGGATCGAGCTATCATTATATTCTTATATATCGACCTGTTTTGCCCGGAATCCGAGGTGTACAGCCTGTATGGGCCGTTTGATAGCATCACACTGCGCGGAAGCAGCGGATCATAGCCATTTGACGTCTCGGATATCTGCGTATTGGCGGTATTTTCAGTCGGAGTGCTGCGATAATGCTGTATCGGCAGTATCTGAGCTCCTACAGGTATGCGCTCCTTGAGCATTCCCGTAAAAGACCGCATAGACACATCGGACAGGAAGAGTCTGACCACCATATTGTCCTCAAGTGTATTCACTATGCTTAGCACCGACATTCCCAGATGATGCACCATGAACGATCTCACAGGCATATACTCTGCGCCCTCCGGAAGACGTGACACCGTAAGATCGGCAGCTTCATAAAAGCCATATTTCCCTGTCATATCCATATCATTGTATTTTCGCAGATTATTTACCGCTCCCACAGGATCTGTAAGCAGTGCCAGATACGATGCATACGGTGCTATCACCCTTTCACGACCCATTCCCCGCTTAAGCGCTATCGGTGCAATGCCGTGAGCCTTATATCGATAATTCATCTCGCTGTCAAATGCAAAAAATGAGCTCTCCGATACTCCGTACGGTATACCGTGACGTGTTCCTTTGCAGTGCTTCTGACAATAGAGCACAAAGCGCTGAGTCTCATCGAACAGTGACGAGGGGTAGCACGGCAGCAGCAGTGACGGCATAAGGTACTCAAACATCGAGCCCGACCAGGAGACCAGCCCACGATAGCCGTCAAAGGATACGAGAGTCCTGTTAAGCGAACGCCAATGCTTTTCCGGCACATCACCCTTTGCCACAGCTATATATGATGCAAGCCTTGCCTCACTCGCCATGAGATCGTAGAAGCTGTCCATCATTTTCATACGCTCCGCATCGAAGCCTAGTCGCAGGAGATTTCTTTGACCGTCGTACAGAGGTCTGAAATTCATCGAGCTGTAAATATTACCTATTCTCTCCGCAAGCTCATCCGTTCTTGTGCTGTGCAGCTTCAAAAGCCACTGACGCAACGCTATAAGACAGCCGGCAAGGTTGCCGCTGTCAACTGTCGATACCGTCCTCGGGTTCATCGGATGTGCATCCGACGTGCTGTACCAGTTGAAAAGATGACCGTTCCATTTCGGTAAAGTCTCTATCGTATCAGTCATATGCTCGAGCATCGACAGTGCAGTCTCCCTCGGCACGATATCCATTGAGGAAGTACATGCTACAGACAGCATAGCCATACCGATATTCGTAGGTGATGTCCTGCGTGCCACTCCAACATCAGGCTGCATCTGTACGTTATCCGGCGGCAGATAATTATTTTCCTCGTTGATATTATCGGTAAAATATCTCATCATACGCACCGCATGTTCACGAAGATACGCTCTGTCCTCATCGTCAAGCTGTCTTTTGCCGCTCTCGTCACGGCTCAAAGCATACGCCGCATACGGTGCTGTCAGCCAGAGCACCGTAAACATGACTGCCGCAGGAGCATTCAGTGCTACGGCTGCAAGCTCCGCTCCCACTGCACAAAGCAGCAAAAACCACATCCGTGAATAATACGACATCAGACTGCCCTTTTCAAAGCTCGACTCTGCTGCCGTCACCCACGAAAGCATATTTTTACGGCTGACAGTCATTCTGTATACAGCTGTTACCGCCGCTCTTACATTGACATACGCTCTGTACGGCAGAAACGTGATATCGAGCAGGAATTTCCATGAGTATATAATGATCGGCTTCATGACATTCGATGCAAACCTCTCTCTGTCTGTACCGTTTTTCACTATATCTGCCAGTGTAAATATTATCGGCATTGCCAAGGGCAGCACCGCTGCGCTCAAAAATACGCCTGTGTACACTCTGCAAACGGCACAGAGCAGCGATATCAGCAGTGCGGCAGGAGTGATGCTTCTGCGAATATTATCTGCGATCTTCCACCTTGCCACAGAATTCAGCGGATTTGCCACAGCCTTACCTCCGCAGTCGGGGACAGCTCCCGTAAGCCACGGTAATATCTGCCAGTCCCCTCGCACCCATCTCTCCTCACGGTCAAAATATGCTGCTGCCCTTGACGGGAATGAATCTGACACAGCGCACTCCGAGACCGATGCTGTACGCATATATGAGCCCTCAAGCAGGTCGTGCGACAGTATCGTATCGGACGGGAAGCGTCCCGACAGCACCTGAGAATATGCCTTTATATCTATTATGCCCTTGCCTGTAAATGAGCCCTCACCGAACAGGCCCTGATACAGCTCAGGTGATGCTGCTCCATACGGATCGGCACCTCCGTTACCTCCGAAGATACGTGAAAAGCGTGAGCTTATGCTCTCTATATCGAGCTCCACTCTAGGCTGTAGGATACCGTATCCCTCCGTGACTGTATTTTTCAGGCTGTCCACCTTAGGTCTATTCAGCGGATGCCGCATATAGTCTATCATCGCACGAAGCGAGGCTATATCCGGCACTGTATCTGCGTCGAGAGTTATGAGGTACGCTGCATTTTCAGGCAGTGAGCCGACGACAAATGCACCGTCAAGCGTATTTTCCCCCGAAAGCGCACCTATTATATCCTCTATCGCACCCCTCTTTCGCTCTCTCGGCATATAGCTGTCGTTTTTTTCGTCAAGTACTCTGGCTCTCACCACTGCCGCAAAGCCGCCGCTCCATTTTCTGTTGAGCCGCTCGAGCTCGGAGCTGAGTGCCGTATATATTTCTCTGTCACCGTCTGTCACCTGAGTGCTCGACTCCTTAAGATCACCGAGTACGGCAAACGACAGCTCATTGTCCCCGACTCCTGATGCTATCCTGTATTCCTCAAGTCTTTTCGCAAGTGCTCTCGCACTCTCCGGCGACGTCAGCAGCGATGATATCACGCAAAGCGTTCTTGCCGATTCGGGAAGTGCTTCCCTCGGTGACATTCTCGGCAGTGAATGCTTTCTGAGCGGTGAGCCCGACAGCCACATCAGCGCAAGCCTGTCCGACACCTGCTTCACTATCTCGAATATCGGCAGATACAAAAGCACAGCCCACCACGATATGATAAGCGACACAGCATATGTCAAAGCCGACGGTATCACCGCAAGTGACAGAGCATAGAGTATTCCACCGTGCTTTTTCTCTCGAAGTCCGAGCGGCTCTGTCAGTATATAATAGCCTACATGACGCTTTCGCTCATCCGTCGCACGCTTCGACAGCTCAACACATCTGTCTGCCGCTTCCTCCTCGCTCAGTCCGTAGCGTTTCGCAAGCTTCACCACAGCAGTTCTGTACATTGCTTTCGACTCATCCGCCATTTTTCCGTATATGCCCGACGGATCCTTCATAAGGAGCTTCTCTATACGACTCAGTCTGCAAAGCTCACTAGACAGCTCTGCACTTGAAAGGAATCTCAGCATAGAGAACAGCCTCGGCAGCATTTCCTCGTACCGTTCGCCCTCGCCTGTCTCGCCACTCGGTACAGCCTTTGCGACCTCGATAACTACACATGCCTTAAGCACAGTCATCAGCATCCAAAGCTCACATTCGGTAAGCACATTTTCCTCACAATATACTGCCGCATGTGACAATATTATATTCTCATCAAGCTCTGTACCGCTTTCCGTACACAGCTCTATCAGCTTCTCGCACAAAGGCTCGACATTCTGCGTACATTCAGCCTGTTCACGCAAACTATGCAGTGCGGCAAAGCCCTCACGCAGTGCAAGATAACGGTTATCACGCAGCCAACATGCTGCGCTCGAATCGGAGCTCTCACCGTCAAAGGCTCTGAGCCTTGACAATGCTTTCCGCAGCCTTTCGCCGACATTCGGTTTCATATCATCATCCCTTTCCTGAGATGTCTATAGCATCGACAGATCAAATTCATACCTATTTTGCAAATACATGCTTTCCTATGGTCTTTATCACCTGACGTGAATATATCCATGTATTCGTTGTCCTTGCAGGATTATAGTAATATATAGCGCCGCCCGACGGATCCGAGCCGTTCATTGCATCTCGTGCAGCCTTATATGCCGAATCGGCGATAGGCTCATCGAACTGCCCGTCCACTATTGCGGTAAACGCACCGGGCTGATATATCACTCCGGCTATCGTATTCGGGAATGACGGGTGGCTCACCCTGTTCATGACGACTGCTCCTACCGCTACCTGACCGGAATACGGCTCACCTCGTGCTTCGGCTGAGATTATTCTTGCCAGCAAATACAGGTTTGAGTCGGTCGATGCATTTCCCGAGGAGGTCGAGATACCTATCGCCTCAAGTGTTTTTGTTCCCGCTATTCCATCTGCCGTAAGTCCGTTCTTCTGCTGAAATTTTTTCACTGCCGCCTGTGTCTGTGTTCCGTAGATCCCATCCACCGAGCCACTGTAGTAGCCCCAGTTTTTTAGTTTCGTCTGTATCTGACTGACTGTGCTGCCCTGTGAGCCAAGCTTATATGCTACAGCCTCGGCACTCGGGAGTCGTGAAAACATTATTATGAGAAGGATATTTATTATAAATAAGAGTATGATCTGTACAGTAAGCTTTTTTCTCATATCAATACCTGCCTGTTATTTAGCAATAGATTTGTAAATATATTTTATGCCGGTTGAAATTTGATATGCACGGCAAAAAAAGGGTGGAAATTTCAACCGCAATATGGTAGAATATTGCTAGGCTATTTATTTCTTTACAGTGTGGTTTATATCGATGAAAAAAGCATTTTTTATTATTTTACTGGCAGGTACCATTACGCTTCTCAGCGGATGTGTCACCTCCTCCGAGGAGCTTCTCAGTGTTCCCAAGGCTCCGTCTCAATATCTGGAGCTTCAAAACAGTCTCGACAAAATACTTTCTCAGAATGCACAGTATATATCTCCCGTCTCAGGCAACAACAGAAACTCCATCCAGCTCGTGGATCTCGACGGTGACGGTATAGATGAGGTGCTCTCCTGCTTTCTCGTAAAAAGCGGTGAAGCCTCCGTTCCGAGAGTCTATATCCACAAGCTTACAGGCGACGAATATGCGGAGATAGGCTATATAGACGGCTACGGCGACAGTATCGACAGCATATGGTACCCAAAGCTGTTTTTCGGTGATGAACGTGCCGTTGCGATAGGCTGGAGACTCGGTACAAGCCCAAAATGCGGTATAACGGTCATCTCTTACCTCGATGATACTCTTCGAACGCTCTACAGCGGTGAATATACGGCGCTTACAGTAGTAGATCTGAACATGGATGATGCGGATGAGCTTGTTCTGCTCGACTACAGCAGTACGAGTGAGCCGGGACGAGCCAAATTATTAAGCTACGAGAGCAATGAGCTTACGGAGATATCCTCCGCTCCGCTCTCTCAGGGAATAGTATCACCCGGTAAGGTTCGTACAGCATATATAGGTGCAAATACTCCTGCTGTCATCTCGGAGGGCATGATGTACGACAGTGGCTATGTCAGTGACTGTCTCATTTTCTCCGGCGGTATACTGAAAAATGTATTCTATGCCGAGGAGCACGACTACAGTATGCAGACCTTCCGCACCATGCCGATATATTCCAGTGACATAAACAACGACGGTATCATCGAGTTTCCGAAGCCGGAGCTTGTACCCGGTACGCTCGGGATGCAGCTTTTCTGGCGCATCGACTGGTGTCAGTACAATGCCGACACGAAGCTCGTCCACACTGTATCTACGTTCCATAATATCTACGACCGTTGGATGTATATTTTCCCGGAGGAGCTTATAGGAAAAATAACAGTCACACGAGGTGAGGATTCTGAAAACGCAAGCTCGATAGTATTTCGCAGCATCGAGTCAGACGGTACGATAGGCACAGCGCTTTGGGAGATATATTCCATCAGCGGCGAGGGCAGACGTGAGTTTCTCACTCGTTACGGTCTGTCGGAGCTTGCACGTACCTTTGATACGATATACGCCTGCAAGATCATAGACAATACGCATGAGCTGTCACAGTCGTTAAGCGATATAAAGCAGCGCTTCGATCTTGTGCAGAACGAATGGATCTATGAAAACTGGGCTATACCGTCAAATTGATATTGAAAGTTTAGATAAAGGGGTTTAAGATAATGAGGAAAATTCTTGTTATTGAGGATGAAGACAGTATAAGAGGCTTTGTAGTAATAAATTTAAAGCGTGCAGGCTATGCCGTGGTTGAGGCATCGAGCGGTGAGGAAGCATTCGAGGTGCTTAAAAAGAACCCGGACGTGCTTCTGATGGTCGTAGATGTAATGCTTCCGGGCATAGACGGCTATGAGATATGCCGCAGAGTACGTGCAAGCGGCAGTGATGTAGGCATAATCATGCTCACCGCAAGAGCTCAGGAGATGGATAAGGTAACAGGTCTTATGACAGGTGCCGATGATTATATCACGAAGCCGTTCTCACCTGCCGAGCTCACAGCCAGAATAGACGCTCTCATGCGTAGAGTCGCAGGAGGTAATTCTCAGAGCGACGAGGTCATAAGCGGCCCGTTCACGCTGAATACCAAGAGTCGCACACTGTTTAAAAACGGTGAGAAGGTCGAGCTTACTCAGGTCGAATATATGATAATGAAGACCTTCATAGAGAATCCCGGTAAGGCTATGTCCCGTGACGAGATACTTCACGCCGTATGGGGCAAGGAATACTTCGGTGATCTCAAGATAGTTGACGTAAACATACGCAGACTCAGACTTAAAATAGAGGAGGACCCTGCGGCGCCTAAATACATCGCCACTGTATGGGGTTACGGATATAAATGGGAAGCATAAAAATACCGCTCGATAAGGACAGTGTATCCGTATCCGAGAATGTGAGTCGTGAAAGCTCAGAGCAAAAGCATTCCGGTCACGGCATACGCTTCAAATGGATGACAAACAGCATCCTTGTAACTCTCACGATACTGCTCATAAGTATAGCAGTATTTACTTTTGCCATAATGAACTCACTTTATTCGTCGATGCGCTCCGATATGATATCACGTGTCAATGCTGCTACGGGCTTTTTCAGCAAATACTCAAACTCAAGCTATGAGGAGCTTTACAGCGGTGCGAAGCGCTATATCGATGATTATGATGATAAGAATATCGTTGAGCTTCAGCTTCTGGATTCCTCAGGCAGACTCATGTTCTCCACCTCGAACCTTGCATCCGGTATGACACCGTCCACGGATGATCTCAAGATCGCACTGACGGAAAATACTGTCGGAGTATGGAGAGGTAAAAATCCCGCAAGCAGTGAGGCTATCCTTGCGGTATCTGAACCTATAGTCTTCCCCGGCGGTGATATTGCCGCTGTGGTACGCTGTGTCAGCTCGACGAAAAATATCACCTATACTGCAATGAAGTACATCGGCATAGCACTCGCCATCGCCGCATTTATAATGATCTTCGTCATCGTCTCAAATAGCATCTTTATCAAATCGATTCTGTCGCCTATCGCACAGATAAACGACACTGCGATGATGATATCTCAGGGTCGATACGGAGTACACATAGACCAGATCTATGAGGATGAGATAGGTGTGCTGTGCGACACGATCAACAACATGTCGGATGCGATAAGCCTTGCCGAAAAGACTAAGAATGAATTTATATCCTCCGTATCTCACGAGCTGCGTACACCGCTTACGGCTATCGGCGGTTGGAGTGAGACTCTTCTCGATGTAGGCTTTGACGGTGAAAACGATGAGGCTGACATGGAGGATCTCAAAAAGGGACTTATCATAATAAAGGATGAGGCTACGAGACTGACTCAGATGGTAGAGGAGCTTCTCGACTTCTCACGTATGGAGTCGGGTGCGCTCAATATGCAGATGGAAAAGATGGATCTGCTCCCCGAGATCGAGGACGTTGTATTCATGTACATGGACGCCATGCACCGTGAGGGTATGCAGATCGAATTTGAAGAGGATGAGGACGAAGCGATAATAGTCGGAGACAAGGCGAGACTGAAGCAGGTGCTGTTCAACATCCTCGACAACGCCAGAAAGTACGGTCATGACGGTCAGCGCATCAAGGTCGATGTTACGAAGGATGACAAGTGGGTAAACATCAGCGTTCAGGACTTCGGCATAGGCATTCCCGAGGATGAGCTGTGCCATGTCAAGGAGAGATTTTATAAGGGCAGCAGCAAGTCACGCGGCAGCGGCATAGGCTTAGCCGTAGCGGATGAGATAATGAAGCTCCACGGCGGCAGACTCGACATTGAAAGCGTATATAACGAGGGAACTACTGTAACGATGCGTTTTCCACGTGCATAAACCTGTACTGCACAAAAACATACCTCCTGCGATATAATGGTATTGACATCATATCGCAGGAGGTATTTCAGCTTGAGTTCATCAACTAAATTTTACATAAAGCCCTCGGAGGGCGAGATAATTGAGACAGTAGTCAAGCTCACGCAGGGAAAGAGCAGCATACTGCGTGGCTTTGTAAAGGGTGAGGACGGCTCTGCCGTATCGGATGCATGTGTACTGCTTTACGATACGCTCGGCAAGTCGAACACAGATGAATATACGTTAAAGGAGGCTGCACTAACGGACTCCGACGGTCATTTTATCCTCGGCCCGATAGAGCCGTCCGTTCTGTATGCGGTATATATTTACAAAAATGACCTGAAAAAGCGTGAGCTGGAGCTTAAAAGCAGAAATCGCTCGATAAGCGAGCTGTAAAGCTGTCTTCTAGGCTGAAAATAAGCTTCCCGACAGGAGAGGATGAACGTCCTTCTTCTATCGGGGAGCTTTTATTCTTACTTTATTTCCTTTAAAACTCTGACTGTCTCCTCAACGAGCTCCTGACCGCCCTCGTAGGATACGAGATTACAGTACATGCTTGCACTGTAGCCTTTGCCCTCGAAGCCTCGCTGTGTACACAGATATGTTCCGCCTGTCTCACCCGGCTGTGCTGCGAGCTGGATGATAAACGTCTGCTCAAACGGGCTGCGTGCCTGGATACGATGCTGGAAGTCCATATAAAGCTCAAATCTGTTCGAGGCGAATGCTATGTTTCCTATCTTCACCACATGCAGCTCCATCGGAAGCTTCGGCTCTGTCTTCTGCTCCTTGTAACGTGTAATGATACCTCTTGCACGGTCACGACCGGAGGTTAGTATCGAATTTTCCTTTAACGTTTCGAGCGGATCTCCTCCGTGCTTATACTCTGTATTCTCCAGCTCCTTGAGGCTCTCCACCGAATACTCGTATTCCTCATCGCTTATGAGTCTCTTTGAAAGCTCCACCGTTTCCACAACATGGCAGACCTCGAGCTCTGTGAATATCTCCTTCTTCGCCCATGAATATACCTCGTCAAAGCACTGTGCTATGCGCTCCGCTATGTCGAGTCGATTCATGTACTCTGTCTTATTCACTGCCTTCGTCTCGATCTCATTATATTTGAGGCGATAGCGGCGATCCTGCGCCTGCTTATAGTGGAGCACACGAGGTGACAGGTCACCTGCGGCGGCACACTGTGCGAGAATGAAGATATCTCCGTACTTTTTACGTATATTTTCTCTTACGTTGTGCCAATAGTCGGCACTGAGCATATATTCGTTCTCGGAGTTCTGCGACGGACACGGTACATTTATTATTGCACCTGTAAGCTCATCGTTTGCATCAAAGGTGAACATGATGTTTACGAAATGGTCTGAGCCTGCCTCGTAATGACTGAACATATCATCATTCGTATTGCCGTACATCTTGGCATGACCATCTACGCCGTGAGTTGTATTTATTATCGCACCGGGACGCTTTGAGATATCATCAAAGTATACCACTCTGCGTGAGTGCGCTACCACAGCATAGCCATAGCCGTAGCCTATACCACCCTCTGTACGGTTCCGGTAAGCTTCAACTATAGCATCACTTGCTTTATCCGACAGAAATGCACGGTAAGCGTCACTTGATGCGACCTCTACTCCGTCCTTCGGAGTCTCTGCCGTTACCGAGTCTCTGTAATGCGACGGGCCCGTATGTGCATGTGTTACGCCCATAAGTATCTTTTCCGTAGGTATAGCTGCATCCTTTGCGGCGGTCTTTGCTCTGATCTCATCAAGTAAGCCCGCTCTCGCAACTACCATATCGCACGAAAGGAATATAACAATATCATTTCCGTCATCGACTACAAGTGATGTGACCGTAACGGGATCGAGTATTCCCTTGCTTATACGCATATGGAACTGACCCGGAATATTTATCGGTGCTGTTGTTGACACATCACGCATAGCCCAACCTATCTTAATTCTTGGCATAACGCTACCTCCGTAAATCTATTTTAACGTTCTCGTTTTTCAGTGTATTTCCTTGAGCACCTTAAGTGTCTCCTCTACAAGCTCCTGACCGCCCTCGTAGGATACGAGATTACAGTACATGCTTGCACTGTAGCCTCTGCCCTCAAAGCCACGCTGTGTACACAAATATGAGCCGCTGCCTCTGCCGTCCGGCTGAGCGCAAAGCTGAATGATGAACGTCTGCTCAAACGGACTGCGTGCCTGGATGCGATGCTGGAAGTCCATGTAGAGCTCAAATTGATTCGTTGCAAATGCGATATTCCCGAGCTTTATCACGTGCAGCTCCATCGGGAGCTTCGGCTCTGTCTTCTGTAGCTCGTAACGATCGATTATCTTCTGAGAACGTCCGCGTCCTGCGGATATCATTGAGTTTTCAGTCAGATCGGCTATCGGATCACCTGTATTTACGAACTCCTTTTTATTCTGCTCCGCAAGATCGGCTACCGCATACTCGTATTCCTCATCCGTTATGAGCCTCTTCGACAGATAAGCAGTCTCGACCACATGACACAGCGGCAGCTCGGTATATATATCCTTCTTTGCCCATGAATATACCTCGTCAAAGCACTGTGCTATGCGCTCCGCTATGTCGAGTCGATTCATGTACTCTGTCTTATTCACTGCCTTTGTCTCTATCTTACCGTATTTCAGACGGTAACGGCGATCCTGCGCCTGCTTATAGTGGAGCACACGTGGTGACAGATCGCCTGCGGCGGCACACTGTGCGAGAATGAATATATTTCCGTACTTTTTGCGTATGTTTTCCCTTACGTTATGCCACCAGTCGGCGCTGAGCATACTCTCTCCCTCGGAGTTCTGCGACGGACACGGTACATTGATGATAGCACCTGTAAGCTTATCGTTTACATCGAAGGTGAACACGATGTTTACAAAGTGGTCTGCACCTGCCTCGTAATGGCTGAACATACCATCATTCGTATTGCCGTACATCTTGGCATGACCGTCTACGTTGCAAAGACTGTTGATGACTGTTCCCGGACGCTTTGAAAGATCATCAAAGTATACCACTCTGCGTGAGTGCGCTACCACAGCGTAGCCGTAGCCATAGCCTACGCCGCCCTCCGCACGATTCCTATACGCTTCAACTATAGCATCCGACGCCTGATCTGCAAGCCAGTGGCGATACTCGTGAGGTGATGCTACCTCTACGCCTGTATACGGGCAATTGTTCGTAGTGTCCTCATAATGAGCAGGGCCTGCATGAGTATGCGTTATGTTCATTATGATCTTCTCCACCGGGATAGCTGCTTCCTTGGACTTTACACATTCACGTATCTCATCAAACAGTCCGCCTTGTACTCCTACCATATCACCCGAAAGGAATATCACGATGTCGTCACCGCTGTCAAGCACCAGTGCAGTCACCGTTACAGGGTCGATAATGCCCTGAGACACACGCATGTGAAATTGTCCGGGGATGTTTATAGGCTCTGTTGTCGATACGTCACGCATAGCCCAACCAATCTTAAGTCTTGCCACAGTTGTTCCTCCTCAGTCTTAAATGTTTCGAAAAATAATTACGTTTCGCTCTTTATTCTGTATACTATTTACATTTTTACCATATCCGTGTACCGTCCGATACCGACAGTCTTCATCATCAAAGCTGCGTTTTATCTGCGAATTCCGTAATTATATCGGTCGATAGCACTGTGATCCACTGATTTTTGTTCACACGAGTTAAAGGCATTTGTCAAAAGTTTCGAAATTTATATCGCCATCTGTATTTGCATTATACAATCAAATCAGGAAAAAGTCAATAGTTTTTTTCTGATTTTGAAGCCTTGGTACAGTTTTTTTACAAAACAGGGTATTGAAAAAAATGTACAAATATGCTAATATAAAGGTACAGAACAAAACAGTAAAGGAGCAAACCGACATGGTACGTTATGGAATCATCGGCATAGGAAACATGGGTTCCGGCCACTCCAAGAACATCGCAGGCGGAAAGGTTCCCGGCGCTACGCTTACAGCTGTGTGCGATATAAATCCCGATAAGCTGAAATGGGCTGAGGAAAATCTCCCGAAGGATGTAAAGAAGTTTTCAAATACAGATGAATTTTTCGCAGACGGCTGCTTTGACGTTGTAGTTGTAGCTACACCTCACTACGATCATCCGAGACTCGTTATCGAATCTCTTGAAAAAGGCTTCCATACGATCACAGAGAAGCCGGCAGGTGTTTATACAAAGGCTGTAGAGGAGATGAACGCTGCTGCTGCAAAGAGCGACAAGCTGTTCGGTATCATGTACAACCAGCGTACAAACCCCGTTTATCAGAAGGTACGTGACCTTGTTCAGTCGGGTGAGCTGGGCGAGATAAAGAGAGTCGTATGGATCATCACTAACTGGTATCGTCCGCAGTCATATTTCAATTCCGGCGGATGGCGTGCAACATGGGCAGGCGAAGGCGGCGGTGTTCTTCTCAATCAGGATCCGCATCAGCTCGACCTGTGGCAGTGGATCTGCGGTATGCCGACCAAGGTAACTGCATTCATGGAGTTCGGTAAGATGCACAACATCGAGGTCGAGGATGATGTAACGGCTTACGTTGAATATCCCAACGGTGCAACAGGTCTGTTCGTCACGAGCACACATGAATGCCCCGGTACAAATCGTCTTGAGATCTCAGGCGACAAGGGTAAGATCATCGTTGAAAATGATAAGATCACATTCTACAGAAACCGTGTAGGCGAGCGTGAGTTTAACGCTACCTGTACCGCAAGCTTCGGTATGCCGGAATGCTGGGTATGTGACGTTCCCGTATACGGTGAGAATTTACAGCACGTCGGTATTTTCCGCAACTTTACAGAGGCTGTGGAAAAGGGTACCCCGCTGCTCGCTCCAGGTGTTGAAGGTATCAGAGGTCTTTCGATCTCCAACGCTATGCACCTCTCCGCATGGACAGGCAACAAGACGATCGAGCTTGATAAGCTTGACAGTGATCTGTTCTATGAGCTTCTTCAGGAAAAGATCGCAAAATCCACCTTTGTTAAAAAGTAATATCTAATAAAAAAACGGTATCAGAGCAGCTGCTTTGATACCGTTTACTTATTTAATTTGAAGTATTCAGCTTAAAATCGCACTTATCCGCTATGTTATACGCTGAAAAGTACCTGTTTTCCATAGGTATCCATCGTTCGACAAAGGCTTTATGCATTTTAGCGCCGTTGCGCTCCATTATCCTCCTGCTCTGCACTTCATCAGGCACATACAGGAATACACGCATCGTATATATATCTCCGAACCTCGGGTGCTGACAATACGTACCCTCGACCACATTTATTTTTGACATTGGGATGCTCACAGTACCGTTATAATCCATCCGAGAGCAGTCGAAGCGTCGATAGGAGAAGCTCTCTCCGCTCTTTACTCCGTGAGCGCACTCATTCTCAAAGCGCTCGTAGTGTACATTACCTCCCGCTTCACTCAGTCTATCATCGGTACGCAGTGACGGCGGCAGGAAAAAATCATCCATATGCACAGCCTCGACACCGTAAATTCGGCATATCAACGCTGCTAACGTGCTTTTCCCCGAGCCGCACATTCCGTCGATAGCCAGCGATATATGCTTATCGTTATCGATATTCCGCTCGAGCTCGGCAAAAAGAGGAATGTACATCACATACGAATACGGCAACACCCTGTACGCAGGTGAATACGCTTCACGGTATGCGCTGCTGTGACTGACCGGATGCGGCTCACCGTACTCGCTTAAGTATTTTTCAAGCTCATCAAGCTCAAACGGCAGCTTTCCGCAGAGCTTTTTCAATACCTCCAGCTTCTCGTCAAAGCTATTCCCCGACGGTCTTCCGAGTGAAGCCACCGCAAGCTTTGACAATGCTCGTGCTCCGTACTCATCAAGCTCCGACGAAGAAAGGTACACTCGGCACATACCGCTTCCTATATCCTCTATCATAGGCTGTGAGTCGAGCTTTTTGCATGATCTGTACTCATTATCAAGCATTTCGCAAAAGCGTTCGGTATTTGAGACAAGATGCCCTACTCCGAACTCCGACTGATATATCAGCTTTACCGCATCAGTCGGCTCAAATATACTGTATTTTTCTGCGTGAGTCAATAATATCTCAGAAAAGTCCTTCATTTTATATCAATCTCGCCTTTTTTAATGCAATAATTATCAGCGGCACGAGTATTATATGGCATACTATTCCCGGAACGGCATTCAGCAGCGCACCTGCGATAAACATGCTGAACGTAAAGCTGCTGCCCGTGACGCCGAGGATCAACAGCGATGCTATTCCCCATACAACTCGTCCGAATATCATAGCTAAAATAAGCGATATGTAGATGTTTATCGTCTTTTTCGGCAGCTTGCTGTAGATAAAGCCGGATGCCGCACCGTAGGCTGCAAGCTCGAACGTCATTGTCAATGCTGTGAGCATCGGCGGCATACCGAACATGACATGACGCATGAGTGGAGCTACTGCTCCCACGATAAGTCCGTATGGCCATCCGCAGATAAATCCGCAAAGCAGGACAGGTATGTGCATCGGTGAGAGCATACTTCCGACCTGCGGTATCTGCCCTGTGATGAACGGCAGTACAAGTGTAAGTGCGAGGCAGAGCCCTGAAATTACAAGCTTTCGGCTGGTGATCTTCATTATTTATTCTCCAATCAATAAAATTAGCCACAACGGCATAAGCCATCCCTTTCGGACAGCGGTAATGCCTTCGTGGCATATTTTTATCGGTATTGCAAGGAAAATACACAGCCTACGGACTGCCGACAGTCTACAGACTGTCATATATTAAGTATACCAAAGTCAAGGCGCTTTGTCAAGACATGATAAAACGCTCTGCCCGGGAATAGGAGCAGAGCGTATATTTACTGTACCTCGACGGTCTCGGCTGCTTCTGTCACAGCTTCCTCTTGTATCACGTCGGAATTTTGTATCACATCGGTATCCTGTGTCACGTCAGCCGTTTCCAAGGTCTCTTCGACTTCCTCAAGCTTCTCCGAGTCTTCCTCAGCTTTTTCGTGATCCTCTGTCGTGACCTCATCGGCATCTGCCTTTACGGTGAAATAGAGCAGTATCTGCTTCAGCGCTATGCTTGTCATAGGTATGCCCGGAATGATGAGCAGTGCCGAGAATATCAGTCCTGCTTTATATGCACCGGCAAAGCCAACAAAGCCTGCGATGATGAACAGAAATGCATATGAAAACCACACGATCGCCGCAGCCAGATTGTACGACTTCACGTCCGTCAGTCTCGATGGATCGATATCATAACGATACCATATGCTCACAGGCAGCTTCAGCAGCAGTGAATACAGTCCGATAGATGCAATTATGAGAGCGCATATCCAGAAAGAGCCGCCCCAGATCATACCGACCATGATATTTCTCCTTTTGTTATAGTTTTGGATGTAAAAATGTGATATTACGGCATTTTCACAACAAAAGATACAAAATTACATCAATTCCTCTACTGCAAGCCTTACAAGCTCCGACACGGGAACGTCACGTATACCTGCGATGAAAAGATTGCACTTGTTGACAGGGATAAGGATCTTTCTAGCTCGGCACTGCGCTACAGCTGCTGCCATAGCCGGCGTCACCTCACCGTAAAGCGAGTCGGCTGCGATGATACCGACAGGGCCTATCACAGCATCGGCATCACGCACATTGACCACAACGGCATTTTCACCCGATGCTCCCGCATCTGCTCCTGCATTCAGCATAGCCGATGTCGCAAGTGCATTCGTCCCTACCGCTATTATCTCTATGTCTCGGCAGGCGGCACGCAGACGCTCTATAACAGAGCGTCCGAGCTTTCCTCCCTGTCCGTCAATAACCACAACTTTCATAGCTGTCCTTTAGATCATGCGCTCTGTCATGTCAACTCCGCTTATCAAATGGATATGGAAATGACCGACAGTCTGTCCTGCGGACGGTCCGCAGTTTGAGATAAGTCTGAAATCCGTGATCTCGAGCTGCTTTGCGATCTTTGCAGCCACTGCAAGCATATGACCTGCGAGTGCTTCATTCTCCTCGTTTATCTCAGCTGCCGATGCAAAGTGAGTCTTCGGGATAATGAGGATATGAATAGGTGCGACCGGTGCGACATCATGGAATGCAAGCACCTTATCGTCTTCATATACCTTTTTAGACGGGATAGAGCCGTCTACTATTTTACAAAAAATACAATCTGCCATAGCTTTTGTTCCTCTTATAGAAATTTTTCGTTGGCTTTACTTGAGCATACCCTTAAGAGTTGCCTCAACGCTTGCAAGTGCGTCCGGAAGCTTGCTTGCATCACGTCCGCCTGCCTGTGCGCTGTCGGGACGACCGCCGCCGCCACCGCCGACGAGCTTTGCCGCTGCCTTTACGATATTACCTGCATGTGCTCCGCGCTTTACAGCTGCCTTTCCGCATATTGCATTGAGAACTACCTTACCGTCTGCGTTTGCTGCAAGAAGTGCTACGATATTTTCGCATTTGTCACGAAGTGCATCGCCGATGGAGCGTATCTGCTCACTTGTCATACCGTCAAGCTGTGCCGTAACAAGGCTTATTCCGTCAACATCGACAGCCTTATCGGTAAGTGATGACAGCTTGCTCATTGCGATCTCGCTGTTGAGCTTTTCGATAGCTGCTGCACTCTCACGCAGCTCACTCATCACCTGCTCACTTCTTCTGACGAGATCATTAGCTGTCGTCTTAAGTGCCGCAGCAGTATTGTCAATGACCGACTGCTTACTGTTTATAAGCTCCAGTACACCTGTACCTGTTACACCTTCGATACGGCGAACGCCTGCCGCTACGGATACCTCACTTGTGATCTTGAAAAGTCCTGCCATAGCCGTATTGGAGAGATGTGTACCACCGCAAAGCTCTGTCGAGAAGTCTCCGAACTTTACGACTCTTACCTTATCTCCGTACTTTTCACCGAAGAGTGCTATCGCACCCTCTGTCTTTGCCTCGTCAAGTGACATCTCCGTAACTGAGCCGGGCAGTGCGGAAAGTATTTTCTCATTTACGATCTGCTCTGCCTTTGCGACCTCCTCCGCTGTCATAGCGGAGAAATGTGTGAAGTCGAATCTTACTCTATCCGGCTCAACGAGTGAGCCTGCCTGCTCAACGTGATTGCCCAGCACCTGACGAAGTGCTCCCTGGAGGAGATGCACTGTAGAGTGAGCACGTGTGACTGCCGCTCTGCGAGCTGTATCTATCTCACAGTAAGCCTCGTCACCTACGCTGATCGAGCCTTTTTCTATTTTACCTGTATGAAGGATCTTGTGATCCGGTGTTTTCTGAACATTTGTTACACGGAATACGCCGGAGTCTGTGGTGATCGTACCGTAGTCACACACCTGACCGCCGCTCTCGGCATAGAACGGAGATTCACTGAGGATGATAACGGCATCGGTATCCTCACCGATTATCTGTGCTCGCTCACCGTCTGCGATCAGCGCAAGCACCTTGCCCTTACCCTCTGTATGCTCATAGCCTGTGAATACGGACTCGCCTACGTCGCCGAGCTCCAGACCGGATTCTACCCAGCCTAAGCCGCCCTGCTTCTCACGTGCCTTTCTCGCACGGTCACGCTGAGCCTGCATCTGTACGTCAAACTCCGCCTTGTCTATTTCCATTCCGCGCTCTGCGAGGATCTCTATCGTAAGATCGACAGGAAAGCCGAAGGTATCGAACAGCTTAAAGGAATCCTCACCCGAAAGTACCCTTTTACCCTCTTTTTCAAGCTCATCCATCTTGTCGGAGAGTATCTTCAAGCCTGAATTTATGGTCTTTTCGAAGCGTTCCTCCTCGAGTGCCACTACCTTCTTGATATAATCCTTTTTCTCTACGATCTGCGGATATGCTCCTCCGCTCACCTCGAATACCACGTCGCAAAGCTCATTGAGGAACGGCTCCTTGACACCGAGAAGCTTACCGTGACGTGCTGCACGTCTGATAAGTCTGCGTAATACGTAGCCTCTGCCCTCGTTTGACGGGATAACTCCGTCACATACGAGCATTACGGTGGAACGGATATGATCTGTGATGATCCTGAGTGAGATATCCGTCTTTCTTGATTCGCCTGTCTTCACTCCGCACTTTTTCGATACGGCATTTGTGATAGCGACTATCGTATCCACCTCAAACAGGCTGTCTACCTCCTGCATGATACATGCGATACGCTCAAGTCCCATACCTGTATCGATATTCTTCTTTTCAAGCGGAGTATAATTATCGTTACCGTCGTTATTAAACTGTGTGAAAACGAGATTCCAAAATTCAACGTATCTGTCGCAGTCGCAGCCGGGCTTACAGTTCGGTCCACATGCATACTGCTCACCACGGTCAAAGTATATCTCGCTGCACGGGCCGCAGGGGCCTGAGCCTGTACCGATCTCCCAGAAATTATCTGCCTTGCCCATACGGAATATATGCTCCGGATCGACTCCTACATGCTTTGTCCAGATATCCTTAGCCTCTTCATCCTCTTCATAGATAGAAACATACAGTCTCTCCTTAGGCATTTCGAGAACCTCTGTTACGAACTCCCAAGCCCATTTCGTAGCATCGGGCTTAAAGTAGTCGCCAAAGGAGAAGTTTCCGAGCATCTCGAAGAATGTCAGGTGACGAGCTGTGATGCCTACGTTTTCTATGTCGTTTGTACGTATGCACTTCTGACATGTTGTGACTCTGCTTGCCGGCGGAGTCTGCTCACCTGTGAAGAACGGCTTCAGCGGTGCCATTCCGGCAGGGATGAGAAGAAGTGATTTGTCGTTCTCCGGGATAAGGGAAAATGAAGGCATTCTCAGATGTCCCTTTGACTGGAAAAACGAGAGGTACTTTTCGCGTATTTCATTAAGACCCATATGTCGCATGGGTGTGTCCTCCTAGATAGTGAAAGAATATTATTGTTTCGATCAGTTCCAGAGCTTCTCCGGATACTTGCCGTCTGCGATCATTGCTGCGATAGCTGCCTTTACTGTAGGCTTATCTTCCTTATATGTTACGCCGTACCAACGCTCACCTGTTGTCAGTACCTCTACCTCGGCTGTGCCTGCCTTGACCATAGAGTCAACTACGGACGGGAGGAAGTATTCGCCCTTAAGGGGATTATTCTTCATTGCATTGTCAAGGAATGCCGGGAAGCCTGCCTTGAGTGCATCCATAAACGCAGGTGTGAAGCCCCATGTATTCATAGATACGATGCTTCCGCCCGGGATGTCGTTCCATGTAGCGCCGTCGTCCTCTGTGTACTTCGGGCCGTCGGGGAACTTCTTGATCTTTGTACGCTCTACGATATCTGTCATGAGGTTCTTATCGTTTATCTCGCAGACGCCACGTGCAACTGTACCGTTTTCGGTGAGAGTATTCTCGATAATGTAGCCTGCAAGAGCAAATCTTGCCGGGTCAGCGGACTCGTCTACGCTTGTAAGGAACTTTGCAAGAGCATCAAATGCACCAAAACCGTAGAAATCGTCGGCATTGATAACTGCGAACGGGCCATCGATAGCGTCTCTTGCGCTGAGAACAGCATGTCCCGTGCCCCACGGCTTTACTCTTTCTTCGGGTACGCTGTAGCCCTCGGGCAGATCTGTCAGATCCTGAAATACGTACTCAACATCTATATATTTCGATACTCTCTCGCCTATTACCTCGTGGAATGTATCCTTAAGCTCACGCTTGATTATGAATATAACCTTGCCGAAGCCTGCCTTTACAGCATCGTATATGCTGTAATCTATGATGATCTCTCCGTTAGGTCCTACCGGGTCGATCTGCTTAAGTCCGCCGTAACGGCTTCCCATACCTGCTGCCATAACTACCAATGTTGGCTTTTTCATGATGTATATTTCCTTTCAATAATTATTAATCATTATAACCGTTCGGGTTTGCGCTCTGCCAACGCCATGAATCGGCGCACATCTCATCAAGTCCGAGCTCTGCCTTCCAGCCGAGTACCTCGTATGCGTATGACGGGTCTGCATAGCATTCCGCAATGTCGCCGGGGCGGCGGTCAACTATCTTATACGGGATCTCATGACCTACAGCCTTTTCAAATGCATGGAGCATCTCGAGCACGCTGTAGCCTCTGCCTGTACCGAGATTTACCGTAAGCACGCCGGGCTTTTTGTCAAGAGTCTCGAGAGCCTTAAGGTGTCCCTTTGCAAGGTCTACTACATGTATATAGTCACGAACGCCTGTTCCGTCAGGTGTGTTATAGTCGTTTCCAAATACGCTGAGAGCGGCACGCTTGCCGATAGCTGTCTGTGTGATGTACGGTACGAGGTTATTCGGTATGCCTGCCGGATCCTCACCTATGCGGCCGGACTTATGTGCGCCTACCGGGTTGAAGTAACGCAGAAGCACTACATTCCACTCGTTGTCGGACTTGTAAACGTCACGCAGGATCTGCTCGTTCATGAGCTTTGTCTGTCCGTACGGATTTGTAGCGGAGAGTGGGAAGTCCTCCTTGATCGGCACTGTATGCGGATCGCCGTAAACTGTTGCGGATGATGAGAATACTATATTCTTTACTCCGCATTCACGCATTACACGCAGAAGGGTAAGTGTGCCTGTGATATTATTTGTATAATATTCGAGAGGCTTTGCTACACTTTCGCCCACTGCCTTGAGAGCTGCGAAGTGGATGACTGCCTGCGGCTTCTCTGCCTCGAAGATCTTTTTGAGTCCGCCTTCGTTGAGGATATCCTCCTCATAGAACTTTGCCTTTTTGCCTGTGATCTCCTCCACACGGCGTACTGCCTCTACCTTACTGTTGGACAGATTATCTACAATAACTACATCGTAGCCTGCACTGAGCAGCTCTACAGTCGTATGGCTGCCTATATATCCGGCGCCTCCGGTGACAAGAATTTTCATATGTCGTCTATCCTTTCATTTATTTTATTATCTAATTTCAAACAAACCGATTCAATATAATTATATTCCTTTCGGAGCACATTGTCAATAAGAATGCGTATTTTTATGACCGAATCGTAATTTATACTTGTAAATATCCTCGCTTTATGTTATATTGTATATAGTAAGACAAGAAAACTGTTTCGAAAATTATATGCTGTCAATCTGAAAAGGTGGTTTTGTATTATGAATATCGTAAAAAAAATAGATATACATGTACACGCAACAAGAACGAAGGGTCTTACAAGGCTTGACGGTCAGACATACGCATCTCCGTCGGAGCTTCGCTACATATATGACTGTATCGGTGTTGAAAAGGGCGTTCTGCTTCCGAGCAACAACGTAGAGTGTGCATACGATAATTCCACGAACAGCGATATCTACGAGATCGTGCAGGAGCATCCGGAAAGCTTTGCATGGTTCTGCAACATCGACCCTCGTATGGGAGAAAACTCCGATACGACCGACTTTGGCAGATTTATCGAATATTTCAAGGCTCACGGCGCAAAGGGTGTCGGTGAGATATGCTCAAATCTCTACTTCGATGATCCGAAGGTACTGAATCTGTTCAAATACTGTGAAGAATACGATATGCCTGTTACGTTCCACATGGGCAACATGGGCAAGGATTACGGTCTTGTTGACGAAATAGGTATGCCGAGACTCGAAAAGGCGTTAAAGCTGTTCCCTCGACTCCGTTTTCTCGGTCATTCACAGAAATTCTGGGCAGAGATAAGCGGTGATCTCACTCCCGAGCAGCGTGACGGCTACCCAAGCGGTAAGGTAGTACCGAGCGGACGTCTCGTAGAGCTTATGCGTAAGTACCCTAACCTCTGCTGTGACATGTCAGCCGGCAGCGGCTACAATGCAATAAGCCGTGATCCCGAGTTCGGCTATGCTTTTATTGAGGAGTTCCAGGACAGACTCTTCTACGGCACAGATATTTGCGCTCCCGAGAACATCAATAACGTAATGCTGAAGCTATCCTCCTTCCTTGACGATGCTATGCTGAACGGCAAAATATCCTACGCTGCATACGAAAAGGTTTCAAGAGGAAATGCTCTGAGGCTGCTTGAAAAGTAGGTAAAGGCTATGAATACAGTCAAAAAAATAGATATACATGTACACACGATAAACAGTAGAGGTATTTGCCGCAAGGACGGCAACACCTTTGCTCTTCCCGACGAGCTTCGTGAGATGTATGACAAAATAGGTGTCGAAAAGGGCGTGATCTCGCCGATACTCAAGGCTGAGCAGTCGATAGAGGTCAATTCCAATCGCGAGATCAGAGAGATAGTCGAAAAATATCCCGAAAGCTTCGACTGGTTCTGCGGCATCGACCCTCGTCAGGGTGATAACAGTCCCGATACCGATTTTACGTACATTCTCGAATACTACAAATCTGTCGGTGCAAAGGGTGTAGGCGAAATATTGTCGAACATCTACTTTGACGATCCGAGAGTATTCAATCTTTTCAGCCACTGCGAAAAATGCGATATGTCCGTGATATTCCACATCGGCAGCATGGGCAGGGATTACGGTCTTGTTGACGAAATGGGACTCCCAAGACTGGAAAAGGCGCTCAAGTCATTCCCGAAGCTTCAGTTCCTCGGTCATTCACAAAAATTCTGGGCAGAGATAAGCGGTGATCTCACTCCCGAGCAGCGTGACGGCTATCCGCGTGGCAAGGTAGTACCGGGCGGACGTCTTGTAGAGCTTATGCGTAAGTACCCAAATCTCTGCGGCGATATGTCAGCCGGCAGCGGCTACAATGCAATAAGCCGTGATCCCAAGTTCGGCTATGCCTTTATTGAGGAATTTCAGGACAGACTCTTCTACGGCACAGATATTTGCTCACCTGCAAATATCAACAGTGACATGCTGAAGCTGTCCGCCTTCCTTGACGATGCTATGCTGAACGGCAAAATATCCTACGCTGCATACGAAAAGGTTTCAAGAGGAAATGCTCTGAAGCTGCTTAATAAATTCAATTGAAAGGATAAATACTTTTTAGAGTATATAAATAATTATGAAAACGATAAGATTCGGACTTATTGGTGCGGGCTTAATGGCTAAGGAATTTGCATCCGCTGCGGCACGCTGGTGTCATCTGACAACGGAGCTTCCGAAGCCCGAGATAGTAGGTGTATGTAAGTCAAGACCTACGGGACTTGAATGGTTTCAAAAGAACTTCCCCGACATAAAGTATTACACCACAGACTATATGGAGCTTTTAAACGCCCCCGACATTGATGCTATATATGTTGCCGTTCCTCACGATCTGCATGAGGAAATATATACGGCAGTTATCCGTTCCGGCAAGGCGCTGCTCGGTGAGAAGCCGTTCGGAATAGATAAAGCGGCAAACGATGCTATCCTTAAGGCTATTGACGAGAACCCCGGTGCATTTGTTCGCTGTACAAGTGAATTTCCATACTACCCTGCCGTTCAGACCATGATAAAATGGTACAACGAGGGCAGATTCGGAAAGATAATAAACGTAAATGCAGGCTTTGAGCATTCAAGTGATATGGATCTCAAAAAGCCTATCAACTGGAAGCGCATGGTAAAAACCAACGGTGAGTACGGCTGTCTCGGTGACCTCGGCATACATACGATGCACGTACCGTTTAAGCTCGGCTTCATTCCGAAGCGTGTTTATGCTGTGATGAGCAATATCGTGACCGAGCGTCAGGACAAGAGCGGAAATATCGCACCTTGCGATACATATGATAACGCTATCCTCATGACGACCTCCGTTGATAAGGACGGTAACGAATTTCCGATGCAGCTCAACACACGGCGTATCGCTCCCGGTGCCACGAACCGTTGGTATCTTGAGATCTACGGTCTCGATTGCAGCGCAAAATTCTCTACAGATGACCCCAACGCATTCTGCTACACTGCGTCATGGGGCAAGGAGCAGGCATGGAGCCGCATAAACATCGGCTACAAGCCTATGATACCGACTATAACAGGGTCTATCTTCGAGTTCGGCTTCGTGGATGCCATGCAGCAGATGATAGCTGCATTCGTCATGGAGTATATGGGGCAGGAGGTACCGTTCGGTCTGTTTACGGCTGAGGAGACAAGACTTGCTCACAGCTTGCAGACAGCGGCAGTCAAGTCACATAAGAACCAGACTGTCGAGATAGTTGAGTGATATGAAAATACTGATCGCTATCGATTCGTATAAAGGCAGTCTCACATCTATTGAAGCTGCCAATGCAGCCGAAAAGGGTATATTAAACGCATTTCCGCAAGCACAGGTAGTAAAGCTCTGTATTGCGGACGGCGGTGAGGGTACAGCCGAGGCTATAATACGTGCCAACGGCGGCAGGATGGTATCGGTCTTGGCACGTGATCCGCTAGGACGCAGGATATCCTCCTCCTTCGGCATTGCCGGAGACGTAGCCGTTATTGAGATGGCACGTGCATCAGGTCTTGATCTGCTGAAAAAGGATGAGTATGCTCCGCTTGTCGCATCCACCGTGGGTACAGGTGATCTTATACTTGCGGCTCTCGACAACGGCTGCCGTGATTTCATACTCGGTATCGGCGGCAGTGCCACAAATGATGGCGGCATGGGTATGGCTAAAGCTCTCGGAGCAAGGTTTCTCGATAAAAACGGCAGCGAGCTTCCCGAGGGTGGAGCATCACTTCTCTCGCTTGCAAGGATAGACACGTCCTGCATGGATAAGAGACTTCGTGATTGCAGATTCAGGATCGCATGTGACGTCACCAACCCTCTCTACGGAGAGAACGGAGCATCACGTGTTTTCAGCCCTCAAAAGGGTGCCTCTCCCGACGATGTGGAGCTGCTTGACAGAGCACTGAAAAACTACGGTGACAGACTCGCAGCCGATCTCGGAAAGGACGTAGCCGGTATTCCCGGAGCCGGAGCTGCCGGAGGTCTTGGAGCTGCACTTATGGCATTTCTCGACGGCAAGCCCGAACCCGGTGCAGAGCTTGTGCTCGATGCCGCAGGTATAGACGATCTGCTTTCCGGCTGTGATGCTGTTATTACCGGCGAGGGACAGACCGATTTTCAGACTGTATTCGGCAAGGCACCTATCGCCGTAGCAGGTCACGCTAAAAAACAAAGTATCCCCGTGTACCTCATCTCAGGCTCGCTCGGCAGAGGCTACAAGGAGGTGCTCGGTCACGGTGTAACGGCTGCATTCTCGATAGCCGATAAGCCGATGACTCTCGATAAATGTATAGAAAATGCAGCTGTACTGCTTGAAAATACAGCTGAAATGCTTGCAAGAGTTATTCTTGCATCGAAATAAATTCACGGAGGTGAAGCCGATTGTCCGTATTTGAAGCATACGAGCTGTCTAAATATTACGGTAGGACTACAGGTATTGCGAACCTGACGATATCGGTCGAGAACGGAGACGTTCTTGCCGTGCTCGGTTCTCAGATGAGCGGAAAAAGCACACTTCTCAGACTGATATGCAGCCTCATTTACCCCTCCTCGGGTTCATTTGAGCTGTTTGACATACCGAATCGTCACGATAATGCATCGATCAGGAAAATGATCGGTTTTGCTCCGTCACGTCCTTTTGCCGATGGTAAGCTCACAGTCAAGCGATATCTGCTGCGCTCAGCCAAAATGTATGGTCTTACAAAGCGGAATTCGGAAATTTCGAATGTATCGAAGGAGCTGTGTAAGCTGTTTGAGCTGGAGCCGGATGCAAGGCTTCGTGATCTGAGCTTCACTGCGAAAAAGAAGGCTGACATCATTGCAGCTGTGCTCCACAAGCCAAAGCTTCTTCTGCTTGATGAGCCTATGCTCGGCATGGACAGCTTTGAGCGTGAAAAAATATTATCCGTCCTGCGGTCGCTGAATAGCAAGGGTACGACGATAATCTATACCACGAAAAATCTGTCGGACGTAAAAGCGTTTTCAACTCATACCGCTCTGCTTTCCGACGGTATATTCCTGGGATCGGGTAGGACAGACGAGCTTACCGTGCTTAAGACGTTAAAGGTCTCCGTATGCGCCGGAGACAGCAATGCAGAGCTTGCACGTGAGCTGGGCATAAAGAACTACACCTTCTCAGACGGTGAGATGAGCTTTTCCTTTGCCGGTGAGGTCGATGCACTGATAAAGCTTTTCAGCAAATACGATATCAAGTCCGTCACAATAAAGGAGCCCCCCACGGAGAGCATACTGGCAGCGGCAGCTGCCGAGAAAGGAGTGGCTGTATGATATTTAAAATGGATCTCGGACGTATGCTTCGCAGGATCATCTTGATCGTTCTCATCGAGGCTATAGTATTTCTGCCCATGTGTATCTGTGCTCTTTCACCTGCCGATATCTCTCTCATCATACCCGAGCAGTATTCTCTCCCTGTGATTGATGCTGTCACATCACTTCTTCCGTCAAACGATAACACTGCGATCATCCTGTCCTGTATGCATGTCCTGTATTTTATTTCCTGCATCCTTTTGATGATATGCGGCGCTCTTTCCCTGTCAAGCGATTCATCGAGCGGTAAAATAGAATATCTGCTCGTAAGACCTGTATCAAGGCGAAAAATTTTCAACCAAAGGCTGATATCGGGGCTTATCACGGTAATATTCACCTGTGCTGCCATGTGTGCGCTCGGAGTCGGGTGGATGTATAAAATGAGAATCGAAAGCATCACGTCGGGAGTCTACGAGGCTGTGTCCTTCTCACTTCGTGCGCTCGGCATAGAGGTCATGTTTTTCCTGCTCTCGTACATGTGGTCAGCTATTTGCAAGACAAAGACCGCTGCGATATGTGCCTCTCTGCTCTGCTTCTTCGCTACGTATATAATGGGTATTTTTCCACAGGTTGTGGAAAATCTGTGGATAACTGTCTACTTTTCACCGTACCACTATGCATTCGATGCTTCGATCGGCTGGATAAAGCCGACTGCGGCGGTATTTATCGCATTGGTATCGCTCATCGTAGGTGCTGTGGTTTATAACAGGAGTCAATTTTACGAAATATAGCTTTATTTATCTGCAAAAAAGGTGCTGTTCGTTTTGAACAGCACCTTAATTTTTAGTTTCTCAAGCTGTGTATCGGCGCAGGTATACGTCCTCCGCGCTTGATGAACACCTCAGGTGAGCTTGTATCTATTTTCATAACAGGGGCAGTTCCGAGCAGGCCTCCGAATTCCACGCTGTCTCCGGCTTCACAGCCGTATGCAGGAATGAGACGGCACGCTGTCGTTTTGTTATTCGCAACGCCTATCGATATCTCATCTGCGATGATAGCCGAGATCACCTCAGCCGTAGTAGAGCCGGGTATCGCTATCATATCAAGACCTACGGAGCATACAGCTGTCATTGCTTCAAGCTTATCAAGCTTCAGCACGCCCTTTTCAACTGCATCTATCATGCCGGCATCCTCGGAAACGGGGATAAATGCACCGGATAAGCCTCCTACATGGCTTGATGCCATTACTCCGCCTTTCTTCACGGCATCGTTGAGCATCGCAAGAGCTGCCGTCGTTCCGTGTCCGCCTGTGCATTCGAGTCCCATCGCTTCAAGGATATGTGCGACACTGTCGCCTATCGCAGGTGTAGGTGCAAGAGAAAGGTCTACTATGCCAAACGGTACTCCGAGTCTGTTTGAAGCCTCGCCTGCAACGAGCTGACCCATTCTCGTGATCTTGAATGCTGTCTTCTTTATCGTCTCCGCAAGAGTTGACATATCGCAGTCACCTGCACGCTCTATCGCAGAGCGTACAACGCCCGGGCCTGATACGCCTACATTTATCACGCACTCAGGCTCACCGACTCCGTGGAATGCACCTGCCATAAATGGGTTGTCCTCGGGAACGTTTGCAAATACAACGAGCTTTGCACATGCAATGGAGTTGCGATCCTTAGTCAGATAAGCACATTTCTTTATGACGTCACCCATCTGAGCAACGGCATCCATATTGATACCTGCCTTAGTTGTCGCAACATTTACCGATGAGCATACACGCTCCGTTGTAGCCAGTGCCTCAGGTATCGACTCGATAAGATTGTGATCTCCGTTTGTGTATCCCTTATGTACAAGAGCACTGTAGCCTCCGATGAAGTTTACTCCCACAACGTTTGCCGCACGGTCAAGCGCCTGAGCTATAGGTGCATAATCCAATGCACGGCAGGAGGATGCAACTATCGAGATCGGTGTGACCGATATCCTCTTATTGATTATCGGTATGCCGTACTCATGCTCTATATCCTCGCCCACTCTTACGAGTCTCTCTGCCTTACGTGTTATCTTATCATAGATCCTCGTGCAAAGCATATCTATCGAGTCGGCAGCGCAGTCCATCAGCGATATGCCCATCGTGATGGTACGTATGTCAAGGTGCTCCTCCTCGATCATTTTTATAGTTTCAAGAATGTCCTTAGTGTTAATCATTCGAATCTACCTACTTTTTATATTTTGTGCATTGAATTGAAGATGTCCTCATGCATCGTGTGTATCTTAAGACCTCTGCTGTCTCCCAACGCACTCAGCTCGTCAACGAACGATGTGAACGGTATCGTACATTCGGATATGTCAGCCATCATGACCATTGCAAATATATCGTCATAAACGCTCTGTGATATATCCACTATATTGACATTGTACTTTACAAGCTCATTTGATACCGATGCAATGATTCCCACTACATCCTTACCTACTACAGTGATAACCGCTTTCATTTTCTTTTCTCCTTCATTTATCTAATAAGCATAGCAGCTCAACTATTATGGCATTTGATACGAAAAAGCCTGTCGGTGTCAGCTTTAGCACACTGCCATCCCATTTGCACAGACCGTTTTTGACGCATTTTTCTATAAAATCATATGCAGGGAACAGGTCGCATTGCAGTCTGAGCCGCATGATCGTCTCGTCAAGTCCATCACTCGTGCGAAGCGACAGCATGATAAACTCCTCCAGCAGATCCTTATACTCAAGCTCTGTAAGCTCGTCCGGCTCGAGCTTGCCCGACATGATCCTCTCTGTGTACTTATCCATATCACGCTCATATGCGAATCGCACTCCCGACATAAAGGAATGCGCCCCCGCACCGAAGCCCAGATAATCATCATGTACCCAATATTTTGAGTTGTGTCTCGATCTCTTGCCCGGCTTTGCGAAATTCGAAACCTCGTACTGCTCATACCCTGCGGAGCGCAGAGTATCACACATGTAGAGATACTGCTCGAGCTGCACCTCATCCTCCGGCTGCTCACTGCGGCGAAGGCATATAGGCGTATTATCCTCGATACGCAGGGCATAGCACGAAATGTGCTCCGGCTCAAGCTCGATTATATCATTCACGCTCTTTTTCCACGACTCCATCGTCTGGTTCGGCAGTGCGTACATAAGATCGAGTGACAGATTGTCAAAGCCTGCGTTTCTTGCGCTCTTTACAGCGTTTTTTGCATCATTGAAGGTATGTCTTCTTCCGAGTATGCTCAGCTCGTCATCGTTTGACGACTGTACTCCGAACGATATACGATTGAAGCCTGCATTTCGCATCAGCAGCAGTGTTTTCTCCGGATTCGACGACTTCTCCATAAAATCATCGCATATCTCCGCAGGATTTGCTTCAAGCGTTATCTCTGCATCGTCACTCAGCCCAAAGCGCAGTCTTACCGTACTCAGCAGAGCTTCCAGAGCCGTGATGCCGATAACAGACGGAGTGCCGCCTCCGAAATATACCGTATCTGCTTCACTCGATTCCATATTTTCAGTCACATATTCGATATGGCGCTCCAATGCGTAGACATATCTTCGCATATCGAATACCGTGCGATCGGTAGTAGAATAAAAATCACAATACGAGCACCTTGCACGGCAGAACGGAAGGTGCAAATATACGCCCAGCTTATTCATCAAGTCTCAGCACCGCCATAAATGCCTCCTGCGGTACATCTACCGTACCGAGGGAACGCATACGGCGCTTACCCTCCTTCTGCTTCTCAAGCAGCTTTTTCTTTCTCGTTATATCACCGCCGTAGCACTTCGCAAGCACGTCCTTACGCAATGCCTTGACCGTCTCTCTTGCAATTATCTTTCCTCCGATGGCTGCCTGTATAGGTATCTCAAAGAGCTGACGGGGGATATTTTCCTTGAGCTTCTCCGCAATACGTCTTGCTCTCGGATATGCCTTTTCGGAGTGGACAATAAACGACAGTGCATCCACGATCTCACCGTTCAGGAGGATATCGAGCTTGACAAGATCCGACTTCCTGTAGCCCAAAAACTCATAGTCGAGCGATGCATAGCCACGTGTGCGTGATTTCAATGCATCAAAGAAGTCGTAGATTATCTCATTGAGCGGCAGCTCGTAGTGGAGCTCGACACGTGTGGCGTCGAGATATTTCATGTCCTTGAATACGCCTCGTCTGTCCTGACAAAGCTCCATGATATTGCCGACGTAATCCGTAGGCGTCATGATATTGGCATTTACGAACGGCTCCTCCGCATAATCTATAACAGCAGGTGACGGATAATTCAGCGGATTTGCTATCATCACCGTCTCGCCGTTGGTCAGCGTTACTCTGTATTCAACGCTCGGTGCCGTGGTTATAAGATCGAGATTAAATTCACGCTCAAGTCGCTCCTGGATGATCTCCATATGGAGCAGTCCCAGGAAGCCGCAGCGGAAGCCGAAGCCAAGTGCCACAGAGGACTCGGGCTCAAAGGTGAGAGATGCATCATTTAAAAGCAGCTTCTCAAGTGAGTCACGAAGGTCGGGATATTTCGCACCGTCGGCAGGGTACACGCCGGAGAATACCATGGACTGCACCTTACGATATCCCGGCAGCGGCTCTTCCGCTCCGTTTTCGGCATATGTTACCGTGTCGCCCACCTGCGTATCGCCGAGGCTCTTTATGCTTGCGGTGAAGTAACCGACCTCGCCTGCTGTCAGCTCGTCACACGGCTCGAGAGTCATCGCTCTCATGTAGCCTACCTCGACTACCTCATACTGTGCGCCCGTTGCCATCATTTTAACGGTGTCGCCCGGCTTGAGCTTACCGTCCATAAGACGTATATATACTATTACTCCGCGGTAGCTGTCATACTGACTGTCGAATATCAGCGCACGAAGCGGAGCATCATCATCACATTCAGGTGCAGGGATAAGATTTACTATCTCCTCAAGCACGCTTTCCACATTTATTCCGTTCTTAGCGGATATCTCGGGTGAATCCTCTGCCGGGATGCCTATTATATCCTCTATCTCCTGCTTTGCACGCTTCGGATCGGCGGCGGGCAGGTCTATCTTGTTTATGACCGGCACGACCTCAAGGTTATGCTCCAGTGCAAGATAGGTATTCGCAAGTGTCTGAGCCTCGATGCCCTGAGAAGCATCTACTACAAGTATAGCGCCCTCACATGCGGCAAGTGAACGTGAGACCTCGTAGTTAAAGTCCACATGCCCGGGAGTGTCGATCAGATTCAAATGGTACGTCTTGCCGTTCGGTGAGTTGTATTCAAGTCTTACGGCACGTGCCTTGATCGTTATTCCGCGTTCCTTTTCAAGATCCATATTATCGAGCAGCTGGCTCGACATTGTACGCATATCGACCGCATTGCACAGCTCAAGCAGACGATCTGCAAGAGTCGATTTGCCGTGGTCGATATGTGCGATTATAGAAAAATTTCTGATATTTTCCTTTTTCACAGCTTTGTCCTCAAAATCCAAATTTAAACTTTATATCTTAACAGCGTATGTCACATACTCATGGCTGAAATGATATCCTAATTTTTCCGCAAGTGCCACCGATATTCTTGTTGCCGCATCCCAGCTCGGATACAGTCCTTTTTCGAGTGTCTTAAGTATCAATACCGCAGCACATGCTGTCGCAAGTCCCTTGCGTCGATGCTTCTCGTTCGTATCTACCTCTATCTCAATGCCCTCGTTATAGTAGCTGAACGTGGATGCACCTGCCGCAAGCTCTCCATCATACAGTGCGACTGCGCCTACAGCGTGAGCCGCAAAGTCCTCGTAATCCTTTAAATTACTTACAAGCTCCTCCGACCATTTATTCTCCAACGCCTTATAATACAGCTCCCGATCTATCATCCTCAGCTCATATCCGTCGGGCAGCTTTTTCGTGAAGCCTCGGAGCTTCTCAACATCGAACACACCGGGCTCTTTTTTTATGGCATATCGCATAAATCTCTCGCATTTGCCGCAAAAGGCAGCTTCAATGAGCTCTGCCCAACGTTCATTCTCAGGCACAAGATACCACGTTTTGCCGGGAGTGATATTTTTCACAAGCTCGGAAGCGCATATATTCAATGCATCACCCGATAAAAAGCTGAAATCGGAAAGCCTTGCCTGAGCGCATGTCGGCTGCTCATCATCATCGGCGTAAAGCTCGCCCATCGTGCCCTGTAAGCAGGAGCGTATCACCGTTTCCTCTGTATACGCAAATATTTTTTCGGCATTCTTCAGTTTGTCATTACATAGCTTTATCATAAAACGATCCTACTGCTTTATACTCAGCTTATATTCTACGGCAGCATGTATCAGCTCACGTGCATTTTCAAGCGCACTGTCTGTGATCTTCGCTCCCGAGGTTATCCTCGCAAGCTCTCCGCAGCGGCCGTCCTCGTCAAGCGGTCTGACCTGCGTATATGTCCTGCCGTTTTTCTCACCCTTTTCTATAAGCATATGTCGGTCTGCCATCGCAGCCAGCTGCGTCGAGTGAGTTACGCATATGACCTGCTTCTTCGTTGCAACACCTGCCAGCTTTTCAGCTACCTTCTGTGCCGCACGTCCGCTGACACCCGTATCTATCTCATCAAATATCATCGTTTCGATATCATCTGCCGATGCAAGTATGCTTTGCAGCGCAAGCATTATCCTCGACAGCTCACCGCCTGAGGCTATCTTCGACAGTGATTTAGGTGCTTCGCCGGCGTTCACGCTGATAAGGAATACTACCTTATCACAGCCGTCACCGCAAAGCGGTATTTTCGTAAATTCCGTTATAAATCCGGCTCTCGGCATATCGAGATATTTCAGCTCACCCGTTATCGCCTTTTCAAGCTCCTTTGCACGTGCTTTTCTATGCTCAGACAGCTTTTCCGCTGCTTTTTCCGCTTCTTTTCTAAGCTTATCGAGCTCTTTCTCAAGCTTTTCCCTCAGTGCATCGGAATTTTCTATCTTGTCGAGCTCCTCCTTGCAGCTTTCCAGGTGCTTTAGCATCGCTTCGACTGTATTTCCGTATTTTTTCTTCAGCCTTGAAAGCTGATCCAGTCTTCCCTCGATATTGTCAAGCTCAGCCTCGTTATATTCGAATCTGTCAGTCATACTGAGCACATCGTCTGCGGCATCACGCAGGCGCTCGTTTATATCGGCAAGCTCCTCTGTCAGTGAATCTATATCCGCACTTACTCCGCTGCACCTTTCAAGCTCACGCAGCGCACGCTTTACATTGGCGACCGCTCCTGCCTCAGTATCGTCACCGTACAGCAGTACATTTGCGGCATTTATCGACTCTGACAATCTGCTCGCATTTTGAAGTATTCTCCTGCGCTCCTCGAGCCTAGGCTCTTCATCACCGTCGAGCCTTGCATCCTCAAGCTCCGCTATCTGGTACTTGAGCATATCTATCCTCTGAGCCTTTGTTTTTTCGTCTGTCTCCAGAGCCTTAAGCTCACGCTCTGCCGCTCGCATAGCATTATATTTTTTTACATACTCGTCTAACATAGGACGTGAATCCGCCAATCTGTCAAGCAGTGAAAGATGTAGATTTTCATTCATCAGCCTTTGATTATCATGCTGACCGTGAATGCTTACGAGCATACCTCCGGCTTCACGCAGCACAGCTACACTTACCGGCACACCGTTGATACGGCACGAGCCGCGTCCGTCGGCATTGATATCCCTGTGCAGCACAATAAAGCCGTCCTCATCTGGAACGACTCCGAGTGAGCTCAGTGCGGTAAGCAGAGCTTCGCCCTCCGCTCGGAACGAGCCTGTTACACTCGCACGTGTCGCACCTGTTCTGACAAGGTCACGGCTCGTGCGTGCTCCGAGGATCGCATTTATCGAGTCGATAACTATACTTTTTCCCGCTCCCGTCTCACCTGTGAGCACGTTAAAGCCGGACGAAAGCTCGATATCTGCACGTTCGATAACCGCTATATTTTCAATATGAAGAAGCTCCAGCACTTTTCTCAAACCTTCCGATGAAAATTTTCAAATCAGTCTTAATACAACAGCTTGTTCAGATCCTCACACAGTATGTCTGCCTGTACTACGTCCGGCGCTACGATAAACAGAGTGTCGTCACCTGCGATCGAGCCGACTACGTTTTTGAGCTTCAGCGAGTCGATAGCATATGCCGCCGCCTGTGCCATACCGGGGAGTGTCTTTACTACAACTATATTCTGTGCGCCCTGGATCTTAGTGACGCTTGCCTTGAATACCTGCTCCACTCTCGCCATAAGTCCGCCGTCAAGCTCCGTATTTTCCGGTGCGTATCTGTACTCGCCATCGGATGTGAGCAGCTTTTTCAGTCTCAGCTCCTTGATATCTCTTGATACCGTAGCCTGTGTAGACTGGAAGCCGGCTTCACGCAGCTTTTCCAGCACGTCCTCCTGCGTTTGCAGCGGCTCACGGTCGATCAGCTCAAGTATTTTGCTCTGCCTTTTCAGCTTCAAATTCTTGTTTTTAGATTCCATAATTCATCTTATCCCTTACTATATCATATACACTTCTGCCTTTGATTTTTATCATATCCGTGACGTACTCCGACTGCTTTACGACTACGAGATCATCGTCATGCACCTCAAAGTCATCCTTACCGTCTACCGATAGGTAGGAATATCTGCTTCGCATAGATCTTATGCTCACCGTCACCTGTCTTGTCGGTGCAAGCACGAAGGATTTTGCATAAAGTCCGTGAGCGCAGATAGGTGTGATCGTCAGGTTGTTCTCAGTCGGATCGATTATCGGGCCGCCTGCCGACAATGAATATGCAGTCGAGCCTGTGGGCGTAGATATTATAACTCCGTCCGAGCGGAACTTTGCTATGAACTGATGATCGGAGTAGATATCCACCTCCATTACCTTACAGCCCGGGCCTCTCGTCAGCACCGCATCATTTAGCCCGTGATTGGAATACAGCTCGTCACCTCTGCGTATGACCTTTGCCTCGAGCATCATCCTTTTCTCTATCGTGTATCCGCCCTCTACAAGTCTCGTAAGCTCCGAGATCTCGTTCGGCTCAAGCTCACTCAGGAAGCCGAGCCTGCCCATGTTTATTCCGAGTATCGGCAGCTTTTTCTTTGACGCAAGTGCTGCCGCCTTTAGTATCGAGCCGTCACCGCCTATAGCCACTATAGCGTCAACTATGTCAAGTGCCTTGTCTATGGCTACTCTTACCATATAATCCGGCAGCTTATTTGTATTCGTATTCGGTATTATTATGCTTGCACCGGCAGCTCTCAGAACATTACCGGCTTCTGTCATTACAACACGCTCTGCCGCACGCTCCGCATTGTGAAGCATCAATATTCGCATCTTTATCCCCTTATTTCAGCTCCTCGTGAGCCTGTATCACTGCGAGCTTTATTCTATCTGTATTAAATTCAGCCGTATTTTCTTTTTTGAAGTATGCTAAAAATTCTATATTCCCCTCAGGGCCTCTGAGAGGCGAATATGTGAGCGATCTTATCGAAAATCCACTCTCTCCTGCGCTTGTTATAACTGCATTTAGCGATGAAATGTGATCCTTCTTATCCTTTACCACGCCCTTTTTGTTCAGCGCAGCACGTCCGCATTCAAACTGCGGCTTTATCAGACAAATAAGTTCCGTACCGTCATCCGACAGTCTTCCGAGCACAGGGAGCACCGCTCTCAGTGATATGAACGACACGTCCACTGTGATGATCTGAGGCAGAAACGGAAGCCTTTGTACGCTTACATCCTTTATGTTCGTCTTTTCAAGCGATATTACTCTTTCATCCTCACGAAGTCTGTCACTGAGCTGTGCGCTGCCCGAGTCGAGCGCACATACAGCCGACGCTCCGTTCCTCAAAAGGCAGTCGGTAAAGCCGCCTGTAGATGCTCCGACATCAAGTGCCTTTTTGCCCTTTACATCTATATCAAATTCCCTCAACGCTTTTTCGAGCTTTTTTCCGCCGCGGCTGACATATTCCTCCGAAATGTCACGTATCCCGACCGACTCATCACCGTTTATCTCATGCGACGGCTTATTTACCTCTATACCGTTCACCGTGACTCTGCCGGAGCGTATCATCTCCTTTGCTCTGTCACGACCCATAAGCCCCTGTGAAGCTATATATGTATCTAATCTCATAATAATTCCCTGATCCTTGCGGCGATGCTCTCCGCATCCATTCCGAGCCAATGCCGCAGCTCCGCTACAGAGCCGCACGGGATGAACCTCATTCCCACATTTATCATTAGTGAGCTCTTTACTTTAACTCCGTTCAGTGTAAGCTGTGCCGCAAGCCGCACACCTACTGAGCCCTCGCTGACTGTCTCCTCTACGCAGACAAATACACCTGTTTTTTCGACAGAGCGTATCACCTCGGCTGCATCGGCAGGTATCGCTCGAAACAGCTTCACTATCTCACAGCTTATTCCGTCACGCTCCAGCATATCCGCAGCCTTTATCACCTCATTCACCATCGCACCGTAGCACACTATCGTAGCATCACTGCCCTCGCGTACAACTGCCGAAAGTGAGGATGACATGTCAAGAGTATATTCACCCTCGCTGCATTTTTCATATCTTACTGCGACAGGACCATGTGTATCGTAGATCGCAATGCGCATCGCACTTACAAGCTCCGCTGCGCTCGACGGACACAGCACCGTCATACCGGGGATGCTCGCAAGGTATGCCATATCATAAACGCCCTGATGTGTCTCGCCGTCTCCGGGAACTATTCCGGCTCTGTCTATAGCAAATACCGTATGGAGGTTATCGAGTGCCACGTCATGTATCAGCTGATCGTACGCACGCTGCAAAAACGTGGAGTAGACAGCGCAGACAGGCAGCATCCCCTGCTTTGCAAGTCCTGCCGACATCGTGACTGCGTGTTCCTCCGCAATGCCTACGTCGAAAAATCTCTTCGGGTACGCATCTGCGAATTTCTTCAGTCCCACTCCGCCTGTCATTCCTGCGGTTATCGCACATATGTTAGCATCCTCACGCGCCATTCGTACAAGCTGCTCACCGAATACGTTTGAAAAGCCGGGCTTAGTGTCACTTTTCTTATACTTGCCCGAGGCTATATTGAAGCTCGGTGTTCCGTGATAGCTCTCCGGGTTTTCCTCCGAGTATTTATATCCCTTGCCCTTTGTCGTAATACAATGCACCAGCGCAGGCTTATTCGATGCCTTTGCCGCACGTATCATCTGTCTTATTTCATCTATATCGTGACCGTCTACCGGCCCGAAATATAATATACCTATATTCTCGAAAAACGATGTTGGCAGCAGCAGTCTCTTAAAGCCTGTCTTTGTACGGCTTATCATGTCGTTTATCCTGTCGCCGTGTCTGAAATGAGAAAAGAATCTGCGTATCCTCTGCTTCATATTAAAATATGACGGCTTTGTACGCAGCTTCGAGAGGTACTCGGCCAGAGCACCTACGTTTCTGGATATCGACATTTCATTGTCGTTAAGTATTATCACCATCGGCTCGCCGCTTCTTCCTGCGTCGTTTAGTGCCTCCAGTGCCATTCCTCCCGAGATCGATGCATCACCTATGACCGCCGCTACGCTGTAGTCCTCGTTTTTCAGCGTCCTTGCCCTCGCCATACCGAGCGCCGCCGACAGTGATGCCGAGGCATGTCCTGCTACGAATGCATCATGCTCGCTCTCCGCAGGCCTTGGGAAGCCCGATAAGCCTCCGAATGCTCTCAGCCTTGAAAAGCCCTCCTGCCGTCCTGTCAGCAGCTTATGTACATAGCTCTGATGCCCTACGTCAAACAGCAGCTTATCTCTCGGCGTATCGTACTCCATGTGGAGTGCCAGCGTGATCTCCACTATCCCGAGATTCGATGCCAGGTGACCTCCGGTCTTCGATACATTTTCTATCAAAAACTTTCTTATTTCGCTGCACAGCTCATTTAATTCTTTTTCCGAAAGCTTTTTCAGCTCATTTTTATCAGGTATTTTCACTGTTATGACTATGCTTTACAAAGCATGTTTCCTTTCTTCGGAATTTCAGCGGCTTTCACGTCAGTGAAAATGAACGGTTGTCTTATCGCAAGGCTTTGCCGTTCAACCTATCTTTACGTATAATCTATCACATCTTCGAAAGGTTTTCAAGTACATCTTTTATCTGTTTTCCGCCGCCGCAGACTTGCGTATCAGACTCCTGTATTTGCCCTTTTCGAGCTCCTCTTTCTCGTCCTCTGTCTCTGCGATAAGCTTCGGCACCTCTACCGTATTTCCGCTCTCATCTATGGCGACCATGACGAGATATGCCCTGTTTACGAGTATACGCTCACCGCTCAGTCTTTCAACGAACGTATCTACCCTTACCTCCATCGACGTTCTTCCGACATACGTCACCTGTCCGCACAAAACGAGCATATCATTCGCATGTACGGGCTTTTTGAACGTCAAATGGTCTATCGATACTGTCGTCACGGCACAATTTGAGTGCCTTCTCGCAACCACAGCCGCAAGCACGTCTATCCATTCCACAAGTATACCGCCAAAGAGTCGGTTTTCACCGTTTATATGCTGAAGCATAACTATCTGTATCTGCTCCGTCCTCGATTCCGACACTTTTTTCGCTGTTCTTTCGCTCATTTTTCCCTCTTTGTATCTGTAATGTATATAATCCTATTTTATGTATATATTATACGATATATACAATGAAAAGTCAATAAAAAAACTCTTGACAAACGGAGTAAATCATAGTATAATAGTCAGTGTCAATTTGAGGAAGTTAATATGGCGCCATAGCCAAGCGGTAAGGCAGAGGTCTGCAAAACCTTTATTCCCGAGTTCGATTCTCGGTGGCGCCTCCAGAAAGCTGAGATCGAGATAAAAGCTCGATCTCTTTTTTATCATTATGTAAACGGGAGGAACAGTACATGGCTGTCATTACAATAATCGGCTCAGGCATGATGGGCTCGGCTCTGGCTTTCCCATCAAGAGAGAACGGTCATGATGTGCGTATCGTCGGCACTCACCTTGATAGAGACATTATCGACTGCTGTCTTCGGTGCAATAGACATCCTAAATTCGACCGTGATTTTCCGGACGGCATAAGCTTTTATCAGCTTGAGGAGCTTGACAAGGCACTCGACGGAGTTAACCTTGTTATCGGCGGTGTCAGCAGCTTCGGCGTTGACTGGTTCGGTGACAAAATACTTCCAATCATTCCCGAAAGCATACCTGTCATCACCGTGACGAAGGGACTTTACGACACTCCCGACGGTACTCTTCTCACATATCCCGAGATATGGAAGCGTAAGCTCGATCATATTGGCAAGAAGCTGTCACTTAATGCCATCGGAGGGCCATGCACGAGCTATGAGCTTGTCGCACACGATCAGACTCATGTCTCATTTTGCGGTGATGATCTCAGCACTCTCGAATACATCAGAGGTCTTATGGCGACAGACTACTATCACGTCAGCATAACGACAGATGTAGTCGGTATCGAAAGTGCTGTTGCGCTGAAGAACAGCTATGCACTCGGTGTTGCGCTTACGATAGGTGTGAATCAAAGGAGCTTCGGTGACGATACTCTCCACTTCAATTCCCAGGCAGCCGTATTCGGTCAGGCTACGAAGGAGATGTATAAGCTTCTCGAATTTCAGAATGCCATGACGATAGATAACCTTGCCGTCGGCGTAGGTGATCTCTATGTCACGGTCTACGGCGGCCGTACACGTCTTATCGGCATACTGCTCGGCAAGGGTCTTGACATAGACGAGGCTCGAGCACAGCTCAACGGTGTTACGCTCGAATCACTCGTGGTTGCGGAAAGAGTTGCGAGGGCGGTCAAGCTGAATATCGAAAAGGGTGTGCTGTCATCGGAGGATTTCCCGCTGCTGCTTCACACAAATGAGATAATATGCGACAGAAAGCCTGTAAGCATTCCATGGGAAAGCTTTACATACAGCTGCCGAATATGAAGAAAATGATATAGCTTCACAGCGCAAAGCATGATAATGACTTATAAATACAAGCAGCACGTATATTATCCGATAATAAATATGGGTGACTACAGGCTCGACCCATATTCCTACGGCTACTGTGTATGCAGGTTCAGCAAGACTGATGCTATGGCTTCAAGGGAGGAATTTGAAAGCATCAGGAAATGCTGCAATGATCCCGACGTCATACTCACGCTACTTCGTGAAAGAGGAAAGCACAGATAAATATTATACCGCAGACCATAAGGTCTGCGGTATTTTTATATCAGTCGAGTGTCAGCCTTTCAAACAGGATAGAGTAATTATCGGGGATCTTCTCCGTTCCAACGCTCTGCTGCTTCCAGTCAGCCTCAGTACCGAGCCAGCTCATTACCTTCTCGGACGAGAACGGCAGGAACGGACGAAGCAGTACAGCTATATTTGCAGCCAGGTGTACGCAGTTATATATCGTCTCATCACACTTGCCGGTGTCGTCCTTTCTCGTCTTCCACGGCTCGCCGGAGTCATAGTACTTGTTTCCGAATCGTATAAGCTCAAAGATAATGTCAAGTGCATCCTTAAAGCAGCCGTTCTCGATCCTGCTGCCCGCATCGGCGAACGCTTTCTCCGTTCTTTCGTATATCTTATCATTCACCTTTCCGCACGGGATCCTGCCGTCCATGTATTTATAGATAAATGCCAGCGTTCGATTGACGAAATTGCCCCATACACCTACTAGCTCGGAGTTGTTTCGCTCCGCAAATTCAGTCCATGAAAAGTCCGAGTCACGCTTTTCAGGCCCGTTTGCAAGGAAAAAGTATCGCACTGCATCCGGATTCTGGTCTACGGAGATGTCTCTTGCCCATACTGCCCAGTTGTTGCTCGTGGATATTCTTTTACCCTCAAGCGTCACATACTCACTCGAAATGATATCATCCGGCAGATGCAGTCCGTCGCCCTGAGCAAGCAGCAGTGACGGAAGTATTATCGTATGGAACGGGATATTGTCCTTTCCATGTACATAATAATGACGTGCGTCCTCTCCGAACAGCTCCTTGAAATCAGTACCTCGCTCCTTACACACAGCATAGCTTGCAGACAGATAGCCCAATACATTTTCAGCCCAGATATATATCTTCTTATCCTCATAGCCCGACTTCGGTACGTCTATTCCCCAGTCAAGGTCACGTGTTATCGCTCTGTCACGCAGTCCCTCGTCAATATATCGCTTCGTAAAAGCATATGCGTTCTTTCTCCAATGCGGATGGTCATTCAGATACTGTGTAAGCTCCTTTTCGAGCTTCGATATGAGCAGGAATATCTGCTTTGTCTCCTTGAAAACGACCTTCGTACCGCACTCGGCACATACCGCATCCTTGAGCATATCAGCCTCAAGCACCTCGTCACATATATCGCACTGGTCGCCCCTCGTTTCCGCACCGCAGGTCGGGCATATTCCCCTCACCAATCGGTCTGCCAGCGGCTTTTGACATATGGGGCAGTATGCCTGCTTCACTGTACGTTCCTCAGTGTAGCCGCTTTCATACAGCTTTCTGTGAAACTCCTGCACGAACTTTATATGCTCCTCCGACGTGGTTCTCGTGTACAGGTCATATGAAAAGCCCAGCTTTTCAAACACTCGGCAAAACTCACGGTGATAGAAGTCGCTTATCTCCTCCGGAGTATGACCTGTCTGCTTTGCACGGATAGTGATCGGCGTACCGTGGCAATCGCTGCCCGATACATAAAACACATTCGCACCCTTGGCACGCCAGTAGCGTGCAAGCACATCGCCCGGGAGCAGTGCTGCGATATGTCCGATATGAAGTGAGCCGTTGGCATATGGCCATGCTCCTCCGATAAGAATATTTTTCATTATTAAAACCTCATTTCATCTAAATTAAAGCAGTAACTGTCGCCTTTTTAAGGCATAAAAAAATCTCTCACCCCTTATTCATCATAAGGGACGAGAGACTATCTCACGTGTTACCACCCTAATTCATCTGCTTCTCACGATAACAGACCTTATCAAGTTCGGACAGGCAATGATCCGTCGAAACTCTATCGCTGTAACGTGCGATCACGGCGCAGCCTAACCTGTAAATATCGGCTCGGTACGCGGCTCAGGGACCATGTTCGGCAGGTTCATCCTCTCCTGTTCTCAGCTCATTTGCGGCACATGCTCACAAATGACAGGATTCTCTGTAAAGGACTGAGTTGCTTACTCTTTCCCGTCAATGCCTTTAGCTATAAAATTATAACACAGCTTTATTACGTTTGTCAAGAAAAACAATTATTTCAGCTCTATATAATGCGGGATTATATCCTCATACGTGCCATCCTTCATACGAAAGCCCTTTGGTATCACTCCGAGCTGAGTAAAGCCCAGCTTTTTATACAGTCTCAGCGCACGCTCGTTAGTCCTGACTACTGCATTGAACTGCAATATGCCAAAGCCCAGAGTCTTTCCCGTCATTATGCAATGACGCACGAGCTGCTCACCTATCCTCATGCCACGTGATGAGGATGAAACTGCGTAGCTTGCATTTGAGATATGACCGCAGCGGCCTACATTATTCGGATGAAGTATATACAGACCGTAAATTTCTCCGTCCTCGCCCTCCGCTACTCCGGTAAAGCTCTGCGATGCGAAAAACTCACTTCCGCTTTCCTCCGTCAGCGTATCCTCCTGCGGAAATGCCGCGCCCTCAAGTACGACCTCATTCCATATTGCAATCATCTCAGGGATATCCGCATTTGTATATTCTCTTATTCTTATATTATTTGAGCTTACCTGCATTTCTTGCGACCTCTACCGTATCCATAGCTATCTTAAGCTCCTCGTTTGTCGGAACTACATATATTCTTACAGCGGAGCCGTCCTTGGAGATATCGCCCTCCTTGCCTCGCTTCGTCTCCTCATTCTTCACCGGATCGAGCTCTATTCCGAATCTTTCAAGACCCTCGAGCGTATCTGCACGGAGGCTCGGTGAATTTTCTCCGAGTCCTGCGGTGAATACTATCGCATCAAGTCCGCCCATAGCAAATGCATATGCACCTATAAAGCGTCTGATCTGGTAGCTCTGTATCGTTTTCGCAAGCACTGCTCTTTCGTTACCCTCGAAATACGCCTTCTCTACCTCACGATCATCTGAGCTTATGCCGGAAACGCCGAGAAGTCCCGACTGCTTTGTCAGCATTTCATTCAGCTGATCTATCGTCATGTTCTCCTTCTTTGCAAGATAAAACAGTGCCGCTGGGTCTACCTGACCGCTTCTTGTACCCATGAGGATGCCCTCAAATGTACCGAAGCCGGTGGAGCAGTCAACCGATTTACCGCCGTCTATAGCCGCTATCGTAGAGCCGTTTCCGAGATGGCACGATACCATTTTTATTCCCTTGATGTCACGTCCCATAAGCTCGGCTGTACGTCCTGCAACATAGTCGTGTGAGATTCCGTGGAAGCCGTAGCGGCGGATATGGTACTTCTTGTAATACTCATACGGAATAGCATATACATATGCTTTTTCCGGCTGTGTCTGATGGAAAGCCGTATCAAATACAACTACCTGCGGCATTTCGCTGCCGAAAAGCTTTACACATGCACGTATCGTTCTGACCTGTGACGGTGTGTGAAGCGGTGCAAAATCTGTAAAGCTCTCTATTCCCTTTATGACGTCCTCCGTCACAAGCTCGCTCTTTACATGCAGATAGCCGCCGTGGACTATTCTGTGACCTATCGCTGAGATCTCGTCAAAGGACTTGATCACTGCCGTGTCACCTGTAGACAAAAGCTCTACTACTCTTCCGAACGCCTCCTCGTGCGTAGGCATCGGAAATTCCTCCTCGTACTTTATCCCGTACTTGTTTTTATATTTCAATTTTCCGTCGATACCTATTCTCTCGCAGCCGCCCTCTGCCAAAACGGATTCATCCGTCATATCAAAAACTCTGTACTTCAGTGACGAGCTGCCTGCATTTAATACAAAAATCAGCATATTTTCTACCATCCTTCTACAGTATCTGCCCACGATCGGCACTTTTTGTCATTTAATCGTGCTTATAAAGCAAAAAATTCTCAAAAATGAGAAATATTAATAACATTATACGTCAATGATCGTAAAATGTCAACATTTTTTGCATTCGGTTTGAAATTTTGGCGTTTTGATATAAATCAAACTTCTGTGCTGTTCCTATTTCGTCACTCTTTAACCCTACTTGGCTGAAATTTTTATTGCAATCAGGCGAAAAAAATGATATTATATATAAGATGGATTCATACTGTAAAAGCAAAGGAGAGCTGTGATTCAAATGCCAAAGAGAAATGATATCGATAAAATATTGATCATCGGTTCCGGCCCTATCATAATCGGTCAGGCCTGTGAATTCGACTATTCCGGCACTCAAGCCTGCAAGGCTCTGAGAAAGCTCGGATACAAAATTGTTCTTGTAAACTCAAACCCCGCTACGATCATGACAGACCCGTCAACTGCCGATGTTACATATATCGAGCCGCTCAATGTTGAAAGGCTGACATATATCATTGAAAAAGAGCGTCCGGACGCATTGCTTCCGAACCTTGGCGGTCAATCAGGACTGAATCTATGCTCCGAGCTTGCAAAGGCAGGCGTGCTTGACAAATACAATGTACAGGTCATAGGTGTTCAGCTCGACGCTATAGAGCGCGGCGAGGACAGGATCGAGTTCAAAAAGATGATGAACGAGCTGGGCATCGGAATGGCACGCAGTGATGTTGCCTACTCCGTTGAAGAGGCTGAAAGGATAGCCGAAAGCATGGGATATCCTGTCGTTCTCCGTCCTGCATACACTATGGGCGGTACAGGCGGCGGCTTCGCTCACAATGTAGACGAGCTTCGCACGATAGTCAGCCGTGGTATCGCAGCAAGCCTCGTAGGTCAGGTACTCGTAGAGGAGTCCGTACTCGGCTGGGAGGAGCTTGAGCTGGAGGTCGTTCGTGATGCAAAGGATCAGATGATAACCGTATGCTTCATCGAAAATATCGACCCTATAGGCGTTCACACAGGTGACTCCTTCTGTGCAGCTCCTATGCTCACCATTTCCGAGGAGCTTCAGCAGAGGCTTCAGGAGGCAGCCTACAAGATCGTTCGTGCTATCGGCGTTATCGGCGGTACGAATGTTCAGTTTGCTCACGATCCCGTAACAGACAGGATCATTGTAATTGAGATAAATCCGCGTACCTCACGTTCCTCCGCACTTGCATCAAAGGCTACGGGCTTCCCGATAGCGTTTGTTTCCGCACTGCTCGCATCCGGTCTTACGCTGGACGAGATACCCTGCGGACTGCACGGTACGCTTGACAAATACGTTCCGACGGGCGACTATGTTGTGATCAAGTTCGCACGCTGGGCATTTGAAAAATTCAAGGATGCAAAGGACAATCTCGGCACACAGATGAAGGCTGTAGGCGAGGTCATGAGCATCGGTAAGACATATAAGGAAGCATTCCAGAAGGCTATAAGAAGTCTTGAAAACGGTCGCTACGGTCTCGGTCATGCAGCTCATTTCGATGAGATGGGACTCTATGAGCTGCTCCATCTGCTCAGTGAGGCTACAAGCCAGCGTCAGTTCATCATGTACGAGGCACTTCGTAAGGGTGCTACCGTAGATCAGCTCCATGAGATCACGATGATAAAGAAATACTTCATCGAGCAGATGAAGGAGCTTGTCGAGGAAGAAGAAAGGATCATGGCTGAGGGCAAGAGCATCTCCGATGCTACGCTCACATCAGCAAAGAAGAACGGCTTTGCCGACAGATATCTTGCAAAGCTCACAGGTCTCGACGAGGAGGAGATACGTGCAAAGCGTATCGCACTCGGTGTTGTCGAGGGCTTTGAGGGCATTCATGTAAGCGGCACAGAGAGCAGTGAGTACTACTTCTCCACATACAATGCTCCCGACACCACAACAGCAAGCACCAATCCCAAGAAGGTAATGATCCTCGGCGGCGGCCCGAACAGGATCGGTCAGGGTATCGAGTTCGACTACTGCTGCGTACATGCATCCTTCGCACTCCGTGACCTCGGCTTTGAGACCATTATCGTAAACTGCAACCCCGAAACAGTTTCCACCGACTACGACACCTCCGATAAGCTCTACTTTGAGCCTCTGACGATGGAGGATGTTCTGAGTATATATGAAAAAGAGAAGCCTCTTGGTGTTATCACACAGTTTGGCGGTCAGACTCCGCTTAATCTTGCAGCTTCACTTGAAAAGCACGGCGTAAATATCCTCGGTACAAGCCCTGCTACCATCGATATGGCAGAGGATCGTGATCTGTTCAGAGCTATGATGGATCGACTCAACATCCCGATGCCGGAATCCGGAATGGCTCATACAGTTGAGCAGGCACTCGACATCGCAGCTCAGATCGGATATCCTCTTATGGTTCGTCCGTCCTACGTTCTCGGCGGCCGCGGCATGGAGGTCGTCTACGATAACGCTCACATGACAAAATACATGCTCGATGCTATCGACGTATCTCCTGAGCGTCCTATCCTTATCGACCGCTTCCTCCAGAGTGCTATGGAAACAGAGGCAGATGCGATAAGTGACGGTACTAATGTATTTGTTCCGACAGTAATGGAGCATATCGAGCTTGCCGGTATACACTCCGGTGACTCTGCATGTGTTCTTCCGCCGGTACATATGAAGGAGGAATACAAGAAGACCATCGAGGAATACACTGCAAGGATCGCTCGTGAAATGGGCGTGCGTGGTCTTATGAATATGCAGTACGCTATCGCCGACGGTAAGGTTTACGTGCTTGAGGCTAACCCAAGAGCATCACGTACAGTTCCCCTTGTATCTAAGGTATGCAACATAAACATGGTAAGGCTTGCTACAGAGATAATGATAACTCCGTACACATTAGGCAAGTCTCCTATCGAGGGACTTGAGCATAAGCACATTCCGCATTACGGTGTTAAGGAAGCTGTGTTCCCGTTCAACATGTTCCCCGAGGTCGATCCTGTTCTCGGTCCCGAGATGCGTTCGACAGGTGAGGTGCTCGGTATGTCCTCATCCTTCGGTGAAGCATTCTTCAAGGCTCAGGAGGCTACTCAGACGAGAATACCGCAGACAGGTACGGTGCTCATCAGCGTCAACGATAACGATAAGGCGCAGATCGTTCCCATTGCAAAGAAATTCTCCGAGCTCGGCTTCAAGCTTGCCGCCACAAGCGGTACACATGCAGCTCTCACAGCTGCCGGAGTCGATGCCGAAAAGATCTGCAAGATCGGTGAGGGCATTCCTACGACGATCGACAAGATCGCAAGCGGTGAGGCTACCATCCTTATCAACACTCCGCTCGGTCAGCGCAGCGTAGACGATGACAGCTACATCAGAAAGGCTGCTATCAAGAACAGAATATTCTACATCACAACGATAGCCGGTGCAAATGCTACCGTTGAGGCTCTGATCGATTCCAGAAAGCTGACACCCTCGGTAAAATCCTTACAGGATTATCATTCCGAGATCAAATAAGCTGTAAAGCTACGGTCCGATACGCAGATCGGTGTATCGGACCTGTTTTTATACTCAGTAAATATAAACAGGAGAAATTTCATTATGAAGCTATACACATTAGGCTGCTGCTCCGGCACAGAGCCGATGCCCGGGCTTAAGCATACGGCCTTAGCATTCGAGATCGGTGACAATATCTACTGGTTCGATGCAGGTGAGGGCTGCTCGTATACAGCTCACGTTCTCGGGCTCGACCTTTTAAAGGTGACTCAGGTATTCATCTCTCACACTCACATGGATCATGTCGGAGGGCTCGGAAATCTGTTCTGGAACATGCGTAAGATATCGAGATACTTTAATAGACCATGCAAGGTTTCCGAAATAGGGCTGCATATCCCGGAGCTTGAAACGTGGGACGGAGTATACAGCATACTCAAAAACACCGAGGACAAATTCGTATGGGATCACACCATCAAGGCTAACGAGCTGCACAGCGGCATTGTCTACTCCGACAGCAACATCACCGTTACCGCATATCACAACAACCATCTTGCGAGGATGGAGGCGGTAAAGGGTAAGGAGCTTTCGTTCTCGTTTAAGATAAATGCCGAGGGTAAAACGATAGTCTTCTCGGGTGACGTGAGCGCACCGTCCGACCTTGATGCGCTCGTTGCTGACGGATGCGATTATTTGCTCATGGAAACAGGTCATCACAGGATAGTCGATGTGTGCGAATATGCGAACGCTCACGATATCAAAAACCTAATGTTCATACATCACGGTCTTGAGGTTTTGGCAAGCCTGCCTCAGGCAGCGCTCAAGGCTGCACAGCATTGCCGTAAGAGCGTACTCGTCTGCAAGGACTGTGATATTTACGAAATATAAGCATAAAAGCCTTCGTATGTCCGTCATACGAAGGCTTTCTTGTCTTATAGTCACAATATGTACTTTATTTCAGAATACTGTCGATAAACTCACGTATCCTCTTGTCGGCAGGATTATCAAATATTTCCTCTCTCGTTCCTGCGCCGATTATCTCCTTATCGCACATAAACAGTATCTTGTCTGCGACTTCCTTTGCAAATCCCATCTCATGAGTTACAACGATCATCGTCATTTTGTCTTTTGCAAGCTGACGCATTACGGCTAAGACCTCTGCTGTGAGCTGCGGATCGAGTGATGATGTAGGCTCGTCAAAAAGCAGTACCTCTGGATCCATCATAAGTGCACGTGCTATTGCGACTCTCTGCTTCTGTCCTCCCGAAAGTGCAGACGGATACTCATCACGCTTATCTAAGAGTCCTACCTTTGTAAGCAGCTCCTCCGCACGCTTTATCGCCTCATGCTTTGTCATTTTCTTCAGCTCAAGCGGCGCACATATGAGGTTTCCGAGCACTGTCAGATGCGGAAAGAGATTGAAATTCTGGAAAACCATGCCCATCTTCAAGCATACGTTTCTTGCCGTCTTCTCCGGGACATATGTTCCGTTCTCCAACAGCGGCGCACCATTTATGTATATGCTTCCGCCCTCGGCTTTTTCGAGATTAATAAGGCAGCGGAGCATCGTGCTCTTACCTGAGCCGGACGGCCCGATCACCGCTACAGCCTCACCATGCTCGACAGTAAAGGATACTCCGTCGAGAACATGCACGTCGCCAAAGCTTTTCTTTAAGTCTTTTACTTCGATCATGCTCATATACTCTTATCCGCCTTTCTGAAAAGCTTCGGACGCTGCTGCGCCGGAACGGTATTTTTTGTAAAGCTGTATTTTTTCTCGAGATATGCAAACAGTCTCTCAAGCACAAGGTTCATAAGCAGGTAGAACACCGCCGCTACAAGGTACGGCATAGCACTTACCTGATTGTTTGCCGATGTTTTTGCAAAGTACATAAGCTCCGTGATGCCTATCGCAGTTACGAGCGCCGTGTCCTTGAGCAGTGTGATGCACTCATTGCTGATCGAAGGCAATGCAACACGAAACATCTGCGGAAGTACGATCTTTATAAACGTCTGCGTCTTGTTAAGTCCGAGCACCTTTGCCGCTTCATACTGTCCCTGATCGACAGCAAGAAGTCCACCTCTGAATATTCCGCAGAAATATGCAGCATAATTGAGTACAAATGCCACGAGTGCGGCTGTAAGTCTGTCAAACACGAGGATCCTGTTTATCACGGGAATAAAGGTGATCCCGTAGAGGAAGAAGAACAGCTGGAGCATCAGCGGCGAGCCTCTCATGATCCAGACATACGTCGCTGTAAGTCCGCTTACAACCTTGACCTTGCTGTTTCGTGCCAGCGTAAGCAGAAAGCCCAGCGGCATGGAAAGTATGATCGTTACGAAAAATATGATGACCGTGTACTTTATACCGTCAGTCAGTAAATACGCTGTATTAAGTATATTTTCCATGTTTTTTATCCTTTACATTTATTTTAGAGAACCAAAAAATACGACTAAAAGAAAACGATCTCTCCCCTGTCAAGGAGAGACCGTTTTCTTCACAATACGATCTGTTTAACGCTTAGTTGTTTGTCATGATATATCTGCCTGCTACGGAGTCAACTACGAATGCCTCGATTCTGTTAGCCTTAAGATCAAGGAATGCAGTTACGTTATCTGCGAACTCAACGACCTCTTTGACCTGTGAATATACCTCTGTCTTCTCGAGAGCTACGAGTGATGATGAACCCTTCTGAAGTCCTACTGTCTTATCCTTAAGATCGGCAACAGCATTGATAGGTGACTTTGTGGGAACGATAACGATCTGCTCGTTTGCGATGTATGCCTTTGCGAAGTACATCGATGCGATTCTCTCGTCTGTCATTGTCATACCGTTCCAGATGCAGTCGATGTTGCCTGTGGAAAGCTCCATCTCCTTGGAGTCCCAATCGATAGGCTGAACTACAAGCTCAACGCCCATTCTCGCTGCGACCTCTGTTGCAAGGTCGATATCGAAGCCTACGATATTGTTGGAATCATCACGGAAGCCCATCGGCGGGAAGCTGTCATCAAGACCGAGTATCAGTGTTCCCTTGTCGAGAACGTTCTGGAGAGAGGTGTCATCTGCCGGAGCTTCTGCTTCCTCAATGTAATCTTCGTTCTTAAGAAGAACGTCATCACCGAACCATTTTTCGGATATCTCGGCTGCTGTGCCGTCAGCAATCATTTCATCAAGATGCTTCTGAACCTCAAGTCCGAGAGCTATATCTTCATTACGGAAGCCTATGCCGTATTTCTCAGCTTCAAGTGTCTCTTCAAGAACTCTGTAGCCGTCAGCCGGATCAAAGGTCTGCTGTGAACAGCCTGCGAAAGCGCAGATCATTATTGCTGCTGCAAGGAGCATTGCGATCTTTTTTTTCATTTTGGTTTTCTCCATTTCATAATTATCTATTGCTCTGATATTATAGCACTTTAGCATGGTAAATTGCTACTCTGATAATCCTGTGTCATGGCGAGATTTTTGCAATTATCTCCTATTTTCTCCGTTTTTCTCCGTTTTTCGCAGATTTTGAAAAAAGCGTACTATTTTCCGCAGCTTCTTCTACAGATTTCGTACAATTCTCACAGCCTTACCGACTATCCTGAAGCCGTCAAGCTCATCTCCGGTGATTATGATGTCACGGTACTTTGAATTGAACGCATGGAGCACTACCGCTTCATTTTCCTCGTAATACTGCTTGAGCGTGCCCTCTTCTCCGTTGTAGACTGCCGCTATGATATCACCGTCATTAGCATAGTTCTGCTTATGAACGAGAGCATAGTCACCCGAGCGCATATCGGGCTCCATGCTGTCACCCGATATTTTGAAGAACACATACTCCTCCGGGCGGCGCACATCGGCATACTCATACGTCACTTCATCCTCGTCGTACGTATATGCAATACCCCCGTAGCCTGCTCGAATGCTTGCGATAACCGGTATCGGCTTCAGTCGTGACATATCCATCGGCACGACATCGAATTTTTCAAGCACTTCTTCCTCCGACAGCTCATGAGGTATCGTGTCGTCACGTCCCATAAGGTAATCTATCGTAACATTATAAAGCTTTGCAACCATCTCAAGCGTTTTCAGATCCGGCTCATTCGTGCCGCCCTCGTACCTCGTGTAGGTCGGACGCTTTATTCCCAAATAATCGGCTAAATACTGCTGAGTATACCCATTTTCCTGCCTTAACGTCCTCAAAATATCTTTTAATTCCATATTTTCAACCTCTGCTCGATTTACTGTGATTCTATTGTATCACAAAACATTGTTACTGTAAAGTACTTTTTTCAAAAAAGTTCTTGACAATGTTACATTTGTGTACTATAATAATGTTACGTTAAGTAACGCAAAGTAAATTTACAAAGAGGGGTATATATAATGGGTTCTATCACATTTATCTTATCGGCTATAGGTCTTCCGACTCTCATTCTCGGTCTCGGCGGTATTTTGGTGGAGCTGCCTGTTTTTGACAAGGCGCTCATGCGTTTACAGTATCGTATAAGAGGCAGAGTCTGATATAGTACGTTTTCCGGAGGATAATAGAAATATGGACAGCATTACAGCTTTCGCCGTCGAGGGGCGTAAGCATCACATGACATACGGTCAATATGTACGTGCCGTCGAACGTGGCGAGCTTATACCGCCGGGGCAGAAAAATAATGCCCATTCTGTTTTACGTAAGATCAGAGCCTGCTCACGCTGTGCAGCTACCTTCGAGCTGCACACAACGCCGTCCGGTAAACTGAGTCAAGCGAGGCTTTGCCCATCATGTCTCAAGGAATCACAGCGCAGTCACGGTGCATCGCAGCGCAAATGGAGCGAGTATATAGTATGTAAAAAATGCGGCACTCCGTTCAAGCGCGAGCGATATCCGAACGGTCGTCTTACGGACAGAAAATACTGTGAAAATTGCAGAAAGCCGTACTAATCACGCTGCTTCTGTCTGTATTCTGACGGAGTCATGCCATACATTTTTTTAAAGAGACGATTAAAATACGTAACGTTATTAAAGCCTACTCTATTCGATATACTTATTATCGAATCACCACAGGAGCTGAGTAGGTTCTTTGCCCTTTCAAGTCGCTTAAAGTTTAAGTACTCACCGAAGGTCTGTCCTGCTTCGAGCTTAAAAAGTCTGCCGAGATACCGTTCGTTATAGTGGAACATCTGTGCGGCATGTGATATATCAATATCGATATTCGATCCGATGTACGACTTTATGTCCTCTATCAGCTTCGCCGTTCTTCTTTCCTCCGATTGCTTAGGGTATTTTTCCATCAGCAGCTTAATGTAGCTTTCAACGACGTCTGCCGTGGCTTCGCACCTTTCAATATCGAAATCCTTTTCCAGCTCATCGATCAGGTACTGCTTATCACCAAGCTTTTCACGTATTTTTCCGCTGTCAGAGCTTAGTATATTTCCGACAAACACGACGCACACCACCGTATCATTTATAACTACGGGTCTTGTATATTCATATATTCCGTTTATACACAAACCGCCGAACGAGCTTCTCGTTTCCACTGCCTTTTTCAGTGCCGCATTCCTGCACCTGAAGCATTTCGGATAAACTCCGTTCCGTGACTTTAGCTCTGTGCATACAACAGAGGAATGTATCGTCTGCTCGAACGGCAGCTCAAGCTTTTCATTATAATATTTTCCGAAAAAGCATACACCTATATGCAGCTTCGTTCCGTACTGCACTGCCTTTATCAGCTCATAAAGACTGCTGTGTTCCATCATTACACTCCCGAACATATTATTTGCTTTATTATAGCACAAATATATTTTTTATTCAATACAAGTCAACAAACAGCCGACCGTTTACGATCAAACAGTCGGCTGTTTTCTTATATGCTTTTATCAAAGCTTATTTATGCTCAGCTCCGTGATGTCTGAAAGCGTCAGCTCATCCGTCTTATCCTTTATTATATACTCTCTGCCATCGGCACATACACTCAAACCTACTACGTTTTTCACTCCGAGAGCGCAAAACTCCTTCGGCGTATCATCACGTCTTATATACTCAAAGCCTTTTATATTAAAATTATCCGCTATCGATTCTATCATCAGCGCATTCTGAGGATAGCCTGCCGTCATTCCCGAGCCGTCATCCTCGACTGTCACCGGGAAGCATCTGAAGCTTTCTATGTCGATATTCTCGATGATGCCTACACCCTTGGGATGTTCCTCATCCTTAAACAGCGGTGTTCTGCAATATCTCGCCGCATCGGCATTTATCGCATAGCAGCGGAAGCCTGCATAGACGTTTTTTATCCTTATATTTCTTATCGCAGCGGTGATACTGAGCATTCTTATTATCGTGTGGCAGTTCTCCGCATATATATTCTCGATCGTGATATCCTCTATGTCGTCACGGCACAGGTCGAGATTTTCCACTCTTTCCACAGAATCGTCTGCATTGAGCGCTATAAGATCGTCATTCGTCTGCCCGTATGACAGTGCTCTGATATTCTTCACTCTTCCGTGCTTTACATCGCCGCCGAAGTGCAGTCCGTCCTGATTGTGACCGAAGCTGTCAGAGAAAAAGCTTATGTCCTCGATTTCAAAATTCCTAAGCTTGCACATACGCACATAGTATGTTACGGAATTTGCCACCACCATGTCCTTAAGTGTCAGCCCGTCTATGTTTACAAAGTTAAGTACTGTGCCGGAGTAGCCGTTTTTTTCGAATATATCGGGCTTTTCGTTCTCCTTGGCACGGTTATTTCCGTCCCATATGCCGCCCGTGATGCTTATATTCACATTCCCGCTTTCCGTATCCGCATTCGTCAGCAGAAAATCATTTCTATGACGTCTCGATATGCTTTTCATCACAAGCTTTGCTGTTTTCTCGGCAATTATACTTGTATTTGAGTGGATCTTCAGCGTATCCGATATGCAATACACGCCCTGAGGTATCAATATTTCCTCCGCTCCGCTATCAAGTGCAGCCTGTACCGCCGCGCGATCATCGTGCACTCCATCACCGTACGCTCCAAACTCCGCTACCGATCTTCTCATGATCTACCCTCCCTGTTTATATTCTTTTTCGGAAAAGAGCTCAACGAATTTTTCCAGTGTCGCATTCCACTTTTTATAGCTCAAGCCCGGACTCCGACATCCTTATTATAAAATTGAAATTCTCAAATGTCAACAAATATAATAACATCCGCAAACAAAGCTCAATTTATAAAAGCTGCGCTTGACAAACTAATGCCGTTAGTATATAATACTAACGGCATTAGTTTTTATTGGGGGTGTGGTCATGCCGAGAAACGGACTATCTAAAGAGAAGCTTGTAGCCACGGCTGTCGAAATGATCGAGCAGTCAGGTACAGCTGATTTTTCAATGCGTGCTTTAGCGGATAATTTGAATATCAAAACAGCATCACTTTATAATCATGTGGAGAGCATGGATGATCTCATGGTCAGCGTATGTGCATATGCACTTCAAATGCAGCGTGAGACTGAGACTAAAGCTATCGGAGGTAAAACAGGGACGTCCGCCATCATGGCACTTGCCGATACATATCGCAGCTTTGCAAAGGAGCATCGGCAGCTTTACCGACTCATTATGACTACGGCTGCTTCCTGCGGAGAGAAGCTGAGTGAGATCTCGGAGTGCATCGTAGAACCGTTCTTTCGAGTTCTGGAGCACACGTCGCTGACGGATGAGGAAAAATGTCACTGGCAGCGAGTACTGCGTGGTATCGTTCACGGCTTTGTATCGCAGGAGGATGCAGGCTTTTTCTCACATCTTCCTGCCGATGTCGATGAAAGCTTTAAAACCGCTATCCTCTGCTACATTGACGGCTTGGCTCAGGCCGAAAGGAGGAAGCTGTAATGAATCAAAGCATGGAAAAGGAACAGCTGTTCTCATCGATGCCTGTGGGAAATGCAGTGATATCTCTTGCGATACCCACGGTGATCGCTCAGCTGATCACCGTAGTCTACAATATGGCAGACACTTTCTTTATCGGTCAGCTCGGAGATCCGAATCAGGTCGCCGCAGCTACACTTGCAATGCCGCTGTTCATGTTCCTGACAGCATTTGCGAATCTGTTCGGTATCGGCGGTGCCAGCATGATCTCACGTTGCCTCGGTGCAGGTGAGCGTGAAAAAGCAAAGCACACCTCTGCCTTTTGTATCTGGGCAGCAGCTCTTATAGCGCTGTGCTACGGTGCGGTCGTAGTACTTCTCAAGGACGTGCTTTTGCCGATCCTGGGTACGGATGCTGCCGCCTCCGAATTTTGTGCGTCATACATATTCTGGACTATCGGTATCGGTGCCGTTCCCACTGTTCTGAATGCCGAGCTTGCTCACCTGATCCGCTCTGAGGGCTACTCCGGTCAGGCAAGCTTCGGTGTCACCTTCGGCGGTATATTAAACATCGTTCTCGATCCGATCTTTATTTTCCTCTTTAATATGGATATCACCGGCGCTGCCATTGCTACTATGCTGTCAAACCTTGCGGCTACGATCTATTTCTTTGCATTTCTGTTTAAGCTCCGAAAGATCACTACGATCACGCCGTCTGTCAGATACATTACTTTACGTCATGCCATACCGTCGGAGGTGCTTGCAGTCGGCTTTCCCGGCTTTGTAATGACGCTTATGAGCACACTGTCAAATCTGACACTTAATAAGATGATCTCAGGCTACTCGAATGAAGCTGTGGCAGGTATGGGCATCGCAAAGAAGATCGACCTTATGGCGTTCGCCATCGCACAGGGCATGACTCAGGGTACTCTGCCGTTGATCGGTTATAATTTCAGCTCCGGGAATCGCAGGAGGATGATGTCTGCGCTCAAGGTGCTGCTGCTCGACTGTCTGATAGTTGCGCTCGGCGGCATGGCTCTGATGTTTTTCGGAGCTGCTCCGATCACACGCTGCTTCATTAGCGATACGGCTACAGTTGAGTTCGGACGGACATTCCTGCGGATAGTATGTCTTGCATGTCCTACGACTGCGCTGAATTTTCTTGCGATCACGATCTTTCAGGCTACAGGGAAAAAGCTTCAACCGCTCATCCTCTCGCTCCTGCGTAAGGGCTGCCTCGATATACCCTTGATGCTGCTTTTCAATACCATCGTAGGCATCAACGGCATTGCATGGGCTACTCCGATCGCCGACTGTCTCGCTTTGATCGTCTCCGCAGTGCTGATATTGCCGTATTTGAGAAATCTTTCGGCAGAATAATGCATATATAATTTGATAAGCTGCGATTTCCACCCAATTTACAGGTGAAGCTCGCAGCTTATTTTATCTAGTTCGTTTCAGGTGGGAGCTGCATTTCCTTACGCACCTCCTCTGTAGCGAATATCCGCCACTCACCGTCTATATTGATCTCTATCGTACCCTCGGATACACCGTACTGATAACCATAGTCCACTCCGAAGTTTGACTGATCGTTTTCCGTAGGCTTTTCACGTCCGCTGACCTGAGATACTATCGTGCCATCCATAACTCCGCATCTGCCGTCGATCGTACTTTCAAAGCCTGTGTCCATGTATATAACTCCGTTCACCATGACCATAGGTATCATAGCTCCGCTGTCGCTTGGAGGTGTGGTCTGTTCGGAAATAAACTCCGCCACGTCACTGTCACGGATATCTATCCTCTCGTCACCCTCACGTATAAGATAAATATACATCGGCTCACTGTCGAGATCTCCGCCGCCTATCAGAAGCTCGTACCGCTCATCTATCCGATACTGCCTGATATACAAGCCCGAGCCGATATCAGTATACTCGTAGCGTTCAAAATCCTCCCATGTCAAGTCTTGTCCCCTTTCGGACAGCTCGATCACTGTTTTCATCGACAGCTGCTCTGTCGGCAGCTCCGCATGATCCATGACAGGGATCTGATCTTCACTGAAAACTGCTCTTACGACGATCATTTGGTCTGCATTTTGCAGCCGCTCCGGCTCGTCTGCAAGCACATCACAGCTGTATGACCTGACTCCGTTACCCATATCGAATGCCATAGCCGCAAGGATAACATCCTTATTCGGTGACAGTGACACCTTTTTATTCATTTCATAGCCCGTAAACGACCAGCCCAGCACCTTATCCTCCTTAGGATGCTCAAAATAGGTGAGAAGACTACCGTTGTACGGGTCGGTATCTATCTGAATATCAGTACCGGTGAATTTCCCGTCCTCACGTCTTTCACTCATCGTAATATCGATGGAGCGTATCTGCTCTGTAATAACGACGGGAGCTGACTTGATGCATTCGCCGTCATGCCACTGCTCAACGTACACCTCACCGCCTAATGCACTCGTCCCAAGCTTTATATCATAGGAAAGCCTGTTTGATCTTGAGTCAGCTCCATCGTCCGTAAGCATAAAGTAGTCGCCTATCTTGATCGGGTCTGTTAGGAAGCACACAGCCATAGCAATACAGATAATGACCGCTGCTACGATCATCCATATTTTCGGTTTTTTATATTTCATCACAGACTTCACCCTTGCTTTTACTCCGACCTCGCCGAATGCTATCGGACATGCTGCAAGCACACGCCTGCTCACGCTGCATGTTACAAGCGCCTGACTGTAATCCGCTCTCTGCTCTCGGCTGAGCTCCTTTATCACTCTCTCGTCACATGCCAGCTCAATATCACGGCACAGCAGCACGTAGCCCAGCCACATCAGCGGATTGAACCAGTAGATCGTCAGCAGCAGGAAGCCGAGTGGTTTCCACCAATGATCTCCGCGACTGATATGCGCCCTCTCATGTGCGATAACATGCTCCGCTTCTCCGCCGTTCATGTTGAGCGGCAAGTATATTCTCGGCTTGACCATGCCAAGCACGAACGGTGAGCATACATTTTCGCTGCGGAAGATGTTATCCTTGAAGCGAATGGCAGTAGCTACTCTTCCGTTCAGACGGATATAGCTTATAACGGTATACACTGCTAAAAGCAGTATACCGATGAGCCAGACTATAGCAAGTGTATTCATTACGCTGCTGTCATTGCTTGCCGTAGCGGTAACGCCTTCAAAATACCGATCTTCGAGATAGTCATTTATCCTGCTATCGACCGGAGTAATGCCTGTCTGAACGTCTAAGCTCGACCCCGAGATCACATTTTCGGAAATCGTTTCCGCACTTGGAACAAGACTCAATGCGCTCTCAAAGGAAAACGGACATATCAGCCTGATCGCCACGATGCCCCAAAGCAGTACATTTACCCACTTAGGGGCTCTCTTTAAAATCAACCTGAGCATCATCACTGCCAAAATGAGCCAGCTTGCCGATATGCTCATGTTCACGCTCTTCAAAAACAGCTCGCTCACTTCTGCTCTCCTCTCCTTATACGGTCGATCATGTGCTGTACCTCGTCAAGCTCATCCTCGGACATATCCTGACGCTTTGTAAATGCAGCTATGAACGCAGGCAGTGAGCCCTCAAATTTCTTTTCCACCAGCTCATCTATCTCATACGCTTGTGCATCACATTTTGAAATGAGTGATGCGATCTTTCCGCACTCGTTTTTCAGCACTCCGCGCTCCCCGAGCCGTTTGATGACCGTATATGTGGTAGTCCTCTTCCACCCCAGCTGCTCTCGGCACAGCTTCGCAAGCTCCACCGCAGTGACAGGCTCATGCTCCCACATCACCAGGCAGAAGCGGTACTCACTCTCATGTATTTTCGGTATCTCCATATTTTCGTCTCCTTTGTCTACTATATTAGACTGTAGTGATAGTCTACCACAGTAGACAAGAAAAAGCAATACGCTTCACAGAAAAGTTACAAAACGAGGCTGCATACAAAAACCGCTTCTGTCAATCAAGCAGAAGCGGTTTTTCTCAAACTACGATAGTTTTTGCTCTGAAATCCATCAGGCGATTATCATAGCCTGTATTATCCTTGAACAGATCGAGCTGCGTTTCGGTCTTTTCTCCGTTGTGGTATATTTCTATGCTATATTTTCCGTAAAAACCGCTGAATCTGAGCTGTTCCGACACGGTTTCCTCAAGGGATGTTCTCCACTCGGTCTTTATAAGCTTTTCCAGCTCCTTATATGAAGCCTTCGGTGTGCAATCATTTCGTATCAGTCCTGCACGGTACGCATTTTCTCCCGCATATGCCGTATTATCCGCCAAATTCCACCATACTATAGCCTCGCAATGCTTTTGTGCGAACCAGAGCTTGAATAATCTCCTTGTTAGCTCTGCCTGTAACTGCTCACCATAGGTATCATTGCCGAACGACGGTATTGACACCTCCGAAACGTGGATCGGAAGATCGAATTTTCCATAGCAGTCAAACACATCTATCAGTCTCAGAGGATTTGTATATTGTGCATCCGGCTTCCATGCGTGATACTGCATTCCTATTCCGTTGATCGGAACGCCCTGTGAAAGCATTTTTTCGATCGTCATATAGTAAAAGCTTCTGTGGCCTCGATAGTGACTTCCGAAGCTCTCATCGACGCCCTCATTCCAAAACAGTCTCGCATTCGGGAAATATCTTCTGCACATATCGAAGCACTGCTTCTCGTGATCCTTTTCATCTGTGATCTGCAAATTTCTCATGCCGTTTCCCTTATAGCAATTTTTGTAGATCGTCAGCATCTCGTTTATCACATCGAAATCGTATATCTTATCAGCATAATTTTCGGAGATCGCCTTTATTCTGTTATCGAGCTTTATTTTTATATCACGATTGTGCTCCGGCAACCAATCCGGCTGAAATGAATTGTAAACCAAACAGTGACCTTTCATCTCAATATTATTCTCTTCGCAAAATTCCACCATCGTATCAATAGGCGGACGTCTGCTTATGAATTCAGAATCTTTCGAGAATCTCGGCTTACCCTCCGTCGGCTCAAGTGTATCCCAGTAAAAGGGTATGACAGCGTAATTAAAAAGCTCTTTATATGCTGCCTTATACATTTCATTACGCTCTTTATCGGGAAATTGCTCCAGATAAAACAGAGTGCATCCGAATTTGAACTCATTTTCGATCTGTTTTATCTTAACTCTTGCATTTTTGATCGGAGCACCGTCTTTATTGATAAAATTCAAGACGAATTGCCCTTTTCTGTTCTCATCAATATCCCTCTCGAGCTTTTTCTCCAAATAGTAGTCAAAACGTTCGAAGCTGTTTACAGCCTTTTCAAGCATTCTCAGATCCTCAGTCATTCTCTCAACCTCTCTTTTGTCATCGCAGTCTTGAAATTACAATTCGAAATATTCTGCGTATATTATAGCATAAATTTTTCTTTTGTCCATACATTTTATAGACAGCTCCTGCATTCTTTGATATAGTGATCTGCACAAAACCGTATTTAAGGAGGAAAAGTATGAGTGTTCTGCCCTTTGACAAAAACAGCTTTTATATGTTCGCAGGTGGAACGAACTTCGGCTTTATGGGTGGTGCAAACTACGGCAAGTCATATTCTCCGAGACTGAATATACCTATACGCTATATTCCGCACTCAACCTCATATGACTGCAATTCCCTTATCGGAGAAAACTCCCGACCTACAGAAAAATATTTTCTTTGTCGAGATGTCCTTGACGAATATCTCGGCAGATATGACAGTGCAGATCCGCAAATGACTTTATATGTTCCGGGAGCGTTACTTAAAGAAAGTGACAATGAGCTCATCGTTCTGGACATCGATCCTACGGGAGATCGAAGCTGCATTTCATTTTCGGATCACGAAATACTTGAAGGCGACAGCATAGAGCTATTATAATAATGTGATCGAAAAAGACCGTCCTTGACAACCGTAACGGCTGTTAAGGACGGTTCATGTTTATAATTGAAGCATCGAGATTTCCGAATCGGTTGGTATCTATGCTATAATAATAAATGTAATAAGAAAGGCAGAAATGCGATGGAGGTAAAAAACATGGAGGAAAAAATGACCAATCAGCAATTTAATGCTTGAATTACTCGCGCAGCTACTAGAACTTAAAGCGATGACAGGAAAAGAAGCAGCCGAAATAATCAGATCATTTATAGCAAAATAAAATAGCTGTTGCGTGTCCAACACTTGCAAAGACAGACACGCAACAGCTACCACCAAGATAGAGAAGCAAATACTTTCTTTTGCGAAAATATTGCCCCATTCATTTGCTTCTCTATTATACCAAAGACTTTTCATGAAGTCATATTATATCATATCAGAAATTTTTAAATGTCAAGGTGAATTTTTTAATGGAGGAACAAAAAATGTTGGTAAGAAAAACATTTGAAGAAGAAAAAGAAGTCACCACACGCATCGTCAAAGAGATAACAGCCAATATTATAGCATATTTTGAACAAAACGAAGAAGAATATAATACCGCGATCGAAGGATCGGACAGCTACAACGGCTATTTGGACGATGAACGATATTATTCCATGGACAACTTTAACGAGCTGCACAAAAGCTTGCAGCCTGACGAACTTTTACGCCGTGCGTTTTACGGATACGATGAGGAAACATACAGTACTGATAAAAGAGGCAACAGAACATACGGAGAATTTAATCCAAATCGAGAATATTTTCGATACAACACTTACGGCAATCTTTTATCTATAAGTAAACGAGTTATGAAAAGGTCACGGGTAAAATACACTTTTCGCTCTTATTAGCTTCCAGATATTTTGAGCAGTGTAAAAGCTGCAATGAATTTATTCGGATATTGAGGCTGAGTTTTACGTGTTGAAAATCTGATTTTGAAGGTACATTTCTGTACTATCTATCTTTAGTATGTGTGTACAGTCATCCAAGCAGAGCTTTATCCTTGTCGGCAGAAGAAAACGGCACGACTGAAAATGTCGTGTCACTTCGTTTCATCAAGATCGTTACAGCCCTTGTTCGGTTTACGCAGCTATATTTGCAGATGAAAAGCATCTACGGTGGCTTTTGACAAGCTTGAAAAAAGGTGGATTTTTATATCATTCCGTTTTTTATGTAGATTCAAAATAAATGTGAGGAACATATATGCTTCCTATAAAAATGCTCGGTGATACACTGAAAAGAACAAAGACTTTATACTATAATGCATTTTCGAAGAGTGAACGCAGATATTTCCCAGAGTTGGCAGAAAATCGCTCCCGAGGCACGGAGATTTTCTGCTTTTTGCTGGCATGGCTTGCCTGTTAAACAGTCAAAGTATTTCACATATCATTTATCTTGCGGTGGACGAGTCATTGCGAGGACATAGATATGACTCAAAAACACCGGAACTGCTACACAACAGCAAGACGGGAAACAAAATTATGGTTGATATTGAAGTGTCGGACGAACAGACTGAGAATACAGAACAGCGTAGAATACGAAAAAAGTTTTACATAAGAGCCGGATATGGGAAAACACCGGTCAAATACGAGTGGAGATATGAAAACTATGAGATCTTCTCTTACGGGGAACATATTTCCGAAGAGGAATACAATGGCTTTCAAAGAAGACTTACGAAAACAGGCAGCGAAAAAATTGATGCGGCACTATGTATAATGTGGATATCATATTTTATAGATAGATGCAAACTGTTTTTTCCGGAATAGGTGAGTTCTTTCAGCTGCTCACAAAGCATCGTGCAAGCTATAGGCATATATCGAAAATCAGTGTGCGACTCCTATGTCATAGCCAAGTTGATAGTGTTTAAAACTTCTTCTGTTTCAGAGCGGTAGTCCTATTATAAACTCCTGAGTTTTGTAAACTCAGGGGTTATTATATGATATTTTCTAAATAATGCGATACAATGTTTCGTTGTTTCTATATCCAAATTTTTGCAAAAAAGTGACACAGTATGTATCACTTCGATTTTTTCGATCATCACAAATAACAGCTTTAAAACAGACATACGAAGCAAGCATCGGCAGATACGATCGTCTGACTTTTCTCAACGAGAATAAGGTGAATAATCAACAAGCTTCTGTCTGTCGTGGGTACTGTTTTTGCTCACAAAGCTGGAAAAAAACTCTTATCTCGGCATACAAAAGGCGAAGCCGACATCTCACACGAAGTGATCTTCACATTCCGAAAGGAAAACATTACAAATCGATAGTGTGCAACACAAATTGTGGGCATACCATACACGTAGTGTGTTTCACGTCTTGTAACTGAAGCATTGTACAAAAAAGAGAACCTGTTTTGTACGTAACGAATCGTGCAAAAAGTGTGCTTCGGTTTTGCAATTTCCTAGTTTCGTATTTACTGTTTTTTGCAAGCTCCGCTTAAATTATCCGTATCTCAGCTTCGATTCCAAGCAGTGAGGTGGGTATGTTGAACGTTTTTACGTTCAAATCCAATTTCTCTTATCTCCATTCAATTCCGATCAAAAAGAGGGTACTGTTTTAAACGCTCAATAATTGAAAAAAGTGATGCAGCTATGTCCTGTCAGTTCAAATCCCAAATCTAAAATCCACTGTCGGAGAAAAAATTATCTTTAGATTACTCATTTATCCATAGCTCACCTGTTACGTCAAAATCAATAGCATTTTCTTTGCAAAAAGAATCTATCCGCTTCATCGTCTTAAAATTCGTCAAAATCTTACCTGTTTTCCACCCATTAACAGTGGGCATCGCTCAAAGACACTTCTGTTTATCAACGCAACTGATCTCTTCGAAAAAAATGCAATAAAACAAGGGAAACAATATTTTCTGCGAAAATAACAAGAAATCCGAAACCATCACCGATTGGCAATCATTTCGGATTTCTCTCTTCTGGCTCCCCAAGTTGGACTCGAACCAACGACCCTGCGGTTAACAGCCGCATG
>CAYWVF010000006.1:0-125068 GCA_964461815.1 uncultured Oscillospiraceae bacterium
TATATCACACCCCCACTACCTTTGTCAAGTACTTTTTTCCCTTTTTTCAAAAAAATTTTTTCTGATCGAAGTAGGCATCTTTCTTATACTATGTATTCATATAAAAAACTCTCCTATATAGCAAGGAGAGTTTATCCATTTATTCAAACAACGGAGTTGAAAAATAACGTTCCGCAGTATCAGGCAATACAGTAACCACTGTTTTTCCTTTTCCCAACAGTTTAGCTAATTTGATCGCCGCAGCGACATTCGTACCACTGCTTATCCCACACATAATGCCTTCCTTGGATGCGAGCTCCTTTGATATGCGAATAGCTTCATCATCCTTAACAATGCAAATATCATCATAAATATGCTGGTTAAGTATAGCAGGAATTATTCCGTCACCTATTCCCATTTGTACATGTGTGCCTATCGAACCGCCCGAGAGAATGGCTGCATTCTCCGGTTCTACAGCCCAGATCGTCATATCCGGGTTCTGCTGCTTCATAGTCTCGCCTATACCTGTTATCGTACCGCCTGTTCCTATACCTGAGCAGAACCCATGTATCGGCTTCCCAACCGCTTCGAGTATCTCTACACCTGTCTGTTGACGCTGAATATCTGTATTTGCCGGATTTTCAAATTGCTGAGGAACAAATACATTCGGATCTTCATCTCTCATCTTCAGTGCCAGATTAAGACACTCTTCAATACACAAGCCGATATTTCCGGCATCATGAACGAGTACTACTTCTGCACCGTAATGCTCAACAAGCTTGCGTCGTTCCTCGCTAACAGAATCAGGCATAATTATTTTCGTCTTATATCCACGTACAGCACCTACAAGTGCAAGACCTATGCCCTGATTTCCGCTTGTCGGCTCAACAATGATCGTATTCGGACCAATAAGTCCTTTTTCTTCTGCGTCACGTATCATATTAAACGCAGTACGTGTTTTGATCGAACCTCCGACATTCAGACCCTCTATCTTCACAAGTATCTCCGCTCCGTCCGGATCACTCAAACGATTGAGCCGTACTATCGGTGTATGCCCTATGGCATCAAGAATAGTATTATAAATCATTAATCGATACCTCTGTTTATAGATGTAATTATGTGAAAAACATTCTTTTACAATATACCACAAATTTGATATATTTGCAAGTAGTTTCGTAATTTTATAAATATGCGAATTTCTTCGAATGTATTCCTATCCGATTTATTGACGCAAACAATCATCCGTGGTATAATAAAAATAACTAAATTACAGATTTATATACGAAAGGATACAATATGAAACCGTTTGCGAATTTGCATCTTCATTCGACTCATTCTGACGGCATCTATACCCCTGCTGAGCTTGTCAAAATAGCTAAGGATGAAGGATATAAAGCCATAGCAATCACAGATCACGATACCGCTACAGCTTACCCGGAGCTTCAGGCAGCATGTGCAGCAGAGGGCATCGAATGTATATTCGGCGTAGAATTCTCGGTCGCAAGTCCGGATACATATCATATCACCGCTTTTAACTTTGATCCGGAGTATCCGCCAATGAAAAAATATCTTTCCGACATGGCATTGCGCCAAACGGATAACACGAAAAAATGCTTTGATGAAGCTGTATCAAAGGGAGACATAGCAGGTGTAACATGGGATGAGGTGCTTGAGTTCAACAAAAATGTAGCATGGCTATGCAACGATCACGTCTTTAGAACCATGGAATCGAAGGGCTTAGTCAAAAAAGAAGAATACCTCGATTGGTTCAACAAAAATTTCTGTGCACAGCGCGGTAAATATCCTCCATGCATCAATTTCAAATCGACTGCCGAGCTTATTAAGCTCGTAGAGGATGCTGGCGGCTTTACGATACTTTCTCACCCTCATAATCAGCTCGATGATATTCCCCGTCTTATGGAGCTTGGACTCAAAGGCGTTGAAGTCTCACACTCTATGTTAACAGAGGATGAGCGTAAACGTGCAATGGAGATCGCACTCGAAAATAGGCTTTTCATATCGGGTGGTACGGATCACGAGGGACTTCTCGGAGGTCAGTATTCATCATTTCCAAATGAGGAAGAATTGAAAAAATCACCCTACTATCTGGAGCCGCTCAGTGTCGGCGTTGAGGAAAAATATTTCAGAGAAATACAGAACGGTAAGCTAAACAGATAAAAGATCAACTCACATAACACAAAGAGAACCGCAGAATATGCGGTTCTCTTTGTGTTTTATTATAAACGGATATCTCCGCTCGACAAATCATTTTTAATCGCTCTCGATAAGGCCGTATCCGCCATCCTTTCTCTTATATACGACACTATACCTGTTGTCATCCTCGGCATTTTTAAACGCATAAAACTCATGTCCCAGAAGATTCATTTGAAGTATCGCTTCCTCGGTCGTCATAGGCTTGATCGCAAATCTCTTACGCCTTATAACATTAAATTCCTCTTCCTCATACATATCCTCAGTATTCACTGCAGGCACTACCTCACGTTCAAATGCACCTGCACGAAGGCGTTTTTCCAGACGAGTTTTATTTTTTCGAATCTGGCGTTCAATCATGTCCTCAATATCATCTATTGCTGCATACATGTCGTTAGCTGTGTTCTGTGCCCTGAAATACATGTTGGCACAGCGTACCGTCACTTCGGCGGTATACCTGCCTCTTTCTGTATGGCATACAACACTCGCCTCAGCATCGCTCTGGAAGAATTTATCAAGCTTTCCGAGCTTCTTCTCGGTATATTTTTTCAAATCATCGGTGATCTCAAGCTTTCTTCCTGTGTACGTAAATTTCATGATGTCAGCTCCTCTCAATTTTTTGCTTTTTGTTAACTAATTCTTTGTCCTCCTTACGTTTATTATTATATCACAAGTATCTACTATATTTCAAGACTTTTTTGTGAATTTTAACTTAACCATCAAAAAATTTTCCGCCAACACTTGGTAAATTTAAACGTAAATAGCGCACAGTTTTGCAGTTCCATGCGATATAAAAATGGGCAGAAAAAACTTTCTGCCCATTATCCTGTATTAACCGCCGATCTTAGCTTTTCCGCCCATATACATTCTGAGCGGCTCCGGAATATCGATGCTTCCATCCTCGTTGAGATTGTTCTCAAGGAAAGCAATAAGCATACGTGGAGGTGCAACAACGGTATTATTCAATGTGTGTGGGAAATAGTTACCCTTTTCCTTGCTTCTTACACGAATGCCCAGTCTTCTTGCCTGTGCATCACCTAAATTAGAGCAGCTTCCCACTTCGAAATACTTTTTCTGTCTCGGAGACCATGCCTCAACATCGATACTCTTGACCTTCAGATCTGCAAGGTCGCCTGAACAGCATTCCAATGTACGAACAGGAATATCAAGAGAACGGAAAAGCTCCACTGTATAGCTGTACAGCTTATGGAACCAATCCATGCTATCCTCAGGCTCACAAACTACGACCATTTCCTGCTTTTCGAACTGGTGTATACGGTATACTCCACGTTCCTCTATGCCATGAGCACCTACTTCTTTACGGAAGCAGGGTGAATAGCTTGTCAAGGTCTGCGGCAGCTCGTTCTGGTCAAGCATCGTATCAATAAACTTACCTATCATGGAGTGTTCACTTGTACCGATCAGATAAAGATCTTCTCCCTCGATCTTGTACATCATATTCTCCATCTCTGCGAAGCTCATAACACCGCTTACAACGTTTCCACGGATCATGAACGGAGGAATATAATAGGTAAAGCCTTTATCTATCATAAAATCACGTGCATATGACAATATGCTTGAATGCAAACGTGCAATATCGCCCTTAAGGTAATAAAAACCATTGCCGCTTGTACGTCTTGCACTGTCGAGATCTATACCGTTAAGCTTTTCCATGATATCAACATGATACGGAACTTCAAATTCCGGTACAGCAGGCTCACCGAAACGCTCAACCTCTACATTTTCACTGTCATCTTTGCCTACCGGAACCGACTCATCAATGATATTCGGAATGACCATCATCTTTTCACGGACTTTAGCTTCGAGCTCATCGGCTAATTTTCCGAGATCTTCCATTTCCTGAGCCATAACGGAAACCTGCTTCTTTGTTTCCTCTGCCTCTTCTTTTTTGCCCTGTCCCATAAGAGCACCGATCTTCTTGCTGATAGCATTTCTCTGACTTCTGAGTTGATCGCTCTTGGATTTTGCATCACGAAACTGCTTGTCCAATTCAACGATCTCATCAACGATCGCAAGCTTTTCATCCTGGAACTTTTTCTTTATATTTTCTTTTACAAGCTCAGGATTCGTTCTGATAAGTTTAATATCTATCATAATAAACCTCTAATTCTTATTTACTTCCTTATTTTTGGCAAAAAACGGGCTGCTTTGCAGCCCGTTTTGATCCGTCACTGAGTTGGACCGCCTTATTTACGGCTGCCCGGCATCAATTCAATTATACATTCCGAAAAAACATAGCTCTTATTCGGAATAGAATATCAATTATTCTTCGGAAGCGTCGCCGGCTTCTACCGGAGCAGACTCTTCTGCGCTTTCAAGCAATGCACGAATGCTCAAGGATATCTTCTTCTTCTCTGTGTCGATATCGGTGATCTTAGCATCAACGATCTCGCCCTCTGTCAAGACGTCATCCGGCTTGGCAATACGGCGATTATTAACGATCTGGGAAATATGGATAAGTCCGTCAACACCCGGGATTATCTCTGCAAATGCACCGAACGGCATGAACTTAAGTACCTTTACGGATACTACATCGCCGACATTGTATGTAGACATAAACTTATTCCATGGGTTGTCCTCAGCCTTACGATAACCGAGGGATATCTTCTTCTTCTCTGCATCAAAGCTGATAACGAATACGTTAACAACGTCGCCAACATTCATGATCTCAGACGGATGCTTTACTCTGTTCCAGCTCAGCTCAGAGATATGTATCATACCGTCAACGCCGCCGATGTCAACAAATACACCATAGGATGTAAGTGACTTAACAACGCCCTGATATTCCTTGCCTATCTCGATGGAAGCCCAAAGCTTTTCGCTCTGCTCACGCTTTTCTTCCATAAGGACTGCACGGATCGTACCGACAACTCTACGTCTTGCACGATTTACTTCTGTGATACGAAGCTTAACGGATTTCTTTATCATCTCGGACATCGGAGCATCCTTGGGTAAGCCTGTCTGTGATGCAGGAACAAATACTCTTACGCCGTTAACGGATACAACTATACCGCCCTTGTTCTCCTCAACAACTGTGCCCTCGAGAACAGCCTTGCTCTCTCTTGCTTCTTCAACAATATCCCAACCCTTAATGGAATCGAGCTTCTTCTTTGAAAGCATGATCATACCTTCAACATCGTTTACACGTACAACAAATGCTTCGATTTCCTGACCTACCTTGATGTGGTCATCTATTTTATAAAGCGGATCGTCGCTTAATTCTGATACCGGAATATAAGCTGCGTGCTTTACTCCAAGATCTACCTGTACTTCGCTTGGTGTGATCTGTGTTACAACGCCTGTGACCTTGTCACCTGTGTAAAGTGTTTTTACCGACTGCTCCAGCAGTGCTTCAAAGCTTTCCGCTTCGTTGATATCCTCTACGATACCGTTTTTGATTTCCTCACTCATCTTGTTTACTACCTCCTTAATTAACCATCCCGGCGCAGACGCTCCGGCAGTTACCCCGATCCTGCTTTCAATGCCTATATCGCTCACATCAAGCTCATCTGCGTTGCCAACAAGGTACACTCTCTTGCATTCCTGCTTGCATATATCAAACAGCTTCATCGTATTTGAGCTTCCTTTGTCACCGACAACGAGCATAATATCCGATCTCTGGGCAATGCTCCGCGTCTCAGTTTGCCGTTCATCAGTCGCACTACATATTGTATCAAATATTTTTGCATTTGTACACTGTTTTTTTATAAAATTAATAAATTTTTCCCATTTGCCTACATTCGAGGTCGTTTGCGCCACAACAGATATACGTCTATGCCTATTATTGTCATTTTCTGACAACCACTTTTGCATATCCGCACAGTCTTCCATGACTATATGCTCTCCACTCCATCCGATTATACCGTTCACCTCGGGATGCTTGGCATTTCCCATTATGATTATTAGACGTCCGTCAGCGGCTTCTCGTTCCACGATTTTATGAATTTTTTTCACAAAACCGCACGTTGCATCGATGATCTCCACACCCTTTTCAGCTAGCTTTTCATATACAGCCCTGCCTACTCCGTGTGCACGTATTATTACTTTACTGTTATTCGGTATATCGTCCAGACTGTCTACACACACTGCGCCAAGTGACTTCAATTTGTCATTGACGACCGTATTATGTATTAAATGTCCGAGAGTATATACTGTCTCGCTTTTTTCGCACTCACTCAGTGCAAGCTTTACCGCACGCTCAACACCGACACAAAACCCTGCTGTCTTAGCAACCTCAATACTCATTTATATTTTACCCGTATTTCTTCGATTTTTTCCATGATCTCTGTTGCTTTCTCTTTATATACATCGGAAGCAGTATGCTTATCCTTGATCTCGATCGATATCGGATCACCGAACTCAACCGTCACAACATGAAACCACTTTGTAGCATTATTAATATATACAGGCACCATAGGTACTTTCGCAAGTGCTGCGATCATAGCCGCACCTGCCTTTGCAGCATGCTCCTCTCCTTCATGGACTCTCGTTCCCTCGGGAAAAATCACGAGCTTTTTCCCACTCTTGAGAGCTTTCACAGATGTTCTGATAGCCGAGATATCTCCGGTATTGCGCTTCACAGGGAATGCATTTACGTGCTTCAATACAAAGCCGAGAAGCTTATTATCCATAAGCTCCTCTTTTGCCATAAACGCCATCGTATGCTTGTGTCCTCCGGCGATCGCAACAAAGATCGGATCACGTAAATTTGTATGATTCGGACACAGTACGGCCGCCCCGTCAGGCAGCTTGTCCCAACCGACACATTTTACCGGACAACATATCATAAATATCACTTTTAAAACAGATAATGCAATTTTATAGAACATTCCGAAGCTTCTCCAATATAATATTTTTTATAATCTGAATACTTTCCTCAAGCTCATTACCTGTCGTATCTACATCTATAGCATCATCGGCACAGCGTAACGGAGCTGCCGCTCTCGTTGAATCACGCTCATCACGCTCACATATATCGGTCAAGACATCATCATAGGTGTCGTTGTTCCCCTTGCTTTGAAGCTCAAGCCAACGTCTGCGTGCACGATCCCGAACATCGGCATGAAGGAATATCTTTACATCCGCATTGGGAAGTATCACCGTACCGATATCACGTCCATCCATTATTACGCTGTTATTTAACGCCATATCACGCTGTAAATCAAGCAGAAATGCCCTTGCCCACGGTAAAGCCGATACCCTGGATGCATAATCGGATATCTCCGGAGTGCGTATCAGATCCGACACATCTTCATCGTTTAGCAATATCCTCTGCACACCATTCAAATATTTAAGCTCCAGTCTTACATCCTTGCAAACCTCGCTTACCTGACTCTCACTATCCGGATCCATCCCCGAACGGTATACAGCAAGTCCGAGTGCTCTGTACATTGCTCCCGAATCTACGTATATATATCCCAGATCCTTTGCAACAGCTTTAGCAATAGTGCTCTTTCCGGCACCCGATGGGCCGTCTATGGCAATATTCACCATTATAAATTCTCCTTACACTTATACAACTCTATGTCCGAGACCTATAGCCACCTCATTGAGATGGAGCAGTCCTATTCTGAAAAACATTGCAACGCTTATATGCTCACCGCAACGTGCAACTCCAATCTTTCCTCCGACATTCAACCCGATAGCTTTATTTATTATCTGCGACAACGCCTCTCTTGCAGCGCCTGCAACAGCACCCTCTTCATTATGGATCTCCGAAATAATGCCCTCACGCTTTGCCGCAACTACCGCTCTTTCGATTATTTTATTTATCGACGGTATAAACTCTCCACCGAAATCGACCGCTACCGTTTGATAGCCCATCTGACTATATTTCTCCTTTATCACTCGTTCGGCCTCTCGATCAGGTGATAAAGATATCTTGATCGCCGCACTTGCCACTTCTGCACTGCCCGACATACTTACCATTCTCCCATCCTAATATATTTCAGCAGCTAATACCGGCCAAATGTCCGGTAGACCATGCTATCTGCAAATTAAAGCCGCCCGTATAGGCGTCCACATCGATTATCTCACCTGCAAAAAACAGACCTCGGACTAATTTCGATTCCATAGTCTTCGGATCTATTTCCTTCACCGATACACCTCCGGAGGTTATTATCGCCTCAGATATATCACGCTTTGAATCAATATCTATCTCGAACCTTTTTAAAAGTCCGATAATGCGTTTTCTTTCCTCTCTTGTGATCGTATTTACTTTTCTGCCGCCGTCAAGTGATAATGAAGCTGTAAAATACTCAGCCATCGATTTTGGAAGCAGCTTCGGCATGTAATTCGATATATCCAGATTTGCATACTCCGTAAAATCACGCAGCAGACGTGCATCGAGAGCTTTTTCGTCCAATGCCGGCTTCAGATCCAGCTCCAACGAATACTTTGCATTTTTATCTCTCATGTGAGCACTTGCACTGAGTATAACAGGACCTGTCACACCGAAATGAGTGAACATCAGCTCTCCGAAATCCTCATATATCCTTTTTCCGTCCTTCAACAGCCATATTCTCGTATTTTTAAGTGACAACCCCTGCATTGCTGCACATTTTGCCTCATCCGCATTCAAAGGTACAAGTGATGCCACAGGTTCTTCTATAGTATGTCCAAGCATCGATGCTATTTTGTATCCGCTTCCATCCGAGCCTGTTTTCGGATACGACATACCACCGGCAGCAAGTATCACACTTTCGCATCTGTACATTTTATTATCTGCCGATACGCCGCAGACCGCACCATCCTCCACAGCTATGGCATTTGCCTTGGCTGTAATTATCTTTACTCCCAGTGCTTTTGCTTTGCTTCGCAGCGCTGCAACGACATCAAGAGCTCTGTCCGATCGTGGGAACACTCTTCCTCCACGCTCTGTTTTCAAAGGAACACCGATAGCTTCAAAGAACTCCATCGCCTGCCTTGCATTGAAACGGCTGAAGGCTCCGTACAGGAATCTCCCGTTTTTTGCAATATTACGCATCAGGTTATCTACATCACAATCATTAGTTACATTACAGCGTCCTTTACCTGTTATACCAAGCTTAAGAAGTGTTCTGTCGTTTCGTTCTATGACCATGACACGCTTGCCATTCTCGGCAGCATTACAAGCCGCCATCATTCCGGCAGCACCGCCGCCTATCACCACAACATCCACTCTTTAGCCCCTCGTTTCCTTCTGATATACGCCGTATTCATCCCAAATATTTTCGAGCATTTCAAAGGTTGCAGTTATTGTCTGCTTCTTCTTTACACCTATCGCAACAACATATGCATTCACAAGGCTGAGCGGAGCTACAAGCGAGTCAACAAACGACGCTGTGTCGCTCTTTGCATAAAGCGCATAATCGGCATATTGTGCTATCGGGGAAAATGCACTGTCTGTTACGGCAATAACACTGGCGCCTCTGTTTTGAGCAAACTGTAATGCCTTTACCGTTCGTCTTGAATATCTTGGGAAGCTGAATCCGATAACCAGATCACCCTCCTCAACACGCAAAAGCTGCTCAAACATCTCACTCACACTGTTAGTATTTATAAGTCTGACATTATCAAAAAGCAGATTAAAATAGAAGTTCAAGAAGCCTGCCAACGCAGCGGCACTTCTTACACCGATGATGTATATTCTCTTAGCCTTTATCGTGCAATCCACAGCCTTGTTAAATACATCCTCGTCAATATCTCCGAGAGTCGTATTTATTCTCTCCACATCCTCCTGCATGACACTTCGCAGGATATTGTTTTCAGACAGCAGATCAGCCGTTACTTCAAGTCGCTGCACAGATGTTAGTCTGTTTCTTATCATATCCTGCAACGCCTGCTGAAGCTCCGGATATCCCTCATATCCAAGCCTTATCGCAAATCTGACAACTGTAGATTCACTTATTCCGACGACCTCTCCAAGTCTGTTGGCAGTCATAAATGCAGCTTTGTCATAATGATCTATTATATAACGAGCTATGGCTTTCTGACCCTTTGAAAAATCATTATACATGCTGTTGAGCCTTGTCATTAGATCCATAGTATCCATCTCTCATAGTCACACCGGCTTAAGGTATGACATCCTCCTTACATCGGTTATTAGTTCTGCATCGGTAAAGTAAAATTCTACGAGCCGTCCTATTTCAATTGCTTTAAATATTGTATCTCATCCTCAGTCAGATACCGCCATTCACCCGGTTTCAATGCTCCGAGATGTATTTTCCCTATTCTGACACGTACCAAGCTCACCACATCAAGCTCTGCCATAGCACACATACGCCTTACCTGACGATTACGACCCTCGTGTATCACAACCGATATCACCGTACTGTCAGTCGCACGTCGCATGAGCTTTACCTTTGCCGGTCTGATCCTGTATCCGTCTATCTCCAGAGCACTTGACAGCACCGGCACAGCGCTGTCTACATCGCCCTTTACACGCACCATATATTCCTTGTCCACCTCATGACTCGGATGTGTCAGTCTGTTCGTCATGTCACCATCGTTTGTCATAATAAGCAGACCGGAGGAATTTATATCCAATCTTCCGACAGGATAAACTCTGACACCTACATCCGATGTAAGGTCTTTCACTGTACTGCGCCCTCGCTCATCCTCCATCGTAGTAACTACTCCCAGAGGTTTATTAAGCAGTATATATACCTTTTCATTATCGGAACGCTCCAGCTTCTCTCCGTCAAGCAGTATCTCATCCTCCGCCGGATCAGCGCTGTCGCCAAGCGAGGCTATTCGTCCGTTCACGCTTATTCTTCCGTTTCGAATAAGCTCCTCTGCCTTTCTTCTCGATGTAATACCATACTCCGAAATAATTTTTTGAAGTCTTTCCTTCATTTATCTATCCTTTACAGTTAATGTAATAGCATCAATTGAGTATTCTCGTCAGCACAATGCCATATATGTCAAATCACGTTATGACAGCAGCAATATAATACTATCCTTCATCCGACATATGTACAGCATATCTTTTGCAAACGATTCTGATTTTTTTCGTATATTTTTATTATATCAGACCACAACGGGTTTTGCAAGAAATTCCTTCAAAATCTTCAAAAAAACATTGCGCTCCTCTAGCTGCTCTACTGTCTGTGCAAAATACAGCTCCGTCTCACACAGCACCCTGCCTTTATAGCTTATTCGAAGCTTTCCCGCCCTTTCTCCGCCTATCACCGGAGCATACACAAACTGTCCGGTGTACATCTCGTATTCAAGCTTTTCACGCTCTCCGTCCATGAGGCTTACTTCTATACTTTCCTTTACAAAAACATCCACACTTTCACTTATACCGCCCACAACATCGATCTTTCCTACCGACTTTCCATCTTCTGCGATCATTCTCTTTTCCATGCTTTCGAATGCAGCTTCATACATTGCCTTGTGATCATTCCAGTCATCCGGTGCGTTGAGTGTTACTGCGATCAGTGTACGTCCGTACCGTTCTACAGCACTTACGAGGCATCTTCCCGCGGCCTTTGTATATCCTGTTTTTACACCCACAGCCCCGTCTAATTGCCATAGCAGCTTATTGTGATTTTGCATACTTCTGACACCGGAGTTGTAATTTTTACTTCCTGCAATTTCTCTGAACACTTCATTTTCCAGCGCATGTTCTGTCAATAATGCAAGCTCATACGCCGTAGAATAATGATTTTTACCGTCAAGACCGTGCGGATTTTCAAAGGACGTGTTTTCAAGTCCCAATTTTTTTGAATATTCATTCATCATTTTGACAAAGCTGTCGGGATCTCCGCCGCAGTGATATCCCAGCGTCAATCCGGCATCATTACCCGACATTAAAAGCAAACCGTACAGAAGCTCCTTCACCGTCACTGTTTCTCCTACCCGAAGATACATGGATGACCCCTCAACTCTAACATGCTCCGGCTTTATCACGACCTTTTCGTCAAGGTCACAATTACTTATAGCTACGAGTGCCGTCATTATCTTTGTAGTGCTTGCGATCAGATGATGTTTGTCTGCATTTTTTGAATACAATACCTCTCCCGTCATGGTATCATAAAGCACCGCACACTCGGCAGATACATTGCCTATGGACACCGCATGTGATTTTTCAAAGCTTACGATCGAAGAGATCACGATCAACAGCAGTATAAGCTTTCTCAAGCACATCATCCTTTCATATCACCTTACATAAAAAATACCTACTCGTAATAATACGAGCAGGTACTTTAAATTATTCGGCTTTTTTCTTGTCTAAAAATTCCTGCACCTTATCAAGCACATCTGGAACCTTTTCAACTATGCGGTCTACGGAATTTGACGGCGGTGCCGAAACGCTTATCATCCTCACATTTCCTTCGGCTACAACGAGAAAACCGATAGGTGATATTGTCACTCCTGCACCGGCTCCACCTCCGAAGTTCACTGCCGACGGTATCTCCGTTCCGGATTTTTTATCTCCTCCGAAGCTGCTTCCACCCGATCCGAAGCCAAATGCGACCTTTGATACGGGGATGATCGTCGTACCGTCAGCTGCAACTATCGGATTCCCGACTATAGTATTTACATCCACAAGCTCTCTTATTTTTTCCATCGTCATGCCCATGATCTCAGTTAACGGCTGTTTCGCATTCTCGCTCATATTTACCTCCGCTTTCGTTATTTATATTCTTATTATTTTTCGTTTCCTTAAACATATACCGAATAAATTCATACAAGATCGGCACTCCTACCGCAATAAATACGCCAATACACGATGTCAGCTTGACCTCGCCGCTGAATGATGACTTCTCTCCGACGAAATCAGGCGCAATATCGACATTAAATTTCTTTACGGTAAACAATTTACAGATATACGGATATGCGGTATATAACAAAGATGTCGCTTTACCGTAAAGCATCGCGGTTTTTGCCGCATCGCCGCCTACAAGCCTAACATCCGCATAAAGCTTTACAATGTGTATACCCTTTGTGAGCCTCGGAATGCGCTTCAATGCATTGAGTATGATCCCGACAAGCTCCTTTATATCTCTCTTTTGACCTTTCTTTGCTTCCGTGACTTCATCGGTCTCCGCAGTCGCAGCCTTTTTCTGCTTTTTCGACTTCCTGTCTTTCTTTTTTAGGTCAAAGTATATCCCCTGGATACCAAGCTTTATCGAAAGCTCACCTGCACTGAGCTGTACCCAAATACCTATCCTCACGAAAAGCACTACGGCTATTATCAATACAATTACGATCAACGCTATCAAGCATTCTCACCCGATCCGTTATTCAGCTCCGGCAATTCAGGCAGCTCGGAAAGCTCCGAAATACCGAACACTCTTAAAAAGTCCTCTGTCGTAGCGTAAAGTATAGGCTTTCCCGGAACGTCCAATCTTCCTGCCTCGCAAATCAGTCCCTTTTCCACAAGACTTCCCACGGTATATGAGCTGTCTACACCTCTGACCTGCTCTATGTATGCTCTCGTTACAGGCTGCTGATACGCAACTATCGCAAGCACCTCCAGTGCCGTCTGCGTAAGAGCCGGCGGCTTGCGTGTTTCAAGAGCTGTACGAATATACGCAGCATACTCTGTCGCACTCACCATCTGATAATTATTACCAAGCCTTACTATTCTTATGCCACGTCTGTTAAAATTTAATTCACTCATCAGATCGTTGCATACACACTCCGCTTCCTCTCGCTCGCAGCCTGCACCTATCGCAATACGTTCGATCGGTACACTCTCTCCTGCGGAAAAAAGTATAGCCTCTACAATATGGCTCAGTGATATTTCCTCACTCATATTCAATTTCCTTTCAGATCAATCTTCTTTGTCCGACAGTACAAGCACACACTCACCATCTTCGTCAACAGGCTTGACTCTTTTCATATTCATAAGCTCAAGAAGTGCAAGGAAGGTGGCTACTATCTCCGATCTGCTCTTAGTACCTGCAAATGCCGAATTAAAGAGTATCTGCCCGTCATTCATCAATCTTCCGAGCATAAGCTGTATTTTCGGCTCTACCGGCTCCGGCTCATAGCCTACTATTCCTCTGAAGCTTGACACGGATGGCGGCAGCTTCTGGTTTGCACGTTCGATCATATTTCGTACAGCTTTTCTCATATCCTCCGGCGTATGCGAATATTCATATCGTACACTTCCTGCGGTTTTAGGCAGCGGTTCCGGTGATTTTACGAATATATCACGGCCTATTTCATGTCTGAGCTTAAAAAATGCGGAAATCTCCTTGTATCGCTGATACTCCAAAAGAGATTCAACAAGCTTCTGCCTCGGATCTTCCTCTGTCTCCGCATCCTTTTGCACCGGAAGCAGCAGCTTTGTCTTTATAAATATAAGCTGTGCAGCCATAACGATGAACTCACACGCTATATCCATGTCCATTCTTCGCATTTCTTCCAGATATTCCAGGTATTGATCGAGCAGCTCTGCTATAGGTATATCCTTTATATCTATCTTATTTTTTGATATGAGATGCATTAACAGGTCGAGCGGCCCATCAAAGCTCTCAAGATGAAACGTTACAGAAGTATCCATAAAACTAATCTTGTTATCCCATTCATTATAAAATTACGCATATATCCGAGCGGAACAGTCAGTACATTCGTCATAAGCAGCAAAAATAAGCCAAGCTGAATATATCTCTCATGCTCCAAAAGCCAATAATACCATCTATGCGGAAGTATCAGACCTGCTACTCTTGAACCATCGAGCGGTGGAACAGGTAAAATATTAAAGACAGCAAAGCCTATATTTATACTCGCAAGTATAGCAAAAAACTCAATAATATACGACATTATAAATATATTCGGTGCATATATCGAAAGAGCATATGCAATAAAAAGGCTCACTGCGCCGAAAAGAATATTTGCTACAGGACCTGCTACCGCAACGATAGCCATACCGACTCTAGGATTTTTAAAATACCTCATATTTACAGGCACAGGCTTTGCCCAACCGAAACGTGCAAATACCATACATATAAGACCTATCGGATCTATATGCTTTATCGGATTCAGTGTGAGCCTTCCAGAGTTTTTCGCCGTAGGGTCACCCAGCTTGTACGCAGCATAGCCATGACAGAACTCGTGAAACGTCAGTGCCAGCAATACAGCCGGTAAGGATATAAGTGTACTGATTATGTTGTCTAACATTTACGCTTATAATTCACCTTTCAAATATATTCTGCTTCTATTATATACCATGTATAATAAGGTTTACAAGCTTTTTTATGTTAATTTTCAGTTTTATTTAATGACGTTCCGCTTCTTTTTGCGAGCTGTGCGACAGATATCGCCAAAGGGCCCGCTATCTGTAACGATACCAGTACATATTTCAGCTTATCTATAAGTTTTATTATATCATCTGCCGAATTAGGTACAAGCATCGCCGTTACAAACGCTGTCACTCCGACCGATATCACTATAGCATTTCCGCTCACCTTTGTGATAAGCTGCTTTATACCGTGCGCCGTAAATACCATTGCGACTCCGCCGCATACGATATTTGCAAACCAGATAATGACCGATATTATGACCTCTACTCTCTGTAGCTCTATAGATATGCTTGCCACGCTCTGTACAAAATACGTAGCAAATGCCAGTACATTATTCAATGGCTCACCAAGGACAGACACATTTCTGGCATAGACAGTCGAAATGAGAATATTTGCACATATCCATGGGATTATCCACATCTTATAATAGCTTCGTTTTTCGTTCACTCCCCCAAATACGGAAAACAGTATAATGATCTCACCCAATGGGAAAACAAGCGACGACATTATCCCCGGCACTATTATATTCTTGTCGTACAGCATTGGCATCAGATTATCTATATTAATATTTCCCAACGAAAATATAATATCGAATAAACAGAAGAAAACTACAGGTACAACAAAAAAGCTTGCCCACCAACCCATCGCACTTCTCCCGGAACACGCAATTATCACACACGCTATGCATATAAAGCCAAGTATCACCTGTCTCGGAGTCCTCTGTAGGATATTTACTGCTATAAAATCGGTATAATACAGTGTAGTAGCGTACGTTATCAAAAATCCGTAAAGAATATATATTATACTGAAAAGCTTTGCAATGCAGCTTGCGAATGACGAGTGAAATAATTCAAACAGATTTTTTCCCGGAGCATTTTTACATATCGAAGCATACAGCAGCATAACGATGCAGTATATTGCCATACCGATGAGCACGAACATCCACGAATCTCTACCGACACGTTCATTTTTTCCCCACATATATGCATTAGAAATATAAAACATAAAAGCTACTATACATGCATTTTTAGACGTTATACTCTCGTTCATATCAGCGTTTCTCCTTAGACTTTAAATTGAAAACAGACGGATACTGATCGTCCTCATGAGGCTCATCTATCTTTACCTCCGTTCTGATCTCAATACATTTAAAGTATTCATCCCAATCCAGTTCTTTAAACAGCTTCGGCATTTTTCTTTTTACCACTGCACCGAAGCCGAATATATCCGATCCGAATTCATCTCGTACCTCTTCCGCTACGTTTTTTATGCGGTTTCTCATTTCTTCCGTAATAATGTCTGTTATTCTATTCATAACACGCTTTTCCGATAAATCAATGCTCCCGTTTTGAGCGATTATCTCATATCCTGCCGAAAAGCTCACGTCCATACGAAGCTTTCCATCCTCTATTGCAGGCTTAAGCTCAGTCTTTGCATCTCTTATCAGACATGATATATTACTGTCGTCAACTGTGAAATCGAAAAATCCATCATGCAGCTCGTTCTTCAAAATACGTATATACGCAGTATCCTCCGGATCAGCAAATCCAAGCAGCTTATCGTCAAAGAATATTGCCGTACCCTCTACCGCAATACTCTTCTTCTCTGTAAATCTGCTCTCTGTGACCACTGATATTGCAGGATGTATTCCCTCGTTTACAAGATCGTTTATCACACCGTAGGCGTTACTTTCCTTTATCCCCTCGAAATATTTTCCGTCGCTCAGGATATTTCTTATCGCATATGATTTTATTGCACTGTTATTCGTGTCAAGCTCAAGCACTTCCTTTGCACTGCCAAGATCCGATACAAGTATATTCGTGGAAAGCGTTATACCGCTGTTTCTGTAGATGTAATCCAGAAGCTCTGCTATTCCGCGCTTCGCATATTCCGAGCTCACGACCACCGCAGCAGTATGATTCCAGTACAGATATTCGCTTGATTCGGAAAAGCCGTGACTCACCGCATCAACAAGACTTTCCCCCTCTACCGTTATTTTCTGAGATCTTCCTCCGCCGCCATCCTGACTATCTGAAAAGTCTACAAACTCTATCGTTAAAAGAGTGTTTCCGTTTTGACCTATATCCAACGCAAAGCCTGCTACTATGCTGTCATCATTTATCTCACGGTAATCACGACAGCTGCACAAACTGCACATCATTATAAGCATAAAAATAATACATAAACCCTTTTTGATCACTTCTGCAACGTTCTCTTTCTATCCTTATTCATCGTTCGCACAGGACGATACACCATAAGCTTCCACGGTGCTCTGTATAACGTGTCCTTCATATCACTTAGACTTGCTGTAACTATATAGCTCATATAAGGTATCCCAAAGCTGTCAAGCTTGATAAGGTATATCATCGTCACACATATACCGAATGACAATCCGTATATGCCTAAAACAGCCGCCATAAAAATGTAGAAAAGTCTGAGCAGGATCATAGGCCCTTTCATCTTCGGTATCATCAGCCCTGTAAGCCCGGCGAGAGCAACTACTATCACTACTGGAGCGCTCACTATCTTTGCATCAACTGCCGCCTGTCCTATTACCACGCCTCCGACAGTGCTCAGTGCATCTCCTATGCTGTTTGGCATCATGACTCCCGCTTCTCTGAGCAGCTCATATGCCAGCATCATCAGAAGGATCTCCAAAAGTGTCGAAAACGGCACTCCCTCTCTGGCAGAGGCTATGCTCATCAGAAGATTTATCGGCAATATCTCATGATGATACATGATGATCGCAACATACAGCGCCGGAGAGGATATAGTCAGCGCAAAGCCTATAATACGAAGTATTCTCGTTATACTTCCGTAAAAAAAATTTACGTAGTAATCATTACCCGACTGAAAATATTCCAAAAACAAAAACGGTACCGTTAAAACCGTCGGCGTTCCATCCAAAAGGATCAAAACCTTTCCCTCCAACAGCTTTGCTACCGCTATATCCGGCTTTTCCGTTGAGCCAATAGTTTTAAAAGGAGAGTATCTGCTGTCACTTATAAGCTCCTCCAAATAATTCGTATCAAGTGCGGCATCTATATTTATATCCTTTAGCCTTTTATATACTTTTCTCAGCACCTCACGATTCACCAGTCCGTCAAGGTAGCATACCGCATACCTTTGCATCGACCGTTGCCCGACAACATGCATATCAAACTTTAGATCGGGTGTATACAGCTTACGTCTTATCAGTGACGTGTTCGTCATTATCGATTCCGTAAAGCCCTCTCTCGGACCTCGTACAAGCTTTTCACCCTCCGGCTCCTGCACACCACGCATCTTGTAGCCCTTAGTTGATGCTACAACAATAGAGGTGCTGCCCTCGACAAATATCAGCGTATCACCATACAGCATGCTCTGTATCGCCTGCGAAAGCTCAGATACGACACTCACCTCATCTATCGTAATTATCTCAAATGCAACTCGCTCTATGCCTATATCGGGCTCGTCGCATTGCTTCAGCGGATAAACTATATTTTCGCTTATCAATGTCTGATTTATCATTCCGTCGCAAAAGCATATACAAAACCTACGTTTTCCGTCACCTGATATTATCGATCTGAGCTTAAACGTGTCATCCTTTGAAAATATATCCTTTAATATCTTTTCCGTTTCCTCTATCGTACCGTCAAATTCTATTTTCTTTATATCGTCGATCCGCATATTCATCCTCCTTTTAGAATATTCTCTGCTTTTTTCGCTTATTAATTCCATTTTAAAAAAATATCCGTAAATTCCGTTAAAGGTCTTTACGAATAATGTAAAAAATGGTATAATCATGTCATAAGCTATATAAGGAGGTCGTACAAATGGCTGATAACTTCAATAATCAATTTGATCCGCAGGACATACAGGAAAACAAAACAATATCGATTCTCGCATATCTTATCTTCTTCCTGCCGCTGTTGGCAGCGCCTCAGTCAAAATTTGGGCGTTTTCATTCCAATCAGGGACTTTTGGTGTTCCTTATTTACATCGTATCGGTCGCAGTTGGAAAATTGCCTCTGATAGGCTTTATAGGTGCTATTTTCAGCTTGATCGCTCTCGTATTTATGATACTCGGCATGGTCAACGCAAGTAAAGGTCTCGCAAAAGAGCTTCCTATCATCGGAAACATCAGCATAATCAAATAAAACGAAACGCCTTATGCAATATAAACTGCATAAGGCGTTTTGCTTTACTTTGAAAGGAACTTCTTCATAAGAGTACAGCCCTCATCGATATATCTGCCTGTTTTCTCACACTCGGCCTCCGTATAGCATGAAACTCCTGTCTTTTTCGACGTGCTATCGTAAAATACATACGGAACAGGATCATCTGTGTGTGTACGAAGTGCCAACGGAGTCGGATGATCCGGCAGCACCAAAGCACGTACATCTTCACCTGCTGCCTCAAGCCCCTTTATCACAGGGCCTACGATCTTCTCATCTATAAGCTCAATGCTGTGGATCTTATTCTCATACTCCTGTCGATGTCCGCATTCATCCGGCGCTTCAACGTGTATATATGCGAAATCCTGACCCGATAATAATGCAGAAAGTGCAGCCTCTGCCTTGCCCTCAAAATTCGTATCGATATTTCCCGTAACTCCTGCGACCTCCGCCACATTGAGTCCTGCACATTTGCCTATACCCTTTATCAAATCAACCGCTGATACTACTGTACCTGTCACTCCGTAAAGGTCGTGGAATGATTCCAGCTCAGGTCTTGTACCCTCTCCCCAAAGCCATATTGAATTTGCCGGCTTAAGGCCACGTTCACGACGACGTACATTTACAGGATGATCCTTAAGGAGCTCGTAGCTTGCTTTCATAAGGCTCGTAAACATCACGCCCTCACCGCTGCTTATGAGATGCTCACCTATACGCTGTGTCAATATATCATGCGGAGGTGTGAATGGGAAGCCTGTATGCCCTTTATCCCATACAAGGCAATGTCTGTAGCTTATACCCGTATAGAGCTTCATATTCTCAAGTGCAAGATGCTCATTCAGATACTTTATCAATATGTCTGCTTCACGTGTCGATATTTCATCCGAGGAATAATCCAACATGATTTTGTCCTCATATGCTTCATCCTCAGACAAAGATACAAGATTACAACGCATCGTAACATCAGTTGACTTAAGCTCTATCCCCATGCTTACAGCCTCCAGCGGAGAACGTCCTGTATAGCATTTTCTTATATCATATCCCATAACCGACAGATTCGCTGTGTCGCTTCCCTTAGGCATACCTGTAGGTATCGTCTTTACCATACCGCATTCTCCCATTGAAGCAAGTCTGTCAATATTCGGTTTCTTTGCCAATTCCAACGGTGTCTTACCACCAAGCATATCATTAGGACGATCGGCCATACCATCGCCGAGAAATACTACATATTTCATTTTCTTAACCATTCTTTCTACTATATATTACCATGTAGTCCTTACTATGCGTACTATTATACACCAGTCGTGGACAAATGTCAATACAACATATATAATAACGTTTATCATCTTTACGGTATAGCATATAGTTCATGTTACCATAAAATGCAGACTCCGCATTATAAAACTTACCTGTGTAGTATTAAACAACTTCCTCAGGGAATAATGAGATTATCCTCATTAAAGTCCTTTCGTGGAGGTAAAACGATAGTGATCGGTAAAGTTGAAATCACCGGAGTAAATACATCAAAGCTAAAGGTATTGTCAAATGATGAAATAATGCGACTTCTCGGCGAATATCAATCCGGAAGCATCGATGCTCGTGAGGAGCTGATATCCGGCAATCTCAGGTTGGTATTAAGTGTGATCCAAAGATTTCTTGGGAGAGGTGAATCCGTAGACGACTTGTTTCAGGTAGGCTGTATAGGACTTATAAAAGCGATAGACCACTTCAATATGATGTTTGAGGTACGCTTTTCGACGTATGCAGTACCGATGATAATAGGTGAGATCAGGCGATATCTGCGTGACAACAGCACCATACGGATAAGCCGTTCGATGCGAGATACCGCATACAAAGCAATGCAGGCCAAGGAGCAGTTTGTGAATGAGCATTCACGTGAACCGACTATGGATGAGCTTGCAAAGCTCGTAGACGTCGAACGTGAGGAGCTTGTATTTGCACTCGATGCTATAATAGAGCCTGTGTCGCTATACGAGCCACTGTATTCCGACGGTAATGATGCGGTATGTGTGATGGATCAGGTGCGAGACACAAAGATGAGCGATGAAAACTGGGTCGAGCACATTGCACTCAGAGATGCAATATCAGCCCTGACAGAGCGTGAAAAGCATATACTCTCTTTGAGATTTTTCGAGGGAAGAACACAAATGGAGGTAGCCGAAAGCATTGGAATAAGCCAGGCGCAGGTCAGCAGACTTGAAAAGAGCGCACTTACACGTATCAAAAAGCAGCTGTAATAAAAAAATGCAGCCGAAAAAGCTTTTCGGCTGCATAATCATTCGCATTTTTTCGATTTAACATATGAGCTCGGAGACATCCCTATCTGCTGCTTAAACACCTTGGAAAAATATTGCGGATCCGTATATCCGCAGCATGCAGCAATATCGCAAACGCTTGTAAAGCCCTGCCTTATCAGCGTACATGCGTTCTGGATACGGATAATATTCAAATATTCGGATATCCCAATACCTATATCTCTTTTAAATACCGTCGATACATACTTTTTATTATATGCTATTTCTGCACTTATGCTGTCAAGTGACAGATCGGCATTTGAATAATTATCGTCAATATATTTTTTGATCGTGAGTGCGACATTGTTTGATCTGCTTTTGCTGTCCGCAGGAATATACCTGTTTCCGAGGAATGAGAATGTGTACAGCAAAATGCTCTCACTTATAAGATCTGTCAGCTCCGGATTTATACTGAAGCCGTTTTGCCAAAACGCCTCCATATCTCCACAATCGGAGAAAATAAAATTATGTGCCGATATTTTCAGCTTTTCCATTATCATATTTGCTCTTGAACCCAAAAAGCTTATATACATATATGAAAAGTCACTGCCGGATTCTATACAAAACGGTACAGCCGGAAACGTAAAGAAAACATCTCCCCTATGAAGCTCATTTACCTGCCCCATAGTATGTATAGCCCCATTTCCGCTGCACACATAGTATACCTTGTATACAGATTGAGCCATTAAAGAAGTATATACCTGTTTCTTCGTCTCTAAAACAAAATTGATAGTATGTATCGAATGATAATCCTTATGATATGGAACAAACAGGCAAATGTTTTCATCCATAAAATCACCCTCCAGCATTATCAGTATATCACAAGGTCATATCAAAATCAAGAATCGTCAAACCATTTTACTTATATATATGGACATAATCCATTGGATCATGTATGAATATATGGTACACTGTTTTTAAATCAGAATGGAGGCAATTTTTATGAAAAAGGTAAGAATAGGTGTTCTCGGCGCATACCGTGGTTCAAGCATGATAAACTATTGCAAACGCTCTGACAATGCACAGATCGTTGCGATATGTGACAAATCTCCCGAAGCATTAGATGCTCAGCGGGAAAACGCAGACGGTCTCGACATCACGTTCTATGACAATTTCAACGACTTTATCAAGCACGATATGGATGCCGTCGTTCTTGCAAACTACGCAAACGAGCATGCGCCGTTTGCGATCAAAGCAATGAAGCTCGGCAAGCATGTTTTCTCGGAGGTTCTCCCCGTTCAGACCATGAAAGAGGCTGTTGAGCTCATAGAAGCAGTTGAGGAGACCGGCTGTATCTATGCATATGGAGAAAACTATTGCTATATGCCTGCACCGTACGAGATGAAAAAGCTGTATAAAGAGGGACGAATAGGCGAATTCGAATACGGTGAATGCGAATACATACATAATTGTGAGCCGATCTGGCCAAGCATTACCTATGGTGAGCGCGATCATTGGCGAAACAATATGTATTCGACCTTCTACTGCACACACTCTCTCGGCCCGATCATCCACATGACGGGACTCCGTCCGGTATCTGTGATCGGAATAGAGGGTACTAAGACTGAGCGTAATCTTCGCAGAGGCTCAAAATGTGGTGCTTTCGGCATTGAGATGGTAACGCTCGAAAACGGCGGTATTATCAAGAGCATCCACGGCGGATTATATAAGAATTCAATATGGTACTGTGCCTACGGCTCCAAGGGAAAAATGGAATGCGGCAGAGAGGATGCCAATGACGGACATATAAACAAGATCTATGTAAACTATGATGAATATTCCGGTGGATATGATACGTCCAAGCTTGAGAGCTATGAACCTGTACATGCTACAGATAAAACAAAGGGCTTTGGGCACGGAGGCTCGGACTTCTATTCGATGTACAATTTTGTTGAAAAGATCAAGGGCAACCCGGATGCCGATATAATAGATGTTTACGAAGCTCTCAACATGAGTCTTCCCGGCATGTTTGCATTCCGCTCGATACTTGACAACTCCGTTTCCAAGGATATACCCGATCTCAGAAATAAACAGGAGCGTGACAAGTGGAGAAATGATACAGCCTGCACCGATCCGAATGTAGCCGGAGAGATGCTTCTTCCCACATCTTCAAAGGGTACGCCGGATATAGACGACGGAGTTTATGAGCACATTCGAGAATTATGGCGTGCAGAATGTGAGAAAAAGTCCGAGAATTATAGATCTGCGGCATTTAACCAGGGCTCCGAAAAGAATAACAACTAAGCTTCGTAGGATCGATATTTCGGTAAAATTATAATAATGAGAACACTGAGCCGAGCTTGTCATTTATAACAAGGTCGGCTTTGCTGTCGTAGTGCGTAGGAGAAAGGTTGATCAATGCCAACACGCTGCCGTTAAAATACTGTATCAGAGAAGCCGCAGGATACACTCCGAGTGATGTACCTCCGACTATCAGCATATCACAGCTTGAAATAGCTTCTACAGAGCGTTCTATCGTTTGAGTATCCAGACTTTCTTCATAAAGCACCACATCCGGCTTTATAATACCTCCACAGCTGCATCTTGGCACGCCATCGAAGCTTTTGATATAGTCAGGATCGTAGGCTTTTTTGCATCTTACGCAGTAGTTGCGATGGATCGAGCCGTGAAGCTCATATACATTCCTGCTTCCGGCAGCTTGATGCAGGCCGTCAATATTTTGAGTGACGATAGCAGTAAGCTTTCCTATTTTTTCAAGCTCCGCAAGCTTAATATGTGTGATATTCGGTTTTACACCTGTTACGATCATTTTATCACGGTAGAATTTATAAAATTCGTCGGGATTCTGTTCCCAAAATGTGTGACTCAGGATCGTTTCGGGAGGATAATCATATTTTTGATTATACAGACCATCCACACTGCGAAAATCCGGTATACCGCTTTCGGTAGACACACCTGCACCGCCGAAGAATACTATACTTTTACTTGAATTCACTGCATCAAGAAAATCTCTGTATTTTTTATTCATTTATACTCCTCATTTCAAATGAATATAATCCTCAACATCATACCATTTAACAAGAAAGCCTGCACCCTTTGCACAGAATACAGAGCTTGATGTATACTCCGGATCACTGTCTTTATTATAGCCGATACGAGAAATGATGTCACTTGCATCCCGACACGGCTCATAACCATCAAAGGTAAAATATATCGATGCCTTTCCTCCCGTGGAAATGCGAAGCTCGTCTCCATAGTTCATCACCTTAGACATTGGCGCACGTCCTCGTATGACAGTAAAGGCTTGCGAGGTCTCGGGGTAATCGGTAGTTCCTCCGAAACGTGTAATATCCGTAATGACCTTGCCGACATCGCTGTGAGGTACATGCGCTGTAAATGCATAGTAGGGCTCCAGCAGTACGCATTCTGCCTTTTCAAGTCCCTGACGCAGTGCTCTGTATGTAGCCTCGCGGAAATCGCCGCCTTCTGTATGCTTCAGATGTGCTGCACCTCTGAGGAGCGTTATATGAACGTCTGTCAAGGGTGAGCCTGTCAGCATACCTCTGATCTCACGTTCGAAAACGTGAGTCTTGACCAGATTCTGGAAGCTCTGATGCAGATCATCCGTATGACACGCAGAGGAAAATGTGATACCGCTGCCGCGTTCGGACGGTGTAAGCTTTAGATGCACCTCGGCATAATGACGCAGCGGTTCAAAATGACCATAGCCTATGACTTCATCTGCGATCGTTTCAAGGTACTGCACCTGCGGTTCACCGAAAGAAGCATCTATAGCAAACCGCGTTTTTAATATATCCGAGAGGATTTCAAGCTGCACCGTACCAGAAACACATACAGTGATGCATCCCGAACGCACATCACGCTTTACATGGAGTGACGGTTCTTCATCCTCAATTATCCTAAGCGCATCGTAGAGCTTAGTCAGATCATCAGAGCTGATATCCGTATTCAAAAGCGGAGTCAGCGTTTCCGATATGTGTCCCGACAGCGAGCCAATGTAATCTCCTGCACGCACCTCCGACAAACCACCTACCACACATATCATGCCGGCATATGCATTTGACAGATTCTTAAGCTTTCCTGCCGACGGTTCACGCAGATAGCTTACTTTTTGCGAAGTTCCTAACTCATCACGTACATTCAGCGTACCGGAGAGTATCTTTATATACGCATTTCGTGTTCCCACGCCGTCATTTGTGATCTTATAGACATATGCCGAGAACGGCTGCTCCTGCTTGGAGGTATAATCCGGATCGATATATTTATCGATCAGCCAAAGCAGCTCATCGATACCGTTTCCCTCGAGCGCACACCCCTTGATATATGGGAATATCTCACGCTTTTGTATCATGGAGGATATGGCATTTTCCAGCTCATCATCCGAGAGTGTACCTTCGAGAAATCTGTCGAGCAAATATTCGCTTGACTCGGCTGCCGCTTCATTAAGCTCGTCGATACCGCATGGTGATATACCGAGCTCTCTTTTTATATCATATACAACCTTATCCAGATCGGCACCAAGCCGATCCGTCTTATTTATAAAGAGGATAACAGGCTTGCCGAGTCTTTCCAACAGGCGAAACAGTGTCACGGTATGACTTTGCACACCCTCGACTGCGCTGAGTACAAGGATAGCGCAGTCGAGAGCGGATAGAACACGCTCCGTCTCAGGTGAAAAATCAACATGTCCCGGAGTGTCCAAAATATGAAACACCGTAGAGCCGTATTCGAACGAGGATTCACTCGAAAATATTGTGATGCCACGCTGCTGCTCGATAATGTGATTATCGAGTGCCGACGTGCCGTTGTCCACACGTCCAAGTGAACGTATTGTTCCGGCTTTGTATAAAAGCTGCTCACATAATGTGGTTTTTCCCGCATCAACATGTGCGGCAAAGCCTATAGTAACGTGTTTTACTGCCATTTTAATCGAGAGTAAATCTGCTCACACGAGTATATGCTTTTACGCCTACCGGATTGATATAATCAGCAGGGAATTGCTGCTTAAGCTCGTCGATGAGTGCCTTGTTTTTATATCCGAGCTGTTCGAGAATAGAAATAACAACATAAGGTATATAGTGATAAGTACCGCTTTCAAGCTTAAAAGCAATACCTATACGTTCATCACGCAGGCCTATGCAATATAAAGCCTCTGCGCCGCCCTTGGCAATGATATTTCTGTCTCCGAGAAGCATTGTGCAAATGCCACCCGTGCCTGCGATCATCTCGGGGTAGTCGTTCATGTAGGATGTACCACGTCTTACACATTCGCTAAGCTTGTCATCCTTAAGTCTTTCCGGACATGCAAGGTTCAAATAGCTGAGCGCAACGTTGTAGAGCGGTACGGCAAATACAGGTACACCGCAGCCGTCAGCACCGACTATGATATCTTCGGATGGAAACTCACTCATCGTGCCTATGAATTTTTTGATATCCTGCTGAATTGGGCTTTCAGGTCTCCAGTAGTCCTTCGGGTCACAGCCGAGATAACGGCAAAATGCGAGAAGCGCAGAATGCTTACCCGAACAGTTATAGTATATTTTTCTCATCGGCTTACCCTCTGCAATAAGCTTATATGCCGTAGGCTGATGAGAGGGATAAGCAGGCGGAAGTATCATATCTTCATCGGTAAATCCGATTTTTGACAATGCGGATGTGATCGTTTCTGTATGGAAGCTTTCTCCGTCATGTGATGCACAGAATACAGCGTACTCTTTATCCGTAAAGCCGTATTTTTCCTTGATACCATAGTAGAGAATAGGCAGTGCCTGTATGGGCTTGGCAGATGAGCGGTAATATTGAAATCTTGTGATATCGCCTATGGAATGCATGACATTACCGTTGTAGTCTACTATACACAGTCTGCCTCTGATATCATTTTCATCTAAAGATCCTCGAATTTCCGAAACAAGTATATCGTTCATCATGATCTTCCTTTCATATATTTTTCTCAATTATATCATTAATTATCGATCTTTTCAATAGAAAAGAAATAAACGATGAATTTTTTGTGTATACATTGTTTTGACATATTTTAATCGGAGAAAGCGATAGAATAGATCATGCAAGGGAGGGATGAGCATAAGGATCGTTTATATAGACGTACTTTTCCTACTTAACCTGGTGATAAATTATTTACTGCTTATAGCATCTGCGAGAATGACAGGAGCTGTGATACAGAGAAAGCGCATAGCTGCAGGAGCTGCCATAGGTGCTCTTTATGCGGTAGTAATGTTTTTCCCACAGCTGAGGCTCTTATATACTGTAGCATTCAAATTACTGTTTGCGATCCCTATAACGGCAGTATCATTCAGCATCAAGAGTATAAGGCAGCTTATAAAATACTCGCTCATATTTTTCGCAGTGTCGTTTGTATTTGCAGGCTGCGTGGTAGCTGTATATTACATATCAAACAGTTCGAACATCAGAGTGAATAACGGTATCATGTACATGAATATACCCTTTTGGATGCTTGTTATATCCGTAATGACAGCATATATTTTAATTGGTATCGTAATGCGGAAAAGTGCCGGAGGTGAAGAAAAGCGATTTGCGGAAATAGAGGTAGCTGCATTTTCAGGTGATGCAAAGCTCAAGGCGTTGTACGACAGCGGCAACGAGCTTACTGACCCGATGACGAATAAGAGAATAATCGTAGCCGAGTACGGAAAAATCAAGAGTATATTTCCGCAGCAGGCAAGAGATATTCTCGACACCTGTGATCTGCTTGACGGAGCTGAGGCTGTGGAATCTGTTTCGGCGATTTGCAGGCTGAGAGTAGTGCCGTACAAAACTGTAGGAAACGAGAATGCACTGATGGCAGTGTTTAAGCCTGACAGGATAACCGTAGACGGTAAGAGCCGCGACGATATGCTTGTGGGAATAAGCTCCGTGAAGCTGTCTGATGAATATGATGCGGTAGTAAATTTATAAATTAGGAGGTATAAAATGCTTATTGATCTGCGATTAAAGCTTGCGAAGCTGATAGTGAAGCTGAGACTCGGAAGCGTAGATGGGATACATTATCTCGGAGGTGCCGAAAGTCTTCCACCTCCTTTGAGCAGGCAGGAGGAATCGGAGCTCATGCTGCGATTCAAGGATAACGATCCTGCGGTAAAGCGAACTCTGATAGAGAGAAACCTGCGATTGGTAGTATACATAGCAAGGAAATTCGAGAACACCGGTATAAACATCGAGGATCTTATATCTATAGGAACTATAGGTTTGATAAAAGCAATAAACACTTACAAGCCCGACAGGAATATAAAGCTTGCCACGTATGCATCAAGATGTATTGAAAATGAGATCTTGATGTTTCTGAGAAAAAATGCGAATGTAAAGCATGAGGTATCGATAGATGAACCATTGAATACCGACTGGGACGGCAATGAGCTGAGGCTTGAGGATACACTCGGCACGGAAAGTGACAGTGTTATGAAGGTACTGGAGGAGGACGTAGACAGACAGCTTTTGAATGCTGCACTCAGTAGACTCAATGAGCGTGAGCATATGATAATCTCTATGAGATTCGGTCTTTACGGCAAGGAGGAGAAGACACAGAAGGAGGTAGCGGATATACTCGGTATTTCACAGTCGTATATATCAAGACTGGAGAAGCGAATAATCGCCAGATTAAAAAAAGATATCTCAAAATTATTGTAATTACCTATTGTAATATTTTTACTTTCATGGTATGCTATGCTTATCAATGTAATTGAGGTATATCATGAAGATACGTGAACTTATAGGTAACAGAAAATTTTATGCCGATGTGGTCAAATTCGGCGTGCCTGTAGCAATGCAGAACCTTCTTACATCGTCTATGTCGTTTGTAGACAGTATGATGATCGGAGGAAAAAGCGAGATCGCTCTCGGTGCTGTAGGTATGGCCGCTCAGTGGTTCAGCCTGCTAACACTTTGCTGTTGGGGAATACATAGTGCCGGAACGATGTTCTTTGCACAATATTGGGGTGCTAAGGATAAAGACGGTATAAGCAAAACAGCATGGGTAATGTTTATGAGTGTGCTTGCCGTAATGCTGCCGGCTGCACTCATCACTCTGTTTTTTCCCAAGCTTATTATGAGCATATACACAAATGATGTCGAAGTGATATCGATAGGTACGGGATATCTGCGTATAGCATCACTCAGCTGTGTTTTTTCGACGATCTCAGTCGGATGCAGCGGACTCCTGCGCTCTACAGGAAACGCAAGACTGCCGTTACTTGCAAGCATAGTCGGATTGACGACCAATACGCTTCTGAATTGGATATTGATCTATGGAAAGCTCGGCTTCCCGGATATGGGAGCGGAGGGTGCGGCTCTTGCAACGCTGATATCATCCTTCCTCAATATGGCTATCCTCATATTCGTTGCTGTCGCACGTAAAAATATCGTCTATGAGGCTATGCGTAAGCGTGTAAAGCTTGAGAGGGTATTTATAAAAGAGTATTATAAAAAGGCTATGCCTATCATTCTAAACGAAGCAGCATACGCCTTTGCTACGCTTGTTATAAATATGGTATTCGGACGTCAAGGCGGAAAAAACATGTCGGCATTGACCATTTTCAGAACTATCGAGGGTCTTGTAATGGCATTCTATTGGGGCTTTGTCAATGCATTGTCCGTCATGATAGGAAATTCGATAGGTGCCGGTGAGATAAGAAACGGCATAGTATATTCACGTCGCTTTGCGGTGATGAACTTTTTGACTACTATTATCACAACAGGCTTAATTTTCATTTTCAAGGAGCCGATAACATCTATGTTCGGCGTAGGTGCAGATATCAATGCTATTGTGTATGAGCTGCTTATAGTTATGATCATTCTGACACCTCTCAGGACATGCAATTATATGCTTATTGGCGTATACCGTGCAGGCGGTGAGTCGAAGTTCGGATTTTATGTTGAGATCTCAACTATCTGGCTCGTATCTGTCCCCTTGGTACTGCTTGCAGGCTTTGTTTGGGAGCTGCCGTTCGTTTTTGTGATCGCAATGTCGTACTCAGAGGATATAGCAAAGATCGGCATACAAATATGGTATATGCTAAGCAATAAATGGATAAAGCCCGTTACCGAGCAGGGTAAAAAGGGATATGAGCAGTACAAATTGTCATTGAAAGCATAAAAGAATCTGCTGCAAAGAATTGCAGCAGATCCTTTTTTACAATCTACCGTGATTAAAATCATCTACGAAATCGATATCCTTTATTTCGAAGCATTTTCCATTCAGATAGTGCAGCATTCCTCCATCGGTCTTGAATTTAAATTCCAGCTTATAGGAGTAAAGCGCCTGATATTTTCGGCCCGAGCTTTTATACAGCTTACCATCGGCATATTTACCGTCACCCAGCAGAGGGCATCCTATTGACGCCATGGAAACTCTTATCTGGTGGGTACGTCCTGTGAGAAGCTCACATTCGACAAGCGACAAGCCCTTACGTACACTCTTTACATTATAAAGAGTCACCGCACTTTTCGAATCCTTAGACGGTGTTTTGTTCAAATATACTCTTTTATTGTCCTTGTCACGCACGATGAAGCCCTCTATCCTGCCCTTTCTCGGATTCGGTATACCATGTACGATACACAGATATGATTTTCTCAGCTCGTGCTCACGTATTTTCTCATTCATGATACGAAGCGATTCTGCATTTTTTGCTGCGATCACTATACCGCCGGTATTGCGGTCGATACGGTTACATAAAGCGGGAGCGAAGCTTGCTTCGGCATCCGGATCCCACTCCCCTTTTTTATATAAATACGCCTGAATATGAGCTATCAGAGTGTTTATGCTTTCGGTTTCATCCTCATGAACTACCATACCCGGTTTTTTATCAACAAGCAGTATATTTTCATCCTCATAAACTATGCTGAGTGCCGGAGTTATAGTCTTATATGCAGTCGATTGATCCGGCACATCGAAAAATTTATCGGGTGCATAGACTCTGAGCACGTCACCCTCATTTAGTCTGTCGGAGCAGCTGCAACGCTTACCGTTTATTTTTATATCCTTTGTTCGAATATATTTTTGGACTGCCGAGGACGGCATTCTAGGTGCTGCCTTGCGTAGAAAAGCATCGACACGAAGTGATGAATCGTTTTTATTTATAATAAATTCTTTCAATCTTATAGCTATGCCTTGCGTAGCAAAGCATTCTTCCTTTCATCGGAATTCAAATGTGATTTTACATCGGCGAATACAAATTGTTTCGTTTTTAAGTCGAAGAAATGCAACCCGGGATTTTTGCATTTCGTATGCTTTTATTTTACCACATTTGACACAAATATCAATAAGCCATTTCACGATACGTATAAAATTTTCAAATTAGTACTTTTCACAGAGCTGACAGCATGATATAATATTTGCATCAGGATCGGAAAGGTGAGAATAAATTGAATAAAAGCTTTAAATACCTTGCAGCGGTGATCGCTGCTACAGTGCTTCTGACATTTTCCGCAGCTGCCGACAATGAGACCGACAAATACTGCGAAGATGCACAGCTCTTGTACAACATCGGATTTATGACAGGTGACGACAACGGAATGCGTCTTTACGATGAGCTTGATCGTGCAGAGGCAGCAGTTCTTCTTTGCAGAGCATACGGAGCTGAAATGGAAGCATTATACTACAGCTCGGAATGTCCCTTTGAAGATGTGCCCGATTGGGCTGCACCGTACATAGCATATATGTATGACAACGGCTTTATAACAGGAAAATCCGATAAACTGTATGATCATTCTGCGCCTGTTACCATGCGTGAGTTTTATACTATCCTTCTGAGAATGCTCGGCTACAGTGAGACAGACGGTGATTTTACATATGAGAATGCGTTGGAAATTGCCGAATCCATATGCTTAGCCGAGGATATCGAATTGACAAGTGATCGACCATTCCTGAGGATCGATGCCGCACACGGCGTAGTATCCGCTTTGAAACAATGCTGTAAGGGCACGAACACACCGCTTGTATATATGTCGGCTTCATATATTGACAACTCGTATGGCATGGAAACAGCGGATATCATATTTGGAAAGCACGAGATATATGAGCAGCTCGAAAAGACACGTCAGGCAATGGAAAACGCAGGAAGCTACACGATAACACAGTATGGAAAATACGACCTCAATGATATAGACAGTGATTATGAGAAGGAAATCATTATCGAGTCGGAGGTTCGCTCCAATCTTTTAGATATGCGTGCTGAAATCGGCATTGATGTAGACACTATGCTTGGCGGCGAAAAGATCGAGCATATGGGAGTTAATATTTTCTGCGAGGACGGTGAGCTGTTTTATTCAAGAATGGATACCGGCGGATGGTTGCAGGATAATAATATATCTGCGGCGAATGTAGAAAGATATTGCAGGATATACAGTATGCTGTTCGGATTTGAAAGCGGTATACTCGATACGGCTGACATGTACAGAGATGAAAACGGTATACACATCAAATGCTTTTCTGACAGATTCAATATCATAGGTGATATTACATCAAAGCAATCAGCAGGCTACTATTTTGATATCGATATAGTCATAGATCCGGAAACCGAGCTTTACAAATATGTTGATATAACATATAACGATCTGTGGACGGATGCTTACGACAGAGCTTTGAATGCGGATTTTACTGTAAGATATGATTTTTACGAATACGGCTCGACTATCGTAAATGCTTTGAATATCGTCAAGGGCTAAAAGTATGCAGTCTTTTTCCTAAATAACATTCGAGAATAAAGCGAATATCATATTATCATCACAAAGCCTCCTATAGCAAAAAAATACTATAGGAGGCTTATTCACTGTCTGCTTATGAGCAGCCGCTTTTATCACGATCTCTATTGATCACGTTTTGCATATCCCGCTTCAAAATCTATCAGATTTCTAAGCTTTCTTCCACTGAGGAATCTTTCAAGATTATCTGCTGCGATCTCGACTATACGGTCATGTGTTGCCGCAAGATGAAAATAGCCTGACACATGAGGTGTAACAACAATATTCTTTATTTTCCACATGCGATGCTCCGGCGGTAACGGCTCCGGATCGGTCACATCAAGTGCAGCTCCTCCGAGCTTACCCGACTCTACCGCATCACAAAGTGCATCCGTATCTATCGCATTACCGCGGCCTACATTCAGCACCACAGCTCCGTCCTTCATATTCGCAATACGTTCACGTGAAAGTATTCTATACGTTGCAGGTGTACTCGGCAAGCTCATGGCAACTACATCCGCACGAGGAAGCAGCTCGTCGAGCTCATCCGTCAAATGCATCTCGTCAACATAATCCGGCTTGTCATTGTGTACTCTGCGTACACCTATAACATATGCGCCGAGAGCCTTCATCTTACGTGCAAAATCGCCTCCGATATCGCCCATACCGAGCACAAGAACGACGCTGCCCTCGATACCCTTGACATTACCCATATCGAGCCACTTACTTTCCGACTGATTATCACGATACAAATGCAGCTTCTTTTGCAGCATAAACAGTGAGCCTATCATATGCTCACTTATAGCAAGCCCATATGCACCTGTAGCATTGGCAAGCTGAGCCTGTGGCGGAACCACGCCCTCGGCAATATATTCATTGACACCGGCAGTCGATACCTGTAAAAGCTCCAGCTTTTCACTTTCCCTTATAAGCTCCGCTTTTACCGTACCTATTATCACGTTTGCCGACTGTACCATATCACGAGTCAACTGTTCACCGCTCAAAAATAATATTTCATTGTCTCCTGCAGCTCTCTCAAGTCTTGCTCTGTGATGTGCCTCTGTCTTTATGGTAACGATTATTCTCTTCATACTCTACCTCGACTCAAGCGCATTCTTTACCGAATCCGCTAATCTCTGTATTGCCTGTATATCTATACACGGCAGCTTATGTTCCTTTTTTACATCTGTATTGCTCATAACAGCTTTAAGCACGAATCTATCGAAGCTGCTCATCTTATCAAGTGGAAAGTCTCCGCCAAAGCACTCCTCGGAGCACGCATGTTCAAGAGCCAGCTTGTGGAAGTTAGTGCTGAAATACTGCTTGGCATTTGATATGAAGCCGCAGCATATATAATATGCGGTGACCTTTTTTCGCAATGTCTGCACATTCCTCAAAACGAAATTCTTTGCCCTTCGATCAAGAAGTCCATATCTTATAGAACCGCCCACTATTACAGCATCGTACATATCTATATTGGGATCTCTTACCTTTCTCAGATCAACAACGCTTGCATCCGGCAAAAGGTCTGCAAGCAGCTCGGCACATTTACGAGATGTTCCGGTTTTGCTACCGTATGCTATCAATATACTCATTTATAATTTCTCCCATATTCATGCTTGAGATGTACCGTCAAGCTCACTCATCAGATCTCTGTTTCGTTTTTCTCTCATCCGCACACCGGCAACGATCCCCAGTGCGGCATACATTGCAATAATAGATGTACCTCCATAGCTGAAAAACGGCAGCGTAAGCCCTATTACAGGCAGCACACCGATATTCATTCCTATATTCAGGCACGTCTGAAAAATAAACATTCCGGCAACACCCATGCATATGACCGATGATATGCTTCCTGCTGTCCTAAAGGCTATATACACGCATCGCACAACTACCAAAAGCAGCAGTAATATTATACATGCACAGCCTATATACCCCAGTTCTTCACCTGCAACGGAAAATATAGAATCGGTATGCTTCGCAGGTATTATACTGTACTGCGTCTGTGAGCCTTTGAGCAGACCCTTTCCGAGTATACCTCCAGCTCTCAGTGCTATCTTACTTTGCGTCGCCTGCCATGTAACATCAGCATCAAGCTCAGGATAAAATATGACCAGTATCCTCAGCTGCTGATATTCATCCAGCAGCATATTCCATATGAGCGGTATAGACGACAATGCTACCGCACCACATGCTGCAAACCATCTCAGCTTTACCCCTGCTGCGAACATCATAAAGCAGGCGATAAACAGAAAAGCCAGCGTCATTCCGTCGTCCTTGGAAAAAAGCATTACAAAACCTGCTGTTATACCGGCATGCGCTATAAGTGACAAGAACGGAAGAGGTCTGTTGAGCTTATTTCCGAGTGCGTTGATATGCCCTGCAAATGATACTATGAATATTATTTTTCCCAGCTCAGACGGTTGGATGCCGATCTTTCCGAATCTTATCCAGCCTTTGTTACCTCCCTCGGCAACTCCGAAAAAATACAGAGAACCGAGCAGAAGCAGATTGAATATAAGTATCGGTACCCAAAAGCGAGATATAAATTCTATATCGAACATTGCTGCAATGAAATATACCAATATTCCAACACAAACAGCAAAAAGCTGCACATTTACATACTGCATTGTATTGTAGCTGTATGTGGCACTGTATATCAGCACAAGCCCATATCCGCTCGCAATAATCGCTATAAGCAGCAGTAGCTTATCTATATATCTGACATACATCCTAAGGTCATACCATAAGCGTTTTAACACAAGCAATACCCTCTGCAAAAATTATATTTTATTTATCTATCAGGTCATACATATAGTGGCAAAAATCAAGCACACGTGACTTATCCGATGTCATTTTACGGCTGTACACATAACAGTTGAGCGCATCCGATATGATATCGTCATAAGGTGTTTTGCCGATCATATATTCTCCGCCCTGTTTTTTTGAAATAATGGCGCCGTCCCTGAAATATGCAAAGGATCGGCACAGATTCAAAACGTAATACATCGGAGTATCATCTGTGATCGTCTCACCGTCGATTATCTCATCGTCCTCGGCTCTGATGTCACCGAACACGCTGTCTATGTAGTATTCTTTCTTTACTTCTCCGAATTTTTCCTCGATCGGATCACCGTAAAGCACTATTCCTGTCTTCTTTATAACTGTAAAATGTGCCGCAAGGTCAATATCGGTCTTTTCCTCATCCGAGCATATCGAATCAGGATCACGTTCGTACTGTTCACGCCAATATTCTGAAAAGTGCAGCTCAAATGGAGTAGGATAAACAAAGTTTTTCGCATATTTATCCAAAACGATACTCATCTCCAGTCCCTTATCGGGAGCAGCCTTTCTTAAGCCGTACATGAGCTTCAAAATTTCCAGCTTTTCTTCACGATCTATTTTATCACGTACAGTTACTATATAATCTATATCGCTTTTGTCAGGATTATAGCAGCCGAACGCAACAGAGCCATGAACATAAAAGCCTGTCATATTGTCTCCGAGTATCCTTTTATATCCATCTAAAAGTGTATTCAAAACATCTTTATACGATTCCATTTTATGATCTCACATTTCACGAATTTACTTATCCATTAATATTATATCAAAGCATAAACAACAAAGCAAGAACAAAAATCTTAATATATGAATGAATAAAACGATTTATTCTCATTTAAAACTTGTATTTTCACACATTGCGTTATTCGATCCGACATGCTATAATATTATCATCGAGCCTCAATGAAAGGAGCATAATTTATGCCAATTAAAATCCCGGAATCCCTTCCTGCATACTCTGTGCTTGAGAGTGAAAACATCTTCGTCATGAGTGAAAAACGTGCTGTGACACAGGATATACGTCCGCTCAAGCTTTTGATATTAAACATTATGCCCACAAAAATCACGACCGAAACACAGCTTCTGCGCTGCTTATCGAATACACCTCTTCAAATTGAGGTCGAATTTCTTCAAACATCAACATACAAATCAAAAAACACTTCCGCCGAGCATCTGCTCACGTTCTATAAGACCTTCGACCAGGTCAGAAATAACCGTTACGATGGTATGATAATAACAGGAGCACCTGTCGAAACGCTCGAATTTGAAGACGTTCATTACTGGAAAGAGCTGTGCGACATTTTCGAGTGGACAAAAACGAACGTCTACTCTGTATTCCATATCTGCTGGGGCGCACAGGCAGGTCTGTACTATCACTATGGTATTCCGAAATACGAGCTGCCCAAAAAGATGTTCGGCATATTCCGTCACAAAATACACGTAAAAAACGAGCCTCTGCTCCGAGGCTTTAACGAATATTTCAATGCTCCTCATTCACGTCATACGGAGGTTCGCATGGAGGATATCGTCAAGGTGCCGGAGCTGAAAATACTGGCTACCTCCGATATTGCCGGAATGTATCTTATCATGGCTAAGGGTGGTCGTCAGATATTCGTAATGGGTCATTCGGAATATGATGCAGATACGCTTGCAGGCGAGTATTTCCGTGATGTCAACAAGGGACTTGATATCGAAGTTCCGTACAACTATTTCCCGGATAATGATCCGACAAAGGAGCCTACAGTCACATGGAGAGCTCATTCTGCTCTGCTCTATTCAAACTGGCTCAACTATTACGTCTACCAGAGCACTCCATATAACCTTGATGAGCTTGAAACACACTGACTGCTCGTTCGATAAAATCGTATATGTATTTACATTTTGGTCATTTGGAAATCGCATTCCGAATGGCCAAAATTTTGTTTATATTCAATTTAGAATTTGATATTATAATATACTGTGCAAATGGGGGTATATTATGAAACATAAAAAAACCAAGCTGACAAAGCATGTCAAGCCTTCTTCCGCAAGCATCATAACTACAGATATTGAAAAGGAAAGTCTGGAGCTACTCAATATTTCCGATAAAACGAGAGAAAATATATCTGAGTACTATGCACTCATTGCAAATGCCGAGCAGACAAAAGAGATGGATGATGAAGTCATCGCAAAGGTCGATTCATTTAAACGTGCAAGCGCAAACATAGGGAAAGCATATATACAGACTATAGACCTCAGTGATGAGCTTAATGCACGATGGTCTGATTTGAAAAGCAGCAAGAGAAAGCGTCTGCTTCCCGCCGCACCGACTAACGCTTCTATCGATATGTCTGAATTGGAGTCCGATCATTTTGCACGCGGACTGAACATGTATAAGCTGCTTCTCATATGCTTTGTCGGCAGCTTTTTAGGCGTCGTGATCGAGCTTCTATACTGCTACGTCACAAATGGTTATTTTGAAAGCCGCTCTGGTTTGGTATACGGTCCGTTTAATCTGCTCTACGGAGTCGGTGCTGTCGCACTTTCAGCTTCTCTGTACAAATTCAGGAACAGAGGAAAGTGGCTCTCATTTCTCGGAGGCTTCATCGTCGGCAGTGCAGTGGAATATGTGTGTTCCTGGGGTCAAGAGCTTATTTTCGGCTCACGTTCATGGGATTACACACATCTTCCGTTCAATATCAACGGCAGGATATGTCTTATGTATTCTATCTTCTGGGGATTTCTCAGTATTTTCTGGGTCAAAGAGGTCTATCCTCGAATGGCAAAATGGATACTTAAGATACCTAACAGGAGTGGCAAGCTCATAACATGGATACTCGTCGTATTCTTTGCTTTCAATGCCTGTGTAACAGGGCTATCCGTTTACAGATGGTCGGAAAGACTCAACGATACTGAGCCATCAAATCGGTTTTTGGAATTTATCGATGATCGATTCCCCGATGAACGAATGGAGCGTATATTTGCGAATATGGATTTCGTGAATTAAATTTTTATTATTTAACGTCAATTTGACGATTTTATCGTTCAAATCATCACCAATCTGTCATTTTATGTCAACACATTCAGCTTGATTTCGATATTTTAAAAGAGTAGAATTATTACGTATAATAGATATTATGTTCTTGGAAAGGATTTATTTGAATGCTTGAACTAAAGAGAATCACTAAAGACTATCCTGCCGGAGACGGTACCGTACATGCTCTGCAGGGTATAGATCTGAAATTCAGAAAAAGTGAATTCGTATCTATCCTCGGACCATCCGGCTGTGGTAAAACTACGATGCTAAACATCATCGGTGGTCTGGATCAGTATACGAGCGGAGATCTAGTTATAAACGGCACATCCACAAAGGATTTTAAGGACAGGGATTGGGACACCTACAGGAATCATTCCATCGGATTCGTTTTTCAAAGCTACAATCTCATACCGCATCAGTCCGTTCTTCAAAACGTAGAGCTCGCACTCAGCCTTTCGGGTGTTTCAAAATCCGAGAGAAGAAAGCGTGCGAAAAAGGCTCTTGAAGAGGTCGGTCTCTCCACGCAGATCAATAAAAAGCCAAGCGAAATGTCGGGCGGTCAGATGCAGCGTGTAGCTATCGCACGTGCCATAGTAAATAATCCCGATATAATCCTTGCCGACGAGCCTACAGGTGCTCTCGACAGTGAAACGAGCGTACAGGTAATGGATATCCTCAAGGATATATCAAAGGACAGACTCGTTATCATGGTCACTCACAATCCCGACATCGCGGAAAAATATTCTACACGTATCGTTCGAATGCTTGACGGTACGATAATCTCCGATTCTGCACCATTAAATGCCGAGGAGGTACGTCGTGAGCACGAGCTGGAGGCTGCATCTACCATAGGAAAGACAAAGAAGCCGTCTATGTCCTTTGCTACATCCTTTGGACTATCTCTGAAAAACCTTTTCACGAAAAAAGGACGTACGATCCTTACATCCTTCGCAGGCAGCATAGGCATTATAGGTATCGCTCTGATATTCGCTGTATCTAACGGTATGACCACGTATATAAATACCGTCCAAGAGGACACGCTATCATCATATCCTCTGACACTTGAAGCGCAGCATACCGATCTCGGTTCTCTGATGGAAACATTTATAAGCACTGCCAAGTCCTATGACGACCATGAGCTTGACGCAGTCTATCAAAAGCCGGTCGTTTATGACCTTGTAAATTCACTCAACTCCATCGAAACAAAGGAGAACGATCTTAAGTCATTCAAAAAATACATAGAATCTGAGATCGACAGTGTCGAAAACGAGGGTGAGCTCAAAGAAGCTATCAGCGGCATACAGTATACATACGATATTGATCTGCTTATCTACACCGAAAATGTTGACGGGAAAATAATTCCATCGGATATGCAGCAGCTGATGGAAGATATACTCATGAAATATTTTGGTCAGAGTATGTTTTCTGTCGATGACCTTGGTTCATCATCACTCTTAAGCAGCACTTCATCAATGTCTTCAATGCGTAACGCCGTTTCCATGGTATGGCAGGAAATGCTTCCCGGAGATCACGGCAAGCTCATCAGTCCGCTGCTTGAAAAGCAGTACGATGTAGTATACGGCTCATGGCCCACCGAATACAACGAGGTAGTTCTGGTGCTCGACGAGAACAACGAGCTTGATGATATGACACTTTATGCACTCGGACTCAAATCCGAAGATGATATAGATGCTATCGTTGATGCTGCCTTTAACAAGAAGGAGCTTGAGGTCGATAGGCAGACATGGACGTATGAAGAGATCTGCGACATGGAATTTCGCACAGTTCTCAGCTCCGACTGCTACACATATGACGAATCTACAGGTCTTTACACCGATCTGCGTGATACAGACGCCGGTCTTAAGTATTTATACGATAATGGTATGACTCTTAAGGTCTCCGGCATCGTTCGTCCGAATGTAGATGCATTGTCCGCAATGCTTACAGGCTCCATAGGCTATACCTCGGAGCTTACAGAATACATAATCGAACAGTCCAGGGGCAGCAATGCAATAAAAGCTCAGCTTGATGATCCGCAGCATGATATTTTCACAGGTCTACCATTCAACGAAACAACAGGTGATCTGTCCGATGAGGAAAAGGAAACCGCTTTCCTTGCATATACTGATGAGCTCGATATTCAGGGCAAAGCCGATACATATGTCGCTATAATGAGTATCCCCTCTCAGGAGCAGCTTGACGAGGCTGTTGAGCAGGCTCTCGGAAGCATGACACGTGAGGATATGGATAATGCACTGGTACAGTCACTTACGATGCAAATGGGCATGAGTGAGGATGATATAAAAGAGTATATTTCATCTATGTCCGACGAGGATATGACAGATCTGTTTACTCAAATGATCGCAGAGCAGACAAAGCTCCAATATGCCGAGCAGGTGCAGCAGCATCTCAGCACAATGACTACAGAGCAGCTTGCAGGTGCATTTGATATGGCAATAGACGGATTCACAACAGAGCAGTATGCCTCCTACTACGATGATATCCTTGAATTTTCATCCTCGACCTACGACCGCAACATGCGTACACTCGGCTATGTCAATCTCGACGATCCGTCAAGCATTAATTTATTCGCATCTTCATTCGCAAACAAGGATATAATCGAGGATGCCATCACAGAATATAACGATTCCGTTGACGAGCTGTCACAAATCAGCTACACCGACTATGTAGGGCTTATGATGTCCTCTATCACAACGATCATTGATGCGATCACCTACGTACTGATAGCATTTGTCGCCATCTCGCTCATAGTATCATCTATCATGATCGGAGTTATCACACTTATTTCCGTTCAGGAGAGAACGAAGGAGATCGGTATACTCCGTGCTATCGGTGCATCAAAGAGAAATGTTTCAAGCATGTTTAATGCCGAAACCGTGATAATAGGATTCACCTCCGGTACGCTCGGTGTACTTATAACGTATCTGCTGTGCATACCAATCAATTCTATTTTGCATCATCTCACCGGAATAAACAATCTGGACGCTATCCTTCCCATACCTGTAGCCGTTATCCTCGTGCTGATCAGTATGGCACTTACGCTCTTGTCCGGTATCATTCCGTCAAAGAGTGCGGCAAAGAAGGACCCTGTCGTTGCTCTGAGAACCGAATAAAAGGCTTGTATATCCAATAGCTGTAAATTAATAAACAGAGCAGTCTCACCTGTAAGCAAAGTGAGTCTGCTCTGTTTTCAATTTTCTGTCACGTAAAGCATTATCTTCGTAATGTATTCATTCTCATCACCCGTAGAAAGATAATCATTTATCGCAAATTCGTAGGAATCGGAGACGATATTCAGCCTATTCTCCTCGCAATAGCTTAATATTCGCTCATAAGAACGTCCGATAGAGGCATAATCCCCTATATGATAGGTACATACGCACTTCCCTGTCGGCAGCTCAACGAGTCCATCAATATTGAATAGCTTTTCGATAGGCAGAAATACATATGAAGCTTCCGTATATTTCTTATTTCTTATTCTATCATACGGAACAATAGCACCGCTCTGAAAAAAAACAGGGAGCTTTTCCTTGAAAGAGCGTGCAAAGCATTCCTTCGTTGCAATGCTGACCTGTTCCAATGAATACGGCTCATTTACCTCGTGTACCAAAATGTACTGACTCTTTACGTCTTCAATCGTGACCGCTTCGCTGCGTTCACGTATCGACACAGCGTGCTCCAGTTGAACACAGCGATGCTCAACTCGACTTTTTATCATTTGCAGCTCTTCGATCTGCCGTTCGATAGCAGTCAGCTGCTTTCTCAATGCGACGATGGAATCCTCTATCGTATAGCTTTTCATATGAGCCTTGATCTCATCCAGTGAAAAGCCGATCCTCTTCATAATACAGATCGTGTCCAGATAATCAAGCTGCTTCACACTATAATAACGATACCCATTTTCGGGATCAACATAAGCGGGACAAAACAGACCAATCTTATCATAGAAGATCAACGTTTGACGGGAGATATTCTGCTGTTTTGAAAGCTCACCAATGGAAAATAAATTTTTCATAAAACCTCTTGACATTATAGTTACTATACAGTTTATAATTATATCATAAAAGCACGCTGACATCAAGGAGGTTATTCAAATTGAGTTCCGGCATAGCGACCCTTTGGGAAAAGATCACCGAGGATCTGACAGTAAAAAAAATACTGCTCTTATTACTCGGTGCAATGATCTGTTCCTTTGGCATTCACAACATCCACCAACGTACTAACATAACGGAGGGTGGAATAATAGGGCTTATGCTCTTGATCGAGCACTGGCTTGAATTTTCACCGGCGTATATTACACCCGTTTTAGATATTGCCTGCTATGCACTTGCATTTAAATTTTTAGGCTGGAAATTTATAAAGCTATCTATCATTTCAACACTGTTCATATCGGGCTTTTATAAGCTCTGGGAGCAGTTTCCTCCCATGCTTCCCGATCTGTCCGAGTATCCGCTGATCGCAGCTATCTTAGGCGGTATTTTTGTCGGCATAGGTGTCGGATTGATTATCAGACAGGGCGGTTCCAGCGGCGGTGACGACGCACTTGCATTGACGATCTCGCACCTGCTCCACTGGAAGCTGTCACGAGCTTACCTTTTTACCGACATTATCGTACTAATGCTGTCTCTGACGTACATACCTGTTAAAAGAATCGTTTTTTCGCTTATCACAGTAACAATATCCTCAAATTTGATCGATGTAGTTAAGGATTTTAAGTTTAAAAAGAACGATAAAGCTTTGTAGGCTTAATATTATCTAAAAAAAGCATTGATCTCCGTCTTAACCGACCCCCAAAGAGCTGTTTCTTGGGGGTAGTTCATTTTTACAGGCGGTCTTTTTATATTTTTTCTTTGAAATCCATTGACTTTACTCGGATAAAGAGTATAATAGAATTAGCGTTCTAGAATAAACATCGCAGAACATGCATATTCATAAGGAGTGTTGTCATGCCACCGAAACCGAAATTTACAAGAGCAGAGATCATTGATGCTGCATTGAGCGTTGTATCGCAGGATGGGATCAATGCACTGACCGCAAAATCACTTGGAAACGCGCTGAACACCTCTGCAACTCCAATCTTCACAGTATTCAACTCCATGCAGGAAGTACAGGACGAGGTCAAGACTGCTGCAATGGAGCGGTTTGAATCTTATGTTCACAAGACTGATACGGATATGCCGATCTTCAAACAGGTCGGTATGCAGATGATCTCATTTGCCAAGGAAGAACCGAATCTATATCAGCTTGTTTTCATGTCACAAAACAGTGATGTGAAGTCTTTTTCCGATATCTACGCTCATCTCGGCAGTGTTGTCGATGAATGTCTGAATACGATCAGAGAGAATTACGACTTGTCTGTCGAGGACGCTAAGACGCTTTTTGAGCACTCCTGGATTCATACCTACGGGATCGGTACGCTTTGTGCCACGGGAACATGTGATTTCACGCAGGAAGAAATATCCATGATGTTGACGCGGGATTTTACAGCCATGATGATGTTGTTAAAAAAACATGGAGGAACGAATAAATGGAATACATAAAGGTGACAAACGAAAATCTGGAAAGTGAGCATATTTGCTGTGCTATTTCCGGTAATAATGACATCCAGGTATCCTCCAAAAAGGCGTGGCTGAAAGAGTGCTTTGATGACGGACTTGTTTTTCTGAAAAGCACTGAGCGTGGAAAATGCTTTATTGAGTATATCCCTGCCGAAAATGCATGGAATCCGATCGATGCAGACGGCTATCTTTACATCGACTGTCTGTGGGTGTCCGGCTCATTCAAGGGGCATGGGTATTCCACTGACCTGCTGAATGCATGTATCGAGGACGCAAGGGCAGGAAAGAAATATGGCCTTTGCATTTTAGCGGCGGCAAAGAAAAAGCCGTTTCTCGCCGATCCAAAGTTCCTGAAATACAAAGGCTTTACAGCTTGTGACGAATCAGATAATGGTATCCAACTTTGGTATTTACCTATTACAGAAAATGCTCCTGTGCCGAAATTCAAGCCGTGTGCAAAGCATCCGCACGTTGATGAGAACGGTTATGTACTGTATTACACCAGCCAATGCCCGTTCAATGCGAAATACGTTCCCATCATAGAAGCTATCGCAAAGGAAAGATCAGTGTCGTTTCACGCAATTCATCTAAAAAGTAAGGAGCAGGCGCAGAATGCTCCCACGCCGATCACAACCTATGCTCTCTTTCATAACGGCGAGTACCTGACCAATGAGCAGATGAACGACAAGCGTTTTCTGAAACTGCTTGAGAAAGAAAGTGAAATAGAAAATGAACAGTAATGTAGCGGTTAGGTTATTACTTGCAGCCGGTGTGCTGATGCTGCTTGCAGGCTGTATCTTTGGCTTCACACAGCAATGGATCTATGCAGCATTGGTGTGGGTCGGTGCGTTTGGCTGTCTGGTTGTAGCCTTGAACTTCAAAAATCGAAAAGATAAATAGCAAAAAGGAGAAAACGCACCCAAAAACAGGGTCAAAGCGATTTGGTACTGTTTGATGCTGAATATGTGTACTGAGAACTTCTTCCCGGCATTCGGCAACAATGTCCGGCTATAGTGTCTTGGTGCGGCATTGTGGTCGTTCGTTCCTATTTGCATTTTTATGGTTGATGGGAATAGGCGTTTGCATGATTTTCCGTGCAAATCGGCACATTTGGAGCGTTGAATCCGATATAGAACGATAGCAGTCGATATATTTTCCTTAAAATATGTATTAAAAAACGGTGTGACCATTGCGGTCACACCGTTTTATGTCTCAATACGAGGCAAAAACAGCAACACTATTTTGTCCCGATTTATGCCGTTTGTCTGCTAAATTATGCAAGGCCCTTTTCTGTGATGATCTTCATAGCTGCTTCGTCAGCAATGAGTGTTACATCGGGATGGAGCTGCAGAATGGAAGCCGGTACTTCAGGTGTAATATCACCGTATACGGACTTGTAGAGGATCTCAGCCTTGTCTTCGCCGCTTACGATAAATACTATCTTCTTAGCCTGCATGATCTCACGCATACCCATTGTCAGAGCCTTACGCGGAACATCGTTTGCGGAAGCGAAGAAACGCTTGTTAGCTTCGATCGTCATTTCTGTAAGTGCAACACAGTTTGTACCCTTTGAGAAATGATCGCTCGGCTCATTAAAGCCGATATGACCATCATGACCAAGGCCCAGAAGCTGGAGGTCGATTCCACCCATAGAAGCGATGAGCTCGTCATATGCCTTAAGCTCAGCATCAATGTCAGCAGCCATACCGTTCGGAAGATGTGTGTTTTCCGGAGCGATATTTATTTTATCAAAGAAATTTGTATGCATGTAGTAATAGTAGCTCTGGTCATTATCTCTCGGGAGTCCAACGTACTCGTCAAGGTTTACTGTACGGCAACCTGAAAAATCAACGTCTTCTGCCTTATTCTTTTCGATAAGAGCATTATATGTTCCCAGAGGTGTGGAACCTGTTGCGAAACCGAAAAGGCTTGTCGGCTTTACGATAGCCTGTGCAGCGATAATGTTAGCAGCATACTTGCTCATCTCATCGTAACATTTTGTTTTAATGATCTTCATTACTATCCATCCTTTACTATATATAATATATAAGTTCATTTTGTCGCTGTTATTATTATACACCTAAAACGCATCATTGTAAAGTATAATAAAGGTAAGTTTTTATTTAAAAATTTGAGAAAAATCTGTATTCTTGACCGTCCTGCGAAAATTTATGCTGTCTGACGTCGAATACCTGCTCGATAATACCACTTTCTGCACATTCTACTGCTTTTCCCTCGAATTTCACCGAGCCCTCATCTATCACTACAATTCTGTCAGAGACTCTTACCGCCTGTGTCAGATCGTGCATTATCATAAGTATCGTTTTTTTGCCCTTTAAAGCAGATATCATATTTAAAAACGACGCTTCGTACCGAATATCCATATATGTCGTAGGCTCATCAAGCACTATCATATCGGTATCCTGTGCAAGTATCATAGCAAAAAACGCCTTTTGCTGTTCGCCGCCCGACAAAGTATTTACCATCCTGTGTCTCAGAGCGTCTATGCCCGTATATTTAATAGCATTTTCAACATGCATCAGATCATTTTCCGACATTCGACCGCTTACATCCAGATACGGAGAACGACCGAAGCTTACAAGCTCATATACACTTATATCGGGAGAAGGCAGCTTCTGCGGAAGTATCGCAAGCTGTCTTGCACGTTCCTTGACATTGATACGCATGATATCACTGTCATTAACGGTTATTCTTCCCTTGTACTGTATCATTCGGTTTATGCATGACACTATCGATGATTTTCCGCATCCGTTTTTACCGATCAACGTTGTTATCTCGCCTTTACACGCTGTAAAGCTCACATTTTCAAGCACCATTTTACTGCCGTACGAAACAGCAAGCTCTTTTATTTTAAGCATCTGTACTTTTTCTCTCCTTTATCAGAAGAATAAAGAAAAAGGGAGCTCCAATCAGCGACATGATTATTCCTACAGGTATCTCTGTCGGTGCAAAAAGTACTCTTCCCATAAGATCAGCGATCAAAACAAGTAAACTTCCAACAAGTGCGCTCGTGATGAGCATATATCTTGTATTATTGCCGACCAGTCGCCTTGAAATATGCGGAACGATAAGTCCGACAAAGCCCAGCAGTCCTGCAAAGCTCACTACTGCCGCCGCTGCTGCGGAAGCGCATATAAGGCATCCCATGCGTAACGCTTTTACCCTGACACCTACCGACTGAGCCATACTGTCTCCAAGACAGAGCAGATCTATTTTTTTCGAATAAACAAGTGCGACAATAAAGCACATGATAATTATTATCGTCGGCAATATCATTTCATCAATATCCGCACCTGCGAAGCCGCCCACGGAAAAATAATTATACGATGCCAAAACATCAGTATCAAGCATTGAGATAAACGATATTCCGGCATTGAGTATAGCCTGAACTGCAATACCTGCAAGTATTACCGTCATTTTTGATGAACCGATCCTGTTCGCTATGGCAAGTATGATCAGCGTAGTTGAAAAGGCTCCGGCAAATGCTGCGACAGGCAGTCCCACAAAAGCAGTAGGTACAAAGTACAACAGTAATATCACCGCAAAGCCTGCACCTGCATTTATACCTATTATATTCGGACTCGCCAATGCATTATTCGTTACACTCTGGAGCAGCACACCTGCCAGCGACAAACCTATCCCCGACAATATTGCCGCAACTACCCTTGGCAGGCGAACATTATATATTATTATAGATTGAGTGATGCTGTCATCTCGTTTGAGTACTCCGTTAATAAAAGCATCCCATCCCATATCTGCACTTCCAAAACGCAGCGATACAAGAACAGCAAAGATAAGTACTAAAAAGGCACACAGCATCCCTCTCGTACTTCTCATAAAAAATCTATTCTTCATACTTTGTTTCCGAATACAAAAGCTCTATAAGATACTCATATGCTTCTGCCCATCTGCTGTTTGGTTTGTATTGAAACAGCTCCTTCGGCAAATAGCAGTAATTTCCATTCTGCACTGCTGTCAAGCTGCTCCACTCTTCACTTTCGAGCACACTGTCCATGTACTTCTTTGCCGCAAGCTCGTCACCCATTGTCGATATGAATATGTACTCAGGATCCTCTGTCAAAATTTCCTCAATACTCAGTCCATCAAGCAGTACGGGAGCAGTCTCAGCTATATTGTATGTCCCAAGCTCCTTTAGCATCGCACAAGCAAAATGGTTTTCTGCCACCTTAGCCTTTGCAGAGCTCTGCTTCGAACCGGAGCGAATAAACAGTATCTTCTTTTCTTCGGTATTCTTTCCATCTATCGAGGAAAGAAGCTCATTTATCCTGTTTTCCACATTGACACCGTATTCCCGATAATTCTCCGGTGTACCCATAATATCGGTAAATATCTTTAAGACATCAAGGTAATCTTCAAATGTCTCCACTCGCAAAACAGCGCACGGTATTCCCGACGATCTCATAAGCTCAGCCGTTTCAAGCTGTGCGGCTATATCCGACGAGCATATAACAAGATCAGGCTCGTAGGATATCAGCAGTTCATTATCGATCGTCTTGCCTGCTCCATCATCTACAAGCAGTGCTTCATCATCCGCAAAGCCACGTTCAACGCTTTCGCCCACCGTTATCGGCACATCACCGCCTGCCGTTGTCCATATATCGGCAAAGGATGACAGCAGTACCGCAGTTCTCTGAGGCTTCTGCTTCAGCTCCACATTATTTCCGAGATGATCGGTAAACGTATAATAATTTTCACTTTCCGCTTTATTCTCTACAACTACTGAGGCGCATGAAGATAGCAGCAGTATTGCAAAAAATATTGCAAACAGAAGCTTTCTCTTACCCATTGATTATTGCATCCTTACGTGTGAGCAGCTCATCCGACAATATCTGTGACTGCGCCGTTTCAAAGCTTATACGCTCGACCATATCAGCAAAACGTTCTCCCGCTATTCCCTGCTCTTTAAATAAAAGTATTGCTTTCTCAACGGCATCAAGAACCTCGCCCTCTGTCTTGAAAATATGCTCCAGACGTTTTCCTCTTGCAACCTTTTTACCCCATCTGCCGCCAATATACATCGCATAGCCGCCTGTATACTCATCAAAGGCATGGAACGGGCATTTATTTATGCAGCGTCCGCAGTTGTTGCATTCATTTTTGTCAACAGATATCTTGCCGTCAACAGCTCTTGCAGCCTTGATCGGACATGCTTTTTCTATCTGACAGACCTTACAGCCTTTACACTTATCAAAATTGATCTCATGCATACGCTGACCGATAATACCGATATCGTTCAGATCCGGCTTTACACAGTTGTTCGGACATCCTCCGACAGCGATCTTAAACTTGTGCGGGAGCTTTACACTCCTGTAGCCCTTATAAAATCTGTAGTGTATCTTTTCCGAAAGTCCGAATGTATCGATCAAACCAAACACACATGTCGTACCCTTACAGGATACTACAGGTCGTACCTTTGGTCCTGTGCCGCCTGTCTCAAGTCCGTACTGATCGAGATACTCAATAAGTGAATCGATATTTGCATATGGTATACGCTGTATTTCTATCGTCTGACGTGTTGTCATCGCTATCTCTCCGCTTCCGAATTTCTCGGCAGCATCGGCTATTGCTCTACTTTCGGCAGACGTGATCTTTCCGTTTCTTGTAATAACACGGCAGTTAAAGCAGTCCTCCGTCGTTTTGTCACGAAGGAAGCCCATACCCTTGACCCTTGCAATATCACTGTCAAGCAACATCGTACTCATTATAAAAACCTCACAATATATTCTTATTTATCCTTGATTCCACGCTCATCATGAACCGATATTGATTTTTGAGCAGGATCAGGTCGTTTTTCAAAACATCCGCAAGTCTGTCCGAATATAGCAGCTCAAAATCCTCGCTGTTTTTTATAAAGCATATGTCTTTTCTGTCAAGCCACTGTGACATGCGTTCTCCGTACTGCGTATACTTGGGACGCTTATACATTTCGCCCTCAAGTGTAAATACATCCTGCTTGTAAAATGAGTCGAATGCCTCCTCGGCGATCGGCTCGCCATCTATCAGCATCTCACGGAACAGCTTCATCTTCTCCGTACCTGTACAGTAGTAGCCGCAGCCATAGCGAAAGCCCCACAAGCCTATCTCAAAGAAAAATCCCGGCAGACCATCCGCAAGCTTTTTATCACGAATAAATGTCAGCCACATATTGCTTCTGTAGAGTGACTTATCCTTAGTGAAGCGTGTATCTCTGTATATCCTGCTGAGCGCACGTCTCGGCTCTACAATGAATGCGCTGTCTATTTCCAGCATTATCGGTGTTAGCTCATCGCAAAGCTTGTAAAACGGCTCACGGACATATTTTTTATACTCAGCTTCATGCTCATGAAACCAATTTTTGTCACCTCTGAGCTTATTTTCAGCTAAAAAATCCAATGTTTCCTGTGAAAACGCCATATTCGCACAGTTCACTCCCATATAAGTATTTCTACGATATTATATCATATTTTACGCAAAAACACAATACATTCATGTTTTTCTACATAAAAAGCAGACGTTGTCAGCTAACAACGTCTGCTTGCTTTTATAGTATTATGCAAATAAGTCCGCCGCTGCCTTCATTAATTATCCTCTCCAATGTTTCACGCAGCTTTAGTCTTGCATCATCCGGCATTTTCGAAAGCTTTGTATTCAGTCCCTCACTCACAAGCTCATGCAGTGATTTCCCAAAAATATTTGACTCCCATATTTTTCCTGCATCACCTTCAAACTCGCCCAACAGGTAATCCATCAGCTCCTCCGACTGCCGTTCCGAGCCTACGATAGGTGATACCTCCGTTTGGATATCCGCACGCATCATATGTATTGACGGTGCGCTTGCTTTAAGCTTTATACCATAGCGGCCACCCTGACGTATCAGCTCCGGTTCTTCCAGTGTCATTTCGTTCATCGTCGGCATAACTATTCCGTAACCGATAGCGTTGACCTGATCCAGCGCAGCCTCGATACGCTTATACTCATTCTTGATCGCACCGAGCTCTTTCAATATTGGGATCAATTCTCCCTCATCATTTATTCTTATCCCCGACTCCTCTTCTATCATCCCGTAAAACAGCTCCTGTGGCATATCAAGCGAGGCAACCGCACAGCCTTCACCGAGCTTTATACTTTTCAGCTCCGTACCGCAAATATATGTGCCACCTGCAAGCGAGTTTACCATTTCAGGTATCTCACGTATTCTGCGTATACCTCTCATCGCATCCAACACGCCCGAGAATATATTTTCCTTTATCGGATGATCGGCATCAAGTCCACCTGTCCACGGCGGGAGCACTATTCCCAGCTCCTTTACAGGAAATTCATACAAAATACTTTTTATTATATCCGTTATTTCACTTTCCGACAGCTGCTGACAATTTACCGTGCGGCATGTAACTTCAAAACGTGTTTCAAGATCATCCTTTATCCTCTGTGCTTTTTCGCCATTCGGTTCAGTTGAATTTACAAGTACTATAAATGGCTTTGACAGCTCCTTTAATTCGCTTATAACACGCTCCTCAGGCTCAATATATGCCTCACGTGCTATATCTGTTATGCTTCCGTCAGTCGTTATCACAAGTCCTACCGTCGAATGCTCGCCAATGACCTTTCTTGTCCCGAATTCCGCAGCCTCCTTCATCGGTATTTCCCTATCAAACCACGGAGTCGTCACCATTCTCGGCTCGTCACCCTCAAGCTGTCCCAGCGCTCCCTCTACCATATATCCCACGCAGTCCACAAGGCGCACTCTCATCTTAGCATTATTGTCCAGCTCCAGCTCTGCCGCTTCCTCAGGTACAAATTTAGGCTCTGCCGTCATTATCGTCTTGCCTGAACCGCTTTGCGGCAGCTCATCCTTTGCGCGCTCACGCTTATATACATTTGTAATATTAGGTATAACTAAAGTGTCCATGAATCGCTTTATAAACGTAGATTTACCTGTCCTCACCGGGCCAACTACACCTATGTATATATCCCCACCTGTTCTTTCGGCGATCTCACTATATATCTTATTCAATCTGACCATCTCCTCCTACCGCTTTATCGGTATCAATAATAATTCCCCACGTTTTATCTCATCCGATTCACTGATCTTATTTGCCTTTGCAATCTCACTCACTGTTGTTCGGCAGCTTTTTGCAATAGACCATAAGCTCTCACCTGCTTCAGCATATCTCAAGATCGCAGATAATTTTATAGAATCAGCTTCATACTCTCCAAGTGTTTCGAAATCATCCACCACTGATGTCTTTATACTTACGCATTTATTGCATACAGCCGTGACTGCTGCATCTACCGTGAGCCCGTTTGACGATGGCATCGCAGAGCATGATACCGACCTTATCTCCCATCGTCCATCCTCGTTACTCAGCTGCACAGGTATTCTTCTCGTAACGCTGTATATTCCGTTATCATCTGATATATAGATTATATCCGCAACACATATCAGCTGTCCGTTTTGAGCGTTATCATCGTATCTCACCGTACAGTCAAGCACAGCGTTCACAGCCATACCTGTTTCGAAGGATTCTGCCACATCAAATCTTTCAAGCTGACCCGACTCATATTTTATAAATTTCTTTTCTGTCACTACAGGTGCTATCCTTACATTAGTATTGTACATATCCTCAACAACATTTATCTGTGTTGACTCCATAAGCTCTGCAAATAAGTACATACCAACGCTCATATTGATGACCTTAGCCTCTCCCGACATATCTATGGTCGGTTCAAGCTCTGTATTTCTCACATCCACTCTGAGACTGTATGTCATATCCTCAGATGCACCTATAGCATCGACCAGCTGTGAGAACGGAACGACCTGTGAAAACGTTTCAAGCTTGCCGTCAATATCCGCATAAAGGCAATTCAGCTTGACATTTCCCTTTGTAATGAACTTATTGACCATCATTCTCGTATCAAGTATCTCAGTCTCTACAGAGTACTTAAGTATTTGACCTACAGCTTCACTTGATTGAGGCAGTTCGAGCTCCTCCACCAGTGTAAAGCTTTTTGATGCAGTCTGCGATATCGTATTGATCTCATAGCTCTTGACTAAAAGCTGATACCCTATCTCGTCACCTGATGCTATCCCTCCCGTGATATATTCATCACGGTCACTATACGCTCTGTATGATATCGAAACCGTAAGCCTTACGCTGACCTTTCGTGAATTGACAGCCTTGACATCGGTACTCACCATCTTTGCCGTACACATGATCCCTGCTGATGGTACACACGAATCACCTGGCACATCGAATCTGTGCTCAAACGAAAACGGTATCTCCAGCTTTATAAGATTTCCGGTGTCAGGCACATATAAAATCGAAGCCTTTGCACCGCATTTTACATTTATCGTGCCTGCCATATACTCGCAGTCCTTTACATATACAGTTCCAAACGAATCCACTATCCTTGCTATATCCGGGCAGGAATCCGGAACTATGCTTTCTGAATTTTCCTCATGCAGCTGTGTATCTTCAGCACATATTATTTTGCTTTTCAGAGGTTTTTTTATAAGCTCCATTTTCTAACCAACCTTTCAGCTCTTAACTTGTCTTATACAAATATATATGAGGCTCTATCTCTAAATATTATCCTTTTGTCACTGAATATTATTTAGCATACAAGCAGCACTCCCGCTGCCACTATCAATATTCCAAGTACCCATAGCAAAAAGCCTGTAGGGAAAACAAGTGCTATAAATACACCTACCCCAACCGCTATGATCAGCATACCTATAAACCTTTTCCGTCCGCACACTTGCTCCGCACCTCCGCAAAATGAAATCCCTGTACCATAAATATAGTATATGGATCAAATTATTATTACTTTTTTTCACACGTATTATGCAGTCAGTTATCGAGACAGTCCTCTCAGAAAAATGCTTTAACGACAGATCTTTTATGTGTATTGAGTGAGATATTATACGGTCACTGCGATTCATTGAACACACAGAAAAAAGACCACTCAGCAGACTATGCAGCCTGTTGTGTGGTCTTTTCGTTTGTACCGTTTGAATATGTCACTTCGTTTTCGGCGATTTCTACCGAATGCTCTTTGAGTACATCATTTGTTCTTTTCCTGTTTTTTTATTTCCCAATCCTTTATATCCTTCATGCTTTCGTACAGCATAAGGTAGCTGTCATAGCGCGATCTCTCGATTTTTTCTTCCTTCACCGCCTTTATGACTGCACAACCCTTTTCTTTTATATGCATACAGCCTGTGTATCTGCACTCCGGAATATATTTTGCAAAATCAATAAATGAGTTTTGCAGATCATTCTTCAATACAAGATCCATACGCTCCACATCAAACGACTGAAATCCGGGTGTATCAGCAATATATCCGCCCTCAGTAAGCTCGAACAGCTCCACATGACGTGTAGTCTGCCTACCTCTGCCTATTTTCTCACTGAGTGCTCCTACCTCTACGTTCCACGCCGGATCAAGCTTTCTAATAATGCTTGACTTCCCTACTCCCGAGTTTCCCGTCAGTACTGTTATGCCGCTCGTAACGATGCTCTTTATCTCATCGATACCGCAACCCGTTTCGGCACTTACTTTTATCACTCGAAAACCGACATTTTTGTATATTCGTTCAAGCTCGTCACCCGATGCCAGATCACATTTGTTTATGCACACTATAAGCTCTATATTCTTATGTCCGGCAATTGCCGAGACCTTATCGATCAAAAACTTTTCCGTAATAGGCGGTGCCTCCGATGCGATTACGATCAGCCTGTCTATATTCGCCACGGCAGGACGTATGAGAGCATTCTTTCTCTCCTCGATCTCCCATATTATTCCGCTTCCATCAGGCTGCATATTTATCTTTACAGTGTCACCTATCATCGGCTGACGATCCGCTATCCTGAACTTACCCCTTGCTCTGCACAATATATCGCCATCGGCGGTACGTATAGTATACAAACCGCCGATGCCCTTTATTATCAATCCGCGTTTTGAATGTTCATCATTCATATATCGCGATTTCCTCACCTTTCAGTACTCCATTGACATATATGGTCAGCAGATCTGAGCCTGTACCATATAATGTTATACTTACCTTGCCTAAGGAGGAGTCATATTCCTCCTCATATATAGTCTGTCCCATTGCTTTTACTTCTACAAGAGATTTTTCCTCAGTAGATGAAAGTGCTACCTTAAGAACATATGACTTCTTAGCACCTGTGCTTGATTGGTTAGTCTCACCGGAGAAATTTCCGTCGTTGGGATCCTCATCCGGTGTTGTCGGTTCAACGGCATTGCTGCTTATACTGATATCCACCGACGTTTTTTCACTGACCTCTGTATTCGGATCATAGCTTTGTCCTACAACAATACCGTTTTTCTCGTCGCTTGTCACCGGAATGATCTCTCCGAGCACAAGTGAGCAGCTTTCAAGTCGACGTCTTGCTTCATCCTCCGTCAGACCCTTCAGATCAGGTACGATCGTAGTTTTGACCTCTTTTCCGAGACTTACATATACGGTAACCTTTGAACCCGGTTCAACATCCGTAGTTGCCTCCGGTATGGTTCTTGTAACATTGCCCTCGATTATCGTTTCTGATATCTCATAGGCGTACTCGTACAATATATCCAGCTTGCTGAGTTCAAGACCGGCGGAACGGTACTCTACATTTGTTATATCGGGCATTGTTACCATTTTCGGGCCAAGGCTTACCGTTACATATATCTCAGCATTCGGCTTCATCGTTCTTCCGGCTGATGGTGACTGGTCTATTATAAAGCCCTTTTCTACCGTACTATTATATACAGTCTCCTCCTGGATGATCCTGTAATCCTCATACTTAGAGCTTGACATGACCTCCATATAATTCTTTCCTACAAGACTCGGCACTTCAACGTCTGTTACGCTATCGGCATCATCAGGATTAAATATCGTGCTGAATATAAACATCGCACCGCCCATAAATACTGCTGCGGTTATAATAGCGGTTATAAGATATACAACTACCGGTGTACGTCTTCTCGGAACATAGTCGTATTCATAATCATCATAGTCATCATCATATTTCACAGCTTTCTTTTTAGGCTGCTTCTTCGGTTTGGCAGCATCTGCATGATGCTTTTCCTCCACTGACACAGTCTCATCACTTACGGTCTTTCTCACCTGATGACTGCTTATCGGCACAAATTTGCGTGTGTCGCCGTCATTATGCTCAACTTCCGGCTCTGTCTGCTCCTCATACGTATTTACATAGTTAAATTCTACCTCAGGGTCTTTTTTGTAGAGCTCGAAATCCTCTATGATCTCAGTTGCAGATGCATATCTCTTATCGATAGAAGGACACATAGCCTTCATAGTTATGCTTTCCAGTGCGCGCGGTATCTTCGGATCTATTTCACGAGGCATAAGCGGTACGGAATTGATATGCTGGAGCACTACCGCTACAGGTGTATCACCCTCAAACGGAAGACGTCCTGTCAGCATCTCATACATAACTACACCAAAGGAGTATATATCTGATCTTGCATCGATCGCACTTCCCTTCGCCTGTTCAGGTGAGACATAGTGTACCGATCCGAGAGCCTCATCCGTCAACGTCTGACGCTCCGACTGAGCAAATCTTGCGATGCCGAAGTCAGTTACCTTAAGGCTTCCGTCACGAAGTATGATAATATTTTGAGGCTTTATATCTCTGTGTATTATTCCGCGGCTATGAGCATGTTCAAGAGCTTTTGCGATCTGCGGTGCAAAGTGCAGTACCTCATCAGGTGAAAGTAGACCCTTTCGATCCATATAATCCTTTAATGTAACACCCTCTACAAGCTCCATTACCATATATTCGATATTGTCACTTCTGTTTACATCGTAAACAGATACAATATTCTGATGAGACAGCATCGCAACCGCTTGTGATTCCGTATGAAAACGTCTTCTGAAATCGGCATCCTTTGCGTATTCATCCTTTAGTATTTTTATCGCAACAAATCTGTTCAACAGTCGGCAACGTGCCTTGTAAACCACTGCCATGCCGCCTGTACCGATAACTTCCAGTATCTCATAGCGGTTGTCAAGCAGCTTTCCTATGTATTTATCCATTATACAAATTCCAAAATCCGGGCAGCTCTGTGAGCTTTACCAGATATTCCTTTCTTTCGTTGATCAATCAGTGTCTGCCGCTAAGCGCAGATCAAAACAGCTGTTATATTATCATATCCGCCGCGTTCATTTGCTTTATCTATAAGCGTCTCACAGGCGATCTGTGAGCTTTCGGCTGAATCGATTATTTTCTTCATCTCTTCGCTGCTTATCATGTTGGATAAACCGTCCGAACAAAGTAATATCTTTGTACCCTGGTCGATTTTATATGTATAAATATCCGACTTTACTCTCTCATCTGTACCGAGTGCACGTGTTATCAGATTACGTCTGGGATGCTCCCTCGCTTCCTCCTCGGTGATCTCGCCTCTCATGATCATTTCTTCAACTACGGAGTGATCGATAGTGATCTTCTCTATACCCTCTGAATTTATCAAATAGGCTCTGCTGTCACCTACGTTGACAAGCACGAGATCATCGTCATTTACAAATCCTCCGACAAGCGTTGTTCCCATTCCACTGTATTCTCTCGATGAAAGTGCAGTCTGATATGTCTCATAATTTGCAAAGTTTACAGCATTTTTCAGAATTGACTCCATGTATTTATTACTCATACTTGGTCTGATATGCTTCATCACATGCTCTTTAAAAACACTCGCCGCTATATCACTGGCAATATTGCCGGCATTGGCTCCGCCCATACCGTCACACACAACGAATATCGCCTGCTTACCATCATTTTCGGTGCAGCAAAAAAAGGTGTCCTGATTATTCTTACGAACTATGCCTGTATCTGACAAACCATATACATTCATCCGATGCTTCCCTCCTTGTTTTTCTGGTATTTCCGTCTGAGCTGTCCGCAGGATGCATCTATATCCGATCCCAGCTTTCGTCTGACAGTCGCCGTGATCCCGGCTCTATTGAGTGTCTCCTGAAAACGACGTACCGTTTCAGGCTTTGACGGCTTCAGACTGCTCTCCTCAACACTGTTGAGCGGTATAAGATTTACATGCGATCCGCTGCCGCCAAGCAGCGAGCAAAGCTTTGCAGCACAGTCATCGCTGTCATTAACATTTCTTATCATAGCATACTCGTATGATATTCTTCGACCTGTTTTCTCGAAGTATCTCTCGCATGTTTTAATCAATCTGTCCACACCATACGCACGATTCACAGGCATAATACTGTTTCTTATCTCGTCAAACGGTGCATGCAGCGATACGGACAGCGTTATCTGCAATTTATGCTCTGCCAACAGGTCGATCTTCTCACACAAGCCGCTTGTTGAAAGTGATATATGCCGCTGACCGATATTCAGTCCGTCCGGATGATTTACCAGAGAAATGAACTTCAATACATTTTCCATATTATCAAGCGGCTCGCCTGTACCCATCAAAACAATATTCGATATCCTGTATCCACTGTCACGCTGTGCCGCTATAATCTGCCCTATTATCTCGCCCGGCGTCAGATTTCTCACCAGTCCCGCTATGGTAGAAGCACAGAACACGCATCCCATCCTGCATCCGGCTTGAGTTGATACACAAACGCTGTTTCCATGCTCATATTTCATCAGCACCGTCTCAACGCAATTTCCGTCCTCAAGCTCGAACAGGTACTTTATCGTGCCGTCCTTTGAAAGCTGACGTTTCACTATCGTAGGATTTCCAAGTGAGTACGTCTCCGACATCAAGCTCTTGAGTGATTTCGGAATGTCTGTCATTTCATCCCATGAATGCACACCGGAATGAAGCCATTTAAATATCTGCTTTGCCCTATATCCAGGCTGTCCCATCGACTTAAGCAGCTCACCCAGCTCCTCCGGCAGCATACTTTTCAGATTCTTGTCCAGTGTCATAAAAAATATGTTCTCCTTCTCGCAAAGCTACATTCACTTTTTCCTGAGCTTTGCGATAAAAAATCCGTCCGTGCCATGTATATGCGGCAGCAATGTTATCATACCGTCATCAACTCTTCCTATTGACGGAAGCTCGAAGCCGCACGTCTCAAAATCGACATTATTTTTCAGAAAATCACGGACTACCTCCTCATTTTCTTCTTTAAGCACCGTACATGTTGAATAGATCAACGTACCGCCTCTTTTTAAATATGAGGAGACGTTTTGCAATATTTTTTTCTGTATCTCAGGCAGTGCATTGATATTTTCCTCTGCCTTATAGCGTATATCCGGCTTTTTTCTGATCACACCCAGACCGGAGCATGGCACATCGGCTATTATCACATCAAAATAATCCTCGAAGCTCTCATAATTTCTTTTCGCATCACGAAGCAGAGTTTTCAGCTTTACACCGAGTCTCTGAGCTTCTTCGTTCATAAGTCTCAGCTTTTTTTCATGTATATCACACGAGGTTATCTCTGATAAGCCGTCCGACAAAGCATAAAGTGCAAAGGATTTACCTCCCGGTGCCGCACATGCATCAAGAATGCGTTTTCTTTGACCCTTTACCTCATCGTTCAGTGCATACACGCATAGCTGCGACGCTTCATCCTGCACTGTTATATATCCATCGGCAAATAGCTGAAGCTTCTCGATATTTCCTGCACCGGAAAGCTTTAGAGATTGAGGTGATGACCCACGCTTTACACCTATTTCCTCTTTCTCCAGCATCGAAACAGCATCATACACGCTGCATTTCAATGTATTGACTCTGACCGTCATCGGTGGTATACGGTTATTTGCTTCAAGCAGCGATTCAAGCTCATTCGCTTTTATGCTACCCGAAAGCTTCTTCACAAGCCAATACGGATGGCTGTACTTTATCGATAGTCTTTGCAGCTCATCCTCCGTCTCGATCTTAGGCAACGAATCTATATTTCTCGATATACTTCTCAGCACAGCATTTACAAATCCCGACGCTCTGCTGTTACCCGATTTTTTTACTATATTTACAGCCTCGTTCACTGCGGCATTATGTGGGATCCTGTCCATAAATATCATCTGATATGCGGAAATTCTCAATACAGTGAGAACCTTTCTCGATATCTTATTCATCTTCAGGCTGGAATACTTCGATATGCAATGATCGAGGAAAAGTCTGTTTTGAAGCGTGCCGAATACGATTGCAGTACATAACGCACTGTCACGCTTATCAAGTCCCGAAAGCTCAAGTGCTTGCTTCAAAGCGAGATCGGAATATGCACCGTCCTCAATATCAAGCAGCAGTTTTACCGCCAATTCACGTGCATTCACTGTATCAGTCACGTCTTCTGCTGCCTCCAAACAATAATATAAGTCTGAGCATCTGCATTACAGCCATGAGCAGTGATGCCAGATACGTCATTGCCGCCGCACTCAGTACCTTTTTCGCACCTGGTATCTCATCCGGCATCAGTGATCCTGTTTCATCAAGCGCAGCTATCGCACGTCTTGACGCATTATACTCTACCGGCAGTGTTATAAGCTGAAAGGCTACTACCGCACCGAACAGCACGATACCGAAGGTCGCCAGCATTTCGGAATTAAAAACAAGCCCGAGCAATATCATCGGCCATGACAGGTATGAACCTATCTTTGTCACCGGGATGATCACGCTTCGTATACGCATAGGTGTATAGTCGCAATCATTTTGTACCGCATGTCCTGCCTCGTGAGCAGCTACACCTATCGCAGCAACAGACGTCGAGTTAAATACATTTTCCGACAATCGGATAGTATTTGACTTCGGATCAAAATGATCGGTAAGGTTTCCTGCCACAGGCTCTATGGCTACATCGTATATTCCGTTCATCTCCAAGACCTTTCGTGCAGCCTGCGCACCCGTCAAGCCTTTATACGAGTAGACTTTTGAATACCTATTGAACGTTCCGGATACTCTGACCTGCGCCCATAATGAGATCAAGATCGCCGGCAGGATCAAAACGATATAATAAAAATCAAATCCATAATAATAAGACGGCATAATATTCCTTTCTTATTTCAGATCGAAGCACTTCGGAAGCTCATGTCCTCTGCAATAGTCCTCAGCATTCATTCTTCTGCTTCCCGGTGCCTGTATCTGTTCTATTCTTACAGCCTCACCTGCTCCGCAGGCTACTACAATGCCTCCCTTACCGGCACTAATCACCGTACCGGGTGCTGCGCACTCGCTTATATCGCACTTGTGTACATCAAACAGCTTATACGTATCGGCTCCGCATTTTGTAAACGCACCGGGCCACGGATACGTACCTCTGACGAGGTTGATTATACTGCCGGAATCTCTATTCCAATCTATCTGTGCATCCTCTTTTTTCAGCATCGGTGCATATGTGGCTTTATCATGCTCCTGCGGTGTTCTTGCAAGCTTGCCATTCTCGATAAGCTCCACCGTTTTCAGTATAATGTCCGCACCGAGCTTAGACAGCTCATCATGAACATCACTTGCAGTGTCCGTAGCCTTTATCACATATTCTGCCTGCTGTATTATATCTCCTGCGTCAAGCTCTCGTGCCATATACATAGTCGTAACTCCGGTCTTTTCCTCACCGTTTATCACCGACCACTGTATCGGAGCCGCACCTCTGTATTTAGGAAGAAGCGATGCGTGAATATTGATGCATCCATGCTTTGCACTGCGAAGTGCGTAGCCCGGAAGCAATCTGCCGTAAGCCGCAACAACGATCAATTCGGGTGACAGCTTTTCAAGCAGCTCTTTTTGTGAACCCTCTCTGAAGGTTTCAGGCTGATACACAGGGATATCATGCTTTACCGCACATTCCTTTACAGGTGAAAAGGTCATTTTCATTCCTCTGTTTTTCGGTCTGTCAGGCTGAGTAAACACAGCGATAACGTCATGACCGGCTTCGATAAGTGCTTCAAGCGGAGCTACAGCGAACTCCGGTGTACCCATATATACAATCTTCATAAATATTTCGATCCTCTTTATCTCTCGTCAGGCTCAAGATATCTTATCACCTTGTCAACAAACAGTACACCATCCAGATGATCCAGCTCGTGACAAACTATTCTTGCGGCAAAGTCCTTAGCTTTAAGTTCAAACTGTCTGCCGTTTCTGTCATATGCACGTACAACGACCTTTGTCGGACGCTTTACGATACCGTAAACCTTTGGAACGCTCAAGCATCCCTCTGAGTCCTCAGCCTCGCCCTCAGCACTGATTATCTGAGGATTCACAAGCTCGTATATCTTGCCCTCTTCAGGCTCGACTACGACAGCCTTACGAAGTATACCCACCTGAGGTGCGGCGATCCCGACTCCGTTCTCCTTATGCATCGTTTCTATCATATCATCCAACAGATCTGCAAGCTTTTTATCGAAATTTGTTACGTCTCTGGACTTTTTTCTCAGCAGATCGTCACCTTTTTTTACTATCTTTCTTGTTGCCACGCTTTTCACATCCAATTTTTTAGTAGTATATATCTATATAGACGCTTACCTTTCTGTTCCTGTTAGCTTCAATCAGCACAGTCTCCGCCATATCGTGAAGCTGTGCATTGTCATGAAGTCTCAGCGTTACTATATATCTGTATCTGTTATTCAGTTTAAAAATCTCTGCCGGTGCAGGTCCTAACACTTCCACATAATGCTCACTGTATCTTTCACGACAAATCGATTGCAGCATAGCCTTTAAATCATTTGCCGCAGATATTACATCAGTCACTGTAAGCCCCGAAACCGTCAGCCGCCACAAATTGTAAAACGGAGGCAGCTTCAACGCTCTGCGCTGCTGTAGCTCAGACTCATAAAAAGCCCAGAAATCCTGTTTCTGTGCAGCTTTTATAACATTATTTTCCGGAGTCATCGTCTGTATTACAGCGCAGCCCTTTTTCATTCTTCGTCCCGAGCGTCCCACCACCTGCATAATCAATGCAAATGCCTGCTCCGAGCCCTTATAATCGCCTGTATACAGCATCATATCAGCATCCAGTACGCCCGAAAGCGTGACATTTTCGAAGTCCAGACCCTTTGCGATCATCTGAGTACCGATGAGCACATCAGCCTCACCGTTTCCAAATCTTTCAAGCAGCTTACGATGAGAATCCTTACGCATCGTTGAATCCGAGTCCATTCGTATGACTCTGACTCCCGGAAGCTTTTCCTCTAGCTCACGCTCTGCCTCCTGCGTTCCGATCCCTATCTGCTCCATATATCTGCTGCCGCACTGTGGACACTCTCTGAGCATTGGCTCGGAGTATCCGCATTGATGGCACATCATCCTGCCGTTTTCGCTATGATATGCAAGTGACACACTACAGCTTTCACATGACGGAACATAACCGCATTCCATGCATCTGAGTGATTTGCTCGTACCTCTCCTGTTCAGCATCAGTACAGCCTGGCAGCCTTGCTCTACAGACTCAGTCGTGAGCTTAAGAAGCTCAGGTCCGAATGCGCCGGTATATCCACTGCTGAACGCACTACGCATATCCGAAACCAGTACCTCAGGCAGTGTTGCTTCGCCGTAACGGTTCTCCATAGAAAAGAATGCATATTCTCCGACTCTGGCACGATATGCGCTATCCATAGATGGAGTGGCTGAGCCTAACAGAAGAAGTGCATTATTTTTGTAGCAAATGTATTTTGCCACATCTCTGGCATGATACCTCGGCGGCTCGTCCGATCTGAACGTATGCTCATGCTCCTCGTCTATGACTACCAGTCCTATATTCTTTAGCGGAGCAAATACAGCTGACCTCGTTCCGATAACCACACGAGCCTTCCCCTCACGTATTCTCTTCCACTCGTCATAACGCTCTCCCACAGATAGCGCACTGTGCATAACTGCAACGCAGTCACCGAACTCGGCATAAAATCGTGTCACCATCTGAGGTGTCAGTGAAATTTCAGGTACAAGCATCATTGCCGTTTTACCGATACTCAGTACATACTCGATAAGCTTTATATATACATGTGTTTTTCCGCTTCCCGTAACTCCGAAAAGCAATGCTGTACCTGTTTTTCCAGATTCAAGGTACGATTTTAACCCCGAATACGCCTTTTTCTGACTTTCATTCAGCTCTGTTTTAACTTTATCTATTTTTGAAAATTCAGGTCTTCTGAAGACCTCGATCTGAGCCTGAGCCAACAAGCCCTTGCGTAAAAGTGACTTTACAGGACTGTCGCTCACGCCGGTATAATACATTATTTCCTTTGCCGTCGCACCATTGCTTGTATAAAGGAATTCAAGCACCTTTTTCTGTGCCGCATTCTTGCATTCGCACACACCGTTATCGAAAAGCTCATATGCATCTTCCGATAAACTCAGTATTTTCGCTGTTTTGTCCTTTACCGATGTATCTGCCTCGACAACGCACGATACATAGCCCTTTGCTACCAATGCTTTCAGCGTTTTCTCGGAAAACATTGGTGTCATCGTCTCCAGCTCCTGAAAGCTCATCGGATCACGAGATGATCTCAGCACCTCCATAAGTGCGAGCTCCTCTATACTAACTTCGTTCTCCGATTCAAATTTCAATATACCGCCGTTCAGTGCGTATCTTACATGCAGCTTATACCATATTCCGGCAGGCAGCATCGCCCGTACTATGCTGTAATACGTACAATGCAATCTGCGGCGAAGATGTGCAGCCAGCTTTATTGAATCCTCATCCAATACAGGCTCATTATCCAGTACACTTCCGATAAACTTGAGCTTTATGCTTTCATTTTTCGGTTCATCCATTATCATCAACACTATAGCCTCACGCATAGTGTTTCCCTTACCAAAAGGAACGGCTACACGCATACCCGGTCTGAGGCTTTTCCACTGCTCATATTCCGCAAAATAATCATACAGCCTGTCTGCACTCAGATTTATTCCGTCTATTGCAACACGTATAACCTTTCTCTCAAGCCTTGATGCTTCCGGCATTACGGCTTACTCCGCACTGTTTTCACTCTCGGACTCAGCTTCATTTGTTTCGGGAACTACTTTAACTCTTCCCGCTGCTATCTCACGCATTGCAAGCGTTACGGGCTTATCCTCGAGTGATACCATATTATCCTCTGCATCCTGCGATATCTTACGTGCTACCTGTGCAGTCACGTTTACCATAAGGTATCTGTTTTTTATATTCTTTAAAAGGTCATTCATAGAAGGATTAAGCATTTTTTAGTTACTCCTTATTTATTTTTATATTATTTATTATATCGCAAATCCTGTTTGCGGCGCACTCTACCTCATCGTTTACTACCTGATAGTCAAACTCATCCGCACACGTCAACTCATACTCGGCTCTCTTCAGCCTGTTTATGATCTTCTCCTCCGTCTCGGTTCCTCTTCCTCGAAGTCTTCTTGCAAGCTCCTCGGTAGACGGCGGCAGTATGAATATCAGCACTGCCTCAGGCATTGCACGTTTGATCTGACGTGCTCCCTCAAGCTCGATCTCAAGCAGAACATCATGTCCTGCTTCAAGCTCAGCTTCGACCGGAGCTCTCGGTGTGCCGTAGCTTGAGCTGACATAGGTTGCATGCTCAAGCAGCTCATTATTTTCCACCATGTCGTCAAATTTCTGCTTTGTTATGAAGCAGTAATTTACACCGTCGATCTCGCCGTCTCTCGGTGCTCTTGTCGTAACACTCACGGAGAAGTAAAACTCTCTCATCGTTTTCAGCAGTGAGACTACAGTACCCTTACCTACGCCGGACGGCCCACATACTACTATCAATTTTCCACGTTCACTCATCAGCTCAGACCTCTTCTTCCTCTTCATCGGGATCGTTATCACCGTCACGGTCATAAAGCCTGTTAGCTACCGTCTCCGGGTGTATAGCAGAGAGAACCACGTGATCGCTGTCCATAACTATGACAGCACGAGTTCTTCTTCCGTATGTAGCATCGATCAGCACGCCCTTGTCACGTGCTTCCTGAATTATACGCTTTATCGGCGCCGATTCGGGACTCACTATAGCTACGAGCCGACTCGCCGACACCATATTTCCAAATCCTATATTTATAAGCTTCATTATATCCTCCACATAAGAATACGACTACTCTATATTCTGAACCTGCTCCCTGATCTTCTCGATCTCTGCCTTGATCTCAAGCACATAATTTGTGATCGTGATATCGGAGCACTTCGAACCAATGGTATTTGTTTCACGATTAAACTCTTGTACAAGAAAATCGAGCTTTCTTCCCACAGGCTCATCCGCTTCAAGTATTGTCTTGAGCTGAGCGATATGACTCTTCAACCTGACTATCTCCTCATCAACGGCACATCTGTCTGCAAAAATTGCGGTCTCGGTAAGCAGCCTTGTCTCATCATACTGAGCACCGTTCAGAAGCTCTCTTATATTCTCCTCGAGCTTAGCTCTGTAATCCCTTACGCTTTCCGGAGCACGGAGCTCTATCGCATCAACACGCTCACTTATCGTTTCCGCTCTGCTTCTGATATCATCCTTCATTTTTTCGCCTTCACGTATACGCATTGCATTGAAATCCTCAAGTGCAGCCTTCAATACACTCAATACGTCAGCCGTCAGCTTATCTGCATCAAGCTCGGCTCTTTCAAGCTCGATTACATCTGGGAATCTGGCAAGAGATGTGACTGAAATATCGTCCTTTAAATTATATTCGGCGCACATTTCTCTTAAGCCGTTCAGATATGCCTCGAAAACATTCTTATTCACCTTTACAACGGTATCGTCAGAGCCGGAATTATCTATTGTTACAAATATATCGATCTTTCCTCTGGATGCAATACCGGCAGCTGCCTTTTTTACCGGATCCTCCAGGAACATATACTGTCTGCCTGCTTTCACCGTACAGTCAAAATATCTGTGGTTTACGCTTTTCAGCTCCACTGTGATATTTACTCCGTCGAAAATATCCGAAGCTCTGCCATAGCCTGTCATACTCTTTATCATTATATCAGCACGATCCTTTCGTATTATAAACATTTTCAGAATGCGGAAAACTTAGTTTCTGTTACCGCTATTATACAAATGTCTTCTGAGTCTCTGCATGTAATATGTAATAAGCTTAGTCAGTCCGATATCATATACCGCAAATGCTGCACTTCCGACGACTATCAGCACCCAAAGCACAGGGAAGCTCTCCGGTATAAACTCCGTAAAAAGCTTTATCATCAAAAAATACATTGCAACAACGGATACATTAAATATCGCAAGCTTTATTATCCATTCTGGTATCAGCTTTCCTATTCTCTCTATCAAGCTTTTGACGATTGGGTAATGTCCGAAAAAGGCGGTAAACATAAGCACGTTTCCCTTATCAGGCACGATCAAAAACGAGAGCAGCACAGTTATAGCGTAGCATACCGACGCATATTTTACTCCGCATTCGATGACCGGGATAAACATTATCACTCCTGCCACGGCTACAAATGTAAGTCTCACGGTCGGCATGATGCTTGATGCATACAAAAATACTATCGCAAGTGCCGAAATTATTGCAGGTAAAGTTATTTTTATATTTTTATTCATCCTATACCTATCCTAGCAGCAAGGTATGAGATCTCCGCCCATACACTCACAGCAGCAGTCAGCACATATGAGTGAGCTACAGCAGTCGCACGTACTCATACCATTTATATTACCGTTTTGACGGTATTGCATTCCCATATTATTTAAGCTTGCCAATGCATTTCTATATTCAAGGTTTCCCGGCTCCATATTTACAGCCGTCTGGAGATAGCTTCTCGCCTCATCGTACCATCCGCGCTTAACGTTCAGACTTCCCATAAGGAAATACCATTCTGCATTGTGATTTGACGAAGCATTGAGCATCTGCTCTGCCGCATCAAGGTTTCCCATCATTATCAGCTGTCTGACTCTGCTGTATCCGGATGAGCTGCCGTAGCCCGTATAGGATGAACCACCGCTCCTGCCATATGAAGAGCCTCCATATGATGATGTGCTTCCCTGACCGCTTCTCTCCTTCATTATCAAATCGTACGCCTCGTTGATCTCCTTCATCTTTTCCTGTGCGAGATCGGCAAGGGGATTATTTACATAATTATCGGGATGATACTTGCGTGCAAGATCTCGATATGCCTTTTTTATCTCATCATCAGTCGAATTTCTCGAAACTCCCAATACTTTATATGGATCCATTAATTTCCTCTTTCCTGGTATTATAGTCTGTTTATACTGTTTTTCTTATCCCTACACTTCGTCATCACTTCATTCGTCACTGCAGGGAGACCCAAATATATAATGTTTTTCAGTACCGCATCATACGATTTTACGTTCATCAACTCATATGATGCTGCGATCGACGCTTGCGACATCTCCAAGGTCTTGTTGATCGTATCACTCAGCTCCGCTTTATCCATATCACCGTATCTGAGCAGGATCGGATTATATGTACCGTTTTCACGATCCTCTTCCATATCGTCATATGCATCAAGTATATATATCCATCTTCCGAGCTGTCTCAATATCTCACGCACGATCCTTTCATTCAGAGGATCGTCACATATAAGAGACATCATTTCCATTGAGTCCGAAAACGCAGCTGCCGCCCTGTCAATAGATCGTTCCTTTCCGGCTTCAAGCTCACTTAGCTTCTTCAGTCCCTTTTCCGCACTTTCCGCAAGCTCAGGTCTGTACGACACGGCTCTTTTATATTTACCTTTCACCAAAAAGGCACATATTCTGTATATAATACATTTTAACCCTTTGTTATCGTTTATACCGTCTTTAAACTTCAAATATGTAAATAATATACTTGCATCTGCCGCAAATTCAAGCTCAGGTGTAATGCTTATGCAGCTCTTTTTTTTGAAGGGTGACACTATGCAGCGTTTTTCGCATCGCTCACACGTGCTTCCGTTTGCTCCGACTGCTATCATTGCAAGAAAGCACATATCAAATGTCAATGAAAGCCTCATCAGCAGTCCATAGCGTTTCCCGATCGCATGGCATAATCCGCAATATATTGCTCTGAACGACTCAAAATCCTTGATCTTGAGCTCAGGCTTAAATGGTCTTACATATCCGGTCATTCTATAGTGCTTTCTCCGATAATTTCTTAATACTCATCCTACTAACGAGCATTGATACCGATCCCCGAATCATTAAAAGTATCCTCACGTTCGCTCGTCTCTATTATTATGCTGTATGTTCCGAGAACAGCCGCATCTTCCACCGATTCGTCAAGTACCGCCTCAGCCGATACTATCTGGTGACCGTTTATCAGCTTCTTTCCTGCAAGGTCAGCAACGAGCTTTATATCATCCGTCGTCAATGACTTGAGCTCATCCTTGTGACCTCGTACCGTGACAACTATCGATATGCTCTGAACCTCTACATCCATATTTTCCGGCGGATTCTTTATCTCGATATTATCTACATTAAGCTGCATCGTATCTATATCCTTAAAGGAAATATGATACTCAGCTTCGCTCTCTCCATTTACGGCTTCAATTCCCTCCGGCAAAGCTATATCAAATTTACCATCGGCAGACAATATGAAATCATCAAGAGATATCTCGCCGAGTACGATCCTTTCGACCTTGTCTATATCTTTTACACTGCCGATAATATCAATACTCTGCGGCTCGATCTTCACAATGGCATCCTCTGCATTTGCACCGGCACCGTTCGTTATTTCGATTTCGAGCGGTACAGTTTTTACCTTCTGTACCGGGATCTCCATATTAATCTTTTTATCGATCTTTGTTATCGTATTTCCTACGACCTCTTTACCGTCGGCATCCACGATCGTATAATCCAGAGCACCGGAATAGGTGTCAGACAATCGTGATGAGTTTACCGATACCTGTGCAGCTGCGGCATTTTCAAGCTCACTTTTTGCACCCGATATCGTGACCGTCTTCGGTGCTGTCGTTACCTCTCCGATCCTTATATCATCGCCCAGCTTACCGTCGATCTTCGGCTCGAGGATCACCAATTCCTTTTCAATAACATCATCGAGTACTATGTTTATCCTGTTCGGATTCCTGCTCTTAACGACCACCTGATCGATAGCGGAAATATCATACGATACTTTATATTCACCTGCCGATGTAAATTTGGATATATCGGCACGTATCGTTATATCCTCCTGTGAAACGCCTGTAAGAGCCGCAATAGAGCCGCTCAGTTCCAGGTTGACCTCCTGTGATGTGTTTCCTATCATTACAAGCCCATGCTTTTCGAGAAGCTCCTGTTGTCCGATAAACTCAATGGGTATACCGTAAAAGTCAACGCTTCGCTCCGGATTTTCCGCCTGTATTACAACGAACCACAATATGATCGCAGTAAGTATAGCCACTGCCTTCATCACTACATTATACTTTTTGATCCACTCTATCATTTGCTCCGTCCTTTCCAGATGGACTGCATCTTCTTCACGGTTTTCTTAACATCCTTTTCAGGTTCGACCGGTATCAGCTCTCGCTTCAAAAGATTTTCCAGTGATTCCGGAGACAGATTACGCTTTATCTGTCCGTTTGAGGCAGTACTTATTATGCCGGTCTCCTCTGAAACGATAACAGATATCGCATCGGTATGTTCGCTTATTCCTATGCCGGCTCTGTGTCTTGTGCCAAGCTCCTTTGCAAGTGATTCATTTTCCGAGAGAGGCAGTACACAGCCTGCGGCATATACTCTTCCGTCACGGATGATCATTGCACCGTCGTGAAGAGGAGCTTTTACAAAGAAAATGTTTTTTACAAGCTCACTTGTAGTCTTTGCATCTACTATTGTGGCAGCTGTGATGATATCATCCATGCGTGTCTTTCTCTCAAATACGATCAAAGCGCCTGTCCTCGACCATGACATAGAGCTGCATGCATCCACCACCTCACGGATCATGCTGTGTATTTCCGTTTCCTCTGTTTCACGCTTTAATATCTGAGTGATCTTTGTATTGCCCATCTGCTCTAGCACCTTGCGTATCTCAGGCTGAAACAGCACAAGCAATGCGATAAGACCTATCTGCAATGTATTTCTCAATACGAAATTTATTATGTTGAGCCCTATTTCATCGGACACTATCATAATAACCACAAGGATAAATACACCCTTAAGCGCATTCGCAAAGCTTGTTCCGTGAATAAATTTAAGAGCTTTATATATTAAAAAAGCAACGATAGCTATATCGAGCACGTCCATCAGCGAGGCTGTTTTTACGCACAGTATGAAATTTTGTAAAATCTCCATATCTTATTCCTCGTCATATAAAATTATTGCAGTGCATCACTACTCAGATTATATTTTAGCACATTTCTTTCCCGTTGTGAAGTGATATTCATGAATATTTAAATCTTTTTTTCTTTTTTTTATTTGCGTTTTCTTTCTCATGCTCTTTATTGCTTCATTTTTCACACTCTTACGAGCACATCGCATCTGTTTGGCATATGAATACGGCAAGTCAAAACAGTAAAAGGCACTTTGCCTTTCCGCAAAGTGCCTTTATAGCTGACCGTATCAAATACGGCAATATTTAAACTTATTTACCTGCCTGCATTTCTGCAACGCTCTCAAGAACTGCGTCTGCCATATATTCAAACTGCTCCTGTGTAAGATCGTATACAGGAAGATGTGTGAATCTCTTGTAGAATACTTCTTCTGCATTCGGGCAGCTTGCTGCGATAGCGTCTACATCGTAACCGAGCTTGTTGATAATATCGAAACGATAAAGAAGTCCGAAGTGAGGAATGCTTGTAACACCCTTCTCTTCCAGCTTTCTCTTAAGAACCTGGATGTCTCCACCGGCCTTTGCGGGGTCGATCTGGAGCTGATAAAGGTGATATGACGGATGGATCTCATCTGTATCAAGGAGCTGCGGAATGATAGCATCATTCTCTGCAAAGCGCTTTGTAAGATACTCAGCGTTCTTGCGGCGCTCAGCAATGATAGCATCATTACGCTTTACCTGAGACATAAGACCAACAGCCTGAATCTCTGTCTGAGAAGCGTTGAGTGCTACGAAGGGACCGAATTTGCCCGGGAGCATCTCTACGTCATAGAGCCAATCCTTGATCTTCTTCTCAAATGTTGTACCGAAGAAACGAGCTCTCTTCATGTAAGGACGGAATGCATCAACTGTTGTTGTAAGGATACCGCCTTCACCGAAGGATGTAACGTTCTTAACTTCATGCATGGAGAAGCCTGCAAAGTCAGCAATCGTACCGAGCTTCTTGCCCTTGTAGCTTGCGCCGAAGCCATGAGCAGCATCCTCGAGAACGAGAATATCATGTTCCTTTGCGATTCTCATGATCTCATCCCAGTCACAGGGATATCCGCCGATATCAACCGGAACTACCATCTTTGTCTTAGGTGTGATCTTGCGCTCGAAGTCCTTAGGATCAAGGTTCAATGTGCGAGGATCAACATCACAGAATACTACCTTTGCACCGACTGCAAGAGGATAAGCCATTGTTGCGATAAATGTGATAGCCGGGATGATAACTTCATCGCCGGGGCCGAGATTTGCATACTTATAAGCGATCTCAAAGCCTGCTGTACAGTTAGGAACGAATGCACAACCATCTGTTCCGAGATATTCATCGATCTGGTCCTCTACCTGAGCAACCTTTGTATCAAGGGAAAGCTTTGCTGGAGGTGCGCTTACCTGAGCAAGTGCATTTACCTTTTCGCGAACTGCTGCGATAGCTGCATCATATTCAGCTCCGGAGCCCTGCATAAGAAATTCTACGACGTCCATGAGGTCATCGGCATTGTAATTCTCGCCGACAGCAGCCCACGGCACTTTTGTTTCGCCGGTATTGTAACGGAAGTCAGAAGCCTTTTTCTTTGTTGCCATAATAAAATATCCTCCTTAAACATAGTTATCTGTTTCACTGTCTGTATTATACCACACCATGTTTGAAATTGCAAGCACATTCTTTCAAGCATTGCATAAATATTTGCATTTTATTTATTTCGTCAGTTTTTGTATGTCATGCTTGTGGATCTTTCACAACAAACAGCGGCATAGCCTTTTTTAAGCTATACCGCTGAGTTTATTACGATGCTTCGATTATCTTTATCATATCTGCCTTGACAGCTGCCTCCGCAATGATTATGTCCTTGACTCTGGCGACATCCGTCGATTGCAGTCCTTCCTCCTCCGGAAGCAGGACTACGCTCACGCCCGTATCATCTACCATTGCAACGCAGTCTAAATAACCCTTTGCGATCACAAGGCTCTCTATGCGTGCTTCCTTTACCGCATTAGATGCTATAAGCGCTATGCGATTTTCCGCATCTGCCTTTGCCGTATCGGAAGCGCTCTCATCCGCAATAGTCTGCTTTAGGAGTGCAATGGAATTATCTCTCGTCGTTTGCCTGCTCAGTCTTGTCTCATCAAAGTAGTCTGCGAACTCTGCTGTGCGTGAATTTACTACACTGTAGCTCTCGCCGAGACTGTCACTCGTTCCGTCATCGGATACCGAGGTCATTTCCCAGTCATATTCTCCGAATCTGTCTGCATCCGTTCCTGTCTTTACCGCATCATCGCTCTCCATTGCAGACTGTAAGTAATTATCACCGTCATAAACAGCAAGATCGTCACCCAACTCCCGGCTATAGCTCCAGTTAAGATATACAGCCACACATAAGAGCAGCACAATAACAGCAATGACCGCACCATTCTTTTTCATAACAAAATCCAACCTCCAATTTCTTTGTTTTTTCATTTCATCTTCACCACGCTTACTCTGTCCGAGCTCAGGCCGGTCAGCGTTGACACCGCATTCGTCACCTTTAATCGGACGCTCGCACTGTCTGCCCCATCGCAGACTATCACTGCGCCCAAATATTCCGGATAAATTTGCTTTACCACTGCTACCGATTCGTTTCCATCCTTGTCGCGTAATACCACCACCTTAGAATCTTCATTTATCTCACTCTGAGACAACTTTCCGTCCTCCATCCTCTGCTGCGAGCTCTGACTTACCTCGTCTGCATACTGCACCTCCACTCCGCATTTCAGCGTCAAGCTCACCTCGAGCCTGCCGACGCCTTCTATCCTGCCAAGTATATTTCTCAGCTTACCTTCCATATCGTACACCTCATCATCTGACACAGTCTTTGTTATGACAGTCTTTCCGTCATCGTTCCCGACAGTATCATCTTCGGACGGCCACATCAGAAATGCAAGCCCCAGAACAGCTATTATAACTATATACTTGTATTTCGCTAAAAATTCCAATATTGATGAACTTATTTTTTTAAGATCACAGCTTGAAAAAATATTCATTGTCTTTCACCATCCCAGTAGATCGTATCGCAGGACAGCTCACTTTTCAAAAGTACCGATAGCTTCTTTTTTTCCTCACCACTTGCTTCCCCTCCCTTTACCTCAGCATAGGACGGTGCATAATACCCCTCGTCCGTCATGCTCACCGCTACATATACGCTTCCGTCAACTCCGTTTTCACGAAGTCTGCGCTCCGCATACTCACTAAGTCGTTCTGTCGTCACTCTTTTTGTCAATTCATCAGCTGTCCTATCATATGTGTCCGACAAATATTCATTCTCAAACATATCCTCTATGTGTATCAAATCATTTATATCATTTCCTTTCAGCGGCACAACAGTTACGATCATCAGCGCGGCAGTCGTTATGATCGGTATCGATCTTTTTGCTGCATTCATATTCTCACACAGTGCAGATGCTATAGATGAAAGCAGTGATATCATCACTACATCCGATATCCATTGACTGAATATATTTTTCATTATCATCCCGTCCCCAAATGTGCAATAGATAAAAATATGCTGACAAGGAGCATCGATGAAGCAGAGCCTACCATTCCGAGGATCAGTGCAAAACCACCTGCAATATCATCCACAAGTGTACTCAGCTCTCTTTGACACGATATACCCGAAAACACTCCTACGGCTTTAAACAGCAGATATTGTACTCCGATCTTCAAAAAAGGAACTACCGAGGAAGCAAGAATACATATCATACCGTAAACTCCGATCGAGTTTTTTGCGATCCTTGCACCTGTTATTACTGTGTCTGCCGCATCCGATATAATACCTCCCACAACCGGTATCGCACCCGAGACAGTGAGCTTTACGGTTTTCAGCGTCAGGGCATCTGCTGTGCCGGATATTACACCGCAGAGTGTCATATACGCTGTATACACAGTCAGTATGAGCTTGATAAATGTAGTCATAAGCCACCTTATCATAGTCGCCAAACGTCTGAGTGCATCATTTCCCGTAGCCGCATTTGCCGCCGACAATGCAACGTATGCATATACAAGAGGCAGCATAAGCTTACTGAATGAGCTTATGATAGCATCACTTATAAACGACATGGCAATATATCTCAGTCCCGATGCGGTAGGTATTCCGGCGGCCGTTCCTGCTGCCGTCAATACCGGAAGTAACGCCTTTGAAAACACGTTCATCTCCTCTATCGTATTTTTCCCGAGCCCCAAAAGCGTATTAAGATCACCTACGGAGATCGTCGTTATCGCCAATGTACCTGCAAGCACGACAGCCTTGCCGCCCTTTCCGCACGCTTCGGTCATACTTGCAGCCACCGCACACAGCATCAGAGCTGCAAATACACTAAGACTGTCATGAAGAGAATCCTTTATTATATCCTTAAGCGACCTTAGTCCCGATTTGAATACATTCTTTATACATTCACCGAAATCACTGTTATCCTCTATTTTCGTATGCCCCAGCAGTGATCTGACCGAATTCGGAGCTGCGTCCTCTACCGAATCAACATCTAAAATATCATATATACTTTCTGTCGCAAGTGAGTATGGTATCATAGACAGCAGCACCAGAACTATCATTATAATCGCCCTTATGCATCTTGTCATACGAGCTCTCCCAGTAACGTCAGTGCACTGTTCATAAGAGGAAGAGCTACTACTATACATGCCGCACTGCCGCACAGCTCCATCTTTGCCGCTAATGCGCCCTCACCGCTATCTCTGCACAGCTCACTCGTTACCTTTGTCACCACGCTTACGCCTATCACCTTCATAAGCGGCTCTGCTACCTGTCCGATCTCGCCTGACACCGATGTAAGCTCCGTCCAAAATTCTCGTATCACTTCTATGTATTGAAACGCAGCAGTAAACAGCACAAGTGCAGCCGCAATGGATGTCATTATTGCTGCCTCGGCATTATTCTTTTTCAGTGTGATCGCCAATATGCACCCTATGATAGCTATCGCAGCTGCTTTGACCAATATATCCATGATAATTAAAATCCAAATACACGCTTTACCGTTGTGAACAGAGCGTTTATCTCTTGCACCAGCATCATTAATACTACAATCAGTCCTGCGATCGTAGTCATCATCGCCTGTTCTTCACGACCGGAGCGTATCAACAGCTGATTTAATACAGCTACGATCATGCCAATCGCTGCTATCCTGAATATCAAGTCTACATTCATGACTGTTCTCCTCTCGTAAGCTTATACGGTTTATTATATTTATACTTGTCCTCACTTAGAACCACAGCTTTTCGAAATGTTCTACATAAGCATTACCGAGATGCCGATCCCCAATGCAGCTCCGAGCTTTTTATACAGTGAGCCCTGCTTAATATATTCTTCTCTCAGCTCCTCCAGCTGCTTTTCAAGCCTGATAAGCGCATAATCTATAGCATTTACCTGTGTTTGCATATCATATTTTCCAAGCACAGCTCCCACGGAGTTAAGTATCTGCATCGTCTCGCCTCCAAGCTCTGCTGTATAGGAAAAGAAGCTATCCTGCCATATTTCATAAAACGCCTTGTTTTCGGCATCATATTCGGAATACATTTTCTCGAACAACGTGCTCAATTTATCGTCCGCTTTTGACAGCTTCAGCAGAATGTCCGGCACAGGAGTCAAATTCATCACAAGTTCCGCCTTTATCCTCGATAATGAAGATATTATACCGTCCATACGCTCAAAGCGTTCCTTTAGCCGCATCGTCGCAGCATTACCCGTTAATAATCCGCACATAGACACGCACAACACACCTACTGCTTTGATATACATGCATTATCCCCCTTACAGCTTATACACGGCTACTTTCCTTATTCCCGATATCATATCTATCGTCACGATACGCTTAAAAACACCCTTTGCAATAAGGTCTTTCATGACGGCACGCTGCTCAAGCTCATCTATACTCTCGGCATGTACCGTTGCGATAATCCTCACCGAGCAATTCACACTTTGCTCTATTGCCTTTATGTCCTCAGCTGCCGTGATCTCGTCTACTGCTATGATCTGAGGTGACATCGAGCGCAAAAGCAGCATAATGCCCTCCGCTTTCGGTGCTCCGTCAAGTATATCGGTATGCGCTCCGACATCAAACTGAGGTATGCCCCTATACATCGCAGCTATCTCACCTCTCTCATCACATATCGCGCATTTTACTCCCGCATCCGACATTTGTCTTACGATATCACGCAAAAGAGTCGTTTTGCCTCCTCCGGGAGCTGATATTATCAACGTACTTTCATTCCCGAGCTGTGCTATTATTCCATCTGCCGCACCCTTTATCTGTCTTGCGACTCTGATATTCACAGAAGAAAATGACCGCAGCATACTTATTTCGTTATTCTTCATTACTGCCGTACCACACACACCTATTCTATGTCCGTGCTCCATCGTTACAAAGCCGGAACGAAGACCGTCGGCAGCGCTGTGTATTGATGATCGTGTCGCATTTTCTATCACAAGCGCAATATCCTGTGCAGTCACACGTCTTTCCGGCATGACGATATATTCTCTGCCGCTCGACAGTATGCATACGCATCGTCCGGAACGAAGTCGTATTTCCTCTGCCTTTATTTTTACTCCTGCATCAAGGCTGTGCAATGCATTCCTTATATCCTGCGGCAATGGCATAAGTGCTGTTTCAAAGCTTTTCAAATCTATCTCACCCAATACAATTCTATTTAATACTTGTCCTGTTTAGAACACAAAAATATTAAGCTCAGAGTAAGCTTTTTTGTATCAGGTCTTGACAAATCTGTTATTATTGTATATACTGTATATATACAATAATTCAAGAGGTGAGAAATGACTCTTTTCATTGACAACAAAAGCAACGCACCAATATACGATCAGATATACACTCAAATAAAAGCTCAAATCATCAGCGGTGCGCTACAAGAAAATGAAGCTCTGCCATCCATACGAAATCTCGCAAAGGATCTGAGGATCAGCGTGATCACAACAAAGCGTGCGTACGATGAGCTTGAGAAGGATGGGTTTATTTACACGATATCTACAAAAGGCTGCTTTGTAGCTGCGAAAAACACAGAGCTTTTGCGTGAGGAAAATCTAAAAAAAATAGAGGAGCACATTGAAAAAATAGCACAGCTTGCAGCCGCCTGTGATCTCTGTCGTGATGATGTGATAGAGATGCTGAAGTGCATTTGGGAGGACTGAACAATGAACGCACTGGAAATAAAGGATCTGAGCAGATCCTACAAGGATTTTACACTTGATCATCTCACACTTACACTGCCGATGGGCTGTATTATGGGACTGATAGGAGAAAACGGTGCCGGTAAGAGCACAACAATAAAGCTGATACTTGATGTGATAAGTCGTGACAGCGGAAGCATAACTGTTTTGGGTAAGGATAATCGTGACAATTTTATGCTTACAAAAGAGGATATAGGTGTTGTTTTGGACGAAGTAGGCATATCCTCCTGTCTTACGGCAAAGCAGGTCGGAAGCATTATGAAATACACGTATAAAAACTGGAACAGTGACCTGTACAGCGAATATCTACGCAAATTGTCGATCCCGGAAACGAAAAAATACAAGGACTATTCTCGTGGCATGAGAATGAAGCTCGGCATCGCCATAGCCATGTCGCATGACGCAAAGCTTCTTATTCTGGATGAGGCTACAAGCGGACTCGATCCCGTGATACGTGACGAAATAATCGATATGTTCAGCGAATTTACACGTGATGAGAATCATTCCATCCTCATTTCCTCACATATTATAAGTGATCTCGAGAAGATATGTGATTATATAGCTTTTCTGCATAAGGGTAAGCTCCTGCTCTATGAGGAAAAGGACAGACTCAAAGAGCACTACGGTATCATTCGATGCAGCAGGTCAGATATCCTCCGCATCCCATCGGAAAAGCTTATAGGAATAAAAGAATCACCCTACGGTATTGAGGCTATTGCTTCAAGGGACAGCATTCCTGCCGATATTGATATTTTCCCTATCGACATTGAGCAATTGTTTCTATTTATGGTCAAGGAGGCTAAATAATATGAAGGGCTTATTACTCAAGGATTTTTACCTTATCACAAAATACTGCCGAGCTTTTTTCATTCTGATAATAGCCTTCGGCATAATTTCCGCTTTCACCTCTGACAACATATTTCTCTTTTACCCTTGTGTTATAGCAAGTATGCTTCCCATGACGCTCCAATCCTACGATGAACGTGAAAAGTGGTGTACTTACAGCGCTGCTCTCCCCTACAGCAAAGCCAAACAGGTTTCCGCTAAGTATATTATCGGTCTTCTGGCAAGCGTGATCTCAATTATTATAATTACCGCTGCACAGCTTTATAAGCTCTGCACAGGCTCGGTCTACAGCGCAAACGATCTTATTTTTCTCATTCTTCAGCTTTTTGCCATTAGTTTGCTGCCTCCTGCATTCACCCTGCCGTTTATTTTCAAATTCGGTACGGAAAAAGGACGGATACTTTATTATGTTGTAATAGGAGCATCATGTGCTCTCATAACAATAAACTCCGAAAGTTTTGATCTTTCGGAGCTCAGTCAGGCAGCTGCCTCGAATGGCAATTCATATTTGATGCTCTTTTTCGTTGCTTCGGTGATCCTGTACGTTGTCTCATGGATATTGTCCGTTAAGTTTTACAAAAAAAGAGAGTTCTGAAAAAAAACTGCGAATACGAGCACATGCTCATATTCGCAGTTTTCCTTATGATATCATATTTTTAAATTCATCCTCGGTAATGATCGGAATGTTTAAATCTTGTGCTTTTTTCAGCTTTGACCCTGCGGCCTCACCTGCAAGCACATATGACGTTTTTTTCGATACCGAGCCGCTTGACTTTCCGCCAAAACGCTCTATTATTTCGGCAGCCTCATCTCTGGTAAAGCTTTCGAGCGTGCCTGTAAGCACAAATGTTTTTCCCTCAAAGCGTCTATCCTCAGACACTTTCTCAGTGGAGGTCATAGAAACATCGTACTGCCTCAGCTTTTTGATAAGCTCCTGTGATTTTTCCTGTCTGAACCACTCCACAATATTTTCGGCTGTAATGCTGCCTATGTCGGGTATCTGTGTCAGCTCCTCGATCCCTGTATTAAGCAGACTATCCAGATCGCCGAACTGCATTGCCAATACCTTAGAAGCTTTAGCGCCGACCTGCCGTATTCCAAATGCAAACAACAGTCTGGCAAGACCTCTTTCCCTGCTCTGCTCAATCGAGTTTATCAGATTTTCCGCTGATTTTTTACCCATTCGCTCCAACGGCTCCACCTGCTCGACCTTCAGCGCATACAGATCCGCCGCACTGTGAACAAGACCCTCATTCACCAACGCAGCCATGACCGCCGGGCCGAGCCCATCTATATCCATAGCATCTCTTGAAGCAAAATGTGTAAGATTACGCAGAAGCTGTGCCGGGCAATCAGCACCAATGCATCTGTATGCTGCTTCATCCTCGTCTCGAACAACCGGTGAACCGCATTCCGGGCATACCTTAGGCATATCAAACTCGACAGTGCCCTCCGGTCGCAGCTCCTTTACCGTCTCCACCACCTCAGGTATGATATCTCCGGCTTTACGGATAAGTATCGTATCACCGATCCTCACATCCTTGGCTCTTATATAGTCCAGATTATGGAGCGAAGCCTTACCTACAGTCGTACCGGCAAGTCTTACCGGCTCAAGCACGGCAGTAGGAGTCAGCACACCCGTTCGCCCTACGGATATCGTAACATCAATAAGCTTTGTTTTTGCTATCTCCGGCGGATATTTATAGGCTATCTCCCATCGAGGTGCTTTCGCCGATCTGCCCAAAACAGTTCTCAGTGCCAGGTCGTTTACCTTGACTACAGCTCCGTCGATATCAAACGGCAGTGAGGAGCGCATCTCACCCAGTCTGAGTATCTCATTACATGCATCATCTATATCTGTAAAGGTATTATACTCCGGGCTAACTTTAAAGCCAAGTGATCTCAAATAATCTAAATTCTCCTTGTGTGTTGTCAGGCTCACAGCTCCGTCGATCTCCAAGATATTGAAGCAGAAAATATCCAGCCTACGTTTGGCTGTTATTTTGCTGTCGAGCTGTCGCAGAGATCCCGCTGCGGCATTTCTTGGATTTGCAAACAGCGGCTCACCTTTTTTCGCACGATCCTCATTAAGCTTCTCAAAGCTTTTCTTAGTCATGTACACCTCACCTCGTACTACCAGTCTGTGAGGTGCATTTTCTATTTTCAGTGGGATAGAGTGTATTGTCTTCAAATTTTCCGTGACATTCTCACCTATCTCACCATCACCGCGTGTGCCGCCGCTGATGAATATACCGTCTATATATTCCAGTGCTACGGAAAGTCCATCGATCTTATATTCGACCACATACTCTGTATTTCCCGATGCTTTCACTCTCTTATCAAAGGCTCTCACCTCGTCAAGATCAAACACATCATTGATACTCAAAAGCGGTACGCCATGTCTGTAGCTTTCAAAGCCCTTTAGTGCCGTTCCACCTACACGCTGAGTCGGTGAGTCTGGAGCTATAAGCTCCGGGTTTTCTTCCTCCATAGCTTTAAGCTCCTGCATTTTCATATCATACTCGTAATCGGAAACCTCAGGTGAGTCTTCTACATAATACAGCTTGCCAAGACGTATCAGTTCATTTTTCAGAGCCTCGTATTTTTCTCTCATATCATTTCCTCAATTATCCCAGTGTAAAATCTATTACCTTTTCCTCTGCGCTTCTGTCATCCTCGATATTAGTATAAGAATCCGGGACAACACCTACGATTATCGTTTCCGCTACATTCACCTGTGTAGTAACAGTCTGAGTCACCGCATCACGTGGTAAAAGCACAGTGATATCCGCACTTATTTCCATCGTGATCCTGTGTCTTGTCTGATTGATACCTGCCGAGCTGAATGCACTCTTAAAATCGGCAGCTGCACTTCCGAGCGGTATTATCTCCACGTCTATCTGAGGTCCCTTACCACTCAAAAAGTCTATGCCTGTTGCATTTCCCAACGGTACGGATATCTGCGAGCTGTCAAGATCACTCAATTCCTCGATTATTATATTCGACATGCGTGCCTTTAGACTGTTCACCTTTATAATGTTCGTGTGAAGAGCAGTCACTCTACCCGAATCATCCTTTTCAAGCGTCACCAGATCCAAATATTCCGGGCCATCCTTCTCCAGTTCCTCGTTTACTGCGTCATTTATCGCCTTTGTCGCAAGATACGATGCACGTGAGAGTGCATATTCTCTGACAGCAGGCCGTAGCTTTGCATCGGCGGCAAAAAGTATGATCCCCAATGCCAACACAAACAACGAAAATCTGATCGCAAGTATCACCAACCGCCGTCTCGTGTGATCATACGGTCTTATATGCTTTAACGCACTCATAGCTGCACCTCCGTAAACATATTATATTGCAATATTTTACAAATTATGACGAAGATACAACTTTGAGTCCACTTTATAATTATAGCATACCGATATGACAAATTCAATTCCATGCTTTTGAAAATAAGATCATTTTTATTTCCATTCGTCATTGGCGTAGTCTTGCAATATATTGCAATATATGATATATTTACCATATAGTATTTACAGTCCGTATACGGCTATAAACGGAGGTGACGCTGTGCTTATACCCTTTGCATCCGCAATGGCATTATCGCTGGTATTACTGGAATATTTTCTATCCGGCACATCTATCTTCTTATTTACATTGTCTGCCGTTCCGATATTCATATTATGTCGATATATCGCACGTAAACGCAACGTTAAAAGCGAACGCATTACGGCTGCGTTCATCGGCTGTATTTTCGGTGTCCTGCTGTTCATTGCATACTCATCTATTGTGTACGAACCTGCGCTGGCATACGCAGGCAGCTCTGCACAGATCAGCGGTGCAGTCGCATCTGAGCCTGATAGGGACGGCACTCGTGTCATAGTAAGAGTCTCTTCTATTAACGATGAGCAGATCAAGCTGCCGTTTAAAATCATTCTCTATCTCGACGAAGAAATACATGCTGTTCCCGGTGACAATATAAGCATATCAGCCTCACTTAAAGTCCCGAACACATATGATAACTTTGATGCACTGCGTCACTACAAAAGCCGAGGTATATATCTTACCGCAGTAGCCGAAAGTAGTGCCGATATTCTATCACCCGATACATATCCTATTTGGTCGCTTCCTCTCCATATTTCTTCTGATATGAAGAAGCAGATAAAGGAGATACTTCCAAGCGAAGAAAATTCAGCACTTGTTACAGCACTTCTCCTCGGCGACGATTCTCAGCTGTCTCGTGAGTTTTCCGATTCTATCAGTGATATAGGTCTATCACACATTATCTCCGTGTCAGGTATGCATGTTTCGTTCATATCAAACCTACTGCTACTCATTTTCGGTCTAAGTATTGGGCCGTTTGTGGCGATCCCTATACTCATATTATTCACGCTCGTTGCCGGTGCACCTGCCGCCGCTGTCAGAGCACTGATAATGCAGCTAATACTTCTGCTGTCATTTATTGTCAAACGTGAGCCTGACACAAAAAGCAGTCTCTTCTTCGCATTGATATTCATCCTACTTCTGAATCCGTTTGCCATATGTGATGTATCACTGTGGCTCTCCTTCAGTGCAACACTCGGCTTGATACTCTACTCAAATCCGATAATGACAGCAATAATGAAGCCGTTTTCAGATATCGAGAATCGTCTCATTCAAAAGCTGATATCCTCATTTGCTTCGGTGATTGGTTCTACATTTGCCGCATTATTTCTTTCTACTCCAATACTCATCATTACATTTCATACCGTTTCCATCATATCTCCGCTTGCGAATCTTCTTTTGCTATTTCCATTCGAGCTCCTATTCTTCGGAGGTCTGATCTCTACATCGCTATCGTATATTTCACCGTCACTCGGCAGTCTCTTGGGAGTGCTTCTCGAGCCGATATACAAATTTATAGAATTCATCACATTTTCCCTTGCAGAGCTTCGATTTGCAAAATATTCCGTTGACAGTGTATATACGGTATCACTTTTCTTCTGCATCTACATAATATTTGCGATATATATCATATTAAGGCAGCGTAAGGATCGTAAAATATCGATAAATTTCAGATATATCGCAGCTGCATGTGCCATATGTGTATGTGTCACCGTATTCTGCGAATGGTATGACAGATCACACTCGACATACACTGCAATACTTGACTCTCAGGGAGCACAGTGCGTCATTATGCATGACGATACACATACGATAATGATAAACTGCGGCGGATATTCCACAAGCTACGATGCGGCAACGTATCTTGACAGGATAATGGCTGAAAAGGTAGATCTGCTTATCATCACCGACTATCGCTCCGGCAGTATAAAAAGCGTGACCGAGCTTCTTGACACTGTAGATGTAGATAAAATAATAATGCCTCCCGCAGGCAACTCGCAGGAGGCAGAAAAATTAAAGGAAATTACAGCTAAGGATATTGATATAGAATTCATTTCATCATCGTGCAGCAGGAATACAGGGGATATATCATACTATATCGGTGCATATGACAGTCGCCTGTTCGTCAGGCTTCAGCACGGCACACTGTCACTGCTCGCACCCGGCGCTCTGACACCTGAGGTGCTTGGCAAAGCGTTATACGATATAGGCTATCCGCATACGACCGTTGTCGCTGCCGGAAGCTACTACTCATCACATGAGCTGCCCGGCTCGGTGCAAAAGCTCACGCCGTCTGTCTGTGTAGTATCCGAATATTATCCGATGTCCTCAAAGCGTATGAAAAGCATTGCCGGAAATATACCATCAGTCATCGATGGCACCATGTCCGGGAACATCGTCCTTCGATGTGCTGATACCAACAAGGGCTATCATATCAGTCTTGTATCTTCGCACTTGGATAAAGAATACTATTAGCATCTCTCGTAAGCAGTCTCGCCGTTCACGATAACTCTGACCGTCTCACTGAATATATCAAACGGATGTCTGTCATATATGGCGATATCCGCATCCTTTCCGACCTCAATAGAGCCGACTCTGTCTTCTATTTCCACTGTTTTTGCGGCATTTATCGTAACAGCTGCGATCGCATCAAGCTCACTCATTCCGTGCTTTTTCGCAAGAGCGGCACACAGCATCAGGTATTCCTCCGGGATCACCTGATGATCTGTGCAAAGAGCTGTGTTTATACCGCATTTTGATATTATCGCAGGCATATCAAACGTCATATTTGACAGCTCCGGCTTTGACCGCGTTCCCAGCAGTGGCCCTGCCACTACTCCCAGGAACTTTTTACTATCCTTGAATTTCTCAAGTGCTTTTGTAGCATACATGCTTTCCGTACCGTGAACGATCGCAAATTTCAGATCGAATTCCTTTGCGATCCTCAGAGCCGTAATGATATCATCGGCACGATGTGCATGAAAATGTACAGGCAATTCTCCCTTTATGACAGGTACAAGCGCTTCGAGCTTCATATCATAATCCGGCTTATCGGAGTCCTCATCCTCGCATGCACGTTCGAGCTTTTCGCTGTATTCTCGTGCCTTCATCAGATTTTCACGTATTATCGCAGCTGTAGCCATTCTTGTGATGGGTGCATTTTCCTTTTCTCCGTACACCTTCTTGGGATTTTCGCCCAGTGCAAGCTTCATATGAGCAGGAGCTTTCACGATCATCTCATCTATATAATCTCCATAGGTCTTCATCGCTACGAACTGTCCGCCAATAGGATTAGCGCTGCCGGGGCCTGATATAACTGTCGTAACGCCTGCTTTTAAAGCATCGGCAAAGGATATATCTCTCGAATTTATGCCATCTATCGCACGAATATTCGATGTGTTCGTATCGGACTCCTCATTCGTATCGTCGCCCTCCTGTCCGAGGCATTCCTCCCATATTCCAATATGGGTATGAGCGTCCACGAGTCCGGGCAGCACGTACATGCCGCACGCATCAAGCATCTCTCCATCCTTTTTACACTTCGACATATCGCCCACTGCGATTATTTTACCGTTATCATATTCCACAAAGCCGTTCTCGATAATACCGACATCCGACATTGTATATATTTTAGCATTGATTATCTTCATTCTTATGCATCCTCCATGCTGCTCACATATTCACATGCGGCAGAAGCTGCAACTGCACCGTCTGCTGCTGCCGTGACGATCTGATACAGTGCCTTTCTTCTTAAGTCTCCTGCTACAAATAGCCCCGGCATGTCTGCCTTGCAATCCTCACCTGCCGTAGCATATCCATTAGCGTCAAGCTCTGTCAAGCCTCTTAACAGCTCACTCTTAGGTGTATTACCGACGGCGACAAAGACTCCGTCAACAGCTAACGTCATCTTATCCCGATTTTCTGCATTTCGCAATCCAATCGAGCTCACCTTTGTATCACCGCCGATCTCATCTACAATATACGGTGTCATGATCTCCGTATTTGCGTTTTTCAGCATCCGCTCAACGAGATTTTTCGACGCACGAAACTCATTTCGTCTATGGATAACATACACCTTTTTACATATCGCAGACAGATATATCGCATCCTCTACAGCTACATCGCCTCCGCCGACCACTGCAACTGTCTTATCTTGGAAAAATCCACCGTCGCATGTGGCACAGTAGGATACTCCACGACCTGCGAGCTGCTTTTCACCTATACAGCCGAGCTTTTTTCGCTCCGCTCCCATTGCTGCGATCACCGTTTTAGCTCTTATAAGCTTATTTCCCGTGTGTGCTATCCATATATCGTCCTTATATTCAAGCTTCTTTATATCTACATTTTCAAACTCAGCACCGAAATACTTTGCCTGCTTCTTTATCGTAGTGGCAAGTGTTATTCCGTCTGTTTTCACTGCTCCGGGATAATTTTCGACCTCATATGTCAGCGCCATCTGACCTCCGTCAAACAGTCTTTCCACCGTAAGCACGCTGTGTCCTGCACGAGCACCGTATATGGAAGCTGCCAAGCCTGCCGGTCCTGCACCGATTATCAATATATCATATATCTTTTCTTCAGTCATATAGTATCTCCTGAAAAAACTGTAAAAAATTTTAGCCACTCGACAGCTTTTGACAGTATCGGCGGCTCATTAATGCTATTATAGTTATGCAGTTGAACGACATCTCGTATCCCCATAACCCACCATTTTTGCAGGTCATTTTTATTCCGAGCAGGAATACAAAACGACCTGCGCTTTTTTATCTCTGACGTCCTCTTCTCGGCGTGCGGTTTTTCCCTTGAAGATTCTTTAAACCGGATATACGACTGTCGCTGTCCTGCATGAACAGCTTGAGCTTATCCTCAAAGGTCTGTTCCTTAGGAGCAGACTGCGTCCACTGATTCTTCGGCTGTCTATCCTCTGTAGTATCCCTTTGCGGTCTCGGTGGCGGTGGTGCTGCTTTTTTTATAGAAAGATTTATCTTTCCATCCTTAATGTCTATGACCTTTACCTTGACTGTCTGACCTTCCTTAAGATGCTCTTTTATATCACTGACATATGTATTGGCGACCTCGGATATATGCACTAAGCCCGTGACGCCGTTCTCCAATGTTACAAACGCACCAAATTTTGTGATTCCGGACACTTTTCCTTCTAATACCGCGCCGATGACTACTTCCATATTTACGTCTATGCTTTGCTTTTGCAAAGCGACCTCCTTATTTCGGAATTTGTGATAGCAAAATTCGGGCAAACCCGTATCAAATCACAAAAACGGAGTTTGAAATTTCTTTCAAACACTTCTTTTGTTTATTATTTTCCTGTTATATCAACAAATATACGCTCTCCGGGCAGAGAAAAACCGAGCTTTTCCCTTGCTATATCCGCAATTTCATCATCAGTCAATTCCGTTTTCATCGTCTCCGTGAGCTGCTGGTTTTTCAGAGTGACAGACTGTATCTCACTCTCCAACTTATCGAGCTCCGACTGCTTCTCTCGTATATCAAACTGGATCGTAATAAGATTTACTACTGCATAAGCTGCAAATAAGCCAAGAACTACTTTTATTATAAAGCCTGACTTTTTCTTTTTCATTTTAATATATCCTTTCAGCTGTCCTTTGTTCTCCGCAGTCTTTTTACCGACCTCTTTATACTCCTGCTCGTTAAGCTATACACAGCCGCACCAAGTATAAAGCCGATAATATTGTATATCCTCAATTCACCATTGCATACAGCTATCGTAAAATATACTACACTTCCTGCACATATTATCGAAAACAGCATATCTGATATAAGAGAAAACACCTTTGGCGTCCCTGCTCTTATAAAGCTCAGCAGATCATACACAAATCCGAGTACAAAGCCGATAATACATGCGGCAAAATACATTGCCGTCATCACGGCAGACGGTACGATCATATTATTCATCCGAACAGCTTTGAAAGAAACGATCTTCTGTCGTTATCACCGCTGTACTCAAACGAATCAAGTCTTCCGCTTACCGTCAGTTCTCCCTCTTCTACGCTAAGCTTATCTACCTTCAGATCATCACCTGTTATCAGCAGTCGTCCCTGCGATGTATAAAGCGATATCTCCTTCTCGTCAAAGCTTTCAACGTCCTCTACCCCGGAAATACTCAGCTTATTTCTGTTTTCCAGTATAATATTGTGAGACTTTTCGTAATTTACATTCGGCATAATATATCCTCCTTGATCTTTATACGAAATATATATGCCAAAATGCTTTCTTTAATGCTTGTCGTTTACACTATTTCTCTGTAAAGAGCCGACGCTCCGTCCTTAGTTACATGCTCCGCAACATTCAGTATCTCTACCTTGACCGTCCGCTCACCAAAGGTTATTTCAACTATATCGCCGACCTTGACCTGGTATGAAGCCTTTACCTGACGTCCGTTTACAACAATTTTTTCATTATCGCAAGCGGCATTGGCAACTGTACGTCGTTTTATAAGTCGTGATACCTTTAAAAATTTATCTATTCGCATTCTATTTCTCCTGAGCCTTAAACTCTTCTATGTAGCTCTCGGTAGCATTGTATAACAGCTGCTCCGGGTCTGCCTTGATCTTCCTTGCGGCAGCTACTATCGCCAAAAGCGCCTCACCGATCCCCTTTTCCGTAGACAAGTCGGATAAATCAAACTCTCTGCTGTAGCCCATTTTCAACGCTTTGGATACGACCTTATCCGCACGCATGAGAGCCGGCATACTCTTTGATATGGAATCCAGAGTCTCAGCCTGTGTTTTCTGACCTTTCTCTCTTTTTTTGATCTCGTCCCAGTTTTTCAACACTTCTTCCGAGGTATCGGCTTTAACATTTCCGAATATATGAGGATGTCTGAATATCATTTTGCGGCATTCCTTGTCGCAGACATCGTCTATATCAAAATTACCTGCATCGTTTTCTATGCCTGCATGGAATACTACCTGAAGCATAACATCTCCAAGCTCTTCCCTCAGAAGCTCCGTATTTTTCGTATCTATGGCCTCTATAGCCTCATATGTCTCCTCTATGAAATTGCGTCGTATACTCTCGTGAGTCTGCTCGATATCCCATGGGCAGCCGCCCTCTCCGCGAAGTATTTTTATAATGTTCACAAGATCATAAAATCCGTATTTTTCTTTATACTCAAAATTTATCATATTTTTCTATTCCTTGCAATAGCTTTTTCGTAAATTTATTATAATCTCAATAATTTTGCGATCTTTTCGCCCTTCGGAAGCATCAATACATCTTCCTTATAGATACCCTTTATAAGTACCATCAGTCCGAAATATACTATTACGGCAATAACTATCGCAACGCATACTCCGAGCTTTGCTCCCACAACAGTCTCAAGCAGTCCATATGCAAAATATGTACATACGCCCATAATCGCAGCAGAAAGCAACGGCTTAATAAGTGATGCCCAGTTTTTCGGTGCGATACTTGTTTTTGTAAAAAGTATCACCAGGTTCATTATGGCAATGGATGCATAGCAGCAAAGCGTACCTATGGGAGCACCGGAGATATTGATTGATGGAGTTCCTACAAGTATATAATTGCATGTCAGCTTGACTACACAGCCTACCAACATAGATACGACCGTAAGACGTTCCTTTCCTGCCGCCTGCATTATCGCATTTGTAACGGAAACTATAGCAACAAATACCACCGCCGGGGACAGCATCCTCAGAAGCGGAGCTGCAAGATTGACCTCATCCGTATTTGTAAACAGCAGATTCAATATCGGCCACGCCAGTGTACCGAGACCTACAGCACACGGAAGTGCGATCATACATGTACAACGCAGTGCGGAATCTGCGGTCTTTGACGCTTTTACATAATCTTTTTTTGCGTTAGAGCCGGCGATCACAGGGATCAGACTTACCGTGAACGCCGTTATCAGCGTCTGCGGCATCGTCATAAGGCTGACAGCTTTATTTGAATATAAGCCGTAAAGCACATTTGCCTCATTTTCACTGAAGCCTATGCTTTGCAGTCTTGTCATTACAACGCCCGTATCTATAAGATTTGTTACGGACAGAACAGCAGAGCCTATAGTGATCGGTATCGCTATCGTTATAAGCTTTTTTGCAAGCTCACTCGCAGAGCGACACTCGCTGTTATAGCTTGGGAGAGTCTCTTTGTTTCTGTGCTTCTTTACCGCAAGATATAATGCTCCGAATACAGTTCCGAGCGTAACTCCGGCAATAGCACCGGCAGCGGCGATCTCCACACCGTAGCCTGATTTCAACAGTAAGTAAGCGAATGTGTATCCGAGAAGCAGCTTACTTAACGCCTCGATCACCTGAGATATTGCCGTAGGATACATGTTTGATATACCCTGGTAATAGCCTCTGTAAACCGACATTATCGCTACGAAGAATACCGCCGGAGCAATAGCAAGCACACTGTAAAATGCTCTTGTATTCTGAACCGATTCAACATAAAATCTCGCACCGATAAACATTGCGATCGAACAGGCTGCACCGATAGTCAGAAACATACCGAGAGCTACTCTTACTATCTTCTTTACCTCCGCACCTTTTCCAAGTGCGTTAGATTCTGCAACCATACGTGATACTGCTACCGGGAGACCTGCTGTAGACAGCACGAACATCATATTGTACAGATAATACGCCACAAGGAACAGACCCATACCATCTGCACCTATAAGATTATCCAAAGGTATCTTAAATATTGCTCCGATAACCTTTACCAGTGCATTCGCAATTACAAGTACAAGTGCTCCCTGCAGGAAGCTTTGCTTTTTCTCCTTCGCCACGAAGTACTACCTCCTAATTTATGCTGTCACGAATTATTTTCCTTAACTCATCAACATCTATATCAGCACTGAAGCTACCATGATCATATACGATCTTTCCGTCAATGACGGTCATTACAACATCGCTTCCATGTGCTGAGTAAACAATATTATTTATCACATCGTAACAGGGCGTAAGACCTATTCTGCTGAAATCCAAAACAGCCAAATCGGCATTATAGCCTACCTTTATCATTCCGCTCTTTATACCCATAGCATTAGCACCGTTTACCGTAGCCATTTTAAGTACATCATATGCGCTTATTGCCGCAGCGTCAAGAGATATTCCCTTTTGCAGCAGCGATGCAAGCTTCATCTCCGCAAACATGTCAAGGCTGTTATTTGAGGCAGCACCGTCTGTGCCGAGCGATACGTTTATGCCCATATCCAGCATTTTTTTCACTCTCGCAACACCGCTCGCAAGTATCATATTGCTTGAGGGACAGTGGACCACTGTCACATTCTTTTCCTTCATCAGCTTCATATCGTCATCGCTCACCCATACGCAGTGAGCGGCGATCACCGGGACGTCAAGCACACCATTATCGTCAAGTGCTTTCAGCGGTGTGCTTCCATATTTTGCTATGCTGTTTTCATGCTCTGTTTTTGTCTCCGAAATATGTACGCTCAACGGTCTGCCATTCTCAAGCGACATATCTCTTATGTGCTGCCATGCACGCGGATAGCTCGTATATACACCGTGTATGCCATTCATTCCGTCTACATAGCGGCTGTCCTTGTATTTTTTTATTATTTGCGTATTTTCTATCGTAGCATTATTTTTAAACAGATCCTCATCCTCATCAAATGACGTTATCGCATTTGTGATGCTGAGTCTTATACCTATTTTTTCGGCAGCCTTTGAGATGGAATCGGGGCGTGAATACATATCACACAATGCGACCGTTCCCGTAGATACCGATTCAAGCATACCGAGAAGTGAGCCGTAGTATATATCCTCCGGCGTGAGCAAAGCCTCTCTCTTGAATATATTGTCAAAAAGCCATTCCTCTAATGGCATATCATTTGCACAGCCGCGAAGTCTTGTCATCGCGATATGTGAATGCATGTTTATAAGTCCCGGAATAACAACCAGATTCTCACCGCATATGATCTTTTCCGGAGCTTCAGTGGGCTCTTTATCGGATAAATATGTAATTTTTCCATTTTCTATGCCAATATACATATGTTCGGACACTCTTACGTCCGACTCACAGTCCATTGTAACAGCAGTTACATCGTGAAACAATAACTCCATATTCTACCTCTTAAATAAGTATAACGATATGGCGAGTGCCGGTCACCGCCTTTCGGCAATAACCGGCATGGGTATACCAAATCGCCATTAAAAATTTTATTATTCGTCCTTTTTCTCTTCTGCTTCGCACTCGCAGCAGCAACAATTCTCGGAAGCTTCAGCTTCTTCACAGCAGCACTCTTCCATCTTTTCTTCGCAGCAGCATTCGTCTGCTTTTTCTTCACAGCAGCACTCGGATGCTTCTTCCTCGCAGCAGCTGTCTGCTTCTGCTTCGCACTTGCACTCTTCCTTTTCTATCTTTGCACCGCATTCAGAACAGAAAGAGCATGATTTTGCGACCTCTTTGCCGCATACCGGACAAACAAGTACATTTTTCAGCTCGGCAAGCTCTGCTTTAAGCTCATTTATAAGCTCCTTCTTGCTGTCAATGGATGTCAGCATAGCCTCGATCGCCTCGTTGCTGACCTCCTCGCCGAGATGAACATCATATACCAGCTTACCAATATCCTTGTATATCACATCGATCTCTGTATTCGTATCAAATATCTTGATATTGAGCTTTGCCTGCTTTGCAACGTCATTTGCTGTCTTGCCTGCTACCTTACCTGCACTTACAGCGCCTGCCTTTATCTTATTGATATATTCTTTGATCTTTGCGTCCATAATTTGCACTCCTTTACTTTTTATGCTTTATAGCGTTATTATATACCATATCCTTTTATAAATCAATAGATTTTGTTTTAATTTAAAGACATTTTACTATTTTTAATCAGTACTTCCGATAAATTCCCTTAAAAGTGACTGCTTCGGCACACATTCAGACGATATATCATGGAATTTTTTTAATACTTCCGGTAGCTCCGACATTCCATGATCCCATCCGTTGATGCTTCCGCTCTCAAGTATTTTTCCGATATTTTTCACAGCTGCTTCCTTTAGCACACCTATCTCGTATTCAAGCGTAGTATCTATCACTATATCCGCTCTCCATTTATTCGGCATTATGTGCTCCGCTTCGCCTTTTCTCACATTCCTCCACAGATCAAGCGTACGTTCAAAGCTCGCTCCTCTGCATCTTTTATCACGCACACTTCTTCTCAGGAATCTCAGCGACTCAGGAGGCAGTATCACTCTGTCATTTTTGGTCACTCTCATTCTCGGGCTTACGTACACACTCGTAGGTCTTCTTCCTACCTTTTCTATAAACATATCATTCAGTGCATGTATGCCCTCGAATATTACGACCTCATCGCGATTTATCTTAAGTGATATCGGATCCTTTTTTCTCGTACCTGTCAGAAAATCATATTCCGGGACCTCGATCTCCGTATCCTCCGAAAGTGCCGTTATATGCTTTTGAAGAAGCGGGATATCCAGTCTCTTCGGTGATTCAAAATCGATCTTTTCATCAAAAAGAGAGCGTGAGAGAAAGTAGTTATCCATAGAAAGCATGTGCGCTCTTATTCCATGATCCGCAAGAGCCTTCGACAGCTTTCCTGCACTTGTAGTCTTACCGGATGCACTCGGTCCTGAGAGCATCACTACTCTGCTATGCTCCATACGTGATGCAATATACCCGGCAGTATAAGCTATATCTTTCTCGTAATCATCCTCACATTCAAATATAAAACCATTTAAGTCATTTTTCACACGGCTGTTTATATAGTTTATATCTTTATAGTGTCTGTATTCTCTGTCATTCTTACCCGTTGTTTTCATTCTCAATGTCCTCTTTCCAGACTAACAGTCACATTTACGCCTTATCATCTCATCTATATTATCGATATACTCCTGTGCATACTTATGATTATATATTCTCTTCAAGCTGCGACCATCCGTAAGCTTACTTACGCCCCCTGCTCCAAATGATATTATATCGCAAAGCTCCTCCATCATACATATGTTATATATGCTGTCATGACCTGCTTTTGACCAGCCGATATTTTCCATGTTTCCCGTCATATACTTTTGACGATACAGATAGTATGGACTGTAATCCAGCGATGTAAGACGTCGTTCAGCATAGTCGAGCATCTCCGAAACAGCTTCACTCCTCGGAATTTGCAGCATATGCTCGTGGAGTGTCGAGCCTCTCTTTACCGCAAGCGTATGCACCGTAATATTCTCAGGTTCCAGCGATATCACGTCATCTATAGTCTTCATAAAGCCGGAGATACCATCATCGTCTGCCTTTTTCTGCGGAAGCCCTGCTATTATATCCATATTTATGCTGTCAAAGCCAATATTCCTTGCATCCTTATAGGCTCTGAATATATCCTCCGCAGTATGACGTCTGCCGATCACACGAAGGATATCATTATCTGTAGTTTGTGGGTTGATGCTTATTCTGTTAGCTCCGACACGCTTCATTGCTTCAAGCTTTTCCTTTGTTATCGCATCGGGTCTACCTGCTTCTATTGTAAACTCAACACCATCGGGAATATCATATGAAGCTCTCAGCGTATCTGCCACAAGAATTATCTGCTCGGGAGACAGCATCGCAGGCGTTCCACCGCCGATATATACACTCAGTATCTTCTTTTGTCCGAATAATGATGAGTGTGAGCTTTCACGTATCTCTCTGCAAAGTGCCTCTACATATGCGTCCAGCTTCTTATCGGCATCACGTCCGGCAGCTTCACTGATAAACGAGCAATATACGCATCTACTTGGACAAAACGGTATTCCGATATAGATACATGCATCGTCTTTGTCCAGTCTTTTCTTTATATCATACGCTTTGATCCCGGCAGCCATACACAGCTTTGCCTTTGCAGCGCTGAGTCTGTACTCACGTATGAGCTTATCCTCCGTTGCATCGGGATTCAGTCCGCTCTCCATGATGTATCTTGCAAGCTTTGCAGGACGTACGCCCGTCAACGCACCCCATGCCTCACTGTAGCCGCGTATCTCAACCGCCGCATCATAGAACGACAGCTTGATCGCTTTCTTCTCATCGGCAGCACTGTCTTCTGCCAACTTTATCCTGCATTCCTTTTTAGCTGAAGCTCCGTTCGGCAACGTTATAGTCGTTACCGCAGTCACATATCCATCAGAATGTGAAACTACGCACTCGGCTGTACAGTCATCCCCGGAGGATGGAAAAAGTGTCAGCGCAGACTGTATCAGCGAATAATCATGCTTACTTCCTATGAGACTGAGCTTCATGATCTTTTCTCCATTGCACGAAGCATATCACGATTGAATCTGCGTTCCTGCTTGAGTGTCGTTGAAGCACCGTGTCCCGGATACACTACTCTGTCTCCCGGCAGTTCACTGAGTGCTCTCAGAGAACGGAGTATTTCATCATAGCTTCCACCCGGAAGGTCACATCGTCCGCAGTCACCCTCAAACAATGTATCACCCGTAAAAATACGATCACCCGAATCGATACAATACGATCCCTTTGAGTGTCCCGGTGTATGGATAATATGCAATACAGAGCCGGCACATTCCATCGTTTCGCCGCCATATACTATGATATCCGGCTTTACCGGTGTAAAATCGGTATCGAGCATGAAATAATTTAACAGGCATTTTCCTTGATCCTCAAGGCAAGCTTTATCCGCATCATGTACTATAACAGTCGCTCCTGTATGCTTCCTTACAGCCGCAAGAGCCATGATGTGATCAAAATGTCCGTGTGTTACAAATATATATTTTATTTTAATGCTTCCAAGCTCCGAGATAATTTTTCCGGCATCGTCGCCGGGATCTACAACAAAGCCCTCCATCGTCGTATCGTCCCATGCAATATAACAATTTGTCATTACAGGTCCTACAATGATCTTGCTGACTTTCATAGTATTACTCACTTTCTTATAGCCATGCCGCTGAGATTAGCCTCTCTTGAATCGATTATCAGTGTCACCGGTCCGTCATTTTCCAGCTCCACATGCATATGCTCTCTGAACACACCTGTTTGAGTCTCTATACCTCTGGCGCGGCACTGCTTTATATAGTATTCGTACAGCTCATTAGCTTCATTAGGAAGCTCTGCCTTCATAAAATTAGGACGTTTTCCCTTTCGGCAATCTCCGCAAAGCGTAAAATTCGATATTGCAAGTATCTTTCCGCCTACATCTGCAAGCGATAGATTCATCTTACCGTTTTCATCCTCAAATATACGAAGTCCCGTACATTTTTCGGCTAAGTATTCGGCATCCGCTCTGTCGTCACCCTTTTCAACGCCTACAAGGATCATAAAGCCCTTTTCTATCTCGCCCTTTATCTCTCCGCCTACACTGACTCTGGCATAGGATACTCTTTGTACTATAGCTCTCATATTTTTACCTCGATTTACTGTATACTGCGCTTTACATCGCTTACACCTGTCACCTTTTTAAGCTTTACCATGACCTGTCCGAGCTGTTCGGCATTTGTTAGATTGATCACCGCATTCAATATCGCATTTCCGTTTCCAAGATCTCTTGCCGTAAGACTTGATACCTCTATTCTCATATCATACAGCACATTCGCAATATCTACAAGGAAGCCTATCCTGTTTTTACCGGCAATAGCCAATGCCGATTGATATTTGTTTTCATGCTTCGTTTCCGATGCAGCCTGTGATTTCTCGGGTATATCCCAATGTACCGTCAGGAATCTGTTGTCTTTATCCTCGTTCTTCTTGTTCATCAGCGCCGTAACGTTCGGGCAATCGGCTCTGTGTACCGATACTCCGTAGCCCTTCGTTACAAAGCCTACGATCTTATCTCCGGGTATCGGAGTACAGCAGCGTGCAAATTTTACAAGGCAGTTGTCAACGCCCTCTACTATTACGCCGCCTGTCGCTTTCGTAGCCTTTGAAGCCTTTATCATGCTTATCTTTGCGGCTTTTTCCTGCTTTGACGCTTCTTCCTGTACTCTGTTTACTACCTTTCTTACACTTACTCCACCGTAGCCTATTCCGGCGTACAGATCATCAACCGTTTGGAAGCTCATCTTCTTTACGATCGTAAGCTTCACATCCTCCTGCATAAACACATTTAGCAGATTATTATGCTTAAGCTCTGCCTCAAGCTCCTCACGGCCTGTCTGGATGTTTTCTTCCCTGCGTTCCTTTTTAAACCATTGCTTTATCTTATTTCTCGCTTCGCCTGTTCTGGCTATCTTCAGCCAGTCACGTGACGGGCCCTTTGCGGCATTCGAAGTAAGTACCTCTACGATATCTCCATTGTTGAGCTGATAATCGAGCTGCACCATTTTGCCACTGACCTTCGCTCCGAGCATTCTGTTACCGACCGCAGAGTGGATCGCATATGCAAAGTCTATCGGTGTCGCACCTGCCGGCAGGTTTATAACATCACCCTTCGGAGTAAATACGAATACCTCGTCCGTAAACAGATCTATTCTCAAATTCTGAATAAAATCCTCTGCTTCCGAGTTCTGCTGAGTTTCAAGCAGCTGCCGTACCCATGCGAACTTAGCCTCATCACCCGTCTGTGTCAGACCGTGCTTATATTTCCAATGAGCCGCAATACCGTATTCCGCAGTATTATGCATATCATACGTTCTTATCTGAACCTCAAATGGCTTTCCCTCACGACCTATGACAGTCGTATGGAGTGACTGATACATATTCGGCTTCGGTGTACTGATATAATCCTTGAATCTACCAGGCATCGGTCTGAACAGATCATGTATCATTCCGAGTACGTTATAGCAGTCGTTTACAGTATCTACTATAACACGGACAGCGTATATATCATATACCTCGCTGATATCCTTGTTCTGCATATATACCTTGCGGTATATACCGTATATATGCTTTACTCTTCCCTCGACCTTTGCCTTGATCCCACTTATAAGCAGACGATCCTCTATCCTTTTGATTATTATAGAGAGGAATGTATTTCTTTCGGTAGATGAGCTTTCAAGATAGCTTATAATCTCATTATATCCGACAGGATCGAGATAGTGTATGGATATATCCTCAAGCTCGACCTTGACATTATTCATACCGAGTCGATGTGCGATCGGTGCATATATCATCATCGTCTCGAATGCTATCTCTCTCTGCTTTTCCGGAGTACGAAACTCCAGCGTTCTCATATTATGAAGACGGTCGAAAAGCTTTATTATTATTACCCTTATATCCTGCGCCATTGCCATAAACATTTTACGCAGGTTTTCCATTTCCTCCTCTTCCTTTGTGTAATAAGGAAGTCTTGTAAGCTTTGTAACTCCGTCTACCAGATACGCTACCTCTGCTCCGAATTTACTCTTTACATCATTAAATGATGCATCCGTATCCTCCACAACGTCATGCAGAAGAGCCGCCGCAATAGTATCTACATCCATTCCGGCATCTGCCAGCATCTCGGCGACCGCAACGGGATGCATGATATACGGGTCACCGCTTTTTCTCTTTTGCCCTACATGGTGCTGTGAAGCATACTCGTAAGCGCGGCACAGCTTGTCCGCATCAGATTCCGCATATTTATTTTTTTTCAATATTTCTTCAAATTGCAATTTAATATCGGTTTCCGTCACTGCTTTGCCGCCTCTTTCTTTGATTTATTCACACGATCTCAGCTCACGAAGTATTCTTGAGCTGTTGATATCTGTCTTTTCCTTTACGACCCTCGTCTTGATACTCAGCATACACTCTTCATCGTCAAAGCTATACTCAAAAAGCTTCAGCTCATCAAAAATATCAAGTGCTGCAAGAAGCTTACCCAAATTTATCTCGGTCCTTGATTCAAATCTGAGCTTTCTGTAAAACTTCGATGCGTTTATCATCAGCAGATTGTCCTTTGCATATCTGTTGACGCCTCGCCATATTGCCACAAGCTCTTCTCTTGAAGGCCTTAGTCTGTCAGCCTCTTCACGAGTGAGCTTCTCTCTGCTTCTGAATCTATTATACAGCTTCAAATCAGACTCATCCAAAGCCGTATCATCCTCGCAGCGTTTAATGTCCTTTAATATAAGCTGTACCTCACGTCCTCTGAAGCTGTTGATGTCCGCAGTAAAGGCTACGTCTACCACATCACCCTCCGCTAACGGCAGCTCATCGAGGCTTATTCCGAACATAACAGCATCATATGTACGTCCGTCGCTCTCTAACATGAACCTCGCATGCTTATCATTTCCAATAGGTATCATTGAAACGATCTTCATGTTCCTTATGCAAAACTTAGGCTGAGGATTTCCCATTCCGTATGGCTCAAGCTTAGACAGCTCATCCACCGCATTCAGTGTCAGCTCATCCGCACTTATCTCACAATCTATTTCTATACTCGGGATGCACTCATCCGTCAGACAGCTTGCCGCATATTCGTACAGCTCCTTACGAAACTGTGTAAGATTATCTTTGCCTATAGTCAGCCCGGCTGCAAGCTCATGTCCACCGTATTTGCTGAGCAGGTGACTGCATTTCGACAGTGCCTCAAAAAGATTGAAGCCCTTTATACTTCTGCCTGAGCCCTTTCCCTCATCCTCATCGATCGATATCAATATCGATGGACAAAAATATTTATCCGCAAGCTTCGAGGCAACTATACCTATGACTCCGTGATGCCAGTTTTCGTGCCACAGCACTATTGCTTTATCCTTTTTTTTGTCAAAGGAGCTTCCCAGCTGCTCTGTAGCTTCCTCGAATATTTTATTTTCCATCGCCTGACGCTCACGATTCATCTCACAGAGCTTTGCCGCAAGTCTGTCAGCCTCATTTGCATCTCCCGTAAGAAACAGCTGTGCCGCAAGCTCTGCCTTACCGAACCTGCCCGCCGCATTGATCCTCGGTGCAAGTACGAAGCTTACAGTCGTTGCCGACACTCTCTTTCTTTCACGTCCATCCTGTGCACAGTGACGCATGAGCGCACGCAGTCCGACATTTCTTGTCATGGCAAGCTTACGAATACCGAGATCCGTTATAAATCTGTTTTCCCCCACAAGCGGCATAACATCGGCTATCGTGCCTATTGCCACAAAGGTTATATATTCAGTGTCGAGCTCTGTTCTGTTCTTTTTCAGCCGCATATCCAGTGCTCTGACTAACGCCCACGCTACACCTACTCCGGCAAGCTCCTTGAAATCGTACTCGCAACCGGGCTGCTTCGGGTTCACTACTGCATCTGCATCCGGAAGATCGTCTTTACATTCATGATGATCCGTTATAACAAGCTTTACACCTATCTTCTTACAGTACTCTGCCTCCTCTATAGCCGTAACTCCGGTATCGACCGTTACGATGAGCTCGACTCCGCTATTTTTCAGCTTATCTATAGCTTCACAGTTCAGCCCATAGCCCTCGTTGAGCCTATCGGGTATATAATACTGACAATCCGCATTTACGCTCCGCAAATACTTCGTTATAACACATACAGATGTTATTCCATCTACATCATAATCTCCGTAAACTGCGATCTTTTTGTTTTTCTCTATCGCATCTATTATTATTTCTACTGCCTTTCCCATATTTTTCATCCGCATCGGATCACAAAGCTTCTGCGATGATGTATCAAGAAAGGTCTTTATCTCTTCATCCGTCGTTACACCTCTGGCACAAAGCACAGACGATGTGAGTGCAGACAAGCCCGTACGCTTTTGTATGTCCTTTGCTGTCGCTCTGTCGAAATTTTGAGATATGATCCATTTTTTGGTTTTTATCATAGCTTGATCTTGAGCTTAAGGCACCTGTCCTTATTTCTCCGTTCTCACTCCCGCTTATATAGATATATTTAATACCTTTCATTATAACAAATTTTTCTCATAAATTCAACAAAAAATTTGTGTCTCATCATATCCAATATCTTTTTCTCTTTTCCTTTCTGTTTTTACCTCTGCACTGTCTGTTCCCTATATCGCATGACGATGTATCGAATCTTACAAGTACTATATCATCACCTATTTTCTCTATTTGATCCCAGCAGATAACATATTCATCGCTTCCGGAAAACAATGTAAATATGCTCCATCGTCCCGGAACAATTATCGATACGAGCTTGCCTGTACACACGTCCACCTCTACATCACATATATATCCTAGCCTGCATCCATCGCACACATTTATTACCTCTTTGCATTGCAGCTCCGCTATACGACAATTTATACCCATACTGCTGCCACCTTTCAAAATAATACTTCATATATATTATTTTATGCACGATAAATCGACTTGATCATATATCCCGAAAAAAAGCATTGAATATTTTTCGGCAATGTGTTAATATAGGAGTGTATGAGAAAAAGGAGGTACTTTGATAATGGCTATTTCCATTTTCGATATAATAGGCCCTATCACAGTCGGTCCGTCAAGCTCGCATACCGCCGGGGCGGTAAAGATCGGTAACATAACACGCTCTATAGTTGGAGGTAACGTTGATGAGGCCGATATAACATTCTACGGCTCATTTGCTCAGACATATTCGGGTCACGGTACGGATAAAGCACTTATAGGCGGTTTACTCGGACTGTCTATGGACGATCCCGATATACGCAACGCTCCCGAGCTTGCACATCAAAGCGAACTCAGATACACCATCACAACATCAGACGACCCGAGATTTCATCCGAACACAGTCCGCATAATTGCAAAAAACGGTGTTCGCAGTGCTAATATACGTGCATCCTCCGTTGGCGGCGGTGTTATATCTTTGGACTATATGAATGGCTATATGATAGGTATATCCTGCAATCTGCCTACACTCATTGTCCCTCATCGTGATCTTCCCGGTACTATTGCGGCTATATCAAAGGAATTGGCGTCAGACGATCTTAACATTGCATATATGAAGCTTTCACGAGCAAAACGAGGCGGAAGCGTAGTAGTCGTATTTGAGATCGACAGCCCTGTTCCGAAAAGAACGCAGGAAAGGATCAGAATGATAACCGGTATAGATGATATCATATACATATCATCACTGCGAGACGATAATGAATAGCGAAAGGTTGGTTTACTATGAGCTTTACAAGTCTTCAAACACTGGTTGAAGATGCGCTCGATACAGGAGTTTCCATATCGGAGCTTGTTATAACTATCGAATGTGAGGATTACGGTGTTACTGCCGAATCTGTCATAAAAAGAGTCAGGAAGACTCTCGACGTCATGCGTGGATCCTGCCAAAAATATATCGATGCTCCGTCTGTATCTCTCAGCGGCATAACAGGCGGCTACTCTGTATTAATGAATAAATATATCAAAAGCTTTCAGCCTCTTTCAGGTGAAACCGCTGCAAAGGCTGCAATGTATGCACTGTCCGCATCCGAGGTCAACGCCTCAATGGGTGTCATTGCAGCTGCCCCGACAGCAGGCTCATGCGGTATTCTTCCCGGTGTGCTGCTTGCGGTAGCCGAAAAAAGAGGCAGCAGTGAGGATGACATGATCAGAGCGCTTCTAACCGCTACAGGTATAGGTGCAGTCATAGCCACACGTGCCACCATATCGGGTGCTGAGGGCGGATGCCAAGCTGAGTGCGGTACAGCTGCCGCTATCGCTGCTGCCGCTGCATGTGAGCTTTGCGGAGCAGCGCCCGACGTATGCGTAAATGCCGCAGCGTTGGCACTGAAAAACTCACTCGGACTTGCATGTGATCCTGTATGCGGTCTTGTCGAGGTGCCCTGTGTCAAGCGTAATGCGATATTCACCTCGGTAGCGCTCACAGCAGCCGACATGTCATTGGCAGGCATAAAAAGCGTTATACCTGCGGATGAGGTAGTGGATGCTATGATGTTTATAGGTGCGGAAATGCCCGTATCCATCCGTGAATCCGGCACAGGAGGGCTTGCCGCTACCGAAACGGGTAAAAAAATAAGGCAGAAAATAAACGAGTCAAAAAAGAACTATAAAACACTTTAACGATATAAGGAAGGTATATAAAATGAGAGAATTTATGATCTCCGGTTTTGCAGATGAGATATGCGACGATTTTGAAACACAGCTTCAGGTAGTCACAAAGCTCGGAATGAAGTATATTTGCGTCCGCTCTGTTTCCATAGACGGAATACGTAAATCTATCGCAGATACAACAGTTGATGAAGCTCGTGATGTCCTTCTTCCGTTGCTCAACAAGTACAACGTAAAGGTATCCTCCATCGGCTCACCGATAGGCAAGATCAACGTAGGTGATGAGGAAGCCTTTGCGACGCAGCTTACACAGCTCGATACGCTTTGCCAAATCGCAAACGTATTCGGTGCAAAGTATATGCGTATGTTCAGCTTCTATATACCGAACGAAGAAGATCCTGCCACTTATAAGGATGAGATCTTCAGCAAGATAGCAAAATTCATCTCGGTATGCGATAAATACGGAATCATTCCTATCCATGAGAATGAGAAGGGTATTTACGGTGATATCGGTCCTCGCTGTCTTGAGCTGCTCGAGCATTTCAAAAGCACTTCCCTTCGCTGTGCGTATGATTTTGCCAACTTCGTCCAGTGTGATGATGATCCCGTCGAGGCATATAAGCTTGTAAAACCGTACATCGAATATATCCATATTAAGGACGCTGATGCCAAAACAGGTAAAAATGTACTCTGTGGTACAGGCGACGGTCATATCGGCGAGCTGCTCGCAGACGTATTTGCATCCGGCTACAACGGTTTCCTTACAATGGAGCCGCATCTGCATATTTTCTCATCACTTAAGACTCTCGAGCAGGGTGATGTCTCGGATGTTATAGCAAAGAACACCTTTGATGACGGTGCATCCGCATACGGTGCTCAGTACAAAGCGCTGTGTGATATACTTAAAACAATAGCATAAAAGCTGTCAATACAGTAAAATGTCCTCCCTGTGATCTTGATCCATAGGGAGGACTGCTTTATATACATAGCCGCATTATTTTCTTCTTCTGCAACGCAGGCATCTTTTTCTTCTTCTGATCGTATGCAGATATCTCCTGAGCGTCATATTCGGTGATTTTAAGCCGCGCTCAGTATTTTCTCCATCGATGATATAGAAACACTCATCGACATTCAGGCATTTTGCAATTTTCCGCAGAACGGATAGGCTTATCATCCTGCTCTGACCTGTCTCATATCTGTATAATGTCGTTTTGCTTATCCCTGTGAGCGTACAAAGCTCATCCATACTTATTGATTTTTCTTCTCGGTATTCTTTTATTCTCTGCCCTATTATTTTTGCTTCGGCAGAGTTTCTTCTGTAATGCATTTTCTGTCAACCTTTACCAAATGTATTTTCGTCATGATACCATATATTACAAATACTTTCAATCGTCTGAATTACTAAATATTGGATTTAAAATTTCAAATAAACGGTCTGTTTTGTTAAAAAGTGATTAATTATCAATGAGCGCACTTTAAATTCCCTCAATTCTCATACTCCGAAATATTTTCGGAGTTCGTCAGAATACGATCATTGCTTTCAAAATAATCAAATTTTTTCTGCTATAATTTGCATCAATAGTTGACTTATCCAACTTAAACTGATATAATAAGTATGCTTATTTTTCAGGCACCAAACAGAGCGATCGGATATTCGAAAATCATTAGGGAAATAAGTATTAATAAAGTGTGTGAGCCTTGTATACTCTTACGGTTTCGGCTGCAATTTCTTACAAATCACGCACGGTAACATGCTGTGATGAGCATGTTTTTCAAGCCTACGGAGTTTAGCAGGCACATTGTATTGACGAATACGTCTGAAACGCATCAGTGACTATCCTCTTGACTTGGTATCTCAGCCGGAGATGTCGAGTCATTAAAGATATTTGTGCATTCAACATCTGTTGGAGCGGATGTATTTGTCGCTATTCGTGTAAGTCAAACAGTACAGTGATGTTATGATAATATCCTGCATCTGTAATACTTAAACATTTTAATATCAGGAGTGATTACATTGGAAAGCAAACTCGAAAAGAAATACGGATTGCTTACCGCGATAACGATGGTCGTAGGAATAGTGATAGGCTCCGGTGTGTTCTTTAAGGCACAAACGATACTTCAGAAAACACAGGGAGACATGCCTCTCGGAATATTGGCATGGGGTATCGGTGGACTTATCATGATCGTATGTCTGTTGGCATTTGCTAACATGGCAACAAAATACGAAAAGATCAACGGCATAGTTGACTATGCGGAAACAACTGTAGGCAAAAAATACGCATATTTCCTCGGATGGTTTATGACAATGATCTACTATCCGTCTATGACCTCTGTTCTTGCATGGCTGTCGGCAAGATACACTCTGACATTTATCACCTCCGTAGCACCTGATTTCCCGCTTTCTATCCCTGCTGCCGAGGGTGGATGTCTCTTGAGCCCTGAATGTCTCGCTCTGATGCTGTTCTACATGTGTGCTTCATATGCCGTAAACGCATTGTCACCGAAGCTCGCAGGTAAGATACAGGTATCTGCTACATTTATCAAGCTCATTCCTCTGTTCCTTATGGCAGTAGTCGGTATCGTCTACGGTATTATCAACGGTACACTTATCAATAACTTCAGCGTATCTGCTGTTGTTGAGGGCGATCCGGTATCTAATCCGTTGCTTGTTGCCGTATGCGCTACCTCATTTGCATACGAGGGCTGGATAATCGCAACAGCTATCAACTCCGAGATCAAGGATTCCAAAAAGAATCTGCCTAAGGCATTGATCTCCGGCGGTATAATAATTATCGCAACATATATCGCATACTACATAGGCGTTGCAGGCGGCGCTACAAACCAGGAGCTTATCGATTCCGGTGCTTCCGTTGCATTTACAAATATCTTTGGAAATGTTCTCGGCAATATTCTCAACCTGTTTATCGCTATATCCTGCATAGGTACAATGAACGGACTTATGCTTGGAACATGCCGCGGTATGTATTCTATCTCCGCACGCGGACTCGGCCCGAAGCCCAGTATGTTTGCACAGGTCGATGCAGATACAAATATGCCTAACAACTCATCCGTACTTGCTCTCCTGCTTTGCGGAATCTGGGGCGCATATTTCTTCCTCGCAAATCTTTCTGCCGATCCGTCAAGCTGGTTCGGAAAGTTCTGCTTCGACAGCTCCGAGATCCCCATAGTAACGATATACGCTTTCTATATACCGATATTCATCCAGTGGATGCGTAAGGTCAAGGAAGAAAACGTACTCAAGCGTTTTATCATACCTGCACTTGCGATCTGCGGAAGTCTGTTTATGATATATGCATGTATAATGTCACACGGTATCTCCTGCCTGTATTATTTGATAGTATTCGCTGTAGTATTACTCGCAGCCATTCCGTTCTATAGAGAAAAAACAAAGTAAAAGACGACCATAAAACATCCGACCTATGAACATCATTCATAGGTCGGATATTTTTTCACGCTTATCAAGCTTGGTATATTATTTTACACAGCGAGAACAAGCTCTTCTCCCGGACACATCGGATATATCCGACGATAGTATGCTCTTAGCTTTCTTAAGATAGCTGCAATCCTTTGAGTTGTGATATACCTCTCCGTTTTCCGTATAGTACACAGTTCCCGATATAGGCTCAGACGATGTCTCCGGCTGTTTTTCAGAAGTATCTGTTTTTGGTGTATCAGCATGATCGGTGTTATCTACCACTTCGGCCTTGGTATCCGTTGTCTTTTCAGTCTCAGTCTTGTCGGTAGCCCCAGTTTCCGTAGGTGCTGCTTCATCCACTGTTTCAGATGCTGCTTTATCATCGTTTTCCGATCCTTCATCTGACTTATCTGCGACACCTTTAAACGAATCAGACTTATTTATGTGATCGTATACTACAGCATGTCCGTCATTAAAACCGTCAAGGTAGCCCTCAGCGTACCCACCGTCGTAATTATCATCTTTAGCAAGCTCTTTTCCATGATCGATACCGTTTATATAGCCCTCATCATACGAGCCTTCGGTTATTTTCTCCGTATACGATGAAGAAATATAAAACGCCGCAAGAATGAATAGCAATAGCACGACCATCGCCGATACGGCAGATATAATACGCTTTATAAGATCATTTATCTTCGGAATATACTCACACATCTTTGAAAACAAAGTATATGCTCCGTAAATTCCCGCAGTCGAAAAGATCACCGTAACAAAAACACTCAAAACGATCATTTCAAACATCACTCCAATGAGATCAAAATAACATTTTTTAGCTGTAACTATAGCATACTACTGTTTATGAAATAATACCACCTTTGCGAAAATTTGTCAATAATGGGAATACAACAAAGCCATGCTCTGCTGTCATACCGCTCCTATCGAAGCAGCACACGCAGAACATGGCTTTAATTTATTTTATGATATTGACATTAATACCGAGTATATTTCCGAAAAATTCTATTTCCTTCAGTGTTGCACCGTATATAAGTGAGCTGTGGTGAGTACCGCCGTATGTACTGAGCTGCTCAAGGAAATCGGAGATCGGTATCATCGGCTTCATCCAGCCGCGGATCTTATTTTCAAATCTGTCCGATTCATACTCCATCATCTCAACAGGAGCTGCAATGAGGTTGAAACCGTTCTCATTCCTGTAAACATTTACAAAAATTGCCTTTCCGCCCTTATAGCGTCCGTAGATAACAATGGGATCACTGACTCCGCTTCCGCCGAATACAAACTTAGGTGCTGCTACCTCAGGTATACCGGATGCCAGATCAATATTCATCTCACCCATATGACTGAGGAATAAAGTGTTGTTTTTCCAGTCGGGACAGAATATCTCTATAAACGATGCTTCCTTATACGCTTTGATGAATGCGCCTGTAAATACGGCTGTAAGCATATCGCCCTCGCCTGCATAGCCTATACCACGTGCCATTGCCTTGCTTGCTTCCGCAAACGGCATCGTTTTTAATCCTACCTCGTCACCTACATCTCTAAAGCAAACCGTAAACGCATCAAGCCCAGACCTGTCTATCCACTTACGTACCGTGAGATTCGCTTTCGCAGATATGACATGTGTCTCCTCATCAATCTCACCTGTCTGCTCATTCAACATAATATCATCGTACATCTCGTTGGCTACTTCTTCATCGGTGATCGTATCGGTAATAGCGGTAAGCTCTGCTGCGCCTGGTCTTACAACATCAACGCCGAAAATACTCTTGAGCTCATCGTCTGTCATATAGAAATCACCCATGCCATCAAAGCTGTTTCCGACAATACCGACCTTTGAGCCGTTTATTGACATCGCAGCAGTCGCCGCCTTAACATAGCCCAGTACACGTAAAATGACATCCGACGTCTCAAAATGACCTGCTGCAATGGCATACGGCTTTCCATTACGGCGCAAAAGATTGCACATATCCATAACTCCGTGTATGCCGTGGCAGTAGGATATTTCACCATTGTTCTGTTCCGGACTAAAATCGTATGTCTCTGTCGTATCAAGAACGATGATCGGCAGCTTTGTACCTGCCAACACCTCCGCAGACTCTAAGGACGGAGAATATGCCGCATGGAATGTTATTATGCACGCTGCGCCTTCATTTTCAAAACGTGAGACTGTCTCGGCAAATTCATCCTTCAATCTGCAAAAATCCGAGCGCAGTACCTCTAATCCATATCCCTCAAGTATCTCGGCAAGCCTTTCATAAAATGGCTCAAGTCTTTTACGGTAAGACCCTGCAACATTGTCATACAATTCGATATACAACGGAAGTAGACCGACCTTAGCTTTAGTCATAGCAAGCACTCCTTTATGTTTTATATTTACGGTATACCTAATTATATAAAATATAGATCGTCATGTCAATAGAAAAGGCGAAAATAAATTAAAAGAAATAAACGTTTGAATGATTGACAAATTCACAAATGTGTAGTATAATTCAGTTAACACAAAGTATGGGTAGGATATATCGTGAAAAAAACAGAGAATTTAGAGCAAAAACTGCTCGAAATGATGGCAAAAAACAAAAGAGTTACATTGAATGAAGCGATCACATCACTTGATGTATCGGAATCTACGGTTCGAAGACTGTTTGTAAGAGTGGAGGAAGCAGGAAAGGGCGTGCGTGACTACGGTGGCATACGTCTTGCAGCCGATGCCGTAGAGTATTCATTTGAAGCGTTCGGCGAGCGGATGCTCGATGAAAAGCGTAATATTTCACTTACGGCGGTAACTCTTCTTCGTCCCGGCGATACAGTCTATCTTGATTCAGGCACAACACTTGCATGCTTTGCCGAAGTTCTGCGAGATCATATAAAGCACAATGTGATCGATGATATAACCGTTTTTACTAATTCCTTAGTAAATCTCAATATCCTGGACGAGGTAGCGAAGGTCAACCTCATAGGTGGCGAGTACAGACGAAACAGACGTGATTTCTGCGGATATTTGGCAGAAGAGGCTATAAAAAGTCTTCACTTTACAAAGTGCTTTCTCGGTGCAGACGGTTACAGCATGAACGTCGGATTTACTGCTACAGATTTCTCCACAGCAAGACTGAACGAATTGGTTCTTAAAAATTCTAACGATAGCTATATACTGCTGGACTCCGGCAAGTTTAATATCCAATCAGTCGTAAGCTACTCCAAGAACCTTAAAGTCACCGCGGCTATCACGGAGGCCATGCCCGAGCAAGCTGTACAGGATACGTTGAGCAACGAAAATATAAATATCATCTTAGCCGGGAACAATATCAATCGGTCATTTAAGGAGGATAAATGAATGTTTAAATCAGTCAATGCGTCACTTAGTGATTTGCTTGGTTCGGATTATACAAATGCGGTCATTGCAGTTTCGGCTGCACTGGGAGAGGACACGTCGGGAATGCGTAATGCCGCAGAGGAGCAAATAGAATTTTTCTCCGAGGCAGCTCAGGAGAAGGATAACTCCATGCTGTCCATGGTCGGCACTCAGATCGTCGAATCCTTTACGAACAACGTAGACGGTGCAGGTACGAGTGCATTTCAGAATGCGCTTCACAAAAACAGTGCTCCGCTGACAGGCATCGGCTGCTATAGGATAGGCGAAGACGGACGTGTATATCTTATCGGAAAGAGTGAGCATTATCACACTCCTATGGGACATCGCTTTGCAGGCTACAAGCTTATTGACAATGCACGTAAAATAGGAGTTGTAAATGCGACACACAACAATACACGTGGATATATAACAAGACTTGCCGAAGAATCACTTATAAAGGCAGCGAACATGAGCTACACCGGCGAAAAGAAGCTGCAAAAGGTCATAAATCTTGAAACAGGTTCTCTTGCGGTTGAAGCCGGAATAAAGATGATGCTTGCCAGATTTTATAAGCTTGATCCGACATTTGAAGCTCCGAAGTATTCCGGAAATATCCCCGTTTTCTTCGTAATGGCAGATAATCACGGCGGTTTTACAGCAAATTATCATGGTACTACAGTAGTCGCTCAAACAATAAGAGGAATGTGGCCCGAGTTATATGAAAAAATCGAGACAAACGATATCTGCAAGGTCGTCTCGGTAAAGATCAATGACATAGAGGATTTTGAAGCGAAGATAAAAAAATACAACTCAGGGAAATACAAGACCGCAGGCTTTCTGCACGAGATCATACTCATGAACTACGGTGGAATAAAGCTTGAAAAGGATTATCTGCAAAAAGCGTATGCACTTTGTGAGCAGTATGACACACCTGAGCTTGTAGATGAGATACAGTCGTGCATGTGGTATGACGGAATGTTTCTCTTTAAAAAATACGACCTTGATCCCGATTTCGTCGTAATAGGAAAAGGCTTCCCCGGAGGCGAATATCCTGCAAGTAAAATATTGATCTCCGACCGTATGGACAGTCTAAACCAGTTTGGCGCACTTGTCACAAACGGTCAGGAGGAGCTTGCATCATTATCATATCTTATAACGATGAAGTTTATGGAAGAAAACGGAGCATATGTCGAGCAGCTTGCGAATGCGTTTCACAGTAAGCTCGAAGCTATCGCAAAGGAGCATTCCTCAGTCGTAAGCAAAGCAGAGGGCGAAGGACATCTGGCTGCGATACATTTTTATGAGCTTGATACCGCAAAGAAATTTGCGAAGCTTCTCAACAATGCATGTATAGATGCAAGCGCGCAGGTCTACAAAGCGGAGTGCCCTCCTGCTGTACTGCTCAAGCCCCCTGTGATCGCATCTGATAAGGTATTGAGCTTTATCTGCGATAAAATATCTGACAGTCTTGCTTCACTTTAAATGTCTCACCGATAAACAGATACAAAAAAGTACATTCTATAAAAATAGAATGTACTTTTTATTCTTATCCGACAAAGCTATCTACGATAACTTTGTCTCCTGTCGTACCTTCCGCAAGTGCTTCTTCATAGGATTTCTTCGCAAGCTTCTTCCACTTACCCTTCTTAAAGAACAGTGCAGTACATACTGCGCCGAGGACCCAGGATGAAAGAAGAGATACAAACAATGCTTCAGGTCTTCCGTTCGGCCACTCGTCACAACGAGTTATGAAAGCAAGACCGTAAGCAAGCGGTACACGAATGATTATCGTCGTGATGATCGATATCCACATCGGTGTTGTTGTGTCGCCTGCTCCACGCATAGTACCCGAAAGTGTCTGCGTAACAGCCATTGCAATATAGCCTACCGCAAGTATTCTCATAGAACGTATGCTCAGATCGATAACTGTCTTTGTTGTGGTAAACAGTACTGACAAATTATATCCGAACAGTAATATACAAAGAGTCATAAACGCAGATACTGCGACAGCAAGGATCGTACCGTCTCTCGTACCCTTTTTAACTCTGTCAAAATAACCTGCACCTACATTCTGACCTGCAAATGTCGTCATTGCGATACCGAATGTGAAGTTAGGCATCATTGCGAATCCATCTATACGCATAACAACAACATTGCAGGCAATAACATCTGTTCCGAGTGAGTTCGTAAGAGACTGAACGATTATCATAGCCATGGAGAATATTCCCTGAGTTAAGCCTGACGGCAAACCGAGCTTGATGATCTTGGATGTAAGCTCCTTGCTTATAACCATTGACTTAAGATTAATCGTCAACACGTCTTTCATCATACAGGTCTTGACGATACAGAGTATAGCAGACACTGCCTGTGCAATGATCGTAGCATATGCAACGCCGGCAACGCCCCAACCAAGGCTTGCAACAAAATATACGTCGAGAACAATGTTTATTCCGCATGCGATGAGCAGGAATATAAGCGGAGATACAGAGTCTCCCAGTCCGCGAAGTATACCGGACATAATATTATAATATGACATACCTGCTATTCCGAGGAATATTATTATAAGATAATCGCATGTCCAATCATATATTTCCGCAGGAGTATTAAGCATTTTAACGACCGTTGGAGTTATAAGTGTACCTACGATCATAATAAATATTGACGAGATCAGCGTCAATGTAATAGCATTACCGACTGTTTTGGAAAGCTGTTCCTTCTGCTTTGCACCGAAATATTGAGAAACTATGATTCCGGCTCCGGTTGAAATACCCATAAATAATACAAGCATCAAATTGAGTATAGGACTGGACGCACCAACTGCCGCAAGTGCATTATCGCCTATATATGTTCCTACAACGATAGAGTCTACCGTATTATACAGCTGCTGTGCGATATTTCCTATAAGCAGCGGTACAGCAAACTGGATAATGAGTGTCATCGGCTTGCCGTGAGTCATATCCTGTGCGCCGAAAAATTTTGCAAGTCTTCCTGCCATCTTGTAACTCCTTTTCTATTTTATAAGACATCTAACAACCTTATTATTATATCATAGTTTTATTTATCAGTCAATTCAGCAATAACAACATAATAAACACCACAAAATATGTTTTGTGGTGTTTATTATTCACATTATTCATTATATATTCATATTTCCCATGATCGCTCTTGCTTCATTCCGGATCATTTTACACTCAAAACCACCTTGCCTACATTTTGACCCTTGTAGAGTATGTCCTGTGCAGCCTCGGCATCCGTAATAGGCAGAACCTTGTAAATCGTAGGCTTGATCTCACCGTTTTCTATCTTCGGGAATACATTTTCGACAAGCTCGGCTAATATCTTAGCCTTTACCTGCGGAGCTCTTGAACGAAGCGTACTTCCGATGATCCTGACATTGCGAACATAAACGGTTTTCAGGTCGATCTCTGTCTTTTGTCCTACAAGAGAAGCGATCATTATCCACCTTGCACCGTGTGTAAGATAGTTAATGCACTTTCCCATAATTTCACCACCGAGACAGTCGATAGCAATATCTACGCCGTGACCGTTTGCAAGCTCCTCCTTAAGCACCTCGGAAATATCCTCTTCCGTAGTGACAACTATGCGGTCTGCGTTCAGATGCTTTATTGAATCGGCACGTGCTCTTTTCGAAACAGTCGTTATTACTCTTGCTCCAAACGATTTTGCCATAGGTATAACGACGCTTGCAAGTCCGCTTGCGCCTGCATTCATAAGCAGAGTGTTTCCCGACTTTAAGCCGCCCTCAATAAAAAGATTAAGATATGCTGTGGCAAATGCCTCGGGTATCGCTGCGGCTTCTACCATGGAACAGTTAGACGGAACAGGCATAAGCATGTCGTATCTGACCGCAACATACTCCGCATATCCTCCGCCTCCAAGCAGAGCACACACCTTGTCCCCTATTTTTCTATCGCTTTTTTCTCTTGCTTCTTCGCCCATATCAACGATAACGCCGGAAATTTCAAGTCCCATCCACTCCGGGCATCCAGGAGGTGGAGGATAGTCTCCCTCACGCTGCATTAGGTCTGCACGGTTAAGTGCAGCAGCATGTATCTCAACCAGAACCTCGTCACTTTTAATGATCGGATCCGGCACATCATCCCATCTCAATGATCTATCGTCATTAACAAGAATTGCTTTCATTCGTTTTCCTCTTTTCTTAAGCTTACAAGAGCCTTTTTATTACATAATCAAAAAATCGAAGTAAACTTATTAGTGCTTACTTCGATTTGGAGCGGGAAACGGGGTTCGAACCCGCGACTTTCTGCTTGGGAAGCAGACGCTCTACCACTGAACTACTCCCGCATATAAGGCAGTGAAATTTCACTGCCAATTATTATATCATTTTTCACTGTCGAAATCAAGTATTTTTTACTTGACTTCAAAAACTATGCACTTGTTCTCTGCATACTTATCTTCTCCGCTGTCATCACGGATGCCTATCGTCACATTCAGAGAATACACTCCGGGAGCCACTGTTTCGTCTGTGGTTAGCTGTCCGAATGTATCAAGATTATACATGTTGATGCTCATTATATCTCGTATCGAAAAAAGCTCAGACGGATAAATATTTTCACCTGATACGGTAAATGTAAATCCATCACTTACTTCGTTTCCATGCTCATCACATATATAATACATGCTTACCCAATTTGAAAAATCAGGATCGATCTTTAGGAGTCTGTTGATATCGAGAAGCTTAAGTCCTACGATCATAGCCCCATTTTGCTCAAGTGTTCCCATCTGTTCGGACGGATATCCGTTGTGAGTAAGATCAAATGTACTATTGTTTACAAAATAGAGTGTGTTTGCAAAATACGCTTCTCTCTTTGCATCGTCATCCGATGCGAAGAGCATAAGTGCGGAATACGGCAGATTGCCTTTTTCCGATGCTTCACTGTACATCTTATCGATTATGTCGGTAACTCGAATAAAGCTTTGTCCGTTATTGTCGGTCTTGAGCTCGTAATTGCTCACATACACAGTGTCCTCAAAATTCAGCTCTTCATCACAGAACGAATAAGCCAATATAAGCTTAGACAGATCGACGTTGCTTCTGAAATATATGTAGCTTTCTATCTTTCCGTTCTCTATAGTTTTCATAAATGACATATCTTCTACTGTCATCTTATATGTGTAAACAGAATCAAGTGTGTATACAGCTACTCCACCGTTCACAAGCTCATACCTGTTATAATAAGGACTGCTGCTATTAAGCTCGCAAATGAGATAAAAGTCTGCCGGAACAGATGTTCTCGGAGCTGTATAAAGATTTATGGATATCGTATCCTCGGAATCGTATGTAAACGAATCAAACGGAAGCTCTCCCTGATCCATAAATTCTACATTATTCGGATTCTCAAATCTAAATGACATCACCGGCGCAAGTGCATTCAGCCAACCGTTAATATCATCGGAAGCAAGTCTTTCGAGACCCAATCCTCTGAATAAGCCCTTACCGCTTATATGAAATCCCTTAGGTGTGGGCTCGAGTGCGGAAACATGTGTTCCGAGATTTCCGCATTTTGTAACAAATACAGGTATCTTATCAAACGAGTCGTGCATTGCCGCAAGTACTGTGGCAGCTTCGGCTCTTGTCATGCTTCTGTCACCGCTGAATGTATCGGAAATGAAGCTGTCAAAGAATCCGGAGCTTGCAGCAAACTCGACGCCCGACTGTGCCCAAGCAGGTACACTGCCGGAATCACTGTAAGAGCTTCTTCCCGTCGTTGTTTTCAGATCTATTACACGGCTCAGTATGAGTGCAGCCTGGTAGCGTGTCACAGGCTCGTTCGGTCGGAATGTATTATCCGTAAAGCCTGTTATAAAGCCATACGCTACAGCCGAGCTTACATGCTCATAATACCAGTCCTCATATTTCACATCGGAAAAATCAAGATTCATGAAATCATGAACGCCTAACGCTTCGCAAAGCATCTTACAGAACTGTGCTCTTGTCAGCGCCTGATCCGGTCTGAAGGTACCATCTGTAAAGCCGTTTATAAAGCCTATTTCAACTGCTCTGTTTATATTTTCTTCAAGCTTATGTCCGCTTGTATCCGAAAAATTACTTGCCTGAACAGAAATCGATATCGACAGCATCATAGCTAATGCTATTACTATAGCGACGATTTTTTTCACTGCTCTTCCTCCCTGTTATCCCTTGCCATTGTGAAGGCAATTATCTATGGCTATCGTAAATGCACAAAAGAATGCACTGTCAACTGTATCGGCTATATTCAGCTCATAGCAGTCCGACAGTTTAAACCATTCCTTACTTATGCTTCCGATAAACATATTATTCTTTAATATATCAAAATCCATGCCGAAAAGATCGCCCTTTATATCAAACTGACCGTACATGCTGTCAATTGTAAGTCTGGGAGAAAAGAAAGTAAATTCCTTTCGCATAGACGCACACAGACGATCTCCCTTATATATCTCATATACCGGCAAAAGACGGAACAGCTTCTGTTCTATGTAAAAAAGCTCCTGTCCACGCATATCATAAAGATGGATATGCGCTCCGAAGGTAAACACTTCGCTTTCCACATGTATATACGGCACTCCGTCCTGATCTAATATATCATATTTATCACCGAGAGCAAATATACGTTGTCTAATATACAGCTTCATCGGGGATCTCCTCAATCATCATTCGAGAAAAACAGCTTTATTACGACATATGCCGATGCAATTGCTGTGAAAATGCAAAATAACGGTGCAAGCTTCTTAAGCTTTTTTGAGAAATGTGCGCCTATGCTGATGCCCAGAGACAATATAGCAAGCTTAAAAACAGTGAAATCGAATATATCCAGTCCGGAAACCTTATCGAACTCTGTCTTTACTATACCTTTTACCTTGTCCTTTACCACATCGCGATCCTCATAGAGCTTTACGCCCTTATGAACAAGATCCTTTCCTATATCCTGTGCAGCGTTTGCATATGCTATTACTCTTTCATTCATAATTACAACCACGCTTTATTATATATAAAGCTTTTCCTTTCTTTAGGTTTTATGCTGTTATTCCGCTAAATACGGCTTAAAACACTCACCATCCATACAGATCGTTGTACCTCTCACACTGAGTAAATAATATCACATTTGCCGCCTGTTGTCACGTATTTTTCGAAAAATGAAATAAATTTTTAACAAAAAAGCAATTTTGAGATATCTGTAACGTCTCCTGCTCCCATAGTTATGACAATATCCTTGTCGGATGCATGTTTTTTTATAAACTCCGCCGCTTCCTCAAAGCTTTCAATATATATGCCGTTTGCATCTTTCGCAAGCAACGCTTCATCTACACCGAGCCTGTCAGTCTCTCTTGCAGCGTATACGGGGAGCACGACCGACACATCGCTCAGCTTCAATGCTGCTACGATATCATCATACAGCTCCTTTGTGCGTGAAAACGTATGCGGCTGAAATATGCATATTATACGTTCATATCCCATTCTTCTTGCAGCGGTCAGAGTAGTTCTCATCTCCGTAGGATGATGGGCATAATCATCGACTACAAGAGCACCGTTGACTTCTCCCTTTACCTCAAAGCGTCTTGAAATGCCCTTAAAGCTATTCAGTCCCTTTATGATATGGTTTGCCTCAACACCTGCGGCACTCATGGCAGCAGCGGCGGCAAGTGCATTTCTCACATTATATTCTCCGGGTACGGATAATCTCACAGTTCCGACATTTTTTCCGTACATCATAAGCTCAAACACAGGAAAGCCGCCATTAAAGCTCATATTCGATGATGTTATATCTCCACCGTCAATGCCAAACCACAGCACCTTTCTGTCGATACATTCCAGCGTAGCCCTGACATTTGCATCATCAAAGTTTGCCGCTACGACACCGTCCTGCGGAACCAGCTCCGCAAAGCGTCTAAATGACGCTTTTATATCGTCAATGCCCTTAAAGAAATCCAGGTGATCCTCTTCTATATTATTTATAAGTGCCACTGTCGGAAAAAAGCTGAGAAATGAATTGCAATATTCGCACGATTCAGCGATAAACATATTTCTTTTATCCGTTATCCGCACAGTTCCATCGATTATCGGAAGACCTGCGCCAATCATTACTCCCGGCTCTTCTCCCGCTTCAAGTGCTATATGCGTACAAAAGCCCGTAGTACTGCTTTTCCCGTGTGTACCGGATATGCATATACGCTTATCAAACTCTTTCATTATAAATCCCCACGCCTCAGGGCGATCATATATTGGGATCTTAAGCTCGTTCGCCTTGATCATCTCGGGTGTGTCCAGCTTAACTGCCGCCGTGCGAATTATAAGATCCGCACCTATTATATTGTCTGCATTATGTCCTATAAATATTTCAGCTCCGTTTTTGCGAAGCTTTTCCGTAGCTGCATTTTCATGCCAGTCATATCCCGAAACATTGTGTCCCATATGGATAAGCGTCAAGGCAAGTGCGCTCATAGACACTCCGCCGATACCTGCCAAAAATATATTTTTCTTTCCGCCGAGATCTATCATAACCATAACCTCTCTTTACTTGTCCTGATATTTAAATGATGCTACATGTATTATTATGCTGATATTGGATAAAAATATAATCAATAATCTAATCAAATAAAAAGGACTGGTCACAATGAAACTTACAGACATAAAAATGCGATTTGTATCAACAGATTCAAGGCTTAAAGCCATCGCAACTCTCACCTTCGATGACGAATTTGTCGTACATGACGTTAAGGTCATCGGCTTGGACGACAGATTATTTTTAGCAATGCCTTCAAGGCGTATGCCGAACGGAACCTATCGTGACATCGCACATCCTATAAATCGCAATATGCGTGAAAGGCTCGAATACGAAGTCCTTGGAGAATACGAAAAGCTGCTCTTAACAAATGCAGATGTGATTTGATCAGTCATCTGCTATATCACCGACTCCGTTAAGCACCAATCTCGGTCTGTATGGGAAATTCGGAAGATCCTTTTCAGCCGTAACGCCGGAAAGCACGAGTATAGGATCCAGGCCCGATTCTATACCGGCAATGATATCTGTATCCATTCTATCGCCTATCATAGCTGCATCCTCTGAATGGACCTCAAGAAGTCTTATGCCTGTACGCATCATAAGAGGATTCGGCTTACCAACGAAGTATGCACCCTTACCTGTAGCAAGCTCTATAGGTGCAATAAGCGCACGACATGCCGGTATTATACCTGTTTCGGACGGTCCGGTAAGATCGGTATTTGTACCTATAAGCTTTGCGCCCTTGTTTACAAGCGAAACAGCCTTAAGTATGCTCTCGTAATTATAATTCTGGGCTTCGCCGACTACAACGTAGTCTGGATTCACATCGTTCATAGTGATCCCTGCATCATAAAGAGCATTAAGAAGTCCCGGTGCACCGATAACATATGCGCTGCAGCCCGGTGCCTGTGAGCTTATAAATTTCGCCGTAGCCAATGCGCTTGTATAAAAATGAGTTTCATCAACATCCAGACCCATGCGTGCAAGCTTCTGCTTAAGCTCTCTTGGTGAGCGTTCGCTGGAATTTGTGAGGAACAGGAATTTCTTGTTATTTTTCTTCAGCCATTCCACAAATTCATACACACCTGGAAGCAGACGGTTTCCGTGATATATAACACCGTCCATATCGCAAATAAATCCGCTCTTTTTTCTCAATGATTCCATAAATTAATTCCTTTCTGTGGCTTTCTAACCACACAGCATATAAAGCTGTTGACAGTCCTTCTGTCTTTTTTATTATTTTCAGTACGTCTATATTATACCACAACAGATCCGCACACGTCAATCTTCAATATATAGCGTATTTAACTTGAAATACGCTCCAAATCGTGATATAATTATTGATAATCACGTTTTTAGGAGGTTTTGCCATGCGTATAACCGATATCACGGGGGAAATACGAGATAACATGAGCGGTCTGCCCTATCCGTTTCCCGAATTTCATCTCACCGAGCTGCCTCAGCCGGACTGGGTAGACGGCAAGGTTTATTGTGAGATCTTCGAAGGTCTCCACTCCCAAACAGGAACATACATAGAAACTCCTGCACATTTCTACGGAAACGACAACTGCTACTTAATGAATGACGTACCTCTTGAAAAACTTGTCAATATCCCCGTTAGCATTCTGACTCTCGAGCCTACACAGTTTGAGAAAGATGGACGTATGCCTATCACAGCTGAAATGCTCTCAAGCACTAAGGGCGCTGACTTCATATGCGAAGGCGATGCAATACTTATAAATACTTCCTTTGATATACACTGGATGGAAAGCGATTATATTGATCGCTCACCGTTTATAACAAAGGATGCCATGCAGTGGCTTATCTCAAAAAAGCCGTCTATTTTAGGCTCCGACTTCCCAAGATGGGAAAACATGGATAACCCCGAGGGTATATTCCCCATCTTCTACGCAGCCGACATACTCATGCTTGCTCCTGTGGTAAATCTCAGAGCTGTAAAAAGTGAACGAGCTTCTTTAACTGTTCTACCTCTGAAGATACCCGGAACGAGCTGCATCCCATGCAGAGCTATAATTACAGAATAACTATTGTTTTCTTACGCAATAGCACTCGATCTTAAAGAAAGGAAAGCACTTTGCAAAATGATAACATATAATGACGTTCGTCTGTCGCTTGAGCTGATGGACATAAAAAAAGGCGACACACTCCTTATGCACAGCGCACTCACCTCTATCGGTCCTGTTGATGGCGGAGCCGACACAATTATTGACGCTTTTATCGATGCTGTCGGTGAAGACGGCACTATAATCATGTCAACTCTTACAGGCTGGGGTTCGCCCTTTGACGCTGCAACGTCTCCCAGTGCTGTAGGCTATATATCGGAGGTATTTCGCAGACGTCCGGGTGTGCTTAGAAGCCTTCACCCTGTACACTCCGTCGCCGCTTACGGTAAAAATGCAGAGTACATAGTGTCCGGTCACGAAAGCTGTGAGACCGGCTGCGGCGAGGGTACTCCGTATCTCAAGCTCATCGAGCTCGGCGGTAAGGCAATACTTTTAGGTGTAGATATGGACAGAAATACCATAATGCATTCACTTGAGGAAGCTATTGACGCTAAATATCTTCACACACTGGATATCCCCGCACCTACATATCGTCCCGACGATAAATTTTTTACATTGAAGAAGTTCCCTCCCGGACACCGTGATTTTCTCCGCATAACACCTGAGCTGAGGAAGCGCGATCTTCTGGTTGAGGGCAAGATCGGTCAGGCTATGGTAAAGGTAATCGACATTCGCGGACTGTTTGACTATGCTGTACCGATGCTCAAGAAGGATCCTCTGTTCTTTATCTGCGAGAATGAGCACTGCAATTCCTGTCATTGGTCCAGACTTATGTATACCGATAAGGAAATCGATTATGACATGTATACGCATAATAAATGCACCGATCCGACGTGCGAGGTCTGCGTAGTAGTAAAGGAGGAGCGATAATATGTATAATTTCAGTATTAAGCCTCTGGACAATTTGTCATTTGCCGATAAATTGAGTCTTTTATATGACCTCCGCATTACAAATCTTGAGCTGTACGATAATATCGACGGTGTGAAATTTTCCGATATGAGCGGAGCTCAGATCCAGGCTGCACGTGAAGCGCTCATTGACTCGAACATCAAATTGATCTGTGCTGATGCGGCTTTCGGTGACGAACTCAAGCTCACAGCAAGGAATCTTCTTGCTTTAGGCTGTAAATATATCAAAATATGTGTTCCCGAGACTGCATCCGGCGATGAGATCAATACATACATCAAATCTCAGTCCGTTATTGCTGCTTCCTTTGGGATCAGCATAGTCATAGAAAACAATGCAAAAACAGCTCTGTCATTCGATGAGAATATCACAAATATCATCAAGGATACAACTGCTCAAATGATATTCAATCCTTATGAATTTGTAAGATTACAGCGTCATCCTTTTTTCCATATGTTCTACTCCAGTAAGCTGAAGAACAGGATCATTATGCTCCGTGCAAACGATGGTCTCTATTCAACCATGCAGCGTATGCCGCTGGCTCACGGAAACAGTGAGATAAAGGAGACAGCATCCATACTGCTTGCACGTTCATTTGACGGATATTTCTCCTTTGTGCAGTTCGAGGATGAGGACATCAAACGTTGGATCGCTGATTTTAAGGAGCTCCTGAAGGCGATGTAGTATCGGTTAGCAAGATTGATACTTTTTTTCGCAATAATCGTCATTGATTTATCATTTATGCGATGATATAATTCTTATGAAATCATACAGGATTATTATGAAAGGAACGTACCGAAAATGAATAAAAAAACATATGTATTTGCAGGTGCATCAAACAGAGCACTCGGAATGTACGCAAAACCGCTGTCTACAACATACGCAGACGTTGGTGAGCTTCTCGGTGTATATGATATCAACATAGGCAGAAGCCGTGAGTTCGTAAAGCAGGTCGGCATTGATATTCCCGTTTATGATAACTTCGACAAGATGATCGAAGAAACAAAGCCCGACTACGTTATAGTCACAACAGTTGACGCTTATCACAGTGATTACATAATCCGTTCACTCGAGCTGGGCTGCAACGTTATCACAGAGAAGCCCATGACGATCGACGAGGTTCGCTGCAATGCTATCCTTGAAGCTGAAAAGAAATACGGCAAAGAGGTCATCGTTACATTCAATTACCGTTTTGCTCCGTTTAAGACAAAGATCAAGGAGCTCATCAAGAGCGGTGCTATCGGTGATGTTTTCAGTGTAAACTTCGAATGGCTTCTCGACAGAAACCTCAATCTCAGCGGTCACGGCACAAGCTACTACAGACGTTGGAATGCAAGAATGGCTAAGAGCGGTGGTCTCCTCGTTCACAAATCCACACATCACTTCGACCTTATCAACTGGTGGATAGATCAGAAGCCCTCCAGAGTTTCCGCTTTCGGTCATCTCAATCTCTACGGTGCAAAGAATGCCAAGTTCAAGGGCACACGCTGCTCCGAATGCCCACACGCTTCCGAATGCGAATTCTACTACAAGCTTACAGACTTCGAGGTTGAATACTACAAAAATAACGAGCAGTACGACGGTTATATGAAGGACAACTGCGTATATGCCGACGATATCGACATCTACGATACAATGGCTGCTACAGTTGAATACGACGGCGGAGCTGTTCTTACATATTCTCTCAACTCCACAACACCGTATGAGGGTTGGAAAATGGTCATCAACGGCTCTAAGGGACGTCTTGAGGCTGCCGAATACGAAACAGGCTTCCAGTCCAAGGTAGACCAGGATATTATCAAGATATTCGACCTCAATGACAGTGTTACTGAATATAAGGTAACAAGAGGAGGCGGCGGCCACGGCGGCGGCGACCAGAGACTCCACAAGATGATCTTTACAGAGAATGTTCCCGATCCGCTCGGACACAAGGCAGGCACGGAAGATGGGGCATACTCCATTCTCGTCGGAGTTGCAGCCAACAAGTCCATTAAGGAAGGCAAGATCATTTCTATTGATGATCTTCTCAACAAAGAACTTCTCAAAAAATAAAAATAATACTTGAAATTGCCATATGATTATGCTATAATTATATGGCAGTTAAGCGCCGGTGTGATGGAATTGGCAGACGTGCTGGACTCAAAATCCAGTGGTAGCG
>CAYWVF010000007.1:0-113351 GCA_964461815.1 uncultured Oscillospiraceae bacterium
AGGCAGGAAACTTCACAGCCAAAGAAGCGAAAAAAAGAATACGAAAGATGATAAAAGCTACGGCTATTACTCCTAAATAGAGCAATAGCCGTAGCTTTGGTTCTTGTTAGCTATAAATCAATTCACTTAATACAATTTCTTCTGCCACATTTCTGATATTATTCATAGCACCGACCCACACCATCTGGTCACGAGCTTTTAATGCTTCATTTATGTCCTGTCGTTCCTTCATTTGTATAGTCAGCAGCTCCATCCTCTGATTAGCGGTATCGCCTATTTCATTTAGATGTTTAACCAGTTCTCCGTTCAGCAAAAGTGTGTTATACAGTATCTTATGGTGTTCTTTTAGATAACGTAAACGTATTCTGCCATACTTGCCGTAATGTAGTTCTTCTTCTGGAAGCTCCAAGTCCGGATAATACATTCCATCTTCTCCGAGCGTATATGTACTGCCCATTTCTTCGTACAAAGACTGCGTCTTTGACTCACGGGCAGTCGCCAAATTCATGCCAGCATCACTTTGACTCGTTGCTTTCGTGAAAAACAATGACTTCATATGCTATTCTTCCTTGAAATCAGCAATGACCTTTTAGATCATTGCAAAATATTCAAGAGCAGTACGGATAGCATCTTCTTTATCTTTTGGACACTGCGGTACTTTTGGATTTTCTTTCTGAGAGATATTATAATGCTCTCCTACATCAATACCGCATTTACGTTTAATTTGGGAAATATATAAAGTTGAAACCTTTAAACCAAATTCTTTTAGCACATAATCCTTGATTTCCTGATAGGTAGCTTTTGACTCGGCGGATGTAATATCAAGCTCATCCAAGTCTAAGTCGACCTCAATCGTATCATCCGGAGCTTTTCTGGACAAAAGTACAACTGTCTCAACATGTTCTGTTCTTGGGAACATATCGAATGCGGTGAGTGATTTTATATTATATTCTCTATCTTTAAGTTTTTTCAGATCCCTTGCCATAGTTGCCGGATTACATGATACATAGACGATCCTGCTTGGAGACATATCTGTGATCAGGTCTATGGTTTTGCCATCCATACCGCTTCTTGGTGGATCTGTAAATATTACATCAGGATGATACCCTTTTTTTTTCAGTTTTTCGACCTCTTTTTTCGCATCTCCGCAATAAAATGCTGTATTATTTAAGTTATTCAATGCAGCATTTGTTTTAGCGTTAAGTATAGATTCATTAACTATATCTATTCCGATAATGCTGTCTGCATAGTCGGATGCGCTGATACCTATTGTGCCTATACCGCAATAAAGATCAAGCGCATTCCCAATAGTTTCGTTACCGTCAAGTGCAAATTCAATTGCTTTATTGTACAGATTCTCAGTTTGAAATGGATTGATCTGATAAAACGTGTTACATGATATCCTAAAACGCTTCCCACACAAGGTATCTTCTATATAATCTATTCCATATAACACCTTTTTAGAGTATTTACCGCTCTTATCTGCTTTAAAGGATATAATGCCCTTAAGTTGAGGCGCTTTCTCGGATAGTTCACATACTGCACCTTTGACATCAATATCATATTTTGTTTTTACTGCACAGAGAAGCTCTCCTGTTGAAAAGGCCTTTCTTACAACGATCTCTTCCAATGCGTTGCCGATGAAATTACACAGAGTAGATGCAATTTCGTTAAACTCCGGAGGCTGAATTTTGCATTTATTGCATGGGATCACGGTGTGACTGCTGCTTTTGTAGAATCCGAAGATAGATTGATTATTCAACTTTTGCACTTTGTATTGAGAGTTATTCCTATAGAATTCTGTCTGAGGTGACGGGAATACCTCTCCTATTTGCACATCGACCTCCCCCAGTCTCTGCAATGCATTATTAACTTTTCGGCATTTGAAATCCAGCTCTTCTTCGTAAGTCATATGACGCAAGTCGCATCCTCCGCAGTCGGGATATGAATCACAGTTTGGAATTATACGACTGTCAGCAGATTCCAGAATGTCCACTATCTGCGCTCTTGCGTAATTTTTTGATATATCAGTCAGACGTATATTATATTTTTCACCGCTTATACCGCCTTTGATAAAAACAATAAAGCCGTCTAAACGTGCGACCGCAGAACCATCACTGGAATAACCATTGGTTTCTACAGTATATACTTTGTCATTAGAAAATACAGACTCTTTCAAAATTTAACTCCTAAAAGCTTTTTATTTATTATACAACATATGATTATGATTGTCTATGAAAACGGAAATGTTTTATAGACAATTCTTCCTAGTTAATCTTCTTATAGCTCGATGGAAGCTTTCCGATATACCTTTTAAATGTTTTAAAAAAAAACGAAATATTTTCAAAACCACACAAGACGGCTGCTTGAGCAACCGTATAGCCATCACTCAGATAATCTATCGCCTTTATACAGCGGTAATTATTCAGATTTTCAATGATCGTTTGTCCTGTCAACAGTTTAAATTCTCTGCATAAAGCATATTTATCACATAAGACTTCTTTAGCTATTTCATCTAATGTGATCTTTTTATTATAATTCATTCTGATATATGCTATAGTGGCTTTTACGGTTTGATAATTGTTGTTTTCAGAAGCTAGAGCAATCCTTTTGATCATATGATGTTCTGCAAGCTCTATAAGTATTTCTAATACCAGCTCGTTCAGCTTTGTAATGCGAAAAGGAATAGCGTGATTTATATATATTTCTTTAAGTGTGTTCAGTAAATCGACCAGTACATTGCTTTTTATATATGGTAAAAAAATATATGCTTGTGGATCCAATCCGACTTTCCTGTAAAAATCTGTGCTTAAAATAAGACAGCAATATGTCAGATCAGTATTTGTACCTGTATAGTGGATAACATTCAAGTTAACGACGATGATATCATCTTTTTTAAACTCATACTTTTCACCGTCCAATAATACACTACCGCTTCCACCTGTACACAGCTCTATTTCAAGATTATCATGCCAATTATATTTTTCACTGTAGTTAAAATATGTTCTTTTTAAATCAATGTTAAGAACGAATGGCAAACCGTCCGTTAAATAACCGTATTCTTCGTAACGAGTACCTACCAATGCTCACTCACCCTCTCAAATGCAAGAAAGTATTAATTTAATCCAATATAATCTATGGAATTAGTCGGTTACAACCAATATAATAAGTATAGCATAGTTCATATGTAATTTCAATGGGAGTGAGTAAATGAAAATAATCGCTCAGATTTTCGGACTTGGAGCAATGATCTCTTTGTTTTTGATTTATCAGCAAAAAAGTCGAAAAAAATAATAGCAGCAAAGCTTTCTGCAGATCTGTTTTGGGTAGCACATTATCTATGTCTCGGAGGTACGGCGGGGCTGATACCGAATGCTGTAGGCATATTCCGTGAGATCATATTTATTAACCGTAAAAAACATAAATGGGCAAATATTGCTTTATGGCCGATTTTATTTATTATTGTAAATTGGATCCTCGTTATAAGTACATTTAATTCTGTCTTTAATGTATTACCGATTGCGGCATCTACATTTGTTACGGTTTCATTATGGATAGATAATCCGCATCTTACAAAAATCATATCTCTGCCTGTTTCAATAGCATTTATGACATATGATTTTTATATAGGCTCATATGTCGGTATTATAAACGAAGCCATCGCCATTATCTCGATCATTATATCTTTTATAAAAGAAAGTTATAAAAGAAAGGAAAGCTGATTAAAATGAAAAGCGAAGTTTTTTCTCATGATATTGAGACAACGAAAGAATTAAGAATAACCGCAGGCTTCCATATTACAAACGCTTCCACATCGATCACTGCGAATGTAGGTGAAGATGCTGTTCGAAAAGGAGATGCATTTGCAAAAGAGATCGCCGATCATTTTATCTCTGATTTTGAAAAACAGGGCGATAAGATGGCACATGTTTCCACATTCATTTGTATTGATGATATGGTTTATATGACCTATTACGCTAATACAAAGGAGCCTTCCGAGGATCCAAAAAATCAAACGGCTCGTTTGGTATATGCACCGATCGAAGATATTGAAAACGAGACATTTATCGATCTGCAAACCACAGGTGATGTAGTTGGCGGTAAGGTTATCGATATGGTTTATGATACTATACTGATGCAGAAAGATAACGATATGATCTATGTGATGTGGACAGCACGTACAGAGGAAAACTATTATCGATTTTATTGTCCATTTACCCTTTCGTTAAAGACGCTTGGTGAGATCGGTGTAAACAGATTTAAGGTTGGAAATGTCATAAATGATTTTTCTGTGAGTGGAAGAAAAAGTGCTCTTGCTGAGAACGATATTCCGTGTAAAAAAATGTACTCGGATATAGGGATCATGCAGAAATTATCTGCACATATCGAAGACGGAAAAACATTTTATTTCTCGGGTGCGTACAGCAGTGATTTCAACTGTATTATTAAAAGTGATGATTTGATCACATGGGAATATGTTTCACAGCCTGATTTTATAAATGACTCAAAATGGAAAAATGCAACATACGTATTTGACGATAAGGTTTATTATTTTGTAAGACAGCAGGATACCAATAAATGTGGATTTTTGACTGCATATGATTTGAATACAAACACATGGGAAAGAGCGGTTGAGATTGAGGATTGTCAATCGAGAGGTGACTTTATTTTATACAATGGTGAACTCTATCTTTTTCATGCTCCTATCGATCGCGAGCATATAGGTATAATCAGGATAGATACCAAGGATATTTCAAACAGCAGTGTTGTACTGCAAGCTAATATGAATATAAGCTGTTTTTATCCTTTTATTCAGTATTATAGCGACAATGAGCTTGCTATGTCGTATACTGTGGCAAGAAAGCACATAAGATTAGCAAAATTTACACTTAGTAAATACCTGTAATATCTGACAATAAATCGGAAGTTATCTGCTTTCTATACTGCAATCATATGCATAATAAGATTCTGTAAAAAATACGGTGATAACCTTATCATTTCCGATCGACCATGACGCACTTTTGTTATTTCCTCTAATCGGATCTCCCCATGAATCAATGATCTTCTCTTTTGAAACACTTCCGCTTATCAAAAGCTCATGCAATGCATGTTCATTGTTTTCATCTACTTGCTGAAGCCTCGGTATTTCATTCCCGTCTAATTCAATAGCAGCTTCGGAGATTTCCTTACTCTCAACCTTTTGCACCGTCGTGTTGTTGTCAGCTACAAAAATACCAGTTGATGTACTAAGCATAATAACGATGGCAACAGATAAGAAAAGTACAAATAAAACACCTAAAACGATCTTCAAGACGTTGTTACTTCTTTTATTTCTGATAGCAAGCTGCTCATTTATCTCTGCCAGGAATTTTGCAATTGCAGTCATATCCATTTTGTCATCATAGTTTGGTCTATCTAAAAGTTTTGCAACAGATGTATCCAGTGCATCGGCTATTCTACACAGCATATCTGCATCCGGCACAGCTGTTCCGGTTTCCCACTTTGATATAGTCTGTCGTACAACGTTCAGTTTTATTGCTAACGATTCTTGTGTCAGACCTTGTTCTCTTCTTATCCTCGAGAGATTTTCATTGAGCATAAAAGAAGCCTACTAAGTTATATTTGATGTCTTTATATTATCAGATATCTTGCAAACTATCAAGCAACAGGTAAGCGCAATACGCACCTATACGTTGCAACGCAATGATCGTTTGATGTCTGTATATTGGATAATGAATAAGCACAAAAAACCGATCGCATAAAGACCACTCGAACAAAAATGTTCGAGTGGTCTTTATGTTGATAATATATCGACTTGTATAAACTATGCTCTATATTTTGTTAGTTAATTGCATACACAAAATATGACGCGCCCTGTTCCATGCCATTTTCGATGAAGCTTGTCATCTTGTAGTCTAAAAGGTCAATATTTTTTTCAAGCTTTTCGGAAACGGTCATGAATATTGCCATAGTTTCCGGTGAATCCAGATTTGCTCCGGATAAATGCCGTAAGGAGCTTATATTTCCACTTTCTATTATACTTTTGGTTTCACTGTCACGTTCGACAGTCAATGCAGTTTTTTGGTAGTGAGAAAAATCGATGGACGCAAGGATGAATATCTCCTTTTCTTTTGAGATATCTGCGATCGTTTCCGATATTGCAGATATTTCACTGTCATACATACCTTTCGATACCAAAATGGTCACGATCTTTGTATTTTTAAAATAGTTTGCCACATATGGTGTCTGTATTGATGCAGAGTGATCGAATTCGATCATATTATTGCTTTTTACGGCTCTTAATCCGGCGGTTTTGAGTATCCTTTCGGCAATTTCGCTATCACCTTCAATACTTCCGGTAGCCCAATAAAAACCATCTCCCGACACCTGAACAGAAGCTCCCTCACCCGAATGATTGGGTGCAATAATTATCACTGTTTCGACAGAATCACTTGATACAGTTGAAAGCGCATTTGCACAAAGCTGCATTACCGGAAGATAATGCGGTACAGTCATACCCAATGCATCTTCATAACCCTCGTATGGTGATGCATTAGCTGTATGTAAACTGAACGCTTCATAATCGTAGAAGTCACATTCCATTATGATATTAGATTTTTGAGAATGTGTGTTTTCATTATATCCGAGTGACATCTGATCGTTATTCAACAGTACACACAGAATAATGATCAACGCAACGGTCACAATGAAAATCCCACCGTAAAACGCGCGGAGTCTGCCGATTCTCGTCATTTTGAACTAATTACCTTTCTTTCTCCCACGTATCTCATATCGCTCTCATTGCTTGTGATTATTACAGGTTCGAAAACAAACTCTCCCGGGAATACAGTTCTGGTACAATAGCTTAGTGTATAGCTTGATTTACCTCCTGTCAGATAAACGTAAATTCGTCCATCCTCTTCTCCACAGAAGTTTACGCCGCTCCCGTAGGATCTTATCACATATACAAATCGTTGATTTGACGGTAACGATACAGATAACATCATGCTTTCGTTGCTTATTGAATTATCTACTGTTATCTCATGTGTAACTGTGATAAGACTTCCTACCGATGCAACAGTATCACTCTGTAAATCGCAGGTGGTGGCAACATTTATCATGTCGTTTGATGTGTCTTCTATGCTGTCGGAAGCAGCAACATAGCTTGCGGTAATTCCTATATCACCGCTGATTACTGTAAAATCAGCTGTTTCAAGCTCAGATTTAGACATTGTATACACATGAAAACTGCTGTTTTCAAAATTAACGACTCTCTTTTCGCTGTTAATAATACATGTAAAGGATGCATCCGATTCCTTTGTCAGCTTTGTATGGCGTACATATGCAGCAAGATCCAGTGACGGAAGGTATTTTGCACTGTAATTTGTACAAACATAGTTTAATGTTTCCATTGCTTTGCTGCTTCCGATCAATTCGGACAGAAGCAGAGACTGAGATCTTAATCTGTATAGATCATCACTTGCTTTTACAGCGTTGATTTTCGAAATATTTTCATTGAACCATGCCTTTGCATTGTCATGATCTCCAATGATGGCTAATGCTGTTGCGAGGTATAGCTGTTCTTCCAATGTGAAATCGTCAGTCCTCAGCAGAAGCTGAATATCAAAAAGTACAGGCTCTTTTTGAGAAGCAAGACCCATATAGGCTGCGGCTACATCTGTAGGCGCAGAATCGTTATTGTATATTACGCTGTATAAATATTCGACCGCACCATCCTTATTTATTCTATCTGGGACGGCTATCAGCGCCTTTGCAGTTGTTACGGCATCCGCATCGCCGTAGGTAAACATACTTATACCGTTCTCATAAGTCTGATATGAGTTGAGCTCTGCGTTATAATCACCGTATAATATGGCTTCAGCTACCGCATTAGCTGCTTTTTGATCAAATCTGCTTCCGTTTGACAGCATTCTGGATAGAGCACGCATGTACGCTGTATTGGTTTTGTCATAGACGAGAAGCTTTACAGGATATCGCAGTGATGAGATATTAACGCCGTCCTCCATATCAAATGTCTCTGTTATTGGAAGCTCATGCTTACTCTCCACTACATCAAAATCATAGCGGACGGCATCGTGTAATTTGCCCGAATCAGCTTCAACTGTAAGTGAATATACGCCGGTATCAAGCTTACCGAGATTCATATAAACGAATTTGTTGCTTTCCCCCGAAAATGTCTTAACGATGCTTGAAGCTCCGGATTTAACGGTCACCGTATACTCTGTTGTTTCATCAGAACTGTAAACCTTTGAAGATATAACAATGTCATCGCCCTTGATGTATTCATCGTTATGAACTACATTAACAAAATATGGAATGGAAGCTGTAATGCTTTTCTTAGAAATACCTGCATATCCGCTGTCTGATACTGCCGCAACTGTAATTCTCCATGATGTAAGGTTGTCGGGTATAGTAAACTCTATAGTACCTTTACCATTTTTATCGGTCGATGATGAAATGAATGCAGCATTGTCCTTAAAATCACTGCGAATGCCTTCACTTGCTCCGTCACCACCGCCCTCTGCATATATGTTATCTTCAAAACGAGGTATGAATGATGTGTACGTTTCAGGATGAGCATAGTATGTTGAATTATATAGTGAAGTAAGTGGATCAGAATACTGCTCCATGATAGCAAAAGCGGCATCATCGACTACACTCAGTACATAGTCGGTTTTCACGGGCTTTCCGTTTTCGTCTGTAACCTTGATTGATGCTTCAACAGTATCACCCGGAGAGTAATCATCTTTATCTGTCGAAATGTTGATGTTCAGTGCCAGCTCCGAGCTGTCATAGCTGATCTGTATTCCGGCTACGTTATATATATGCTTTCCGTCAAAATATGCACCGGAGACATATACACCCGACTTATGGTCGTCTGTAAACTTAAAGCTGTATTTCCCTGAAGCTATAGCATCAGAGCTCATAAAATCATTCTGAGATGTATTCACGAGCATTTTTCCGCTATCTACGACCTGTGCCTTGTATCTGAGCTCAAGCTCTACCTCATCTCCAACACGAGGCTGCCCATTATCGCAGTATACAAACGTATATGGATTTCCGTAGTATGACGGGAAATAATTGTTATTTCCGAAATTTATGCTTTCTTTCAGCTGTACACCATCGGGCGTCGTATAATAGATATATCCGATATACCAACAACTGTTCGAGTAATCAAGCTTGAAATCGGGAGTTGTGTATATGCCATTTTGAGTTGTAAACTCATGTGTTATATATGGGCTTTCGACGTATTCATATGAATATACAGGCTCATTGCGCTTTGTTATAAAATTATACTTTGTTCCTTCTTGTTTTTGAATATATTCACAGCGTATTATTTCAATACGTCCGGAAGCATCTGCTGTATCACCCTTTACGGCATTGGCAAATTTTTCTTTATCATATTGAAGCGTTCTTTCATTTACTTTCGAAAAATCAATTTCATTTACATTTATCTTTAGCTTTGTACCGCTCTCGTTGAGCTTTTCATAGTTGAGCATGTAGTCGGAATCGAAGCAAGGTACATAAAGATATGAATATGTCCATACATTTTCCGCACCGGATGTGCTTGCATTGATATATCTTGAAAATGCAAACCATGAAGCATTTCTGCTTTGCGGTGAATATACATACTTTACCTCACCGTTTTCGTCCAAAACCAAAGGTGTCTCAAAGCTGTTAGCAAATACAGAGATATCAAGACCGACGGCAGGCTCACCGCTGTAGAAAGAACCGTTGACGGTGATTACCGGCGACTCGCCTTTTCGATAAAATTCTTTATCGGCAGACATATTTAGCACATATGACGGCTTGTTATACTCTATTACGGAGTAATAACGTGAATATACACTTTGCCCATTTGATTTAAAATGTAAAAAAGAGCCTTGTGATATGTGATTTTCTATATCTATGCTACCTTCAAAGCTTCCGTCTGCACTTACTGTAACAGATGCTGTCGGTGTTTCGCTGTTATCAAGGTATATATCAAGTGAGCTTGGAAGTGGTATACCACTGTATTTCGGTATAAGCTTTCCCCAGAAGCTAATCGTGTCTGTGGGCAAATATGCTTCTCTGTCAGTATAAACGTACGAATAAAAACTATCGCTGTATAGCTCATCTGCTTCTCCCGAAACCCGTAGAGAATCAACAAATGTATTGTGCCCATCGGCAGCAACGACAACATATGCAATGCTCGACTCATCGCATCTCGGGACTGTGATTTCGGCAAGCCCGTCCGAATTTGACGATGTAGCTGTCTGCGTATCTTCGCATTTGATCAATACCTTAGCATTAGCTACAGCATTCCCCGATCTTGCATCGTTTACCCAAACGATTCCATCGCCGTTAAGCGTTGATGCATATACAGACAGATCAGATATCTGTATAAGCTTTTGTATAAAAAGAGACTCATCATCAGAAACTCTGATATCCGCAAGATACCAGCCGTGTTCCGGCGTTTCGGGGAATAACAGATATGATGTATACCATGCGTAATAATCGCTTGATTTGAGCCGTGTTAAGAATTCACTGTAAAGAGCAAGCTTAGATGTATCTATTTCGTAATCGTTTGAGTATCCGATATACGGATTAATATTTTTATCATGCTCTTCTGCGATGGAAAGGTATTGTTCCGCACTGTTAAGCTTGTAAAGCTTGACTTTTATATCCTTGTCGGCAAGCTGTTCATTTGAATAGATACTCAGACTCACCATATCATCGGAAAGATATGTTTCGGTAAAATTATCGGCACTGTGAAAACGCGGCTTATCGCTGCCATAATATTCTCCGGATGTGCGGAACGAGAAAGCGTAGTCCTCCTCAAGCTCAGCTCCGAGAACATCCTTTAGTCCTGCTTTGATAGTTACCGTATAGATCATATTGTCCGATTCTAATTCTTTATTCGGAACAAATATGACAGTATTGTTTTCATAAAGAAATTTTCCGTCTATTTTTGGAGATATTTCGAAATATCCGTCGATATTATCCACACTGCGCGAAAAGTAAATCTCTATACCTGTGTCAAGCGGCATTCCAACTGTATTGTTTCCGGGAAGCGTCGATCTGACAGTCAGCTTTGATTCTGTCTGGAATGCCCATGTTTTTACCTGCTCGTCATCGCTTGTAAATGAGATATTTACGATAGAGTTATTGTCAAATGCACTCTCCGTTTCGAGAAGAAATTCTCCGTTTCCCTCATCATGAACGGTAAATCCAACGTTCGGTGATATTGAGAGCTTCTCCGCAAGTATGTCCGATGTCATATTATCCTGATTCGTTGTGATAAGAAAGGATGTATCGGTTTTTATGCCGCTTGCAAATTCATCTGTTGCCTTAATATTTATTGATGAAGCATCCATAAGCAGAGTACCGATGTTAGAACCTACGGAGCCAGTTGAACTTGAGGAATCGCTGAAGCTGCCATTATGCAAGCTGTTGTTCAAAGTTGGCAGAAGCTGAGTTATTATCAAAGCAAGTGCGAGGCAAGCCGCAACAACACTCGTTCCGTACGCATAATAGCGCTTATAGCTCTTTTTTGACTTTTGCTCCGTTTTTCTGGTGTTCCTGAGTACGTCTTGCTTTTGCGATTCTGTCATTTGCAGATTTTGCAGGCAGTCATCGACTATTTTCTTAAAATCATTAAACTTAGGCATATTTTCTTCTCCCTTACAATTTAGCAAGCTCAATATCTACGCAAATTATGTAAGCACATCTTTAAGCATGTCTCGTGCTCGCTTTAGTCGTACATTTACCGTTGCTTTGGCGCATTTCAACGCTTTTGCAATCTCATCTGTACTGAGCCCGCTATAATAATACAAAAGTATCGTTTTTCTGTATATTTCTGGAAGCTTTGAAACGGCTTTTAGTACCATGATCTTGTTGTCCCAGTCTTCGTCTGTTTTTCCAAATGTAAGAGCATTGTCATGTATAAGCCTTTCTTCATAAGCGTCTTGCTCATCCGATGCTTCCGGGAGTATTAATGGTCTTTCCTTATACGATCTTTTACGCATGTAGTCTCTGCATACGTTCATCGCTATAGTAGTGATCCAAGTCTTTATACTTGAATTTCCGCGAAAGGAAGAGTATTTTGTATAGACCTTTAGAAATGTCTCTTGTACCGCATCTTCTGCAAGCTGATAATCTTTCAAATACATAAAGCACAGACGCAAAAGCTCTGTACCGTATTCATCCATTAGATTTGAAAGCTCGCTCTCCGTCATTCGATGAATGAAGAAGCTTTCAACCGCAAGAATAAAAAACATGTTCCACCCCTCCGCAAAGAATTCGGGTGTAAAATCCTTTGCAATTTATTAGACGTATATTATCTCATTTTGATTTCAATAAAATGTAATTTATAAATGCGCTGCAAGTTGCTTGCAGCGCATTTGTTTAGAGTTTGCTCACTGTTGCCAATCTCTGATACATATACCACAGAAAATCTCCGCCGAACGGTTCGCCGTCTCCACGACAGTCATAGCGAAGCCTTTCCTCCTCCAGCTCTTCGATCTTATCGATCTCACCGGCAAGAAAAGCTAGGATACGTGTTTTCGTTGTTTCAAATCGCATGATCAGTCCACCGTAACGTATATCATGCACATCCCAACCGAAGGGTTTGTTGTATTCCATCCACGCTATTCTGTGACTCTCTCTTAATGCATTCAATTTCTCTGTTATAATATCGCACTCTATTGCAAGTGCGGCAAGTGATTTTGTGTCGTTTGCATCGTATGCTTTTTTCAATCTTACGCCGAAGTCTGCTTTATTCTCAAGAAGTGAGCTGAGCTTCTTTATAACATCAAATGCTATTTCAAATGTACCGCTGTCCTTTCCTGCATCGGATAGCACAGCAGATACGTTCTTATAATACGATGCCGTATCCATCTCGGATATCTGCTTATCAAGAAGTCCGGTAAGAGGATCGTTATACAGAAGCGCACGAGACAAACCTGTATTGTAATTGTCTCCGTGAGGATATTCGGGAAGCTCTGTTTTCATGAAATCATCGTACGACTGACCGCAGCTGAATTTGAAGCATTCTTTAACGCTGTCTTCATTGTAATAGCCTTTATAATCATAATCTGCGTACCATGTCAGACCTGCAAGTGACATGATAAGGTTAGATTCAGAACCGTTATGCCATACGGTTGCAATGACTTCCTTGATATTTCCCTTTTTACATGCATCGAGAGCCGGGAGACTATTTCTGAGCGAACGTGTGTAATGCGGACAATGACCGCTCCATGTCCATACGCCGCCTGCAAACATCGTATTTTCACCCAAAAGCTTATGCTTTTCTATATTTACCGCATAAAACTCCTCATCAGGATGATAATAATCCCAGAATATCTGCTGTACGCCGTCCGGAACATACTGCTTTATATCGTTTGGGATAACGGTTCTCGTATCATAATCTCCGAAGTCCTTTATGCCGTTAGCAGACATACGGAAAAACATATCGCTCCACATCATCGGCTTAAAGCCATATGATTTTACCATTTCAACTACTCTGTTAAGGTGTTCAAAGAATACATCCTTACGTTCACGATATCCGTTTATGTCAAGATACTTTCCTGTGCCGAGATCGTGAGTTTCATCCATACCCATGTGCAGTCTGCGGCTTGTAAAGCATGACGATATCGACTTCAGCATATCGTCGATCAAAGCATACGTTTCATCTGCACCGACAAGAAGTACGTTTTCTGTATCTTTATAAGGTGCTGCCGCATTCCAACGTAGCATTGTAGCAAGATGACCGAGAAGCTGTACACATGGTATCAGCTCAATTCCGAGCTTAATTGCATAATCGTCAAGCTCTCGGATCTCATCACGTGTATATCTGCCTCGCATGTATCCGAAGTACGGTCTGTTTTCGACTTCATATGTATCTTCCGTGTAGAGCATATAAGAGTTAAGTCCCATCAATGCCATTTTTCGAAGCATAAATTTCACTGTTTTTAGATTCATTACTCCGTTTCTGGACATATCGACCATTGCACCGTTTGTATTGAACAGAGGTGTTTCCGCGATATTTTTTTCAGTTTCGCCGTCATTTATCCACTTAACAAGCATGGCAAGTGCTCTGAAGAATCTTGCTTTGCCGCCACCGTATGCTATGCTTGCTTTTTTGCCGCATAGCTCTACGCTCAATTCAGGCTTGTCGGTTCTTGAAATTATTACAATAATATCTGCATCCTCTTTTGATGCTATCTCGATATCAAGATCCCCGGCAAGCAGTAAAATACCGTCGTTAAGCTCACATGCATTTTCAAAGAAATATTTCATTATTTACCTCCATAAATATGTTTGTTGACAGATTATCATTTTTATTGTATTATATTATTGCTTATTTATTGATTACATATTTCTTTAGTATTTTTTCAGGATGGATAGCGAGCTTTGCTTTTCTGAGACCGGGTATTCCCTCATCCTCTTCTCGGTTTATATATCTGCACCCGGTCGCAAAATGATTTGAAAACTCATATGCTATCGTTTGATACGCTCCGTTTATATCTGGTAGCGCCTTTTCGATATGCTGAAACATGGTATTCCCTATTATTTCACCTATAGCGATCGCAAGTATCGTATCGTTATACTCGAGATATCCTCCAACAAGACCTGCTTTTTCATAGTAGTCAAAAAGCTCCACCGTTGCACGTGCTTCTGTTTCACGCATATCCGGTTCTTGAACAGTCAGATCACAAAAAGCTTCGCAGAATTCTCTTGCCTTTTGTATATTTACAGAGCTTATTTCCGTGAATTTATATCCATCATGCTCTCTTTTGAATTTATTTATATGGTTTCTTTGCCCGTTATATTTTCTTCCGATAAGCGACGAAAATGAATCGGCATCATATACGTAATCATACCATGCCTCATCGGTGATTATTGTGCTCTGCTCTCCGAGATACTTGGAAAGTATATTTATATACGCTTCGGGTACTGTGCAAAACCTGATCGGAATTTTATGATAAAGCGCATATTCGCTCAATTTATCTAAAGCATGGGTATAGCTGGCTCTGTTTTTACATACAGGCAGCGAAAAAGCCGTGCCTATGTTACGGTATTGATTCATTATAAACAATGCGCCATCCTGCTCTGCAATTCGAACATTAAAATAATTGCGCCACATCATAAGTCCGGTCGGCGTATAGTCACATGTGTCGAATGTTTCATTCGACAGATATTTCAGTAAAAGCTCTATGTGCCTAATTTCAAGCTTTTCAAAGCTTAACATTCAAGACTTCAATTCCTTTCCTTTACCTGAAATCATTATATCATATCACTGCTGCTTTTTCAATTGATTTATACATATAAAAAATTATTTGGAGAGTTGACCATGCTTAAGTCTATGAGATCACTTTGTAAAAATACAGCGTCTGAATTTCAAAGCAATATATCGGAAATATTGTCCTTGTGTGTGCCGATTTTTTTCGAGCAATTCGCATATTCTCTGTGTTCTGTTTTAATAAGCACTGTGGTCAGTCGTATGGGATCGTCGGAGGTTGCAGGATATAATCTTGCCGAGTCGATAAACACAGTCATAAATCAGTTTATTACATCTCTCGGTGCAGGTGCAGCTGTACTTGTATCGCAATACAGAGGTAAGGGAGATCCTGATTCAACGGGACGTGTAGCTGTGCAATCTCTGTATTTGTTTTTCATCTGCGGCTCGGCTCTAAGTATTATACTTTTATTCGGGCATGATCTAATACTTTCGCTGATCATTGGTGGAACAGAAAAAGCCGTATATGATAATGCCAGAACATTTTTTATAGTAAGCTCTTTCTCCTATCCTCTTTTGGCATTATACACAGGCTCTTGCAATATCATACGAGGCTCCGGATTTCCCAAAAAAACTATGGCTGTATCTATTGTTACAAATGTTCTCTATGCGATCTTGTCTTTTGTTTTTATTGTATGGCTCAAGCTCGGCATGTACGGACCCGGTATCGCACTCATTCTCGCAAGAGGCTATGGAGCAATATACGGTTCATATATGGTGAGATGCGGCAATGACAATATGATCGTGAATACTCTTAAAATAAAGAGGCTTGATCTCTCTACGATAAAGCTTGTGCTATACATGGGAGTGCCTATAGGTATAGAAAATGTTATGTTCCAATTTGGCAGACTTGTAACGCAGACGTTTATTATTCCTCTGGGAACCGCAAGCATTACCGCAAATGCTATAGCCAATAATATGGCAGGACTTTTACTTGTGCCGGGAAATGCACTACAGCTTGCCGTTGTACCTATTATCGGTAAATATATCGGTATGGATAAACCACGTATCGCAAAGTCGTTTACAATATCATGTACTTTTTTATGCTTCTTTATTTCAGCTGTAGTTTGTGCCGTAACGGCGATCGTTTTAGACGGATTTATCGGTTTGTACGATCAGAGCGAAGAAGTAAATACGCTGATACGATCGATATATATGATGTATTTATGGCTGATGCCGACGATATGGCCTATCTCTTTTGTTATCCCGGCGGCACTTCGCGCCGCAGGCGATGTTAGAAACAATATGGTAACAGCTATTGCAAGTATGATAATTTTCAGAGTAGGCGCATCATATGTATTGACAAAATACACATCACTCGGTATTCACGGCATTTGGGTAGGAATGTATCTTGACTGGATATTCAGATCGATATTGTTTGTAGTGAGATTATGCGGCAAAAAATGGTTAACAAAAAAAGTTGTATAAAATTTATGCCCTTAGTATTTTTACATTAAATACTAAGGGCATAGCTTTAGTCTTTTGCAGCAAATATTATTTTGTTTTTTTATTAGCGGTCGTGCGTTTGTATAATCCGTCTCTTTCAACCTTATTCCAATCCACGTATAAAACATTTAAATTCTTATTAGCTTCAAAACGCTCTTTGATTTGATAGATATAATCATCGCGGATCAGTTCTTGTAATGCGGATCTTATGTTTTCAGAATCAGCATTATAGACGCTAGAAACTTTTTCCACCGTTTTCATAAATGTCGGACGCACTTTATTTTCATTCTTTTCAAGCCGCTCAAAATTTTCTAAAATAAATCTCTTATACTCGTTTGATGCATTCTCGTTCTTTCCAATTTCAACATACCAGCTTGCAGAGGTTTTAAGCTGAGCACTGAATGCATCACGTACAGCATATACACCGACTTCCTTCTGGCATCTGTTAGTTAAAAATCTTACAACAGAGCTGAAATGTCCGTCGCCGGTAAAAATAATAAAGGTCTCATCATTGTCTTTAATAAAAGCTCGTTGATATATTGAGTCGAGCATGATAAAATCAGTAAAATCTTTTTTAAAATTGCCGGTATTCTGTGTTTCGATAATTGTATTGCTTATTTCTCTTATTCTCGGTATCTCGGCACAAAGCTGCTCCTTGGAAAAATCGGCAAAAAATAAAATATCCGTAATATCGTATTTCTCACGTATCTCCTCGTGCCATTTTTTCAGATCCGGCTTTTGCCTAAACAGCTTTGTCATAGATATATACCAATGCTCATAATCGACAAAGGCTACTGCTCTTTTTTTTCCCTCCTCACGCTCCTTTATTCCGATGCGCTTTTTTAATAACCACAATATTATTCCTCCTTGCCAAATACTTGCAAGGCAAAAGACTACTATAATTATAGCTTGATTTCCTGTAATTGTCAATAGACTTTTATACGACTTTTTACACCGCTATTTGGTCGATTTCACATATTATTGAGTATATGAAGCTGATTATACAAACAAAACAGCAGACACTGTTCATCAGTCGGATGAATCGGTGTCTGCATTGCTTTTATATTACAAACTCATCTCCGTCATATGCAATAGCATACGGGAAAGGAAGCTTATCTAGTTGCTCCTTTGCACTTTCAAGTCCGCTGCCGTGATACAGATCAAAGACATGGCTGAACAGCATAAATTTTGTCTTTGTAGCAAGAAGCTTTTCCATCGCCCCTGTGATTCTATGGTGAGTCAGCTCAGTCATTAGAAGGTCGTATTCCTGCTCTAGTGCGACCTGCGGATAGTCCTCACAATTTCTTGTCAAATCATTCGTAAAAAGTATTTTTTTACCCTCCGCTTCAATATCGTATGCGTAGGAAAAATCCGTATGAGCAGTACGAATTGCACGCACAGTTATATTTTCATCTCTGTATATCTCTCCCACGTGCGTTACATTTACGGATATCTGCTCAGATATCTTGTCTCTTGACATTGCCTGAGCCCATTCAAGCATGGGTCTTATTATCGATTCATCTGGAATAAAAACACTCATATCCATATTCTGTCTTCTCTTAGAATAGTGCTTTAGTATTCCTGGAACATCGGCAATATGGTCATTATGAGTATGGCTTATAAATATTCCACGTAGCTCATATTCTGTAGATAACGGTCTCACATATCCTTTTCTTACCATTTGAGCCAAAGCAGGCACTCCTGCATCAAAAAGATACAGATAATTACCTATTTTTATTAGAGTTGATGAATTAAATCTGCAATATGTATGATCTCCGTGTCCTGTTCCTAAGGTTGATATAAGCATAGCTTTTATTTTGTCACTTCTTTCTGCTTTCTTGTTGATCCGATAAGTGTATTATCGTATAAAAAAGTCTTTTTGTCAATAAAAATTTAAATTCAGCTCGATAATCTGTATTTTACACAAGCTGCTTTGCAAGCGAAAAATATGTGAGTGAAATTTTTATTGAAGTTTATCTGTCCATAGTGTATACTGGTAGAAAGATAACTCATGAGGATATAAATAATGGATGATTCACGTTTTCTGGAGTTTAAAATCGATGCTGAGCACGATGATGTATCTCTTCACGATATACTAAGATATGAATACAGCTTTTCAGTGTCACAGCTCAGACGTATTAAGAAAAGTAACGAATATTTGATATTAAACGAACAGCCGTCAAGACTTTCCGAAAAGGCACATAACGGAGATGTTGTAAAAGCATTTATAGGTGATGATAAGGATTCAAGATTGATCCCGATAAAGGGTGATGTTGACATAATATATGAAGATGATGACATCGCAGTCATCGATAAACCTGCCGGAATAGTATCACACCCATCGCCCGGATGTCCTACAGAACCATCTATTGCCGGATTTATGACGTATAAATGGATAAGTTCTGGTAAGAGATGTAATTTTCATGCTGTCAACAGACTTGATCGTGGCACATCTGGTCTTATGGTAGCAGCAAAAAACGGATACAGTCATAACATACTATCATCGTATTTACATACAGACCGATTTGAACGTGTCTATCTAGCTGTGGTTTGTGGTATTCCGGAGCCAAAATCAGGCTGCATAAATGCGGCTATAGATCGAGATCCGAATTCAATCGTAAAAAGGCGCATTATAGCGGAAGGTGCTGAAGCAATTACCTATTACAATGTAGTCTCGACGGATAATATATTTTCCATAGTAAAGCTCCTCCCTATGACAGGTCGAACCCATCAGCTCAGATTACATATGTCTTATATAGGGCATCCTTTAGCCGGAGATTTTCTTTACGGAAAAGAGGATCCTTTGTTAATCGAAAGACCCGCACTCCACTCCGCAAAATGCTCTTTCCATCATCCAACAACAAACACAATGATGGAATTTATTTCTCCAATGCCAAAGGATATGAAAAGCATTATGCATTACGATAAATAAATATTGACTTACGATTTTTGACATGGTATATTATTTGTATAAATCGTTTTGAAAGGGAAAGATCGTTATGAAAAGAACGGAAATGGGAAAATATCTAAAGCTGACGCTTATCATTGCACTGTTGGCAAGCATCGTGTTTTTCTTTATTGTGATTCCGACAGCTGCATTTAAGCTCACCTCGTACGATGTCATATACGATTTGATATACGTGCCTGCGCTTATATTTATGTGGATATCTACGATACCTGTTTTTATATCCTTCTATAAATTCTGGATCGTTTTTACGGAGATCGGACGAGACAACTCCTTTTGTGAAAAAAACGCCAGAGCGCTTCACGATGTCGGGATATTTGCGATACTTGATGCTATACTCTATTTAATTGCTTTGATCGCAATGATCATCTTGAATATATTCAGTGCTGTTATACTTATTATTACACTGTTTGTTATATTTGTTGCGTTGGTAATGGCTGTTTTGTGCATTGCGCTCTCTCATCTTGTAGAGAAAGCTGCTGCTCTTAAAAGTGAAAACGACCTGACAATATGATCGATAAGGCGGTAATCGATATGGCGATAATAATAAATATTGATGTGATGCTTGCAAAGAGGAAAATGAGTGTCACAGAGCTATCTGAGCATGTTGGAATAACTATGGCAAATATGTCAATATTGAAGAACGGCAAAGCAAAAGCTGTTAGATTTGCTACGCTTGATAAGATATGCGAAACATTAAACTGTCAGCCGGGCGATATTTTTGAATACGTACCCGATGACGAGGAAGACCAATAGAGAGGTTTATGTATAATGACAAATAAGCTTATATGTCCTGTATGCGGATGTCCGTTGATCTTTTGCGGAGAATCGATGCGCTGTGAAAAGGGTCATTGCTTTGATATAGCAAAAGAGGGGTATATTAATCTTCTCATGAAAAAATACGCAGGATTATATATAGGAAGTGACCTTTTCTTATCAAGAAGAAAGGTTTATGATTCCGGTTTTTTTGATCCGATCATCGCAGAATGTGCTTATCTGATAGAAAGTATGCATGAGGATATCCGTTTTCCGAGTATTCTCGATATAGGCTGCGGTGAAGGCTCTTTTCTACGAAAAATAAACAAACTTTTGCCGGATTCGGATTGTATAGGCAGTGATATTTCGAAAAATGCGGTAAGGCTTGCTTCGAAGGCGTGTAAAAGTGCAACATGGATCGTAAGTGATCTATGTGCGATGCCGATAGCCGATGGAAGTGTGGACTGCATATTAAACATCCTTGCTCCTGCGAATTATTCTGAGTTTGATCGTATTCTAAAGCCCGGAGGATCAGTTATAAAGGTCGTTCCAAACCGTGACTATCTTAAAGAGCTTCGAGAAATATACAATATAGAGCCGCTGCAGGAAAAAGGTACAAATGATCTGTTTATCAAAAATTTCACCGATACAGAAACGTCCTCAATAAAATATGTTTTCGATGTTGACAAATCATTACAATATGATATAATGTCAATGACTCCACTTCTAAACCATAAGAACATAGCGCTTAGAGATGATTTTAATCAAATTACGATCGATGTAGAGATTTTGATCGGTAAAAAGTAAGGAGGCAATATATTATGAGTTATAATTTGGAAGTTGCAAAAGCTCTTGCTTTTACATGTATTTCTGATGATCTGGTAGAGAAATGTTCAAAAGCAGGTATAAAAAAGGTCGAGCTTTCCATTTCATATGTTCCAATCGATTTTGATTGTAATGATATGATAAAGATACTCTCCTACCAATACTCTCTTTTCAAAAAATACGATATAGAAATAGTTTCTGTACATGTACCGTTCGGTCGTGAATGGGATATATGTGATTGTCGTGATGATGTACGTGCTCTAGCACAGCAACGTCAGATGGATATAGTTAGATGCTGTTCTTTTATGGCTCCTAAGAGATATGTTATCCATACAAGCAGTGAACCTATCCCCGATAACGAACGCAGCAAAAGGATAGAGTTATTCCGTAAGAACGCTGCGGAGCTTGCAAAGGTATGCTATCCTGCGAAGCTTGCGGTTGAAAATCTTCCGAGAACGTGCATGGGAAATGATGCAGAAGAGATCATCGCTATGACGGATGGCATCGATAATGTCTGCATCTGCTGCGATCTGAATCATAGTCTCAAGGAAAAAACATATGATCTTATAAATAAACTTGGCTCAAGAATCGAAACCCTTCACGTTTCGGACTATGATGAGATCGACGAAAAGCATTGGATGCCGGGAGAAGGCACTAACGACTGGAACAAGATCATAGCTGCGCTTGAAAATGCAAACTACAGTGGTCCTTTCCTTTATGAGGTAGAGAGAGAATATACATGCGAAGCCGTTGCGAAGAATAAAGAAATGCTGTTTGAAAGCTACAATAAGTTTACAAATAACAACTAACATTTAAAAGGAGAAGAATATGAATTTTACACTTATAGGCGATTATAAAGAGCTTCTTACACCTATATCTCTGCTCTGTGATGAATATGATTTTAAAATAACCGACGATGGAATGCCGGTACATATTTCACACAGTGACGATGGATTATACGTCAGCTATGACGGAAGCAGTGCAAAAATCGCATATAATAAGAAAATCGAATTTTTCAGAGCATGGGGTCTTCTTCTTGAAGCTATTGCGGACGGCAAGACCGAATTTACGAAAACAGAAGTGCCGTATTTTGAGACATGTGGCGGTATGTATGATCTTTCGCACGGTGCGCTCGTAACAGTCGATGCACTGAAATATACCATCAGAAAAATGGCTATGATGGGACTTGATATGTTTATGATGTACAGCGAGGAATCATATGATGTATCGGAATATCCTTACTTCGGTTATATGCGCGGCAGATATACATATGACGAGATAAAAGAGATAGATGATTATGCATATCAGTTTGGTATTGAAATAATTCCCGCTATGCAGACATTGGGTCATCTTAGTAACACGCTTCGTTGGAGCTGCTTTGGAGATATCGCCGACACAGGTGACTGCTTATTAGTTGGTGAAGAGAAAACATATGAGTTTGTAGAAAATCTTCTTAGGGCTGCAACTGCTCCCGTCAGAAGTAAGCGTATACATATCGGATTTGACGAAACGATGAGTCTCGGCACCGGTAATTATATGGTAAAGCACGGTCACAGACCCAGAATCGATATATATATGGAGCACCTTATTAAGGTTGCGGAAATATGCGAAAAGATGGGACTTACCGCTCTTATCTGGTCTGATATGTTCTTTAGACTCAAAGGCTCTGCTCACGGATATGGTTATGATAATATCGAAATACCCGATGATATCATATCAAAGATACCACACAATATTGAGCTGGTAAACGCTTCATATGGTCCAACTGATGTTGAAAGCTATAAGACTTGGTTGAAGGCTCATATCGATTCCAGCAGAGAAGTTCACTTTGCAGGTGCGGTTCATGATTGGCACGGTTTTTGTGTGAACTATCGTCATACATTCCCTGCATCCGATGCTGCACTTATTGCATGCAAAGAGTTATCGATCAAGAGTGCATTTGCTACAACATGGGGCGATGACAGTACAGAACGAGATATACTCACGAATCTTCTCGGATTCCAACAGTATGCGGAGCATTGCTATAATATTGCCCCTTCGATCGAAGATGTTTGTAAGCGTTATAACTACTGCGTTCAAAATGATGCAAACATGATCATCGGAATATCCAACATTGACATACCGGATGCTAAGAATCTTCCCGATATTAAATCCGGCGATATCCTTGCACAATTTGATATGTCAGATGACCTCATTAATCCTTCTAAATATCTGATGTGGCAGGATCCTCTGCTTGGACAGTTCGATACCGAGCTTAAAAAATGTAACTACAAGGAACATTTTAGACAGCGTGGAGAATATCTTCGTACATTTGTCGGTAAATACCCCGAGTGGGATTCCAGCTTGAATTTTTATATTGCTCTTTGCGATGTACTTGAAGATAAGTGTACGATCGGTGTTGATATCAAGAAAGCGTATGACGAAAAGAATACGGATGAGCTTATAAAGATAGCTGATATACGCATTCCAAAGCTTATTGAAAAGCTGCGTGACATGTGGCTGAAAAACCGTGTGCTCTGGTTTGATCGCCATAAGCCATATGGCTGGGAGGTGCTTGAGCGCCGTTACGGCTGCCTGTCAACAAGACTTGAAACCACTGCTTTCAGACTGAAAGAATATTGCGCGGGTAATATAGATAGGATTGAGGAGCTTGATGAAGCACGTCTGCCATTCAGACATAATGATAATGGCAATATCCTTTACTACAACGATTATTTACATACATCTACGGCCTGGGGCAGATAAAATGAAAAAAACGGAACGCTTGAATTTATCATGCGTTCCGTTTTCAATTATGTATTGACCTTGTTTTTATCGTCAAATATTTTTATCCATTTGAATCTGTTTACTTTTACGAGCGCGACAAAGCACTTAAGTATCTGGTCTGCTTTTAAGCATATAAATACAACTATCGGAGACAAATCAAGAACATATGCTGCGATAAACGAAGATGGCAACACAATGCACCACATAAATATGAGGTCATTAAAGAATACGAATTTGGTATCTCCTCCACCTCTTACGATACCGCACAAGCATGGCATCTGATATGACGAGCCGACAACAGTTATAGAAAGCACAGTCATAAAGCTGAGTGCGAGCTTTTGCGTATCTGCCGATATGGAATAAGCATTGATTATAATATCCTTGACAAGGAATAATGCAGCTCCTGAAACTATTCCTATCAGCAAAAACAATAGCTGAAACGTTTTTGCGTAATTCTTTAGCAAATCGAGCTTTCCTTCGCCGATAGTTTTTCCTATGAGTACGCCTGCTCCGTTAGCTGATGAATTGCTTACTACGGTGATAACCTGGAATACAGTGGTTGCTATTGAATTTGCCGCAATAGCTTCACTTCCCATGTGACCGAGTATCGAGGTTTGCACTCCCATAGCAATTCCCCACGATGCGCCGCTTGCAACAACTGGAAGTCCTACCTTAATAAAACGTATAAATAAACTTTTTTCATATAGGAAGAATGAGCGTATTTTAAACTTTAGCTTCTTATCGATGAATTTCATATATACAACGATAATTAATGTCTCGATTATTCTGGCAGTCAGCGTTGCAATAGCTGCGCCCTCTTCTCCGAGCTCCGGGAAACCGCATTTACCGAATATGAGCAGATAATTCAGTCCAATATTAGCTACAAGTGCTGCGATATTTACATAATATCCCACCTTTACCGTTTCAACACTGCGGAATGAAGCCAAAAGTACGTTAGTTATCGCAAAGAATATGTAGGATATACTGACAATGTGCATATATCTTACACCCGACTCGATCACAGCTGCATCGTTTGTGAGAAGCGATAATGTCCAATATGGGAACAGATTCACAAAGATCATCAGCAGTGCCGCTAAAGCACATGCGAGAAGCATACCAATCGATGAAACCTTTTTTATTTCGTCAATATCCTTTCTTCCCCATGCACGGGAAGCTAATACAACAACACCTTCCGATACTCCTGTTATTATCATTTGAAGCAGAAATTGTATTTGATTTACCAATGCGATACCTGACATAGCTGTTTCATTGTATGCACCGATCATAATATTGTCGGCAAGATTTACACCGAATACAATAACATTTTGCAGTGCAATAGCTAATGTCAGCTTAAAAAAGGTATTATAGAAGCTCTTTTCTTTTACAATAAATGACATTTCACATCCTCTTTCTACTTATATCTTATGAAACTATGATATCATATTATTCGATAATTTGCAATAAATTTTTCATTGCAAACTCACGGATGCTTTACTACACGATCTGTTTATGATATAATAATTTTACTTAATATATTTTTTTCACAGCTTGAAAAGCCGATTTATAGAACTTGGGCTTAAATTAATCATGGGAGAAATAAGTATGAGTAATAAAGTTATCGTGATTGGAAGTATAAATGTTGACATCTGTGGATATGTTCCGATATTCCCTACTTCCGGAGAGACAGTGGTAGGTTCTTCATTATCTATCGGAGTTGGAGGTAAAGGTAATAATCAAGCTACTGCTGCTTCAAGAGCCGGTGCTGATGTGTTATTTATATCAAAGCTTGGAAATGATTTTTTAAAGGATATAGCATTAGCTCACCTTAAAAGAGAAAAGCTTGATCTTAAATATATTTCCGTTGCCGATTGTTCAACAGGCAGTGCCGTTATTGAGGTCGAGGAGAATTCCGGTCAGAACAGAATAGCTATAATCAAAGGTTCAAATGAGCTTGTAAGTCGTGAGGATGTTTATGCTGCAGAAAACGAGTTTAAAACATGTGCTGCTGTTCTTACTCAGCTTGAGACAAGCATGGAATCTGTTATTGCAGCAAAGGAATTGGCAAATAAATATTCGAAGCCTTTTATACTGAATCCCGCTCCGTATCAGGAATTGCCAAAGGAGCTTTTAAATAATACCGACTTCATAACTCCGAATGAAACCGAGGCAGGCTCTATCACGGGAATAGATGTTAATGACGATGAAGCTGTAAGATACGCTGCAAAATGTATACTTGATATGGGTGTAAAAAATGTTATTATCACTCTTGGCTCGAGAGGCTCTTATTTTACCGATGGACAAACAGAAAAGTTTATATCTGCTATAAGGTGTAAAGCAGTAGATACAGTCGGCGCAGGAGATTCATTCAACGGTGCTTTTGCTGCCGGATTATCATTTGGAAAGAGCGTAGAGGATTCTCTGAAGTTTGCCACGGCTGCATCATCTATCTCAGTTACAAGAAAAGGCGCCGCAGCATCGACAGCTTACTATGACGAGATAATTGACTTACTTGAAAAAATATAGATCAAAGCGATGATCTGATCAGATCATCGCTTTGATCTATTTTGATATTATATTTTTTTCACCATGTGTGCATATCAGCGTTCTTACGTCAGGATATTTCGCATCAAGATAGTCAATAAATTTTCCGACGTCCTCGGTATTACCGTAAATCATATCATAATGTGCCGGTACGACAAGTCCCGGCTTTATAGTTCCTGCCAGATCTACAGCCTCTTGATATGTCATATTGCCGATACAATTCCTTCTGTAGCGTGATGCATCACGTCCGTTTATCGGAATTATCATCAAATCAATATTACCGAACGATCTCAGTCTGTCTGTCAAGCCCTCGTATATACACGTGTCACCTGAGTGATAGATATTAAAGCCGTTATATGATATTACACATCCTGTATACATGTAATCCCCGGAAATATCATCCTTATCGAGAAACTCATGTGCTGCCGGAATACCTGTTATTTTTACATCTCCGAGCTCCAGTGTTTCCATGTCTTTGATACCAAGCAATCTGTCTTTTGATATACACAGATCATTTGAAATTAATTCACACAGTGGATTCGGCACTAAAAAGCGCGCATTTTCAGAAGCTGCTGCTATATCTGGCCAGCTGCTCCTGTCAATATGATCGCTGTGATCGTGAGTTCCTATAACGATATCGGCATTTGATACTTCTCTGCCGTGCAGCAATGTAGGTACAGTGCGTTTTGGCGAATCATAAAGATATGCATCTATATAAATGACGGTTTCACCGAGCTTCATAGCATAACCTATCTGCCCAAGCCACCAAAAAGCTATTTCATTACTCTTGAGCGAAGTATTATTTATATCAAAAAGCAAATCCGAATGAGTTTTCATCGTTTTATCCTTTCTTTGATGCTGCCTTTAAAGCCAATGCGAATGCACTTTCATCGTTGTTTTGTTGCATTTCCTGACGCTTCATATATTCACGTACAGTACCCTTTGATGCACTGTTTGTTTTTTTGCCTTCGTGGAATTTTTCAACGCTTTCACGGAATCCGCATCTGCAAACGTATCTGCGCTTTTCTTTTTCACCGAATATTTCCATCTTCTTATGGCAATTTGGGCAACGTACATTGGACTCCATACTTATATTGACTCTTCCGTTGCATTCTCTGTCTTGGCATACGAGCTGCGTTCCACGTTTTCCTTTTACCTCAAGCATCATTTTACCACAAACAGGACACGGCGTTCTTGTCAAGTTGTTATGAATATATTCGCGCGTATCGCATTCTATGCTGTCTATCAGCTTTTCTGTGTATACCTTTATATCACCGATAAATTTATCACGCTGTGCATTTCCCTTGCTAATAGCTTCAAGCTGCTGCTCCCATGTTGCAGTCAACAAAGGTTCACGAAGATCGTCGGGGACAATATCTATAAGCTGCATTCCCTTTGATGTTGGGATCAAAGAAGTACCGTTCTTTTCTATATAGAAAGAAGAAAACAGCTTTTCTATTATATCAGCTCTTGTAGCAGGTGTTCCAAGTCCTCCTCCGATATAGCTCTTCATTGCACGATCGGTTATATATTTTGACGGGTTCTCCATTTCGGAAAGAAGTGACGCTTCGGTATATCTTGATGGTGGAGTCGTTTTCTGCGCTTTCATTTGCACGGAATCACATTTGAAGACTGCACCACGCACAAATGACGGAAGATATTGCTCATTTTTTTCATCGTCATCAACAATATTTTCCATATCACGCCATCCGGATTCGATCACTGTTCTTCCTGATGCGGTAAATCTATGACCTAATGCAGAAAGCTCTGCTTTTATTGTCATATATTCATAGTTCGGAAAGAAATTAGATAAAAATCGCTTTACAACAAGTAAATAAATACGTTTTTCATATGTTGACATACTGAGAACATCCGCACGTTCTTCCGTGGGGATGATCGCATGGTGATCCGTTACCTTGCTATTGTTGATACATGCGCTGTTTATCACACGTTTTTCAGATCGTATACGTGATACTATACTTGAAAATTCGCCCACCGATACAGCGGCAAGACGCTCACCGAGTGTTGGAACAATATCATCTGTAAGGTATCGTGAATCTGTACGTGGATATGTTAAAGCTTTATACTGCTCATATAATCTTTGCATTACAGACAGTGTTTGCTTTGCAGACATACCGTAAAGCTTATTTGCATCTCGCTGAAGCTCTGTAAGATCATACAACGCAGGAGGTGGAGCCGATTTTTTAGTGTTTTTGATATCAACCACTTTAAATTCCGCACCCTCGAGCTTTTTTGCAAGATCATCGGCAAAATTCTTATCAAATATCTGAGAATTCCCGTTTTCGTTTTGATAAGTTGCAAAAAAACCGTCAAGATCGGCACGAACAGTATAGTAGTCCTTAGCTCTGAAATTTCTTATTTCATGCTCTCTACGCACTATTATTGCCAATGTAGGTGTCTGAACACGACCGCCCGAAAGCTGAGCGTTATGCTTACAGGTCAATGCTCTTGTAACGTTGAATCCGACTATCCAGTCTGCCTCAGCTCGTGCCTGAGCTGACATATAGAGATTGTAATAATCCTTTCCGTCTTTGAGCTCATTAAATCCGTTTTTAATTGCTTTATCTGTTTGTGAAGATATCCACAAACGCTTTAACGGTTTTTTACAGCCTGCTTTTGCAATTATCCATCTTGCAACAAGTTCACCCTCACGCCCTGCGTCCGTTGCAATAATAACATTATCGATATCCTTATCATTTAACAGCTTTTTCACTACGGCATATTGCTTTGACGTTTCGGGTATGACCTTTAGCTGCATCTTTTCGGGTATTATCGGCAGCGTTTCCATAGACCATTTTTTATACTGTTCACCGTATGCCTCCGGTTCGGATAGAGTCACAAGATGACCAAGCGCCCATGTTACTATATACTTGTCGCCTTCAATATACCCGTTGTTATTTCTGCGACAGCCAAGTACACGTGCGATCTCACGTCCTACCGATGGTTTTTCTGTCAGAATAAGTGTTTTTGACATGTTTATCCTCTATTTATTGAAAATTCTCTCACGGTATATCGCATCTTACCGGAGCGGCTTGGAAGTATTTCATCCGTGTATTCTACATGAAGCTCAATACCGGGAAAAGTGTTTTTTATATCACGTATAAAAAGCTCACTGTCATCATCGGTATTATTCTTTCTTACAATAGTAAGCTCCGCAAGATCTATACTTTTCTGCACAAATTTAAACTGCTTTATATTGTTTCTTATTTTTGCATAGTGGTTTATGATATGGCCGTGGACAAGTGTACCGTCTTTTTTCACAAGGAGCGCATCTTCTCTACCGTCTATAGAAGAAAAGACTCTACTCGTTCTTCCGCATTCACATAATTTAGATGAAACCGACCCTACATCACCCAGAATATACCTCAGTCTCGGCATAGCAAGATTTGTAAGATCTGTGACTGCAAGCAGACCTGAAACTCCATCGTCAACAGGCTCAAGCGTTACGGGGTCCAGTACCTCGATCACTGCATTTTCTTCAATGATATGCATTTCTCCGCACGGACATTCATATCCCAATATTCCGGCATCTCGAGCACCGTATTCATTGACCACCTTACACGAAAATGCCTTTGAAATATTTTCACGCTGCTGTGTCGTAAGAGTTTCGGAGGTAGATACAACAGCTTTTAAGCTTATCTTCGGATGCAGGTCTTTTTCCAGCATCATTAATGACATAGCATCAAGTATTGATGAATATCCGTAGAGATATTCAGGCTTGTAGCTATCGATCAGCTTTACATAGCTCTCTATCATTTCGGGCTTCATATTGTACGCTGGGATCATTATTCGGTTTTTCAGATATTTTTCACGTTTCTTATATCTGTCTTCCTGGTTTTGATCCATCTCGATCGGATTTCCCCATATCATTACGGAACGTGATCCATTTGTAATGCCATACCATGAAAGACCTCTAAAGCGTGCAGCTTCATAGCTTTCTACGGCTTCTCTATCCATGTAGAATCTGAGCGGTTCTCCCGTAGATCCGCCCGTATTATTCTCAATAAGCTTTGATCTGTCAAACTCGGAATTAATATAGGTATCCTTATTTTTAAGAACATCGCGCTTTCTTGTGATAGGAAATTTTTTTAATGTCTCCAATGGCGACAGTTCGATCTCATCGCATGTTATCGGTACATCCTTATACGCTGCAACGTTTTTCAAGCATGTATTAAGCAATATACTAAGCTTTTCCTCAACGTATTTTTGACGCTCTTCCCTGCTGACATTCTCCATCTTTGCAAGCATTTCGGTTTTTTCACGAACACGATTGCCTTTTTTGTATTCCATCGCAGGATAAAGTATTTTCTCAATAAAAAGCTTTGTAATATCCATATTGATTTATATATTAGCAGTTACCATATATGGTCTGTGGTCGCTTGCCAATTCGTCCAAAGCGTTAGCTGTGGTGAATTCGACACCGTTCATACCGAATATATAATCGATCTTTATTGTCGGTTCAAAGGATGCAAAGGTGAAAGTTTCGCCTACGAGCTTGTCTGCCGAGTCTGTCATGATATCAAATATGGGCTTAAGCTTTTCGTTATCCGGTGTCATATTTAAGTCGCCCATGAAGAAGGCTTTCTTATTTTCCTTTTTTAAAAGTGATGTTACCGTTTCTACTGCATTGCGCTGCTCACTGTTTGCAAGTCCGAAATGGGATACATATACCTTTATGTGTTCTCCGTTTACGTCTATCTCTGCTTCGATAACTCCACGAGTCTCATAGTAAGCATCCTCATCCTTTACCGGAGGATCGGGAATTATTGTCGTTTTAGCACTGATTATGGGATATTTTGAAAGGAATGCGTTTCCGTATGGATTCACTCCGTCAAATGCTATTGCAGGGCCGAAATAATAATTCATATTTGTCAGCTTTGCAAGTGTTTCAGCCTGTGCGGTAAAATATTTGTTTTCTCCTGCACCGCGAACCTCGTTAAGTCCTACGATATCAGGTGCATATTTATTTATTACCCTTGCAGCAGCGTTAAGATTAAATTCCGGCACGCCGTTAACCTTATCCTCTAATGATTCAAAATCACGTCCCGAGCAAATATTATACGTCATTACCTTTATATTCATGCTTTTCCAACCTTTCATAATAATATAGTGTTATTATATCACACGTTAAATTATTAATCAATAGCTGGACATTTTATATTTATTATGTTATAATATGCAGGAATAAATTACGGAAGGACATAACATGGATTTTATATATACAGAGGATAAATCCGTTTCACGTCCATACAGAGATCAGTATCTCTCCGGCGTAAATACACTTATAGAGCGTAGAAGACGTGAGCTTGCGGATGAGCGTGCTCGGTTCATATCGCCGGAAAGTTTGGCAGCTGATCCCACACATTACAAGATGGAGCTATGCGCTTGTCTTGGATGGCCGTTAACGGAATACAGGCATAATTATACGCCCAACGTAAGAAAAACCTTTGTTGCATCCGATTCCGATGCACAAATATATAGACTTGAAATAGAGATTTTTCCTGAGCTATGGTTCTACGGGCTTTTGTTTATCCCCTATTATCTTTATGAAAAAGCTCCGTTGGTTTTATCACTTCACGGAGGTCAGGGTACACCTGAACTGTGCAGCGACATTAACGGTGAAAACAATTACAGTCACATGACGAGACGTGCTATACAACGTGAAGCCGTTGTATTTGCACCTCAAACACTTGTATGGGCATCTCCATATCGTGAAAACGGAAATTTACCGAGATATGACCGTGTTTCCATAGATGCAAAGCTCAAGCATGTAGGCGGAAGTATAGTTTCACTTGAAGTATTTGCATTAAAGCGTGCACTTGATTACCTTTCAACTCTTCAGGAGTGCGATCCGTCCAGGATCGGTATGGTAGGATTATCATACGGCGGATTATATACACTTGTCACAGCTGCACTTGAGCCGAGAATAAAATCAGCATATTCCTCAGGCTTTTTTAATGATAGATTGAAATATGACTGGCCAGATTTTTTATGGCAGGGCTGTGCCGCTAAATTCCTTGATGCGGAAATTGCTGCACTCATTGCACCGAGAGCATTGTATATTGAGGTCGGAAAACGTGATGTGCTGTTTTCATATCAAAGTGCATCAGATGAATTTGCAAGACTGACGAGATTTTATTCTGCACAAAATGCAGAAAATAAACTCCGCTTCAAGATAACATCCGAGGGTCATTATCTTGATTCGGAGGATGATGGATTCGATTTTCTGTTTGATCATTTATAAATTATATGAAAGGACGTAATTCGATGAGTAATATCAAAGTAAAGGGAATATTTCCGGCACTTATCAGTCCATTAAATCAGGATGGGAGCGTACGTCACGAACCTCTGAGAAAGCTTGTAAATTGGCAGCTGTCTCATGGTGTAAGCGGCTTCTATGTTTGCGGATCTACAGGCGAAGGTGTTGTTATGACAGCAAAAAGCCGTATGGAAACACTTGAAACAGTTATAGACGAGGTTGGAGATAAAGCTACCGTTGTTGCACACATAGGTTCAATAAACTTTAACGAGACATTAGAGCTTGCACGTCATGCCGAAAAATGTGGTGCAGATGTTATCTCATCTGTTCCTCCCATATATTTCAAATACAACGAAAAAGAAATATATGACTACTACGAGGCAATTTCAAATGCATGTGATCTTCCTATTTTGATGTATGGAATTTCTCTTTCAGGCAATGATCTTACAGTCGAAATGATACGCAACCTTATGAACATAAAAAATGTGATCGGTCTTAAGTGGACTTATTCAGATTATTATGGTCTTCAGCAAATAAAAACGATCAATAACGGAGATATCAACGTAGTAAACGGACCTGATGAAATGCTTTGCTGCGGTCTGATGATGGGTGCGGATGCAGGTATCGGTGCTACATATAATGTTATGCCGGGACTTTATGTGAAGCTTTTTAAAGCAATGGAAGAAAGTGATATTCCACGCGCACGTAAGCTCCAGTATGCTATAAATTCCGTTATCAATGTTCTTCTTAAGATAAATGTTTCCGAATCCGTTAAAATCAAGCTCTGTGATATGGGCTTCGATGTAGGCGACTGCTTACCTCCTCGTGCAGGCATGACTGCTTCCGAGAAGTCTGAGCTCCTAAAAGAGCTTGCTCTCATAGACTTTGAAAGGCAGGAGCTGCTGGATTAGTATTCATCAAAAATAAAGCACGTTTGTTTTGAAAATATTTTCTCAAAATCAGTTAAAATACCTTTGTCACAGATCTCGATTTCATCCGATTCCTGTAGCTCAGTGATATCTTTATAGCCTTCAATGAGCTGCATTAGATGACCTGATGATATCTTGATCTGTGGCTTTCTTTTTGTACGTCTGCCGCACATATCAAAGCATCCATTATTCTCCGATACTATTTTATCTGTGAGCTCTATCGAATAGTCATCTATATCGAACACTCTTTTTAGCAATGCTGATACCGAAGCTATCCCGGCAACACCCTTCGGAGCTCTCTCTATCGTCGCATTTGGGTGATAAACATTCGCGTTCGGTGCCAGCTTGCATTCAAGCGAACGTCCGTTTGCAATGTGCGATAATGCATCTATTAATAAAGCGTATGTCTTATCATCAAGTGCAGCGATCTCTTCGCCATACACCTTGTCCTTATCGAAATATACCGCATAACCCGAAAGACTGTTATCTTTGTATACTGCTATATTTTTTCCTCCGGTACTCTCATAATCCATCATCTTAAGCACAAAATCAGGATATGAACGTGCGATGATCCCGGAATAATTTTTACTGAATTCAAAATAGCATCTATACATCTCTCCGATAGTTGCACTCGGTAAAACAGTTTTTCCGGAAGCATTAGCTATCTTCAGCTTGAGAACATCTGTTGCCGGCAAATGTCCTTTCGAAAAAAAGGTAGGCAGCTTTGCCGGCGTATGCACTGTTATACATACGCCGAGCTGTGCCGTATATTCCATATAATATTTAAACGCTTGACTCATCAGTCCACGTCCACTGTAATTTTCATCGGTGGAAACACCTGCAATTATCGTGCACGGAATAATGACGTTTCTTATATTGATATTTTGAGGTATGGACTGCAAAGCACTGACTATTTTTCCATCATCTTCAATGCATACACTGTATTCAGGAATATATCTCTCACTGAACATGAAATCAGCAAAACCATCTTCTTCTCCGAAGCGTTGAAGCCACAGAGCCTTGATGCCGACTTTATCAGCGTATTTTGCTATTCTTGGCGAATCCATGCTTATTACCTCAATTCGAGTGCTGCGCTTTCATGAGGACGCAGTGTGACTCTGATAATATTATCATTTGAAAGGTAAGCTTTATCGGTAAAAATATCTGAATAACTTCCATTTGCCTCTATATCTATCGCTTTATTATCATCAGACCAGTTGACAACGTATATTCTTCCGCTTTCCTTTGCGCGCCATACGGTCAGCATATTTTCGCTTGTAAGATCCACAGGTATTGCAGCTTCAAAATCAGCTTTTTCGACCGTCCTGCGAACAAGATCAATACCGACATCGTTAAGAGCAGATAACCTGTCTCCGAGGAAGATGCTTGATCCGCTTGCAAGCTCTAGTGTACACCATGTTTTTGCTTCATCATACGTGAACACTCGTCCTGCACACCATTCTATCGCCTTTGAATCCTTAAGCTTATTATATAGCGGATTTAAGACTGTAGTATTTTCCTCAAAGGAGGTATCATTTCCTCTTACAACGAGATAATCTACGTCGTTCTGATATACTTTTCTATGCTGTGCGTATTGTACTGCAAATACATTTGTGCACATCACGATATGTGACCAATAATTATGTATATCTACACCTGTTCTTCGAGAATCTACATAGCCTTCTCCAATGCCTATATGAGTACCGCAGCCCATGATATGACTGTCATCACCAACGCATTCACGTATGATGGAAAATAAACGACGTATCACATCAAACTGACCTACAGACGTATCATAAAAGCGACTGCATTTAAGAAGATATTGCACAAAATCTACTTTGAAAAACTTGTAGCCTTCCTCTTTTAACGCTGTGAATATTTTTCTTATATGAGCTTCTCCGTCGGGATGTGTAGGATCTACGATATACATATTGTTAATAGATATCGGATCTCCGATATCATTTCGTATTATAAAGCTGTTGTGTCTCTGAACAGTTCCACATCTATCATGCATATTCGTAGGTACAATCCATATTCCCGGCTTGAAGCCTCTCTTAATTATCTCATCCGCAAGCTTTTTTGTACCTCCGGGAAATCTGTAGTTCGGATACCAATCACCTTCTCGGTGCTCCCATCCATCATCAACAGCTATATATTCTATCCGTTCTTTCAAAACATCATCGGAAAGTATCTGCTCCATGTTTTCTATCATATCATCAAGCGTTACAGATGAATAATAGTAATCCCACGAGCTCCAACCGATCGGCTTTTCAAATTTATACTCATTGTTTTTCCCGTGAACATTTTGCCAAAAAGCTTCAATTGCCGAATTCATGGACATATAATTGAAAACACATGTTTTTTCGCTTATAACCGAGCAGCTTTTATATGAATCCGGGATATAAGTTGAAAAAACAGTTTTAATACGATCATCCGATTTCGTGAGTATGTAGTCGGAGGAAAATTTCATAGGGATAGCTGTTATAAGTGTAATCCCTGTACCGGAATTTTCTGGAGAGTATATTCCGGTGAGGAAGCCTGCACAGAAAATCGATTGCTTCTCTTCAGGCATATCACTGACATTATATATATCTGCGAGAATACTGTCATTTACCGCTACTCGATCACTTTGATATACCTGAGAATCCAGAATAAATGAATCAATACGCTCTGCCGATATTTCATTTTCAGCTGTAAGCTCCATCCAGACCTTATACATACTGCCGATCATATACATGTGCCACGAAAAATCTATTTCACCGAGAACGCCTGTCATTGTAACACCGTGCTCTCCGCATGTAATATTCAATTCCGTTGCATTCTGAATGCGATACTCCTCGCCGCTGCGAAGCTTGACGCAAAAGCCTTTAAATGCAAAAGCAGTGCCTATAAGCTCTGATATCTCTGTTAATGCCAATCTATAATCCATAACTGTCAGATCTCCTCGTTATTGAATATAAATATTACTATTCGGCAGCTTTTTGTATCGTGAGAACATCTCTTGCAGATCTAAGAGTAAATGCAGTATCATATTCGCACTTCTTACCTTCAAGTTCAAGTAAGAAATCCGTCAGATTTGTTTTTTTCGGAGCTTCACATGTGATATGCTTTATTTCATCTTCTCCCTTTATTGCGATAATCATTTCTGTATCGTTCAAAATAAACTCTATCATACCGAGAGTTCCCCATATCGTAAATCTCCAGTATTGAGGCAGAGAAAATCCGAATCCGGTGGGTACAGCATATGAAACATCTGCCATTACTCCTGCGCCGTTATCAAGCTCAAGCATAAACATTGCGCTGTCCTTAAAGCTCGGTACCTCTGTTGCGTATTTATTCCATTGACGAGCTGAACAAATATTCTTTACTCTCAACCCTGACAAAGCAGCTATCAGATCGATCCCGTGTATTGATATATCGTTGATAGTTCCACCATGCTTACCTTCTTCAAAATACCAGCCCGGGCGCACACCGTAATTTAATGGATGCTGACCTGTAAAGCATATCGAATTGATTTCGCCGAGTGTACCGTCAGCTAACAGCTTTTTGATCGGCTCGGCAAATTTACAAAAGCGAAGATCGAGCATACATCCTACCTTGAGACCTGTCTCTTTTGTTAAACGCTCTATCTCATCGAGCTCCTCGAGAGATGTGCATACAGGCTTATCTGTAATAACATTTTTTCCTGCCTTGAGAGCTTCTATTACAAGCTTTCCTCTTATTCCGTAATAGTCTCCTATCGCTACTACATTCACTTTCTCATCATTCAGAAGATCTTCGTAGGATGAATAAGTAAATTCGACCCCATTCTTCTCCTCAGCTTCTTTTCTTGCAGGTCCATTTTCTTCCCATGCACCGCAAAGCACAGTGCTTTCGTTACATTTAACTTCTTCATATAAGCTGTAAATATGACCATGACGAAAACCGGCAAAAGCTATTCCTATCATTTTACTGTTCTCCTTTATGATTTAAAATTCCATTTTGTATATTATTTTTGTAACGATATCATCTTCAAATTCGAAAGCCAATACAACAGCCTTGCTCTTATACTTGAGCATTGTAAGCTCATCACCGTTGTATACTGCAATTGCGGAATCATCCGTACCACTGTACAGAGTCTCATACTCTGATCCGCTCTCATCATTCATATGATAACGTGTGCCATCCGATTCATTTGGAAATGAGGAAAGCACATATGCGCCGGTAGAAGCTATGCCGAGATCTCTCGGTGCTTTTATCGTGTTATCGCATATCTCCGCTTCATATATGTATCCGCTACTCTGCTCTACTTTAAAAGTGTTCTCTCCGTATTTCAGCTCGACTGCGGAAAGATACATATATGCTATGTTGTTTATCTCATCGGGTTCTCCGAATTTTTCGATTATCGTATCATAGTCTAAATTAAAAATATGCGATACTTCCCTGTAATTAAACTTAACACCGCTGTCTACATTATCGAGATCAAAGCTGCCCTCCATATATTCGGTATTTGTAACGGCTTCCGATGCTTCTCTTTTTAATATGTATTTAGAGGTCATACCGTTTTGTGTTACAGATACCGATAAAGTAGGTTCTTCACTATATGTTGCGTACAGAAGCAATGCATACCCATCTGCAATATCTTCCTTTGCATATAAAACGCCTGTCTCTGTAAGCTCACCGTTTTCATCAGCCGACAGCATATTAAGCTCGATTCTTGAGTTTTCATATCTTGGAATAACAAGTATCGATTCACCCGACTTATCGTACGAGTATGTATCCAAATGCGGTATCTTTTCCAAAATACTGTCATCCGGCTGATCTATAATAATAGCTATGAAGTCGTCCGATGCACCTTCTGTATCTAATTCGGTGAACACACTGTTCTCATGACTTGTGTCCTCATCATTTACGATATCTGTTATGTCTTCATCCTCGGTATTTTCTGTTTCATTGTCAATGAGCGCATCGTTTGTATCGGTTTTTACAGATGTATCTGTGTCTGTTAAAGCACTTGTATCGGTATCTATGTCGGCATTTGCTTTTTCAGTCGAACATGCACTTAAGGATATGCAAATCGATATACCTAAAGCACCTAATATTAAATATATTCTTTTCATTTTATTACAAAATCAACCTTCCTGTATCATATTTGTATTATATCATACAAAGAAAGATTTGTTAAGGCTTTTCCGGTAAATATAATGATTTTGTTTGAAATAAAAACCGTTTCTACAGCTTCTCTACACTAAACTCATAAAACCTATTTGGGCCTTCGCACGCAGTTAACCCGGCACAGAATTGATATGGGATATTTTCATCAAAACATTCAACGGTGTGTCCGTTTATACATGCCGTCAGCTTTTTACCATCGATCTCTGCGGAAATATCTATGATGGTATTAGGCTCTATTTTGAATTGAGCATATCCTATTCTCGTTGATTTTATCGGATGGCTTGTATTTTCGGGAAACAGAACTACGTACCATATATTACATCCGTCCTCATATGCTACGATCTCATAATGTGCTCCATATAGCTTTGTACCATCTTCATTAGTTGTAAGATCGTTGCTTAGTACGATCAGCGGCGCACCGTAATTGCAGAAGCTGCATTTGGTGGATAATTTTACTTTTCCCGAAAACTTCTCCTTTGAAATAAGGCTAATATAACTGAAGCTTGATTCATCGTCAATTTCAAAATTTGCTATATGATCTGCATATATATTGAATTTATTATGTGTACTGTGAACCGCTGAATATGCGTAATTAAAATCATTGAGAAATGTATTCTTTGAGTTGAGCTTATATATTTTCACTTTTATATCCTTTCTTACACCTTATATTTGATCAATTATATCATATTATTTTTTTCGATTCTATACTTTTTTTACAAAAAACAGGGACAAGAATATTTTATCCTGTCCCAAATTTATTATCGCATTAACTCATTATACTCAGACTTTGTTATTGAATATATGTTTACATCACGAAAGCCTCCATCCGGATGGGCATACATCTGCTTAAGCGTTCCCTCGTACTGCATACCCGACTTGACCATGGCACGACCGGATGCAGGATTATTTACATCATGCTCTGCCTGAATACGGTTATATCCGACCTCAATGAATAAATAATCTATAACAGAACGAAGTGCTTCTGTCATGTAACCGTTATTCCAGAACTTTTTTGCTAAGCAATAACCAACATCACAGCGTTCGTTTTTGTCGCTCTGCTCTACAACAGAGATTGAACCGATCAGTTCTCCATCAAGCTCGATAGCCCAGTTATAAAATGATGTATTCGAATACTCATTTATCCAAAGCTTTAGAAGCGCCTTAGTAGTTAATTCACTATCGTGAGGCTGCCAACTCAAAAATCTTGTAACGTCCTTATCACATGACCAATTTGTGTACATGTCGCTTGAGTCTTCAGCTCTGAATCGTCTCAGTAAAAGTCTTTCTGTTTTGATTTCTTGTGTACCCTTGTGTGTAAGCATGGTATCAGCTCCTTGTAATAATAAAACGGTCAAAGCCTTCAATTACAGCTCTGACCGTTTGTGCTTATCGATCATAATCAGCGTAAGCAAGCCAAAGCCTGTGCATAAAATGATACAGACTCGACAATACATGTAGAACTTGTAAGATTTTCTATGATATGCATAAGCTCACAGCCTCCTTTACTGATTTCGATTATATCATAAGAATTTGTCTGTGTCAAACAAATACAAACAATTTACAAGGTTTTTACATAATAAAAAGCGCTCATCTAAAACAGATAAGCGCTTTATGTTTTAATGGATTACTGAGCCTGTCTCATTTTTGCGAAGCAGTCGCTGCAATATACAGGTCTGTCTGTCTTCGGCTCAAACGGTACACGAGCTTCGCCGCCGCATGCTGCACATGTAGCTACGAAATACTCCTTAGGAGCTCTTGTGGAATTCTTGCGAGCGTCACGGCAAGCCTTGCATCTCTGCGGCTCATTCTGGAAGCCTCTTTCAGCATAAAATTCCTGTTCGCCGGCTGTGAATACGAACTCTTCTCCGCACTCTTTGCATTTAAGTGTTTTGTCCTGGTACATTTGTTTTACCTCTCTTTGTTTTGCCCTTGGACGTTTTTCCACCGCATATGCATTGAACACGGATGGAGCGATAACATCGGGCATAATTTAATATATTGCTTCAACAGGTCTCGCCTGTCATAGCCTAAATTGAATCTATAAGTATTATTTAACAGATATACGAGTCCATGATATGATTTTATTCATAATAATACTTATAAATTTTTCTGCGAAGCCGTTGGATCGCATTATCAACAAATTTAACGGATTTACCAAGTACATTTCCTATCTCACTATAGGAAAGTCCTTTTAAATAGAGAGTTAATACAGATTTTTCAATACCGGACAATAGGTTTCCAATTTCGTTTCTTACTCTTTCCGCTTCTGCGCGGTCAATGAACATGGTCTCAGGATTTCCGTCAAATCCTATTAATTCCGGATATGATAAATTCATATCATCATCCGAAAGCTGCTCAATTGATACTGATCTGTTTAAAAACTCATGCTTTTTTCCGCTTGCAAGCTTCATTGCATCAATGACCTTGCGGCGGATACATATCACTGCGAATGTCCTAAACGATGATTTACCATACTCATAATCTCTTATTGCCGCAAGCAGTCCAAGCATTCCTTCCTGCAATAAGTCTTCATTATCTCCGCCTGCCAGAAAATACGGTCTCGTTATACTTCGAACGATTCTCATGTATCTTTCGACAAGCTCTGTAAGCGCTTCACGATCTCCGTTTTGAGCATCGGTACACAATACTTCGTCTGTTTTTGTCGTTTGTTCGCACATATTATCGCCTGTTTTTCTACTATATCTAGCATTATATACGCATATTGGATATTTGTCAAGTGCTTGTTAAAAATTTTTTAATATTCCACATTTTAGGGGGGCGTTTTTTACATATATTGCACAAAAAACATGCTCATTACAGCTCGTTCATCTTTATTTGACTATCATCGCTGTTTTGTTTTTCTACATAATCAATATGCATATGCTCATATGCGCTCCTATTTGCACATCTTCCTCTCGGAGTTCTGGAAATGAATCCGATCTGCATGAGATACGGTTCATAAACATCCTCAAGAGTTATAGCTTCCTCTCCTACCGAAGCAGCTAATGTTTCAAGACCCACCGGACCTCCTCCATACATATCAATGATGCAACGCAGCATCTTTCTGTCGGTATTATCAAGTCCGAGCTCATCTATTTCCAGTGCTTCCAGAGCCATATCGGTTATGAATTTTGTTACTGTACCGTCGCCCTTTACCTGTGCAAAATCACGGACACGCTTAAGAAGTCTGTTTGCTATACGCGGAGTACCTCTGGAGCGCTTTGCGATCTCTGATATTCCGTCAGGCTCACACGGTACACCGAGTATTTTGGAGCTTCTTTCGAGCACCTTTATAAGCTCCTCGTCGGAATACAATTCAAGTCTTAAAAGCAGACCGAAACGATCTCTGAGCGGAGCAGTGAGCTGACCTGCACGTGTTGTGGCTCCTATAAGTGTAAACTTCGGAAGATCGATTCTTATCGATCTCGCAGACGGTCCCTTTCCTATGATTATATCAAGAGAATTATCCTCCATTGCAGGATATAATATCTCTTCGACACTTCTGTTGAGTCGATGGATCTCATCGATGAATAATATATCATGCGGTGATAGATTAGTTAAAAGTGCGGCAAGATCTCCGCTTTTTTCGATTGCGGGGCCTGAGGTTATTCTGATATTTACACCCATCTCTGCTGCGATAACACCGGCAAGGGTAGTTTTACCTAATCCCGGAGGGCCGTAAAGCAATACATGATCCAGTGGCTCAGCACGTTTTTGAGCAGCTTCAATGAAAACCTTTAAATTGTTTTTCACCTTTTCCTGACCGTTGTATTCGCTGAGGTATCTAGGCCTGAGAGATGCTTCCATATCGTCCGAAGGCGTTATTGCAGGCGTTACTATACGTTCTTCCATCGCATTTTCAAATTCTATACTCACTGTGCTTCACCTACCGCTACTGTTTTAATAATCTTTTCAGTGCATATCTTACCATATTTTCTACGCTTTCTGCGCTGTCAACTCCTGACAAAGCGTTTGCAGCCTCTGTCACTGCATATCCGAGAACCTGTAAAGCCATCACAGCCTCGTTGAGCTTATCTGTACTCTCATCAATATTCAGATCATTACTTAAAATCGCACTGCCTTGTTTATTACTGCCAAAGCTCTTTTTAAGCTTATCCTTTAGCTCAAGTATGATCCTTTGTGCTAATTTTTTACCTACTCCCGGAGCTTGTGTTATAGCCTTTTCATCATCGGACAATACCGCAAGTGCAAATTTTTCGGGAGTGACCGTAGATAATATTGACAACGCAACCTTTGCACCGACTCCGGATATGCCGAGCAGCAGCTTAAAGCAGTCTCTTTCCTGGATATCGTAAAACCCATACAGTTCGACGGCATCCTCACGAATATTCACATATGTATATAGCGTAGCTTCATCACCAAGTGTAAGCTTTGACTGCGTTTGATTTGTTACGTTGAGCAGATACCCTACCCCGGAACAGTCTATAACCGCTATGTGCTGTTCCATATGTGTAACTTTTCCTTTTATATAATAAAACATAGTAACTCCTGTCAGTACATATATTTTGTATTCATAATTGCTGAAGATGATGAATGAGCATGGCACAGTGCTATTGCCAATGCATCGGCAGCATCATCCGGCTTTGGTACTGCACTAAGACCAAGTATTGCACGTGTCAGCTCCATAACCTGCTGCTTTTCCGCTCTGCCGTACCCTACCACCGCCTGCTTTACCTGTAGAGGGGTGTATTCAAATATAGGTATATAGCGTTTAGCACATGCAAGCACAATAACACCTCTTGCTTGACCGACCATTATCGCAGTCTTTGAGTTAGTGTTAAAAAACAATTCCTCTATTGCCACCGCATCTGGCTTTATTATATCAAGAAGCTCATTAAGATCATCGTATATGCTGCATAGTCTTTCGTGCGGCGGAATATGTGCCGGAGTACGAATCGCACCGTATTTTATCAGCTTGGATTTTGAATTTGAATATTCGATAGCACCGAACCCAACGATCGCGTATCCCGGGTCTATACCAAGTATGACCAAAAAGATATCCTCCAATTAATTTGTCTTATATTATTTTATTATACATCGTTTTCGTCTCAAATTCAACAACAAATAAAAAAGAACATTGACTAAAAAGATTTTTTATATTATTATATTTTATATACAGTTTCTGAAAGGATAGTCGGTACTTGTATCAATACCGAGAAATTGCTTTATGAATATCACATTGCCAAAGTATATATCGGAAATAATTGACAGACTTGAAAAAGCAGGATATGAAGCCTTTGCTGTTGGTGGATGTATACGTGACAGCATTATAGGACGTGAGCCTTCCGATTGGGATATAACAACATCTGCAACTCCCGAAGAAATGAAATCGGTTTTCGCCGATATGCGTACTATCGACACAGGAATAGCTCACGGTACTGTAACCGTCATCGTCGATAACCGTAATATTGAAATCACAACATATCGAATAGACGGTGAATATCTCGATTCACGCAGACCTGAAAATGTTGAATTTACACGTTCGATACGTGAAGATCTCGCAAGACGTGATTTCACTGTAAATGCTATGGCTTACAACGAAAGTCATGGCTTGATAGATTACTTTGGCGGTCAGGAGGACATCTCAAGGAAGAAGATACGTACAGTCGGAGATGCAACAACCAGATTTACGGAGGATGCGCTGCGAATACTCCGTGCGCTTCGTTTCTCTGCGGTTTTAGGGTTTGAGATCGACTGCGATACAGATGCAGCTTTACGCAAGCTCAGTCACAAGCTTGAGCTCATATCGTCCGAACGCAAATACATTGAATTCACAAAGCTTATCTGCGGCAAGTACTGCGAAGATGTGCTCAGATCACACAACGATGTTATCTCGAAAATAATACCCGAGCTTGAGCCCACTCTCGGCTTTGACCAAAAGCATCCTTATCAGCATCTCGATCTATGGGAGCACCTTTGCAAAACAGCTTCACTTGCCGAGAATGATGCTTCGATAAAGTATGCCGCTTTGCTTCATGACGTAGCAAAGCCGCTTTGCCAAAATATACAAAGCGGCGTAGCCTTTTATGATAAGCATGAGCTTCTTGGCACTGTTATTGCGGAATCCGTTATGAGTGGATTTAAAGCACCTGCAAAAATAATATTCGAAGTACAAATGCTTGTAAAATATCATGAATATAAAATACTGCCGTATACATCCAATATCAAACACCTACTCAGGGAAGTTGGTCCGGAGCTTGTAGATAAGGTAATAAAGCTGAAAAGAGCCGATGTTCTTGCACAAAAGCCGGATTACACACACCGTACTGAAATGCTCGATTATTGCGAGGAAGAACTAAACAGAATAGTAATATCCGGAGAATGCTATAACAGATCTATGCTGGCGATAAACGGTGATGATGCTGCAAAAATAGGATTTAAAGGGACTAAAATCGGAGCGGCATTGGAAAAAATACTGTGTGACGTTATAGACGAGCTCATTCCAAATGAGCGTTCCGAATTACTCGAAGCACTTCAAGCGTTGAAAAATTGAAGCCGGTCAAAGTCAACCCATTATCCTCTATAAGCTCTGCTTTTTGTTCATAACTAATAAGTGCCGAATAATGATCGCTCCCTGTAGAATTGTTTACATATTCCAAAACATAAGGCAAAGTTGAGTCTGACATATTTAATAGCATTTCATAATCGAAATTCGGAAGGCATCCGTTTTCGTATGCATTCAAATTATATGCAGCCGTGAGCCTATCTACATCGATATATGACGATGCTATTATCATTACGCTTAGGATGATCGATGTATATTTTACTATATCAAATTTTTTTCGAATATTTTTTATCAGTATCAATATGAACACGATCCCCAATGACAGCATAAAGATCGTCGTGTACGTGCGCTTAACGCTTAGTCCGTAGTATGCGATATACATAAACATTTTCGCAATAGCAGTTGATATCATGATAAAAGATACAGCGCATATAAAGATATTTATTAGCTTATAAAGCATTTTTGCATACGATGCTTCTGCTTTTGCAAATACGTTTAGAGCTATGAGAAGTATTATGTTTATAACAGATATCGCACATAGCTCAAAGAATCCTCGCCTTGCATATTCAGCATATGTAAAGCTATTCGGAAGCAGCCCGGAAAATGGTGAGAAAAGATAAGCTCCCTGTGATACTATGTATAAAATATACAGAATAACTATAGGAATAAATACTGCAAGAGTAAATGTAGTTGGTATAAGCTTAAATTTATCCGCTCCTATAGGCTTGACAAGATCACAGTTTCTACCAACTCGCCCACCGTATAACATGCCGTATACTATCATTGCAAACGGTATTCCCAGTAATAGATATATTACGTGAAGTGAAGCCTTGTTTAAAACGGCATCCGATATGATATTGCTCATATTCTCAAATGCAGCATCGGCAGAGATCAGTAAAGCTGCCAATACGGATACTATGACTGCGGAGATCAGCAGTCCGCAAATCACTGTGATAATTGTCTTTCCTTTGCTGCGCTTTGTCGCTGCACTTATTGCATGAGCACTGCAATTCATATTAGCTATAGGCCACGTAACACATGAATTAAATAAATCCGATAGAATACTTCCTTTTTTCAGTCCAAGTATCGAAAAGATATGATATGCGGTAAACAAAACAGTAAAAATCAAATAAACAGCTCTAAACGATGTAAAATCATACAGAATAAACGGTATATTTAATAAAACAACACACAAAGATATCCATTTTGCACTCATATCAGCTTTTATTCTTGCTGTGTGTACATACCAAAATACAGCTGAATATGCACATAACTCAAACAACACTACCCCTAAAGAAAGATTTCCAAACAATACCAAAACCTGAAACAGATAGCCTATCAGCAGCGAAACAGGTATGAGCATAAGATCAGCCTTTTGAAATTCATAGTTAAATACGGTAACTTTTTCATTCGTTGCATTATCCATTTTATCTCCTCCTTTTTCTTACAAACGAATAATATCACATCTAGTAACTAATGTCAATATGTTTTTATCGAAAAACAATATATTATTTCTGTTGTACGTGATTTACATGTTCATTTGCAGCAAGAAAAAATTATTGACTTGTTTTTTGCAATATGATATAATAATAGCAGTGTGGTAACGTTTTCTTACACTTTTTTCGAATACAGGAGTTGATAATATGAGTCTTAAGCAGATCGAAAGCAACAACGATAAAAGGATATGGTATATCCCGGATTGTGAAATGCCTCCGGCAGGTAACGAGGATATAATCGGACATGAATCTGTTATTATACTCAATCCATGTACCGAGGATGCACATATTAGAATAACGCTTTATTTCGCAGATGCTGATCCGATACGTGATATAGATGTTACAGTAGGAGCAGAAAGAGTTCGTTGCCTCAGAACCTACAATAAGGATGATTTTGGAGGACATACTATACCCCTTGAGGTTCAGTATGCAATGAAGCTTGAAAGCGATATGCCTGTTGTTGTGCAATATGGAAGACTTGATGTAAGACAGCCGAACATGGCATTTTATACGACACTCGGATGTAATATGTAATTCTTAGTCAATTTTATATTTTATTGGAGGAAATGTGAATAAATTGAACAGTAAACGGCTTAACGCAATGTGCTATTTTTCGCTGGCTGCGTTAGGCTTGTATTTATCGGCTTATCAGAACGTACTTCCAGACATAACAAGCGAATATTCCTTTGACGGCTTTGCATCCGGACTTATCGTGTCAGTGCATTTCATTGCATCGTTTTTGTTTCCGTTTTTGATCGGCCCTATTTCAGACAAAAAAGGCAGAAAGCCGGTGCTAGTGCTCTGCTTTCTGCTGATATTGCTAAGTTTATTTTTGGTAATTATAAGTAATAATGTATATTTATTTATACTATCCATATTTATTATCGGAGGCTCATACAGTGTTATCGAGGGCAGCATGTCAAGTCTTTTGTCCGAAGTTAATCCCGGGCAAGAGGGAAAGGTCATGAATATATCTCAGATGTATTTCTGTGCAGGTGCTGTTGTCGGGCCTATACTCGGAATGGTAATTAACAGTATTTACGATAATTGGAGAAGTATATACGTGTTTGTCATTCTCGTATTTGTACTTTGTTTGAGCTTTCTTATTTTTTCAAAGCTTCCCAATGCAGCGGAGAAATGTGATAAAAACGAAGCATCTATCGGTAAGATAATACGAAATAAGTACTTTATAATTCTTCTTGCAGCAATGTTTTTATATATTTCCATTGAGGAAGGCACTGCATTCTGGATCGGTGAATTTGTAGACAAAACCATGTCCGGTGCTATATCATCTTCGCTTTATCTTTCGGTATATTGGCTTGGTATGGCATTAGGCAGATTGTGTGCAAGCATTTACAAGGGCAGCGCATCAAGATTTTCAAGTATAATGCTTGCATTATCGGTCGTTTTCTTCGGTTTCCTTTTATTATCTGCAAGTCCTGCTTCTGTACTTATCGGATTTTTCTTCGTTGGGTTCGGATTTGCACCGGTATGGCCACTCATAATGACATTGTCAACCACATCATTTCCTGATATGCCGGATACATCTGCCGGTGGAGTAATGTCGGCAGGATCTGTAGGGGCTGCAATATCGCCTATGATCCTTGGTGCATGCACAGAAATGTTCAGCATAAAGGGTGCCTTTATACTACTACTTGCTTTTCTGATTTCGTTATTCTTTGTTCAGCTATTTCTTGTGCGAAAAAGAAGAAGCTGACATCTTATGAAAATGATTCTATAATTAAAACGAACCTCCGATGGTAATATTCATCGGAGGTTCATTTAATATCATGTGAATTTTATCTGAGAGCCCAGAAAGCTTCAGATGCAAAATGCGTATTGTCGGTGAAATCAAGCTTAATATCTTCACACGGTGTATTTGCAAGATAAGCTTCAAGATCTGCAAAGTACTGCATGAATATGGAATGATTTCTCATATGACTAGCCTTAAGGAACTCTTCCTTTGTATCCTCAAAGAGGAGCATAAGTGCAAGTCTTGCATCCTTACGAGCCTTTGCCATTGACTGGATCTTTTTCTTTGTGCAGCAGCATTTTGTCTGCATAAATTCTTTTGCAAGCTTATCCATCTCTGCAAGTGCAATATAGTCGTCAGCCAATGTATAGTAGTTCGTTGCTTCATATTTAAATCTTTTAGCAATTTTTGCATTTCCATCGGCATCCTTAGACAGTGAATCGAATATTTCGGAAGCCTCCTTTGCAAGCGTTGCTATCTGCTTGATGTTGTTCATCTTATCTTCATCGTAAATAAGACGTTCAACAGCCTCACCCGGGAACTTTCTCGGATACGCTTTGTCCTTATTAACGTAGCTGTAGAAATAGTAAGACATCTGGCTTAAAAGGAGACTGTATCTGTTTACTGTTGCATCATTTGTAGTATATGAGCTCAGATCGAACAGATCAAATGCTCTCTTAGCTTCGCTGTATCTCTTTGGGAAGTTGAGCTTGACATATCTGGATTTTTCATCCTCGATAGAGCCTGCACCTTCAAAGTTCCATGCAAAGTCAGCCTGTGCTCTGTGGTTTCTGTCATAGGATTCATCCCATGCAGAATAAGAACGCATACCCTCTACATTTTCTTCATTTGCCATTTTTGCAAGGAGGTAGATGTTCTTAAGAGGATTGGATATAACTGTCCAGTGATAATAGCCATTCCACGGCTTAACTGTACGTCTGATACCGAGATCCGGACGTGTTGTCTGGAACATAAGGCTTTCCTGATAATCATTGTATGTCCACCAGTCTATGCAAACTACATCAAGAAGGTCGTTGTCACGAAGCAGCTTCATCATGTTATCTGTGTTATTTCCAAGCATATAGCTTGTTTCATGTCCCCAATCCTTTTCGATAAGCATATCGTGGTACATGTAGATGTTTGTCATGCCTTTTGACTTGAGGTGCTTAAAGATCTTGATCGCATGATCCATAAAGCGCTGACCTCTGTCCTTTTTAGCACACTCGGGGCACTTACACCATGGAGAACGATTACGATATATATCTTCTGCATTCTGTGCTATTCCGTCGCCAACTTCATCAAGACCTACGTCAAATGAAGTTATTCCGTTTGGCTTCAAATACCTGTCGATTATTTCATCATATATATCAAACAGCATCTCATATGTCTTCGGGTTGGATGTGCAGAAGCCTGTCAATGACGGCTCACCGTTTTCATCCTTAGCCGATACTTCCGGATACATATTCGGAATAAGAGTATTGTGACCATATGAGTTAAACATCGGGCAAACCTCTACGCCCTTTGTTTTACCGTAAGCTATGAGCTCTGCAAAGAAGTCCTTCTCTACCATCGGAGGAAGCTTCTTGAAGTTGACCCATTCGTCATTCTTCGGAGAATAATATTTACCATAAACAGGAGCCTGGAGCTTTGGATACTTCTTTATAGGTACATAAAGATATTCCGATACCTTGCCATCATACTGTACACACCAGCAACCGTATACGGATACTGCGAGATGATTCTGCTTCATCTCTTCCATATGGTCTATTACATGCTTCCAGTCTTCAAGTTCCATCAGGTTGGAGCCGTATCTTGTCTCCATGAAGTGGCCTCTTGTCTTAAGATCCGGATAGTCAACCATTTCAAATGCAGGAAGTGCAAGTTTGCCCTCTTCAACTACGAGCATCTGGAGCAACGTAGTTACTGCATAGTAAAGACCTGCACAACCATAGCCTGTAAGTGTTATAACATTATCAAAAGCCTTGATTGCATATCCCTGATCTGCGTTTTTCATGCCTTCCGGAGCATCGGCAAGGCTAAGTACGATCTTTACATCGCCTTTTGCACAGCATGGGCAAACATTGATCTTTTTTGCAAGCTTATCCTTTAATTTCTTTACTGCATTTGCAGAAAGCTCACAACCCTCGGTAATATTTGCTTCAATGCTGTAATTAGCTCTACCGGGTACGCCTATCAATATTTCCTTACCATCCAAGTAACTGAACTTTTGAGGAACAGGTGAAATACGGTCTAATATGCACATAAGCCATTCTCCTTTTTTCTCTGTAAAATTTATAGATTTTGTATTCTATATTTCGATTATATCATTCATCTTATACAATTACAACAAAAAAGAATAGGACGATATTCAGATTGGATGTGCAAATATTATCTGTGAAAGAGCGTCAAAAACACGCTCAATTTTGCTTTTTTAGCTTATCGATAAGTGCTATTATCATATCGGTACGTCTAAGAGGTATCATAAAATAAAATCCATCGCAGTAAGGCATACATTTTTTCATTACTTTGTACGAGAAATTCACGGAAGCTTCTCTTGCCGGACTGCCCTTTAAGTTTTTCATACTTTCTATAAGCTCAGCAGGTATTGTTACGCCGACGACCTCATTGTTCAGAAAAACAGCATTTTTATAACTCGCTACAGGCATTATCCCGGCAAGTATATAACCATTTAACCTTTCTCTTGCTTTTTTTAAGTTGTTTATCGACTCATCCGTATATATCGTTTGAGTCATAAAATATTTTGCACCGCATTGCTCTTTTTTTACAGCACGCTCTAGCTCTGCATTGAAATTCACCGCATTCACATTTATAGCACCACCGCAGAAATATCCACCTATCTCATTTATCATAGATATGAGATTATATGAGTTCATAGCGAATACACCTTTTTTACCGCTGCGCTCCGATGATGATATAGGATCACCTGTGATCGCAAATATATTTGTTATATCCTCGATAGATGCCGCTATCAATGAGCCTTTTATTGCTATATCATTTCTGTCTCGACATGTTATATGAGGCATTACATCAATACTCACCTCACGTTTAATCTTTGCAGCCATCATTATGCTGTCGGCACGTGTTCTTGAAAGCGGAGAGTCGGAAATAGTTATAACATCTGCACCTGAATGCTTTAGCATCATAGCCTCTCGTATCATATCCGCACTGTTTTTGTCTACAGGAGACTCAACCTCTACCGCTATCACCTTTTTCCCTGCTCTAAGCTTCTCTTCCAATAAGCTATGGCTTTCTTCGGCTGTATTCTTCACGCTTTCCGATGCTTCGTGTATATTATATTCAAGCTTTTTTATCTTTTCTTTTGCAAGTCTTATATGGTTTGGAGTCGTTCCGCAGCAGCCTCCTATGATCCCTACTCCAAGCTTTGTGATTTCGCATATTTTATCCGAATAATATTCCGCATTATCTCTGTAAACGGTACGTCCTCCGATCGATGACGGATATCCGGAGTTTGGCATTGCACTTAATTTTTCAGCAGGGAATCCTGCTTCGGATAAAAGCTTTTTCATATGTCCTGCACCGCATATGCAGTTAAGACCCGAAGCATCAGCGATTTTCAGTGCTTTGGAAATAAGATTTTTATAGTAATATCCCTTTTGTGTATATCCGTCAAGCGATACAGCAAATGAGATCACTATAAACGAATCTGGGATCGTTTCCTTTATGTACTTTACGGCAGGAAGTACCATGTCAGAATCGCTGAGCGTTTCAAAAATGAATCGCTTTGCACCACATTTTATAAAAATATCTGCAAGCTCGATATAGTCATCCGCTGATTCAGCCTGAGAAATATATCCTATATCGGCAAAAACGTCTGCATCATAGCCTTCACAGGCTTTTGATGCAATATTCCAGCCGCTTTCTATCAATATCTTCCTGTACTCGTATTCCGGGAATTCATATTTATTTACACCGTAGGTATTTGTTTTTAATGCAGTAGCTCCTGCCTCCAAATACTCTCTATGTATTTTAAATACGCTTTCCGGCATACTTATATTTGCTTCTTCACATTTTATTTCCGGGGAAACGGTCTTGTAAAAATATGTTCCGAATGCTCCGTCAAAAAAATATTTTAATTCCATCTGATATTGTCCCTTCAATAACTCACTTTTATATATAATATTATAGTATAGAAAAACCGCAAAGTAAAGCGGCTTATTTTAAATTCATCTAATGATCGAAAAAAATCAAGGCTTGTTACTCGCTTTTGCAGGTAACAAGCCTTCTGGTATACTTGAATAATTCAAATTAGAAATAACAGTGGATCTTACTATTAGTTTCTTATATCTATGTCCAATTCTTTGATCCACGGATCGTCACCATCTTCTGCCGTACCGTTGTAGTGAATATTGCTAAACACAACATTCTCCATCGTCACGTCTCCGGCGTAGATATCACTGATATATGAATCCTTAAGCGATGCTCCGAGATATACTGTACCTCGGCGAAGTGAATACACGCCTCGTACATTTATCTCATTGGTCTCCCCTAGGCATAATACTCTTTCCATATAATAGTTGCACTCGCCTATTCTAACAATGCCCCACGGACCATACTCACCGCCTACGTCGGCAATATTCTCTATAGATACCCGATAAACCTTTGCTCCGTCATGATTTCTGATCGCAACGATCGACTGTCTTGTGTAAGCACGTACATTTCTGATCGTAATGTCATGAATATCGATACCACCGTTCTCTGGGACAAGTGAACTATCTGTACCTTTCGGAAAAGCTGATATCGCAACAACGTCATCACCTGTACGGTCTGTGATATTTTCGACAAGGATATCAGAGCATCCGAGTCTCAAATCATTGCCTTTACCGCCATCAAGAACAGCTTCTCCACGTCCGATAATACGAATACCATGCTGAGCACCTTTGAGCTTCAGTCCAATGTCAGTATACATATTCTCGTTTCTGAATATATTTTCATAAATACCCTCTGCAAGTGTCAGATGACAATCATCAAGTATCACAGTTATATCGGATGGAAGAAGTATACTCTTCTTAATCAGCTATTCATCCCGACCTGTACGCATACACTTACGTGGAATGCGTACAAATCGTATCGAACTGTTTTTGGGCGGCATTTACTGTGTTTTGTATGTATTCAGAATCGGATGAACCGACAAGTTCATCAACATTTGGATCTTAGCATAATTTCATTAGTAGCGCCTATCCGTTATATGGACATACTCATTATGCAAGACCGAGTTCACGCTCTACCTCGAATATAGCCTCGTCAATAATATCAAGACCCTTGATAGCCATGTCATCTTCCATAATGAGCAGCGGAGACAGACGAAGGATATGTCCCGATGGTACCCACGCAAGGCCCTTGGAGAATGCTCTCTGATATACAAGTCTGCCTGCTTCCGGATACGCTTCCTTAGTTGCCTTATCCTTAACAAGCTCTATTGCCAATAAGCAGCCTTTACCGCGAACATCACCGATGATCTTATGCTCGTCCTTCATCTTATTCATTCTCTTCAGGAACAGCTCGCCCAAATGAGCACTTTTTTCGCACAGATTCTCTTCTTCCATAACTTCGATAGAGGCAAGAGCCGCTGCACATGCCATCGGATTTCCACCATAGCTGGATGATGCGGATATCTTTTCAATAGACGGTGCCAGATCCTTAGAAACGCACATTGCCGTTACAGGGAATCCGTTGCCAAAGCCCTTACCGAGTGTTGTAATATCAGCTGTAACATTCCAGTGATCCATAGCAAGCATTTTACCTGTACGACCCATACATGTCAAAACTTCATCTGCAAAAAGAAGAATGCCTCTCTTATTACAGAGCTCACGCAGTGCCGGCATGAAATCATCCGGAGGAACAACGCTGCCGCCCCAACCCTGTATAGGCTCAAGAACTATTGCAGCTACATTCTTGCCACCGTTTGACATTTCATTGTCAAGAATAGCTTCAAGATGACGAATATACGGTGTTGAATCCTTAAGTGCTTCTTCCTCTGTTCTGCCAAATGCATCACGGTAAGGATTCGGACGCGGTGCGAGCTTAAAGCCGGGAGCTCTCATAAATGTATCAACACCTACAACTGCCAGTGAATTAGCACCAAGTGTTTTGCCGTGGAAATCTCTCCAGAATGAGATGAATTCAGCCTTGCCTGTTGCGGCACGAGCACAACGTAAGCCTGCTTCTACAGCTGTTGTACCGGAATCGTAAAGCTGGAAGCCGCCGAATCTGCCGCCTGTTGCCTCATGCAGCTTCTCCATGAGCTTCATCTTTACTTCTGTTGTAAAGTCATGACAATTCATAAGCTTATTTGCATACTCAGCTACAGCTCCGCTTATTTTCGGATGGCAGTGACCGAGTCCTGTTACGTAGATACCGGATGAAAAGTCGATATACTTATTACCGTCAACGTCTGTAAGCACGCAGCCCTTACCTGATTCAAATGATACAGGGAAAAGTGATACCTGGCTTGAATAACCCTTCATATATTTTGCTGCTCTTGTATGATATTCAACAGACTTCGGTCCGGGAAGCTGTGTTTTTATATCCGGAACTGTATTTATATCTACCTTAGCCCAATTTTTGTCGTACATATTTATACCTCCAAATTAATTATTATTCATTTCTGATGAGATAATATATAGATGGGAATTTTTCACCCACATTAAACTTGATATAACCGTCTTCATATGTTGTCGGAATAAGACCAACATAAAATCCCTCGGCATTTATTCCCCATACCTTAAGATCAGGATTTTCTGTCTTGATCGATATTTCCGCTTCAATGACCTCAGCAAGAACAGGCGTTCTTCCCAGCTCGTACATAAGATCACCGACAAATTTTGAATCTGTGTTCATTGCACGTCCTACAGTTGTAAGCAGAATATTATCTGTCTTTGAAAGATCATCGCTTGTAAGTGATGATGCGGCAATTACAGCAAAATCTGTCTTGGATCTTACCTTGAATCCATCAAGCTCAATGAGACCATTTTTTCCTACCATTCCATATGCAACCTTTGTCATAGGTGTATCAATCGTACCGTATTGTTTTCTCCAGTTTCTGTAAAGCTCACCTGTATCCGATCTTACATCACCTAACGACAGGTCAACCACCTGATCCTTATCTGTGATATGAGCTGTCGCTGTATTTGAGATCACTCCGTCATATTCGGAGCCGAGCCTTGTATATTCAGCTGCAGCATCCAGATTATTATATTCGTAGAAGCTTTTTGTCATATCACTGACCTTAAGAGCAATGCTTCCATCCGACTTTTTAACATCTCCGCGACGTGTAATAAGCGCTGCATGGTAGAATAATCCGAATTTAGCAGGATCGTTCCATGTTGAGAATAAGCCTTCTCTATATGGAATGCCGCCGATAGTAGCAGAGCTCACCTCTTTACCGAGAGGCATACCTTCCACTCTCGTACCGTACGCATATGTATGGATCGTATATCCTGACCAGCCCTGAAGCATACCTACAGCTGCACATACCAGAGGTGACTCGGCACGAAATTCATTCGGCCATGTGAGATCCCACTCTGAAATAAAGTAAGGCTTATCGGGCAGTCTATTCAGTGCGGTAGATGCAAAGCCGTACTCAGCCTGCTGAGTAAACGCCTTATGTATGCAACGTTTCTCTACTTCGCCCCAATGCCACCCATAAAAATACGGATGTCCGTCAGCATAGTCCGTAACATTCTGAGGCTTTGTAACAGCTCCCATTCTCTGCCAGTTTGTACCTGTGATAGGTATCTTTACATCGATCTTTCTGAGAAATGCGTACATATCAACATAGTATTTTTCCATAAGATCGATCTTGAAGCTAACAAGCGGCTCGAAATTTTCATTGAGATCACATGTGTACGCATCAAAATCAATATCGTTTTCTTTTAACCATGCATTGAATAAGTCACGGAATTTTGAAGCATATGGTTCGATATCTATTTTTTGTGAGAAGAAGTCTGCTTCATTCACGATCTCTGTCATTACAAAAACAGGATCATCCTTATATGCAATTCCCGTATATGGATTTACATGTGTCCAAAAATCATATGCAAATTTTTTCTGTAGCTCGATAAGTCTCTCGTCGTAGTAACAGTAGGGCTTAGCTGCATCCTTTAGAAGATGTACATTTTCCACTCCGTCACCTGATTTGAACTTTCTGTACGTCATTAAGTCGAAGTAAACGTATATACCGTTCTTTTTCAGGCAATATACAAGATAATCCAGACGTTTCATGCTTTCGGGATCAAGCTCCATGGATGTAGATTGACGCTCTCCCTTTGTAAACTGGAATATATTGGGCGTTGACCACTCGGCATCGAGCTGATGGAAACGCACTATGTTACAGCCTATCTTTGCAAGACGAAGAGCAACGCCTTCGGAATAGTCAAATGACGGAAAACATGCACCGGAATTGAAGTTTGTACCCCAAAATCTTCCTACTGTGCCGTCTTCAAATACAAATTTGTCTCCATCGGCTTTTAAAAATCCATGCTTACCTGCCGGCACCTCGTTTTTATAAACGAATCTGAGATCAACAGGAGCATCATCGGCATATGCGGGAAATGGTATATACTTTGGCATGAACAAATCTCCTTTCAAGTGTTATTATAAAATATAAGCTGTATTAAAAATTCAGTATCTTAATTACTCTACCCTGATGAGATAGTACATTGATGGGAACTGCTCGCCTATCTTAAATTTAAGAACTCCGTTATCATATTCGGATGGGATACAGCCTATATAGAAACCCTCTGCGCTGATAGCCCATATTTTCATATTCGGATGAGATGTTTTCAGCTCGATCTCCGCTTCTGTCACTTCAATAGTAATAGGTGCAGTACCGTAATCCACCAATTTGTCACCATCAAACTTGGCGTTTGTATTTTTAGCACGTCCTACCGCTGTAAGGAGAATGTTATTTGTTTCGCTGAGCTTATCGTCGGAAAGAGATGACATTGCAATTACTGCGAAGTCTGTATCACTCTTTATGGACAGGTCGTTCATTTCTATTTTTCCGTTCTTTTGCAGGAAACCGTATGCACATTTAGTTCTTTCGGAATCGATCGTACCATAGTTCTTTGTCCAGCTTCTATACATCTCGCCTGTGTCGGATATTACTTCGCCCTTACTGAGATCAACAAGAGGAGTATTTTCATCAACAATGTTGCTACATGTATTTTCTACTCCGTCATATGTGACACCTACCGCTCTAAGCTCAGATGCAGCGGTAAGTGCGGTAACAGGTAAATTGTGCATTGTCTCTGCTTTAACTGCAACTCTTGAATCAGATGCTTTTACATCGCCTCTTCTTGTTATAAGAGCTGCATGATAAAACAGACCGAACTTCGCCGGATCATTCCATGTTGAGAATATACCCTCACGGTAAGCTGTTCCACCGATAGATGATGCACTGATCTCCTTACCCAGCATGTTCATATTCTCGAGATATGCTCCGTATGCATATGTATGTATCGTATAACCTGACCAGCCCTGGAGCGCTCCTATAGCCGCATATAGTATTGGCGATTCTGCACGATGCTCATTCGGCCACGGCATATCCCATTCAGATACAAATAACGGCTTACCAAATGTACGGCATGCAGCCATATTGTAAATACCACTGTCCGGAACCTCTGTGATAGCCGTGTTCATGCAATACTTATCTTCTGTACCCCATCTCCAGTCATAAAAATAGAAATGACTGTCGTTGAAGTCACATACATTTTGTGCCTTTCTCAGCTCGTTGGAAACAGTATGATTTGTTCCGCATATCGGTATCTTTACTCCGATCTCTTTCATATAATTCATCATATCGATATAATGATCTTCATATATCTTTATTCTGAATTCAGAGATTATCGGATTTTCACGATCGTTTATATCACAGGAATATGCATCAAAATCGATGTTGTTTTCCTTCAGCCATGCACTGAACATGTCACGGAACATCGTTACATAAGGCTCGACTTCAAGCTTGAAGTTGAAAAAGTCACTCTCGTTTACAACCTCTGCCATAACGATCGCCGGCTCATTCTTATATGCAAGACCTGTATACGGATTCACATGATTCCACAAATCATACGCCAATTTCTTCTGCAATTCGATAAGTCTCGGAGCAAAATAATCGTACGGTTTAGCCGCATCCTTTAATAAATGAGCATTTTCCACACCGTCACCCGTCTTGAATTTGCGGTAGGTAAACATATCTATGTAGCTGTAAATGCCTTCATTCTTTAAACAGAAAATAAGATAGTCAAGTCGCTTCATGCTTTCCGGGTCAAAGGACTGCGTATTTTTCAAAACTTTACCCTTTGTAAATTGGAATATATTCGGCGTTGCCCATTCGGAATCTAGCTGATGAAAGCGGACAATATTACAGCCGATCTTCGCAAGACGCTTTGCAAATTTTTCCGCATAATCAAAATCCGGGAAATTCGCCTGACTGTTTATACAAGTACCCCAGAAACGCTCGACCTTACCGTCTTCAAATGCGAATCTATCTCCGTCTACCTTTAAAAATCCATGCTTTCCGGCAGGCTTTTCATTTTCAAAAACAAAGCTTATATCAATCGGTGCGTCGTTTGGAAATGCCGGGTATGGTACGTATCTTGACATATGATCTACCTCTTTCTATTAATTTAATATCTTGTTGTAACAGCTATCAGCCGTAAAAGCCTAAATCCTTGTTCAGTTTTTTGTAAAGCTTGTATTTAACGTCGTAATTTGATGCTTTTTCTTCGTTTGGTAAATATGTTTTCTTTATTTTTATATACCTTTTAAATTCATCCGCAGAATTTAATATTCCAAGGCTCATTGCTGCACCGAAAGCACAACCAAGAGCTGTTGATTCACTGTTTTCCGGAACTACAACTGCTTTATTTAAGATATTTGCTTTCATTTGCAGCCATAATGAGCTTTTCGCTCCTCCGCCTAAAGACAGAACATATTTTGCATCCAGTCCGCACCTATCCAACAGATCCAGATTTTCTCTGATGAGGAAAGAAACACCTTCCATTATCGCACCTGCAATATCTATTCTGTCCGTATCGAGAGTTAGTCCATAGATCACGCCTGTAGCATCGGGATTGACTACAGGTGACATATATCCGCAAAAATGAGGAAGCATTATTAGCTTATCGGAAATCCTTCCTCTTTTTTCAAGCTCACTATCTATGTATTTATAGATAGTGCCTGTTTTCAGTTCCTTTTCTACCTCTGTCATGAAGCTGTCGCGATACCATTTCAATAGAGCACCTGCTGTTGAGCTGTTAGGTAACGCAAGATATTTACCGTTTATACCATGACAAAGTATCGGAAGATCGTCATTATCGGGTATATTATCCAATGTTGCCGCAATTGCAAGTGCAGTTCCCGTAGTCTCACACACTATGCCTCCGTCAGTGTTTGCACATCCCAGCGCAGAAGCACACTGATCCAACATACCTGAAATAACTATCGTATCATCGGAAAGTCCCAGCTCCCTTGCGATATCGGGTCTGAGCATACCTGCTATATGCGATGGTGGGACGAGCTTCGGAAGTTTAGTTTCGTCTATCTGTGCCAGCTCAAGAAGCTCTTTATCCCACTTATATTTTGCTATATCCATATAACCCGTGCATGAGCTGACAGTGTAGTCAGTTTCAAAGCTTCCGGTCAGCTCATATATGACGTAGTCCTTCAAGAGCAGGAATTTTTCCGTCTGATCATATCTTTCCGGGAAATTTTCACGCATATATTTAAGCTTCAGCAGTGGAAGTATCGGATCGAATCCCGGTATTCCCGTTATCGAATGAAACTTTTTTTCGTCGCATTTCTCACGAAAATAATTGCACTCTGTTTGTGCTCTTGTATCAAGCCATACCCATGCATTGTCAAACGCTTTTCCATCTTTGCCGATCGTGATAAGTGTTTCCGCCTGTCCCGTAACACTTATTGCAACTGAGCAATCGGAAAATCCGTTTGGAGTTGTAATGTCCTTTATAAGTCTTTTAGCTGCGGATATATACACTTCGGGATCGCACTCGATACGTCCATCACCTGGATATGAATATTCCCACTGCCATTCAGAGCTTGATACAACGTCAAACGATGTGTTGAAAACAGATGCCTTAAAAGTCGTAGTTCCGTAATCTAAGACTAAAATATAATCCATCATATTACCTCAATACCCAGCATTGAGCAGAGATCCTTTATCGTTTCATAGTTGTCGCCGTAGCTTACGATAATATGCTGACTTGCGACCTTATCCGCAAATTCACGTACAGAACAATCAAACTTGACCTCGAGGCTCGGCAATTGAGGTGCAGGCTGATCCCAGCCGCATTCTTCCCACTTCGGTGGCTGCTTCGCTTCACCTCGCATCAGATGCATAACATACTTTCCATCTGTATATATAAGTCTGCACAATGTGATTTGACCGTCCTTATACTTCGATACGTTAAGAAGTGATGTGCTGAGAAGACCAAATGCAGACGGCTTTATGATTGCATCTCCCAATGTTACCTCACGTGGAATGAAGTCCGGAACTCCCATTAAAACTGTGTTCTCAAAGAATTCATAAAACTCTGCATATGCGGCGATCTGTCCCGTTGCGTATTTTACCATAAGCTGTGTCACACTGCCCATAATGTCATTTTCCGGAACAGTGCTGGCTCCCGTGTACAGGTCTATAAGCATAAATATCATTGCCGGAGGAATACCCAGAAGCTTTTTCATTCCATCAACATCAATAAGAGAAACTGCATCATAGCCACGGCGTTTGATCCTGTTCGATATGGCTATAGCGTACCTTACAGCCTGCTCGATAGGCTCGTCTGAGCATTCGGATACAAATATGAAATTATCTCTTACAAATTTTATTCCGGCTTTTACCTCTTCGTCGCTTATCTTTGAAGCTTCCATATACATTTCCAGCATCTCAAACGGTTCAACCTCAACACCGATCTCTCTTCTGAGGCTGAGTCCGTCATACATCGTACCGTAAAGCAGCATATCACGATAACCCATTGTACCTATTCTTGCATCACGGAGTTTTCTTGCAGCATATGCAGCCGTAACATAAGATTTGATCGCATCTACAGGAGGTTCCTTATTGATAACGCTGTAAACATATTTAAATCTGTAGTGCATCTCCTGCATCGTAAACCTGAGTGCTGTTGTTCCTGCCTGATCTGCTGTGGACACTATCCTGCCGTCATCCTCTTTCCAGCCACAAAGTCCCCAAAGTACCATTGGGATGTGTCTGAACTTGTCTATAACTCTTATAACAGCATGTGTCGGTATCCATCCTGCGATACAAACTATTAATGCATCGAGGTCTTTCCCGGAAAGCTCGGCTACCGCACGATCGGCCTCAATATATCCTTCGTCATCACTTACCGGAGCAGTTGTAAAATACTCTGCATCAAATACAGATATAGCCTTAAAAGCATCCGCACATTTCTTTTCGATCACATCTCTCGGAGTATTCACCTCTCCGAATCCTACAAAACCTATACGCATCATATAGCTGCATCCCTCTTTCCTCTTATTAATTTATTTCGAAACTTTCTTGTTTTATCCGTTCTCATTGTTTTTTATACGATACTGTTCAGTGACTTTGTCACAACACTGTGACATATAAAAAGGCAATTGTTTTGTTACATTGAGTATAACATAAACAACTGCCTTAAGTCAATATATTTTTTATTTTTTCAAATACTTTTTTATGCCTATATTTTTCGAAAGTTTGTTGTCGTTTCTCGTACAACGAGATCCGGCTTTATTAGAATATTTTTCACGACTTTATATCCCGGATCTTCGAGCTTTTTCACAAGTGTCTCTACTGCGATCTCACATATATCCTCAGTCCTACTTGTTACGGTAGTAAGTGCTATCGGGAGGTAAGCACAGTAGTTTGAATCGTCGAAGCCGATAATAGATATATCATCCGGGATCCTGAGTCCGGCTTCATTTATCTTCCTTATCGCACCGAGAGCGATATCATCATACTCGGCAATAATTGCGCTTGGTCTGTTTTCCATTTTTAGTAGTCTTTCGGCAAGCTCGTATCCGCATTCCATATGACGTTTATGACTTATCAGCACATTCTCCTCAGGAATCGTTATACTTTGTCTGCTCATATAATCCTTAAGGAACTTTAATCTCTCTTCGCCGTATTCATCCCCCAGGAATGCTATATTTGTATGTCCAAGTGAAAGCAGATGCTCTGCCGCATACTCTACGCCCACACGCTCATCAACACATATATTGTCTATCTCACTTGCATTTACATTCATCGCGATCTGTACGACAGGCATTAGATCTTTTATCTCGCTCTTACGCAAATATGCACTCAGATCATTTTTCTCCGTGATGCATACTATTCCGGCAAATCTTTTTTCGGAGTACTTCTTGATTATTGCAACTTCTCGATTAAAATCATACTCGCTCATTGCAAAAAAACAATCAAAACCGTTATCCGAAAGCTTTGATACCAATGCTGTCGATATCCTCGCATAATACGAGCTCATAAATTCCGGACATATAATACCTATTATATTTGTTGTCTCCGACGAATTCTTTCTTTTCTTCTTTTTATATCCCATTTTATGTGCGATTTCAAATATTCGGTTGGCTGTTTCACGTTTTATGTCTTCACTTCCGGACAAAGCCTTTGATACTGTAGTTATATTTACACCCGCAGCTTCCGCTATATCCTTCAATGTAACCATATGTTCACCTGCTTCTTATCTTGATTCATATATACATTCTAATATAATTTTTTCCAATTGTAAAGCTGTTTTTCATACAGCGTATTTTTCTTCCAGAATTTTGTCATTGAATTGTAACCGTTTTGTAGTATAATAGTAATATAATCGTTTTGAAACGTATATAATATATGGATCTGATCCTTATTTTTGAAAGGAATGATATAATGAAATTATCAAAAAAGGTAAAAATCTTTATTGCAGCCATAGCAGCGGCAGCTTCTATATCCTCCGCAGCTCTTGCTGACAACAACGTAAGTGTACAGTTTAACGGTACAGCAACTCGATTGACTACTTATTACGAGTATGGCTGCACATATGTACCGCTGCGTACATTCTATAATACACTTTCCGACGCAAAGGTAGTATGGGATGCAGACACGGACTCGGCACATGTCAAAACAAACGATTCTCATGCTGTCTTTACAAACGGCAAAAATTACATGACATTAAATGGTAAAAGATATTTTAATTCCGGAACAATAAAAATCATAAATGACAAGATGTATATTCCGATAAGAATGGGTGCAAAACAGCTCGATCTTGATGTTTCGTGGAATCCCAACAGCTTATCGGCAGAGCTTACATCCTCTTCTTATAATGGATACGACGAGAACGATCTGTATTGGCTATCACGAATAATATATGCAGAGGCAGGCGGTGAAAGCTACGAGGGTATGATTGCAGTAGGAAATGTTATTCTAAATCGAGCTGCTTCCGACAGCTATCCCAATACGATATACGACGTCATCTTTGATACAAACTACGGTGTACAGTTTTCACCCGTAGCCAACGGAACCATATATAACACTCCATCGGAAGATGCCATAGAAGCTGCAAAGGAGTGTCTCAGCGGCACAAGCGTTGTTCCGTCGGACTGCATATATTTTCTCAACCCGGATAAATCAACGTCATTTTGGATCGTAAATAATTGCTCGTATGTAAAGACCATCGGTGATCATGATTTTTATGCATAAACAAAAGCTCCGATATGCATCGGAGCTTTTACTATCGAATTACAGAATAGCTGCTACGCCGCCTTTCGGCATCATAGCGTCCGTATAACTGCAAAGTGTATCGAGTATTGACGGATAATCGAACATGTTTTTGCCGAAGATATGAGCATCCTCGAGCATTTCCTTGAATGCATCTTTAGCGCAAGCACCTGCTTTTGCCTTTTCTGCACATGCTTTCATCAATTCAAGTGCAGGATCATCTTCAAGCTTATACTCTTCACCGCTATCATCAACTGCAAGTGTATAACGAAGGATACCGGCTACCGGCTTCAGTATGACTGCAAGCTCTTCTTCGCTTCTGCCTTCTTCATATGCATCCCAATATGTGTCCATAAGTCTCGGCATGATCTTTGTAGATGCATTAAGTGCGATCCTCATAGGATCATCAGGTATATTCGGATTGTTAAGACGTTTAAATGTATCTGAAACGAATGTTTCGACCTTTATTCCGGATGGCTTTGCTATAACAGACTCAACGATCTTGATTATATCGGAAATGATGCTTGTGATCCTTTCATCCTGCATAGCCTTGTATATACCATATGCACCTCTGTAGCCAAGGAGCACACCAAGGCTTGCAATTACTGTATGGCTCATGTTGAGTATACGCAGCTTCATATCCTCATATTTTTTGAGTTCTTCAAAGCTCTCGCACATAAATACACCGTCAGCCTTCTCAAATTCCGGCCTTCCTCCCGGGAATACATCCTCGATAGCCCAATAACGATTCTCTTCTGTTACGATAACAGAGGATGAAAGATCGAGTTTTTCCATCAATGCGCTTACGGCTGCATCGGGAGATACGGCTATTCTATCAACCATTGTATTCGGGAAGCCCATATGCTTCTTGTCGGAAAGATATGCTGTGAAGCCCTTAGGAGCAAAGCCCTTTTCTTCCCATGCATGACCCATTGTGCGAATAACAGCACCTGTAAAGAAGCCGTTCTTAGAGAAGTTGGTGCAGCTTACAAATGCAAAGTTGAGTCCTGCCTTGAATCTCTCAAGTGCAAATCTTGTCCACTTGCCGGGATCGCTTGTAAATGTGCCGTTTTCCATATCGGCAATTACCTTCGGTGCTGAAGGAGTAGCGAATTCACCGCCATCGTACTTCATTCCATAAACGATTTCCGGAGCATTGATTGTTGCATACTGCACATTCGGATCTCTTGCGAGCTTTAACATAAACTGCCAATCTTCGGTCGTATCATCCTCACCGAGGAAGAGTGCCTTTGTTATTGCGCCCTGTATCTTAGGTGTAGCCTGACCCTTTTCATTGCCGTATATGATCTGTGTAACAAGTGTATCCGCAGAAATGAGTCCGTCATAGTACTGCTTTGAAAATGTTTCAACACCTGCTATAGTTCCTGCTTTTCCACCATTATTGAGAATGTCCTGGATTATATCAGCAAAATGACCGAATCCCATTCTTCCCATTGAAAAGCAAATGGCATTGATCGGTGTCTCTGTTCTGCTGTATTTCGGCAGACATGCATTTTTTCCTTCCCAGTATGCTCTATCATTTAAGAGAGCACTGTTTAATACCTTTCCCATTTTGAATTGATCCTTTCTTTATTCGACCTCAAATGCAAACACATGCGCCGTTTTTGTACCCCATGTGGCGCTTGCAGTCAGCCTTACAGCCGATGTTATAACTTCCATAGGAAGCTTTACTAAGCGTTTTTCATTATTTTTTATGTCATATGCACATTTCCATGTGCCGTCGTGCAGCTTATACTCTATTTTACAGTCCTTTACAAAGGTTTTCGGAGGACTGAACTCTTTACTGTCAAGGAATCTGTTTGCAAGCATAGGATATATTTTAAGAGTCGGATTTCCATCGACAGTCTCACGCTCGAGATCGGAGTCAAATACGATCCTTACACGCTTGATTGCTTTTTCACAGCCGAAATCATACATTAAAGGCTTATCTAAAGCTATTTTTGCCATATTATCCTCAAAAGATTCAATATGACGGTCAATTCCGTTTCTTATAAGCTCTATATTTTCACCTTCACCGGTAAGTGCAGCTACTTTGGACAGCTCGGAAATATTTCTTACCTTTCCCGGAAGATATGCATCATCGTCAAGCAGAGTGTTCTGCAATTCATCGAGACGTGTTTTATATACATCCCTCGGTGAAATATTATTTTTTATTGCGATAGCTGCCGCAGTACCTGCAGCCTGACCTATGACCGCACATGTAGCCATAACTCTTGTTGAGCTGAGAGCTGCATGAGTAGTACTGATATTTCTTCCGGCGAACATAAGATTATCGATATTTCGTGAATACAAGCTTCTGTACGGTATACCGTAAGGTATCGTTACAGGATGATTTATATTCGGACTACCGGTATGATAAAAGCCTCCAGGATCATGATCGTCCATCGGCCAGCCTCCATATGCAACAACATCTTCAAAGTCTGTGCCTTTTTCAAGGTCATGCTGATTGAGGATATAGTCACCCTCATATCTGCGGCTTTCACGCTTTCCGGGAAGAAAACCAACCCATGCCAGCTCCCAGTTGTCTGCACCGTGGTCTCCTCGGTTTTTCACATGATCCCATACTCCGAACGCTATTTTCAAAAGCTCATCGCGGACTTCTTCCGCATCATGTATTGAATCTACAGTGCCTCCAAGCTCCATCCACCAATAATTCTGAGTCCGCTCGGAAATATGATGTTCTCTGCAATAGAGACTTTCATCCGTTTCAAATACATATGCCCATTCCGGAGCTGTAAATTTTACCGGATGATCTGTCTCGACAGCCTGAATAAGACAGCTCATGCCCATCGTCTTTTTATCGGCTTGTGCATGACCTATCGGCTCTCCGTATTCGCTTCTCGACTCACGTCCGACTCTATAGTCTGCACCCGTCAATGGTGCAAGTATACTGTCTCCCGAGCAATCAATAAACAAATCAGCTTCGAATGTATGCCACGTATATGTTGTCAGTTGCCATGCATCAACGCTTTTGATCCTGCTGCCGTCCATTTTTGCATCGGCACATGAACAATTGAGGAACACCTCTATATTAGGTTCATATTTTACCGATTCATAGAGAACGCTATCCCAAACAGAAAAGTTTTTTGTCGGATTTCTAAAGAGGTTCTTATCGAATATCTCCTCTATTATACCTGACTCTCTGTTGTGTATTCCGTTACAGCCAAGTGGCCACATTCTGATCTCACTTGATGCGTTGCCGCCTACTACAGGTCGATCCTGTATAAGTGCTACCCTTGCGCCATGACGTGCAGCCGCTATGGATGCACACATTCCGGCAAATCCGCCGCCTATAACGCACAGATCAAATCTGTGCGTTATATGTCTAAGCTTAGAATTCATCATTTCTTTTCAAATACCTTTGCATTCTGTCTATGACATTCTTCAATAATAGCTATCTGACGGCGTACTTCGCTTAACTTTATTTCAAAATCAGCACCGTTGACAAGTGTTTCATACAGATTCGTATAATATCTTCCTGCTATCGTATTAAACAGATTTGCATTTTCTTCCGGAACATCCCATGATTCCTCATGCCACGGAAGCTTTTCGCCGCAATACGCCGGTGTTCCGTCCTCATTGCAGAGAGGCTCTCTTGTAAGCTTCTGCTCGGGAGCTTCACTTTCAATGAAATACTTCCAGTCAATGTGTTTCATATCGCCCTTAAGTCCACCACGTGTACCGTATACCTTGTATGTACACTCCGGATATGCACAGCAGGATGAAATTTCAACGTCGATAACCGGTTTATTCTCACCTGTAAGAAGTATCTTCACATAGTCCTCTGCTCCGCCGAACGCATTAGCACTGTCCATTATACACTTGACCTCAGGCATACCCTCGCCGAAGAGCTGCACAGCCTGATCCATAGGATGAGGGCCTGTATTAAGGAGATTTCCCGCACAGCACTCATGGATCGTCTGCCAGTCCCAACGTCTTGCAAAGCCGTTGAACTCAATATTAATCTGCAATACACGTCCGAGAACGCCTGAATTTATCACATCACGTACTTTTCTGAAATAAGGAGCAAATCTTGACTGCTGGAACACAAACAGCTTGCTTCCGGATTCCTCAGCAGCTGCTACCGCAGCATCGACACCTGCGACAGTGTTTCCGAAAGGCTTTTCGCATACAACATTAAAACCATGCTTTAAAAGGTCGATAGTAAGCGGGATATGATCGTGGCTGAAGGATGCATTTACAACAAAATCAAGTTCCTTCTCATTTTCCATGAGCTCCTGATATGTTTCATAGGTTCTGCATCCCAATTCCTTTTCGGCTCTTTCTCTGCGTTCCTTGATAGCATCTACTATAGCGACGATCTGATATCTTTCTTTGAGTGCCTCAATTGTTGTAAAAGCTTTCGCATGAATATCTCGTCCGCTTCTGCCCTGACCAATGATACCTACATTCAACTTTTTCATTTTTTGACCTCCAAACTTTCATATTTAATTAAAATATACGTTTTTAACTTAACAGATATCAGAGTTTTACCATCGCACCGTTATTGTCAGCCGATTTCATTTCCGCAAGACATATGCGTATCGTTTCCATAGCATCCTCATTAACGCATCTGTCGGTATATGTACCGTTTGCAACACATTCGAGGAAATATTTTATCTCATTATAATGTCCGCCTGCTACCTTTGATTTTTCGACCATATACGGAGCAGCATTTTCGGGATATACCATCATATCCTTGTCATGAAGTGTGACTGTGGCATGTTCAAAATTAACCGTGAAGCCATATCTGAAGCTATACTGTCCTACATAGGATGTGTCATCTCTTGCATTGACAACCATACCGTCATAAATATAATTTGTCGAGCATATATCATATGCACTTCCGGGACGTGTTGTAAGACCGATCGTAGAGACTGCCTTAGGTGTTCCGAACAGCCATCTTATCGTATCAACATCATGAATATGCTGATCAAACAGACCTCCGCCTCCGCATTCTCTGCATACTATCCAATGCTGCCAGGACGGATTCTTAACATGATTTGCAGCACCGCCTCTGTAAAAATCAGCAGCTCTTACCTTGCCGTACTTACCGCTTTTTACCATGTCATTGAGTACAACGTATTCATGCCAAAAATGCAAACACTGTCCTATCATCAATAGCTTACCGGTCTCTTTTGCGGTATTTATCATCCTCTGACAGCTTTCGGGCTCAAGTGACATTGGCTTTTCGCACAAAACATTGACTCCTGCTCTGAGTGCCTTTACTGTGAGCTCCTCATGCAGATACGTCGGAACGACGATATCGACAACATCAAGCTCCTCATTTGCAAGCAGATCATCAATATTGTTATAGAGATTATAATCATTATAATTTGTCTGACTTTTAGCGATATCCTTGGAATCGGCAAGATTTATTTCGTAATTTTTAAGCCCTTTCAGCTTATCCTCGTCCACATCGCAAAGAGCAATGAGCTTTACGGGAAAGCCTTCATCCATAAGCTTCTTATATTCGCTTATATGACCTTGTCCCATACGTCCTACGCCTACAACAGCAGCTTTAAGCATTTTTTCACCCTCAAATATCCGATCATTTTTTTGTTCATTCTTATACATTATATTTTATACTGTTTGGCTCAATATTGCAAGACCAAATTGTTATTTGATGAATATTTTTTGCGGATATGCTTCCGAGGATCATTTTAAAACCACTGTTTTTCTCTTAATTTGAAACAGTATTAAAAAAACTATTTACAATTATATCGGAATATAGTATAATTATAAGTAATATTGTTGATTAAAAATATAAAATGTAGAACGGTAGAACAAGGAGGATAAACAATGTTCTTTCAACCAGAAATTGAAACTATGCCGCAGAGCGAGATCAAAAAACTCCAATTTAAACGACTTACAGAAAGCTTGAACCGCTGTTATCACAACGTTCCGCTTTATAGACAGCGCTTTGATGAAGTAGGATTAAAGCCTGAAGATATAACGAATATGGACATGCTGCGCAAGCTCCCCTTTACCATGAAGTCCGATCTTCGTGATAATTATCCATTTGGCATGTTTGCTGTCCCGAGAGACCAGATAATACGCTATCATGGTTCATCAGGCACCACAGGAAAGCCAACCACAGTAGGCTACACACGTAAGGATATCGATACATGGTCCGATCTTATTGCAAGACTTGCAATGGCTGCCGGCGCTCGTCCGGGTGATACAGCACAGATATCCTTCGGATACGGACTTTTTACAGGTGCATTCGGTCTTCATTACGGACTTGAAAAGCTCGGTGTAGGTGTTATCCCCATGTCAAGCGGAAACACGGAAAAGCAGCTCATGATAATGCAGGACTACGAGCCCACGCTTCTCATAGCAACACCGTCTTATGCAGTCTACATGAGTGAGCTTGCACGTGAAAGAGGTATTACCGAAAAACTCAAGCTCCGCATAGGTCTGTTCGGTGCAGAAGGAAGCACTGAGGAAATGCGTAAAAAGATCGAAGAAAACTTCAATATCATCGCAACAGACAACTATGGTATGAGTGAGCTTATCGGTCCCGGTGTTTCCGGTGAGTGCGAATTCCGTAACGGTCAGCATATTGCCGAGGATCACTTTATCATCGAAATACTTGATCCGGAAACACTTGAGCCTGTTCCCGACGGACAGTACGGCGAAGTCGTAGTTACGTCTCTCACAAAGGAATGCTGCCCGATAATCCGTTACCGTACACGTGATATTTCCAGAATACTTGAGGGTGAATGCCCATGCGGACGTACAATGAGACGTCTTGACAGGATCAAAGGACGTACAGATGACATGCTCATCATTAAAGGCGTCAACGTATTCCCGTCTCAGGTCGAAAGTGTACTTATCGGTATGGAAGGTATAGGCAATCATTACCAGCTTATAGTACGCAACAAGGGCTTTATGGATACTCTTGAGGTACAGGTTGAGCTGAATGATACATCTCTTCTTGAACGTTATTCTGAGCTTGAAAAGCTTAACAATAAAGTCAAAGCGAATTTGCACACTGTTCTCGGTCTTGATGCAAAGGTAACACTCGTTGCACCTCGTACTATCGAGCGCTCACAGGGTAAGGCAAAGCGCGTTATCGATTTAAGAAATAAAAACTAAGTACATATAAAGGATATATTAAAATGAAAAAACTGATGTTAGGCAACGAAGCTGTTGCCAGAGGTCTTTACGAAGCAGGCTGCCGCTTTGTATCAAGTTATCCCGGAACACCATCCACAGAGATAACAGAAGCAGCTGCGGGATATGATGAAATATATACTGAATGGGCAACAAATGAAAAGGTTGCTACGGAAAGTGCATTCGGTGCATGTGTTGCCGGTGCGAGATCTTTCTCCGCTATGAAGCATGTCGGAATGAATGTTGCCGCAGATCTTCTTTTCACAGCATCATATACAGGTGTAAACGGCGGTTATGTTATAGCTGTAGCCGATGATCAGGGTATGCATTCTTCTCAGAATGAGCAGGACAGCAGACATTATGCTGTTTCAGCCAAGGTCCCGATGCTTGAACCGTCAAATTCGCAGGAATGCTGTGACTTTGTAAAAATTGCATATGACATCTCCGAAAAGTATGATACGCCTGTCCTTTTAAGACTCTCTACACGTGTCTCCCACTCTCAGAGTCTTATCGAGCTGTCGGATCGTACAGAGATAGAATTAAAGGAATACAATAAGGATATAAAGAAATACGTTATGATGCCCGGATACGCAAAGCTCCGCCATCCTATCGTAGAAGCAAGAACAAAGGCTCTCACAGAGCTTGCCAATACTCAGGACATCAACACAGTGATCCCCGGAGACAAGAAGATCGGTATAATTGCCGGAGGCATTGCTTATCAGTATGCCAGAGAAGCTCTCGGTGACAAGGCATCATATCTTAAGCTCGGAATGATCAATCCGTTGCCGACAACACTTATAAAGGAATTCGCAGCAGGTGTTGAAACGCTTTACATACTTGAAGAGCTCGATCCGGTTATTGAAAATCATGTTCGTGCTCTCGGTATAGATTGCCATGGTAAGGATATGTTCCCCATGGAGGGTGAATATACAGCTGAAATGATAAGAAGCATCATCCTCGGCTCTGCTCCGGAACAGGTTTATGCAAACGAAGATCTTCCCGTGCGTCCTCCTGTATTCTGTCCGGGATGTCCTCACAGAGGTCTATTCTATGTTCTCAATAAGATGAAGCTGACTGTTTCAGGCGATATAGGCTGCTATACACTCGGTGCCGCTGCTCCGCTGTTTGCCATTGATACCACCATTGATATGGGTGCATCGATAACAGTGCTCCACGGTATGAACAGCGTACGAAAGGAAGAATCTGCAAAAAGAAGTGTAGCCGTTATAGGTGATTCCACATTCCTGCACTCCGGTGTTACGGGACTTATAAATGTCGTTTATAATAATACACCCTCAACGATAATTATTGTTGACAACTCTATAACAGGTATGACAGGTCATCAGGAAAATCCTGCTACAGGTGTTACTCTTAAGGGTGAGCATACATCTGCGGTCAATCTTGAGAATCTTTGTCGCAGTATAGGTGTCAAGAGAGTAAGTGTTGTTGATCCGTACGATCTTAAAGCAACAGAAGAAACGATCCGTACAGAGCTTGAAGCTGCGGAGCCGTCTGTTATAATAGCAAGACGTCCGTGTGCTCTTCTCAAGAGCGTAAAGCACGGTAAGCCTTTCTCGATCGACAGTGATAAATGTAAGAAGTGCCGTGCATGCATGAAGATAGGCTGTCCGGCTATAAGCTTTGGACCTAAGGGAGCAGCTATAGATGCTTCTCTGTGTGTCGGATGTGGACTTTGTATGTCTCTCTGCCGCTTCGACAGCATTATCAAGGAGGTGTAATTATGGCTAAAATTACAAATATCATGATCGTAGGTGTCGGTGGACAGGGTTCACTGCTTGCAAGCCGTATTTTGGGTAATCTTTTTATCGCACAAGGACTTGATGTAAAGCTCAGCGAGGTCCACGGCATGGCTCAGCGTGGCGGCAGTGTAGTTACATATGTACGTGCAGGTGAAAATGTTGCTTCTCCGATAATCGAAAAAGGCGAAGCCGATACGATAATATCTTTCGAAGAGCTTGAAGCTGCTCGTTACCTCCCATGGCTCAAGAAAGGCGGACAGATCATTGTAAACACTCAGCAGATACCGCCTATGCCTGTACTCACAGGTGCTGCGGCTTATCCGTCTGATCTTATTGACAGTATAAAAGCAAAGGGTGTGGAAACCTATGCATTTGATGCTATCGATACCGCTTTACAGCTTGGAAATCCAAAAGCAGCAAACGTTGCGCTTCTCGGAGCTGCCGCAAAGGTCATAGGCTTCGACAAGGAGTGCTGGATAGAGGCTATAAAGCAGACAGTAAAGCCGAAATTTATCGAGCTGAATCTCAAGGCATTTGAAGAAGGCTATAATAAGTTTTAAATTCATACTTTATATATTATTCGACTGGAGGTTATCAGATGTACGTTAATCAGATATCCGTTTTCGTTGAGAACAAAAGAGGAAGCCTTGCTGAAGTAACGGGAGTCCTTGCTTCTGCAAATATAAGCATACGCGCTTTTTCAATAGCAGATACGACCGACTTCGGAATACTTCGTATCGTTGTCAATGACCCGGAGAAGGCAAAGGAAGCTCTTCAAAATGCAGGTATCGCCGTATCTCTTACGAAGGTAATTGCAATAAAAATGCATGATTGCCCCGGCTCTATGAATGAGATAATGGAAAAGCTCAACGATCTTAATGTAAGCGTAGAGTACGCTTATGCTTTCATCTCTCACGAAAAGAATGATGCATATATCATCATCAGAGTCGAGGATGTTGATTCCGTATCCAAGATGCTTATTGACAGCGGAGTCAAAGTCGTTCCGGAAAGTGAAGTTTGCACATTGTGATGAATAATCTTATGCTTAAAGCTGAGACTCTTTCCCTCGCCGAGAAGGCTGAGGGAAAGGTCAAGGCTTGTTTTGACAAAATCGATAAAATTGCTTACGAGAACACTGCAAAGGTACTCTCTGCATTTCGTTCTCATCATGTAGCCGAGAATTATTTTTATGAAACTACCGGCTATGGTTACGATGACAAGGGTCGAGATCAGCTTGAAGAAATCTACGCAGAGGTTTTCGGCTGCGAGGATGCATTGGTACGTATACAATTTGTTAATGGCACTCACGCTATAGCTGCTGCATTGTATGGTGCGCTCTCCCCCGGTCAAAAGCTTGTATGTGCTACCGATCTGCCGTATGATACGCTTCACGATGTTATAGGTATCGGTTCCTGCGAGCACGGCTCTCTGGCATTTTACGGTATTACAAATGAGGTAGTACCTATGGTCAACGGCAAACCGGATATTGAAGCAATAAAAAAAGCATGTGTTGATGCCTCATGTGTGCTGATACAACGTTCTAAGGGCTACGGTGACAGGATCACGCTGTCATGTGAGATGATAGGTGATCTGATACGTGAGATAAGATCTGTGAATCGTGACATAATAGCAGTAGTAGATAACTGCTATGGCGAATTTACAGAGACTACAGAGCCTACTCAGCATGGAGCAGATCTTATCGTAGGTTCTCTGATAAAGAATCCCGGCGGAGGTATCGCACAGACAGGAGGATATATTGCAGGTAAGCATGAGCTTATAGAAAAAGTGTCATATCGACTCACTGTTCCCGGTATAGGACGTGAGTGCGGTGCAACTTTGGGACAAAACAGAATGCTGTACCAGGGCTTCTTTATGTCTCCTCATGTGACAGCACAGGCTGTTAAAACTGCAATATTCTGTTCTTCTATCATGGAGGAGCTGGGATATTCGGTCAATCCTAAGCCGCTTGAAGAACGCTACGACATCATACAGACCATTGCGTTCGGTGATCCGAAACCGCTTTTAAAATTCTGCAAAGGCATACAATCCGGTGCTCCTGTCGATTCATATGTAACGCCTGAGCCATGGGATATGCCGGGATATAACTGCCAGGTCGTAATGGCAGCAGGCGCATTTGTTCAGGGCTCTTCCATTGAATTATCTGCCGATGCGCCAATGCGTGAGCCCTATATCGCATACATGCAGGGTGGTCTCACATACGAATCCGGTAAGCTTGGCATACTGCTTGCCGTAAATGAACTTTTAGATAAATAAATTTATTATTGGAGAGAAACAAATGCTGACTGATATTGAAATAGCCCAGAATGCTAAACTGGAACGCATAGAAAATATTGCTGCCAAGCTCTCGTTGTCTTCAGATGATATTGATTTTTACGGTAAATACAAGGCAAAGATAGATGAAAGTGTATTTAAAAGAGTGGAAAACAACAAGGACGGAAAGCTTATCCTTGTTACGGCAATAAATCCCACTCCCGCAGGTGAAGGTAAAACAACAACTACTATCGGTCTCGGTCAGGCAATGGCGAAGATAGGCAAATCAGCCATAATCGCATTGCGTGAGCCGTCTCTCGGTCCTGTTTTCGGTATGAAGGGTGGAGCTGCAGGAGGCGGATATTCTCAGGTAGTTCCTATGGAGGATATAAATCTCCACTTCACAGGTGACCTTCATGCGATAACCACAGCTCATAATCTTCTCTGTGCTCTTGTTGACAATCACTTGCAGCAGGGAAATGAGCTTGGACTCGATCCTCGCAGGATCAATATAAAAAGAGTTCTTGATATGAACGATCGTGCTCTTCGCTTCATAATCAACGGACTTGGCGGTAAATCAAACGGTGTTCCCAGAGAAGATGGATTTATGATAACAGTTGCAAGTGAAGTAATGGCTGCACTTTGTCTTGCAAACAACATAGATGATCTCAAAGAAAAGCTTTCCAATATTCTTGTCGGGTACACATATACCGGAAAAACTCTGTATGCTAAGGATTTCAAAGCAGCAGGCGCTATGGCCGCACTGCTTAAGGATGCTATCAAACCAAATCTTGTTCAAACTCTTGAGGGTACTCCGTGTCTCATTCACGGCGGTCCATTTGCAAACATAGCTCATGGCTGTAACAGCGTTCGTGCAACTAAGCTTGGACTGAAGCTTGCCGATTATTGCATAACAGAAGCCGGATTCGGTGCCGATCTCGGTGCCGAGAAATTCTTCGATATCAAATGCCGCAAAGCAGAGCTGACACCGAGCTGCGTGGTATTGGTAGCAACTATACGTGCTCTTAAATACAACGGTGGTGCTGAGCTTTCAGAGCTAAAAAACGAAAACATTGATGCACTCAAAAACGGCAGCGCAAATTTGGAGGCTCATATTGAGAATCTGAAGAAATTCGGTGTTCCCGTTGTAGTTGCACTCAACAAATTCTATACAGATACAGATGCCGAAGTTCAATGCGTGAAAGATATCTGCACAAATTATGGTGCAAAATTTGCCATATCCGATGTATTTGCGAACGGAGGAAACGGTGGTATTGAGCTTGCAAATATGGTCGTCGATATATGCGACAATGAGAGATCCGAATTCAAATTCCTTTATGACTGTGAGCTTCCGCTTGAAAAGAAGATCGAAGCTATAGCAAAGGAAATATACGGTGCATCAGGCGTAGTATATGACGCCGAAGCAAAAAAAGCTCTGCGTAGCTTTACAAAGATGGGCTACGGAAGTCTACCCGTCTGCATGGCAAAAACTCAATATTCACTTTCCGATAACAAGAATCTTCTCGGAAGACCAAAGAATTTCACGGTAAAGGTAAGAGAAGCCAAGCTGTCATCCGGTGCAGGCTTTGTAGTTGCTATCCTGGGTGATATTATGACAATGCCCGGACTTCCAAAAGTACCTGCTGCCGAGAATATTGATATAAGCAACGACGGAAAGATAACGGGGCTGTTTTAAGTGGAAAACAATGATATCCAAATCATTAAAAGCTCTTCAGATACAGAAACTGAGCTTATCGGTGAAAAAATAGCAGCTACCCTATCGCCCGGGAGCGTTATAGCACTTACGGGAGATCTCGGTGCAGGCAAAACAGCATTTACCAGAGGTCTTGCTCGCGGTATTGGATATGATGGACGTGTAACAAGTCCTACATTCACTATCGTAAATGAGTATCTCGGAGGAAGACTCCCTCTGTTTCATTTTGATATGTACCGTCTTTCATCCTCCGATGAGCTATATGATATCGGCTTTGATGATTATCTTATGTCAGGCGGTATATGTGCTATTGAATGGGCTAATAATGTAGAAGACGCACTTCCAGCAGATACCATCTGCATCAAAATATCACGCATCAGTGACACTGAAAGAAATATCGAAATCAAACGTTAATCGAAAGGCATGAATATATATCCCATGAATATACTTGCATTTGAATGCAGTGCAAAAGCTGCTTCCACTGCCCTTTTATCAGATGGCAGACTTATAGCAGAATCATATCAAAACTGCGGATTTACTCACAGCAAAACACTTCTTCCTTTAGCAGAGGATATGCTTAATCGTTCGGGAAAAACTTTTGATGATATCGATCTTTATGCTGTCTCATCAGGTCCGGGGTCATTCACAGGTCTTAGGATAGGCATATCACTTGTAAAAGGCTTTGCATACGGAGCAGATAAGCCCTGCTGCGGAGTTTCATCTCTTGAAGCTATGGCATATTTGCTTCCTCCTTCAGAGAATATAGTATGCGCTGTAATGGATGCTCGTGCAGGACAGGTATACAATGCACTTTTTGATATTTCCGATGGTGTACAGAGACTGTGCGATGATCGGGCTATAACTGTTGAGGCGCTGAAAACAGAGCTTCAAGACACCGACAGACAAATAACTGTGATTGGTGACGGTTCATATCTGCTTGAAAACTGTGGCTTTCACATGCTTCCCGAGCATATGTGCTATCAGCGTGCCAGTGGTGTTGCTTTATGTGCTCTTGCTTCAAAAAGCATCTCTGCTTTTGAGCTTTCACCTTCATATCATCGTCTTCCGCAGGCAGAACGCGAAAGGCTTGCAAAAATGAATAAGTAATATATTTTTAAGGAGTGTTTCTCAATGAAAGTTATTATCGCATCCGATCACGGTGCTTTTGAGCTCAAGGAAGCTGTAAAAAAGTACCTTACGGAAAAAGGCTTCGATATTTACGACGATGGCATATACGCTGAAACTGACAGATCAAATTGCCATTATCCTGAAATTGCGGCAAAGGCTGCAAGAAAGGTTGCTTCCGGCGAATTTAAATACGGTATCATCCTCTGTGGTACAGGTATCGGAGTTTCTATTGCAGCTAATAAGATCAAGGGAATACGTGCTGCACACGTAGGCTGCGAATATGATGCAAAATATACACGTCTTCACAATGATGCAAATGTTCTGTGCATGGGCGGACGCACGATGGGTGAAGGTGCTGCATGTGAGATAGCCGAAATATTCCTCACAACTGAGTTTTCCGGCGGTGAGCGCCATATTAAACGCATCAATATGATAAGCGAGCTGGAAAAATAAAATATTTGGAGGTAATTTTGCTATGAAAAACCTTCGCTTGATAGATCATCCTTTAATACAGCATAAGCTTACACGTATGCGTGAAGCTTCTACAGGATCAAAAGAATTTCGTGAGCTTACAAAAGAAATATCCATGCTGTTATGCTATGAAGCAACAAGAAATCTGGACGTTGAGAACGTTGAGATCTCCACACCTATTACTACATGTGATTCTCCTGTACTTTCGGGGAAGAAGCTTGCCGCAGTTTGTGTGCTTCGTTCCGGTATCATTATGCTTGACGGTATAATAAAGCTCATCCCGGCTGCAAAAGTCGGACATCTCGGAGTTTACAGAGACAGTGAGACATTGTCCCCTGTTGAATATTATTGTAAGCTTCCGTCGGATATCTCTGAACGTGATGTACTTATCCTCGATCCTCTGATCGCTACAGGCAGCTCCATATCATCTGCGGTACAATTCATAAAGAATTACGGAGCTAAAAGCATACATGTGATCAGTATCGTCTCATCTATTGAGGGAATGAAAACGCTATGTGATGATCATCCCGATATCGATGTAGTTTGTGCAGCTTTAGACGATGCACTGACCGACTACGCTTTCGTCGATCCCGGTCTCGGTGATTTCGGAGACAGAGCATTCGGAACAAAATAATTCTTTAACGCATATAAGCTTCAAATTATTGTGGCAGCAATAAATTATTTTTACTTACCGACAAACAATATGAAATCAAAAGCACGCATACCACTTTTACATGGTATGCGTGCTTTTCTATGATATCATATCGACTTTTTAACAATACGGTGCTATTCGGCTTGCCGATACTGTACGTCCGAAGAAATTTAAGTATCTTATCATACCGGGCTGACCGTTATAATCCCGTCTTTCTTCTTCAAGCTCCTCGAGCTTTGTAAGCTCTCCGTTAATGTACATTTTGATCTCAGTTATAGCGCTATCCATACGTGTCATAAGCGAGCCGTATCTCATATCCATTATATCCCATCCAAGAGCTTTGTAGAGCTTGAACCAGTTCTTCATATGGCACTCGCGCAGAGCAGCCATTCTTCTCTTCAACTCCGGAAGCTCAACATCAGCTATATGTGAAAGTGTCTTCATATCGTTTTCCTTGTACGCCTTTGTGATACGAAGTCCCATTTCACTCTTGAGTGCAAGAGTATTCGCAACATTATAGTTGAACTCGAACATGCTGTTATAATCTCCGTTGCGACTTGTCATCTCTTTCAGCTGTGCAGCAAGTGCTTCATAATGCTTATCAAGCGGCAAGCCTTCAATATTCTTATCGCACAGTCCGGTCAAAATATCCTGCCACATAAGGAATTTAGATGGATTATAATCTGTAGCTGAAATATCATCAACACCGGGCGTATTATCGAGTGCTTCCAGTGCCATGAAATCATCGTACTTTGCGCCGGTAATAAATTCAAAGCGCTCCTTCAGCTTTTTATAATCTATAGTTTCACTATAGCCATGTTCGCCGTAAAGAGCAAGTCCGAGCATATTTGTGTTGTAGAGGCATTCTGTTCCGTTATCTCCCCAAATAGTCACAAATACTTCTTTAACGCCCTTTCGCTTACATACATTGAGTGCAGCCTCAGTGCTCTTAAAGGTGCGATCCCAGTGTGGGCCAAAGCCGATCCACGTCCAAATACCACCGGCAAATATCGGTTCACTGAACTTTCTATGACGCTCAATAGAAATATCATAAGACAATTCATCATTGCGGTAGTAATCCCAATATACAAGCTGAACATCCTTAGGACAACAATCTATTATATGCTGCGGAATATCTAAGGAGTTGCTATGATATCCGAGTCCGTGGAAGAACATATCGCTCCACATCATAGGAGTAAGTCCGAGCTCATGCACAATTTTAAGTACATTTTCAAGATGCATCTTCATGATCTCCTGAGGCTCCATGTAACCATGCTTATCAAGAAACTTTCCACGTCCGAGATTATACGCTTCATCCATACCTATATGAACTCTCTTTGAACGGAACGGGCGAGTCGCTTCAACAAGAAGATCACGAATAAACTGATTTGTCTTTTCTTCACCTACAACAAGGCATACATCATTCTCACGTATGTCATCATAAACGCTCCACTTAAGAACATCTACCAGATGTGCAAGTGTCTGTATACATGGGATCATCTCTATGCCGAACATATCCGCATAATCATCACATTCACGGATATCAGCTTCTGTATATCGTGGACGCATATATCCGAAATAGGGCTGAGCCTTTACATCGAAGCTGTCTTCGCAGTACAGCATAAACATATTCAGACCCATCTGTGCCATCTGACGCAGTGTTTTCTTTACCTCGGATACCTTGATAACGGCATTTCCCTGTGAAACATCGAACATCGGGCCGTTAAGTGTAAAATACGGTTTCTCTGTAATGCATATTTCAGTTTCTCCTGCTGTCAGATGCTGTACAAGAAGACTGTAAGCACGGAAAAAGTGATGCTTTTTATCATATGTAATACTTGCTTCGCCATCCTTTGCCGTTACTATGATATCTGATCCATCCTGTTTTGTTACCGTAACATTCATACCGCATGAACATAATTCAACGCTCAAATCTTTACTAAGCTCAGTGATACCTGCCTGCACTTCGTCGAGCATTCCTTTAAAATTTAACTTCATACATTTTCTCCTTATTTAAGCTTATTGTCCAAGCCCATAATACACAAGATTCCTGATCCTTGGATGTACGTAAGGCTCTTGATTATTTGTCATATGCTGAGCGTAGTAAACTGCCAGTCGCTTAGATGGATCTATCATTGCATATGCACCGGCAGCACCTCCCCATCCGAATTCTCCGATGGAGCTAAGAGAACCTCCCATCGCCTTATCCATCATTGTGCGCACACCGAGTCCGTAACCGTAGCCGGCAATTTGAACCCAATTATAGTCAGAAAGAAGATTTTTATCAAGATGATTTGTACGCATAAGATCGATCGTTGCTTCTGTAAGTATACGAACCCCGTTTTTTCCGACACCGCCGTTTGCCATAGCATCAGCAAATTTAATATAATCATCAACTGTAGATATTAAACCTGCGCCTCCGCTTTCATACATTTTACCAAGCTTAAAATAATTTGACAACGGAATTTTCACCACTTTATTTTCTTCTTCTCTAAAGTCATACTGTGATGCCATTCTGCTTTTTCTTTCATCTGTTAGCTCAAAGCCGGTATTCGTCATTCCAAGTGGAGCAAATAAATTATCATGCATATATTCGCCAAAGGATCTTCCCGATACCACCTCGATAAGTCTTCCCAGAACATCATGACAAAGGCTGTAATTCCAATGAGTGCCAGGCTCAAATGCAAGCGGCTCTCGTGCTATAGCATCTACGATCTGCGCTGTTGTGCAGTTATCATCGTTTTCTTGACGAACCTTCAATATTTCAGGTGAATCGATATCATATGTAAGCCCTGCTGTCATTGTGAAAAAATCACGAATTTTTATATCGTTTTTTGCTTTTTGAAGACTACCGTCCTCTGCTTTTACATACATTTCTTTAAACGATGGTATATACTCCCACAAAGGATCTGTCATGAGATATTTTCCCTGCTCGAAAAGCTGTAATGCAGCCGCACATGTAATAACCTTTCCTACTGAGTACAGAAAATAGCTTCTGTCACACGTCAAAGGTATCTTTTTCTCGACATCTGAGTACCCTGCCTGATATCTGAATATCTCCTCATAACCGATATGTACTGTGCAATCGCATCCGGGTATTCTCCACTGCACCAGATAATCCATAAATTGCTGTAGCTTCGTAAAATTCATAAGTCGAACACCCTCCTACAGAGTCTTATCATAGGCTTTCTTTACCGCTTTTTCGAGCCTGTCCATAACATCAACGAGCTGATCATATACACATGCAAAATTTATACGAACAAACTGACGGTCTCCGAAGCATTCTCCATCTACAAAGCTGACGTTCATTTCATCAAGGAAATACTTATACGGATTGTCAAGCTTTAATGATGTGCAATCCATCCACGCAAGATACGTAGCTTCACAATGAGTCACTTTAACTCCTGCCATTTTTCTTATACGACTTTCAAGATAATCTCTGTTTCTTTTCAGATATGCACGAAGCTCATTTTTCCAGTCCTCGCAGCTTCCGTCATAGTTGACCTTCAAGGCTTCAAGTGCGAATGCATTTGGCCATGCAAAAAGTCCGGCACTTACTTCGTTAAATCTGTTTCGTATTTTCTCATTTGGAATTATTGCAATACCCGCAGGAATACCCGGTATGTTCAGAATTTTTCCGGCACTGTTGAGCGTAATGCTGATCTCTGCCGCTTTATCATTTATAGAAAAGCATGGGATATGCTTGCCGTCAAACATTATTTCACAATGTATCTCATCACTTACGAGAAGGAGATCATGCTTTTGACAAAAATCAACTATTTGTTCCAGCTCATCTCGTCTGTATGATCTGCCTACAGGATTGTGAGGGTTACACAGAATAAAAGTTGACGTTTCAGGTGTTACCCTTTTTTCCATCTCCTCTATATCCATTGAATACACGTTATTCTCATCGATCTTCATAGGTACTTCTATAGCTTTGAGCTTTGTTTCCTCCGTAAGTACTCTGATATGACTGTACATCGGAATATTATAAAGTATATCTCCACCTGCCATAGTACATGCAAGATTTGCAGCAGGCATCACACTTGAAACATTTACTATCCATTCGGGCTTTACAGTCGCTCCAAAACGTTCCTTATAATGATATATTATAGCGTCTTTAAATCCTTTAGGAGGATGATCGTAACCGAAAAACGGCCATTCCGCTCTTTTCTTTAAAGCGTCGCTCAAAGCCTGTGGTATCGGATAATCATTTTCGGCTACAGACATCGGTATACATCCCTTTGGGATATCACCTATCGGAGCCTCTTCCCATTTTCCGCTTCCTGTTCCTCGTCTGTTATATACAACATCAAAATTTGTCATCATTTACTCTCCGTTTATATATCAAAAAAGGCACAAAAAGATCATTTTGTGCCTTTTTAAGTTATTTCAACAATCCTTCGACCTTATCTGCCGCATTTTCCATCCAGTCGCCTTCAAAGAGCTCAACTACTCCTCCGTCGCAGATCTTTGCGATATCCGGATTCATCGGGATCTTTGCGAGAACTTCTATACCATGCTCCTGAGCGATCTCATCCACATGACTGTCGCCAAATACCTTAAACTGCTTGCCGCAGTCAGGACATTCCACATAGCTCATATTCTCGACAAGACCGATAATAGGTATATTCATCATCTCAGCCATCTTTACAGCCTTTGTAACGATCATTGATACAAGCTCCTGCGGCGATGTTACGATAATGATACCATCTACAGGGATAGACTGGAATACTGTAAGCGGCACATCTCCTGTTCCGGGAGGCATATCAACAAACATAAAGTCTACCTTGTGCCATATTACATCTGTCCAGAACTGCTTTACAAGATTAGCAATAACAGGTCCACGCCAAATTATCGGAGATGTTACATCCTCCAGAAGAAGGTTTGATGAGATAACGTTGATACCCATCTTCGTTTTGACAGGAAGTATGCCCTGGTCATTACCTGAGGCCTGTCCCGCAAGGCCAAACATCTTAGGAACAGAAGGGCCTGTTACATCAGCATCCAATATGGCTGTCTCGTATCCTCTTCTGTTCATAATTACGGACATCATAGCTGTAACAAGCGACTTTCCTACTCCACCCTTACCGCTGACAATGCCGATAACTTTTTTTACACTTGACAAGTCATTTAATTTTTCAATAAAATCTGCCGGATTCTGCTGTGCCTCTCCGCATTTGGATGCACAGGTTGAGCAGTCGTGTGTACACTCACTCATTTTTATTCCTCCTAAATATTACTTTGCTATATACTGACGCACGATATCTTCAACTGCATTGAAGTCACCGAGCTTCGGTGTTCTTACATCATCTATTATGTCCCAATTTTCAATATGTGTTACTGTCTGTCCCGGCTCCGTATTTGCAAGAGGACTCAGGCTCTCCATTTCAAGGAATTTATCATTTGTATATGTTTCGAAATTCATTCCATCATCCGGATATTTTACATTTTCGATATACTCAAATTCCTTTAAGAACATAACTCCATGGAGAACATATGCAGCCCATCCACGGCGGTTATCCGAGCCGAATTTAAACGGATCCTCACGATGCTTGTCCTGCTTGAGCATTGCATATTCCTTGCTCCACGCAACACGCTTATCACCCAAATCGGTATACTTCCAGATCGACATGATCTGATTATTTATATAACCGTTCTCGTGAGTATTAAACGGAATTATCTCAATACCTCCGGGAGCAAGCACAGACAGAGCCCATACGGAAAAGACCTTTGATTCTTTGCCGATATTCGTTATACTGTTCTCAACCTTTACTCTTGCGCTGTATTCATCCAATGTGACCTTTAATGTCACTTGTAGGTCGTTCTTTATTTGTGCCGGAGGAGTAAAGATCACGCTTCTCCCCTTCACCTCGTACTTCACTCTATTGTTGTCGGGATAATATGTTTCCGGCATATACTCCGGTGAAGCCCATATACGATGTCCTCCGTAAATATACCAACAAGAGCCTCTTCCATAATAATCCTGCAAAGCCTTTACATCCTGCTTTGATTTACGGGCACGATCTTCATGCATGAAGTTTTCTCCACCCTTTAGTGAATACCTGATAATTCTCGGACCTACATCTACCGTTACCCACAGCTCGGCAAAGGCATTTTCGATCTTTACACATTTTCCGAAATTTCTATATCTAGCTTCACTTATCGTAACAGCCATTAACAATATTCCTCCGATCTATATAACTAACATCAATCAAACATCTATACTATTTATTATGCAATACTTTTTCTGTTTTGTCAACTGCAGCCGTAAATTTTATGCATCCTTATCCCAAAGCTGTGAAGATCGTTCTACCACTATTACGGCAACTGCTCATCGTTCCCGAAAAGCTGAGCTTACATATACAGGCGAAGTCGTATATTCCCATCCGCTTATCCTTTTCATAAGCGCAGGATATGCAAGACTATACATATCTGTCATAAGTGATTCGTTTTCAAATTCATTTTTGACAGTCTCATCAAAATTCGGATTATTTATCGCTGCCGGCTTCGTTATGACCGTAATTTTCTCATTTATCTGCGAAATCAGGCATCTTCCGACATCATTCAAAGCTAAAACTCTAATATACGGTTTGAAATTTTCGACATACTTTTCTTTAATACCTAAGAAAGCACTCAAATATATTCTTCTGAGCCTTGCAAATGCATATCTCTTTGTCTTTGCGGCAGTACATGCTCCATCAAGTGTCACACTTTCCTTTGCCGCTCTGTAAAGCCTATTTTCCAGTCCTTCACTCACGTCCGGAAGCAATGCATAGTCATCTACACTCAATCTCCTCAGCTGTGACATAATTGCATTTTCTATGCAATCTATTAAAACAGGCGCACAGCCTTTACCCAACTCGCGAATAAATATATCTGCCGCATATTTCGGCATAAATGATACCGCACGTTCATACTCACCGGCTGCTATAAGCTTTCTAATATATCCTGCATCTGCTATCCCAGACTCTTCACTGTGTGAATCATGCCCTGCACCACAGCGCATTACAGTAAACGGTTTCATATCGGACTTTATTTTTCGTATAGCACGAATGTACTCTATCGCAAGAATATTATTTGGTTCCGTGAGTATTTTTGCAGTATGCGGATCTATGCTTTCAGCGGCGGCACTTCTTGCTGATGCAAATGACATGCCTTGATTTATAAACTTTTTCAGATATTCCTCTGATTCGGCGGTTTCCGCAAGTCTTACAGCATCATTGAGCTTATCGATATCACCGCATTCACTTCCAAATGATAAATGATCGATAAAGCCGAGCGCATTAAGCATAGATATCGCACCATAGGCAAATCTTTGTGAGCCTGCACAAGCAAAGACGGTCGGTAATTCGATAACAAGATCGGCTCCGCAATGAATTGCAGCCTCCGCTCTGCTGTGCTTGTTCATTATCGCCACATCACCGCGCTGTACATAATTTCCGCTCATTATGCATACTATCGGCATTCCCAGCTCCTCTTTGGTTTGCTTTATATGAAGTTCATGTCCCTTGTGAAATGGGTTGTATTCACATATTATAGCTGCTGCTTTCATTTTTTCTCCGTTGTTTCCCAAAATTCTTCAAATTTCTCAGAAAAAGATATTGTAAATCTCAGCGATTAGGTGTACAATATATTGTGTATACTGATGTACAGCTTTTAATTAATTATACCACAACAGCATACGGAAATAAAGTAAATATTTTTTAAAGGGGTAGTAAAATATCATGTACATTTTAGTCATTAATGCCGGAAGCTCTTCTCTTAAGTATCAGCTCTTTGACATGGATTCTCATGAGGTACTTGCAAAGGGTCTTTGTGAGCGTATCGGCATCGGCGGACATTTGAAGCACAACGGCAAGGCTAAATTCGAAGCAGACGTTGAAATGGTTGACCATGCCGCAGCTATCAAATGCGTTATTGAAAAGCTTGTAAGCCCTGAATACGGCGTGATCTCCGACATGAATGAGATAGGTGCTGTAGGTCACAGAGTTGTTCACGGTGCTGAATACTTCTCCGAATCCAAGCTTGTTACGGATGAAGTTATTGACCTTATCTCCGAGTGCAGCACTCTTGCTCCTCTCCACAATCCCGGCAGTGTCACAGGTATAAAGGCTTGCATATCCGTAATGGGTCCCGATGTTCCACAGGTAGTTGTATTTGATACATCTTTCCATCAGACAATGCCGAAAAAATCCTACATATTCCCGATCCCTTACAAGTACTATGAGGATCTCAAGATCAGACGCTACGGCTTCCACGGCACATCTCACAGATATGTTACAGCAAAGGCTGCCGAAATGCTCGGCAAGGCTCCCGAGGATATAAACATCGTAACATGCCATCTTGGTAACGGCTCATCCATCTGTGCAGTTAAGAACGGAAAGTCCTACGATACATCTATGGGCTTTACTCCTCTTGATGGTCTTCCCATGGGAACACGTTCAGGTTCTATCGATCCGGCTATCGTCGGCTTTATCGCTACAGCAGAAAATAAGAGTGCTGCCGATGTTGTTACGATGCTGAATAAAGAATCCGGTCTTGTAGGTATTTCGGGTATTTCTTCCGATTTCCGTGATGTTACAAGTGCTGCTGAAAAAAGCGACGAGCGTGCTCAGCTTACAGTTGATATTCTTGTTCAGTCTATCAAGAAATACATCGGTGCATATGCTGCCGAGATGGGCGGTCTTGATGCAGTTGTATTTACCGCAGGCATCGGTGAAAACAATGCAATGATCCGTGAAGAGGTAATAAAGGGTCTCGAATATATGGGTCTTGGCATTGATGTTGAAAAGAATAAGCAGCGCGCTGAGATGCTTGATATTTCAGCTGAGGGGGCTAAGGTCAAGACACTTGTTATCGCTACAAACGAAGAACTTATGATAGCACTTGACACAGAAAAGCTCGTTAATGCCGCTAAGTAAAAATTAACATACGAAAAACAGAAAATTTAACTTATCGCACTTTACAATGCGACAAAAAAATGTTAAAATAGACAAGTTAGATTGCTTATTTATTTTTAATAAATTAAAGGAGTATCACTATGGCAAGAAAAAAGATTTCCATGGATGGTAATACCGCTGCTGCGCATGCGTCGTATGCGTTTACAGAAGTAGCAGCCATCTATCCTATCACACCTTCTAGCCCTATGGCTGACGTTACAGACGTCTGGAGCTCTCAGGGTCTCAAAAACATTTTCGGCGACACCGTTAAGGTCGTTGAAATGCAGTCCGAAGCAGGTGCTGCCGGTGCCGTTCACGGTTCCCTTGCAGCAGGTGCTCTCACAACAACATACACAGCTTCTCAGGGTCTTCTCCTTATGATCCCGAACATGTATAAGATTGCCGGTGAGCTTCTTCCCTGCGTTATCCATGTATCAGCTCGTTGTGTAGCCTCACATGCACTTAACATTTTCGGTGACCATTCCGACGTCTATGCCTGCCGTCAGACCGGTTTTGCTATGCTGGCTGAAACGAATCAGCAGGAGATCATGGACCTCAGCGCAGTAGCTCATCTTTCCGCTATCAAGGGTCGTGTTCCTTTCCTGAACTTCTTCGACGGCTTCCGTACATCTCATGAGATACAGAAGATCGAGACATGGGATTTCGACGAGCTTAAGTCTATGGTCGATAAGGATGCTATTGACGCTTTCCGTAAGCATTCCCTCAATCCTGAGCATCCCGTTCTCCGCGGCAGCGCTGAAAACGGTGATATATTCTTCCAGCATCGTGAAGCTTGCAACAAGTATTATGATGCTCTCCCGGCTATCGTTGAGGATTATATGAATCAGGTCAACGAGAAGATCGGTACAAATTATAAGCTCTTCAACTATTACGGTGATCCGAATGCTGAACGTGTTATCGTTGCTATGGGTTCCATCTGTGATGTAGCTGAAGAAGTTATCGACTACATGAACGCAGCAGGCGAAAAGGTCGGTCTTGTTAAGGTTCGTCTTTATCGTCCGTTCGTTGCTGAAAAGCTCAGTGAGGCTATTCCTGCTTCCGTTAAGAAGATCGCTGTTCTTGATCGTACAAAGGAGCCGGGTGCTCTCGGCGAGCCGTTGTTCCTCGATGTTGTTGCTGCTCTTAACAAGACAGGCAGAGATATCAAGGTAGTAGGCGGACGTTACGGTCTCGGTTCTAAGGATACACCTCCTTCCTCTGTATTCGCAGTATATGAAAACCTCAAGCAGGATGCTCCTAAGGCTAACTTTACGATCGGTATCGTAGACGATGTTACAGGTCTTTCACTCGAGGAAAAGCCTTGTCCGGATACAGCTCCTGAAGGCACGATCGCATGTAAATTCTGGGGTCTCGGCGGCGACGGTACTGTTGGTGCTAACAAGAACTCCATAAAGATCATCGGTGACCATACCGATAAATATATCCAGGCTTACTTCCAGTACGACTCAAAGAAGACAGGCGGTATCACAATTTCTCACCTTCGTTTCGGTGACAAGCCTATCAAGAGCCCGTACTACATAAATAAAGCAAACTTCGTTGCTTGCCACAATCAGTCCTATCTGTTCAAATATGATATGGTATCTGATGTTAAGCCGGGCGGCACATTCCTTCTCGACTGCATGTGGTCTGAGGATGAGCTTGATGCACATCTTCCGACAAAGGTCAAGAAGTATATCGCAGCTAATAATGTTAAATTCTATACGATCAATGCTACAGAGATCGCTTCCAAGAAGATCGGTAATGCAAAGGTTAAGAACACAGTCCTTCAGTCTGCATTCTTTGCTCTTGCAGGTATTCTTCCTAAGGATGAAGCTATCGAATACATGAAGAAGATGGCATATAAGTCCTACTCCAAGAAGGGCGATGCTATTGTTCAGCTCAACTATAACGCTATCGATGCAGGTGCAGATGCATTTGTAGAGATCAACGTTCCATCTTCATGGGCAGATCTTGCTGATGATGCTCCTAAGGCTCCGGCAACAGGTAAGAGAGCAGAGCTCGTTAAGTTTGTTAACGAAATCGTTGAGCCTGTTGGTGCTATGGCAGGCGACTCACTCCCGGTATCCGCATTTGAGGATTATGTAGACGGTCAGTTCCCACAGGGTGCTGCTGCATACGAGAAGCGCGGCGTTGCTGTTAACGTTCCGACATGGGTCCCCGAAAATTGTATTCAGTGTAACAACTGTGCATTCGTTTGTCCTCATGCTGCTATTCGTCCGTTCGCTATGACAGAAGACGAAGCTGCTGCTGCTCCTGCTGCTACAAAATTTACAGCTAAGCCGGTTATCAAGACAAACTATAAGTTTACAATGGCTATTTCTCCTCTGGATTGTATGGGTTGTACGCTCTGCGTTAAGGCATGTCCTGTATCCGCTAAGGCTCTTAAGGATGCCGAAGCTAAGGCTAAGGAGCTTTATCCCGATAATCCTAAGGCTGCTGCTAAGGAAGCTGCAAAGATCGCAGATCCTAAGCTCGCAATTAAGATGGTTCTTCAAGAGACACAGGCTGATCAGCAGGCTCCGTTTGATTACGCAGTAGCAAACGTATCCGAAAAGCCTGAGCTCATCAACACAACAGTTAAGGGCAGCCAGTTCAAGCAGCCGTTGCTTGAGTTCTCCGGTTCATGTGCAGGCTGTGCTGAAACATCCTATGCACGTCTCATCACCCAGCTCTTCGGTGAGAGAATGTACATCTCCAACGCAACAGGTTGTTCCTCCATTTGGGGCGGCAGCGCACCGGCTACTCCTTACACAGTAAATAACGCATCAGGCTGTGGTCCTGCTTGGGCTAACTCCCTGTTTGAAGATAATGCTGAGCACGGTCTCGGTATCTACGTAGGTCAGAAGACGATCCGCAATCGTCTCATGGCTCAGGTTGAAGAAATGATGGCTTCCGACAAGGCATCCGATGAATTCAAGGCTGCTGCTAAGGCTTACATCGATACAAAGGACGATGGCAAGGCTAATGATGCTGCTACAAAGGCTCTTATCGTTGAACTCGAAAAAGCAGCTGCAGCAGGCTGTCCGACCGCTTCGGCTATCCTTAAGGAGAAAGATTATCTCGCAAAGAAGTCCATGTGGATCTTCGGTGGCGACGGTTGGGCTTATGATATCGGTTTCGGCGGTCTCGACCATGTTATCGCTTCCGGCGAGGATGTAAACATCATGGTATTCGATACCGAAGTTTACTCCAACACCGGTGGACAGGCTTCCAAGGCTTCCAACATCGGTCAGGTTGCTCAGTTCGCAGCTGCCGGTAAGGCTATGGGCAAGAAGAATCTCGCTGAGATCGCTATGTCCTATGGTTATGTATACGTAGCACAGGTTGCTATGGGCGCTGATATGAACCAGCTCCTCAAGGCACTTACAGAAGCTGAAGCTTACAATGGACCTTCCATTATTATCGGTTACGCTCCTTGTGAGATGCACGGTATCAAGGGCACAATGGCTAACTGCCAGCTCGAAATGAAGAAGGCTGTTGAGGCAGGTTATTGGCAGATGTTCAGATTCAATCCTGCACTTAAGGCTCAGGGTAAGAATCCGTTCACACTCGATTCCAAGGCACCTACAGCAAGCTATGTTGACTTTATTAAGAGCGAGAACCGTTACAGCCGCTTGATGCAGTCCTTCCCGGAGAGAGCTGAAAAGCTCTTTAACCAGGCAGAAGCTGCTGCTGCTGAAAAATATGCTAAGCTCGAAAAGCTGTCTAAGCTTTACGAATAATTTCTGACCTTACAAAGGGGAAAAGGACATTTAACGCCCTTTTTCCCTTTAATTCACATTTAGGAGTATCAATCATGGCTAAAGAAAAAAGAATGTTGACATTCGATAAAACAGAGCTGTCCGTAGTTGATCTATCAGGCAAAAATCCGGTAAGACATAATATTACATACGATAAAATCATCAGTATCCAGCTTGATCATTCCGAAAAGAAAGTATTTTTATTTACAAAAAAGCCATGTGACAGGATCCTCATCAAGAAACGTGGCAGTGAGACACCTATACCGGTATATTCACTTAATGACCCTCTTTTCGATGAATATCTTGACGGTATTCGTAAGTTTGCAAAGGAGAATCGCATAACACTTTACGATTATCTAAAAGCTTCGGAAAACAAGTAGTTTGAAAGGAATATATTACCATGCAGAATTATGACGTTATTGTATGTGGCGGTGGTATTGCCGGAATAGCAGCAGCTTTAGCATCTGCTCGTAACGGAGCAAAAACACTGTTGCTCGAAAAAGAGTATGCGCTTGGAGGACTTGCAACTCTCGGTCTGATCGTTATATATCTTCCACTTGATGACGGAGATGGTGTAAAAATGTCCGGCGGTATCGCAGAGGAGCTTCTAAAGCTTTCCTTAAAATATGGTCCCGGCAAAATCCCGGAGGTATGGACAAAATCCAACTCGACCATAGACGAACGTAAAGGTATAAGGTACAGAGTTGAATACAAGCCTGCGTCACTCATGATCGCTGCGGAAGAGCTCCTTATCAATGAGAATGTAGATATCCTATATGACGCACGAATCATAGACGTCGTATGTAGTAACAATAAAATCGATTCTGTTGTACTCGCAACAAAGCTCGGTAGCCGTACAATAAATGCAAAGGCTTTTATCGATGCTACAGGCGATGCAGATATATGCTATTTTTCAGGTGAAGAGACCTTCGATGATGACACTAATCGTCGTACCGGCTGGTACTATCAATACGATGGCGATACACTTAAGCTTGTAGCTCAAACTGATCCGATATATGCAGATATTCCTCCTACAAGCAGACTCTATTCCGGCACAAAGATCGAAGACATTACCGCAAATTGTATTGACGGTCGTCAGATGATTATAAATAATGTCAAGGAAGCAATAGCAAAGGGAAATGAAAACGCATATCCTTTGATTATCCCGGCTTATCATGGACTTCGAATGACACGTCGTCTTGCCGGCACATTTGAGTTCAGTGAGGACAAGCATAATTATGTATGGTTTGACGATGCGATAGGCATGATAGGAAACTGGAAAAAGCTTTCTAAACGCTACTCTATTCCATATAGCACGATCAAGGCTGTTAAGAATAACAATTTGTATGCATGCGGTCGCTGCTCAAGTGCAGACAAGAGCGGATGGGACCTAACAAGAGTTATTCCGACTTGTGCCGTTACAGGTGAAGCATGTGGTACGGCTGCTGCAATGCAGGTAAAGCTCGGACGTGAGGTACAAATACGCGAGCTTCAGTCACAGCTCATTGCTAATGGTGTCCTTCTTGACAGGTCTTTATTTAACTGATTTTTCCTGCTATCATAAAAGCATTGGCTGTATCATTTGCTGATACAGCCAACTTCTTTACATATTATTGTCCTGCAATGACTCGTTACGTTCTCTGAACAGCAAAGATATGCACCAAAGTCCGCCGATGCACACTAAGGTATAGATTATTCTACTCCCAATTGCCATTTGCCCACCAAAAAAGTAGGAAACAAGATCAAATCCGAATATTCCTATACTTCCCCAGTTCAACGCACCGATTATTACAAGAATTAAAGCTATTCTATCAAGCACCATCGTTAGTCTCCAGCCACTATCATGCAGCTGAATATGACTCCTTTCTTTTTTTCTTTTATAGAGTCTTTTTTCAGATATTCTTAATTGCTCGATATAAGCTTTCCCTTAATAAAGTTTTTTATGCATCTCATTTAAAATATGTTGCAATATATTTCCGCTCGCAGCAATCAGGCGTATATTTCCAAAAGTCGATCCTATCATTTTTATAGAAATACTTAAGCTCCCTAGTCTCATCTTCCTCACTCAACGCCGCTATTATCACGAGCTTTATCTTCATTTTTGCAGGGTTTATTGATTTTATATATACACAAACTCGCTGTCCTTCTCTAATATCATCTCTGAATTCAGCCAATCCAGACAAATTCGGCATAAGCTCCACAAATATACCGTACTTCTCTATTCCACGCACGATTCCCTCAACTGTTTCTCCTGCTCTGAAAAGCTCTGCATTTTCTTCCCACGTTCCCAGCAATTGCTTATGCGTAAGCTCGATCCTATTTTTCTGCCTGTCAACACCGCATACAATGACTTTTATATTATCCCCTACATTGAATCGCGATGCAGGATGAGGTATCCTTGATACCGAAATGTTTTCAACACCAACCATTGATATTATACCACAGCCTATATCAACAAATACTCCGAAAGGCTCAATATGCGTGACCTTTGCATCTATTATATCACCTATACGCAACTCAGATTTAAAATATTCAAGCGCTTCCTGCTGTGCAGCCTTTCGAGATAGTACTGCTTTCTTTTTTTCGACATTATCCTCTGAAATGTCATTGATCTTAAAGCATACGTACTTCCCTACTTTTGACAATATTGCTATCTCTTTCTTTTTATCCGTATCAAGTAGCACCTCGTCATGAGGAATAATACCTGTAAATGGCTTTAAATCCACGATAAGGTTATGGTCGTTATCACATAAAATCACTTTTGCATGAATTATTTTTCCTTTTTTTATTGAATCTTCTATATACTTTATGGTAAAATTATTATGTAAGGCGTTATCTACACTTTCCGGCTTATACATACCCTGTGGCATATTCATCCTTCCTCTCTATCGATCATAAAACTACAATCGATTATATGTTAAAAAAAGCGGTAACTTGCCTGACCGCTACCGCTTTATATTATTTATTTAAAAACGTCTGACATTCATTCCATGTCTGTTTACGAGAATATCTGTTACCTTATCTGCATTTGATTCATTTACATCAAGCACCAGCTGTACCTCCTGTGATACATCTTCTCTGTATTCCTGACGTCCGATATCAAGTGCGGCAATATACAAAGCACCCTGATTATATCCATAACTATTTGTTCCGTACATTCCGAACTTATCGTTTAATCCTTGCGTATTACTTTCCGGATAAATTGGAATATACACCTGCTCCTGTGTATCTCTGCTGTCAACATTGCTCTGGCTTTGTCTTTTTATCGGAATTCCTCTTTCTCTTATCGCACGTACAGCTATTTCCGCTTCATCTATACTATTAAAAAACGCACTTATTTTCATATATATCTACCCTTTTCTTTTTTCTTTATTATGTCACCTCAGACCAGTTTTATTTACTGAAAAAAATATTTTTACGAAAGGAGAAAATTCGATATATTATCGAGTACAAGAAATGGATATACATCTTGGAGATATACTTGAGCTAAAGAAAGCTCATCCATGCGGTGGAAAACAATGGACAGTTCTTCGTGTCGGCATGGATTTCAAGCTGAAATGCACCACGTGTCAGCATGAGGTAATGGTTCCGCGACTGAAAATCGAAAAAAGTATAAAGAAGATCATTAGATGATTTTCATACGCAAAATAGATCATTTGATGTATTATTAATAAAACGTATTACACCTGATGCATTATTATAATACATTGAATCTGATGATTTTAAAAGAATATCATTTGATAAAAAATGCAAGCAGAGTTTGTTTCTATTATATTTAAATAAAGGAGCGCCGTGTATTATGTTAAACAGAGAATCAAAAATGTTCCATATTAAATGCTCTTTTGGTGATATAGGTGGATATTGTCTGCTGCCGGGTGATCCCGGACGCTGTGCTGTCATTGCTGAGCAGCTCAGCAACTCTATGCATGTATCCTCTAATCGTGAATTTACCGTATACACCGGCTATATTGACGGTACAAAGGTCTCCGTATGCTCCACCGGCATCGGAGGGCCATCTGCCGCTATTGCGATCGAAGAATTAAATATGCTCGGAGCTCATACATTTATACGTGTGGGTACCTGTGGTGGCATCAATACAAAGGTAGTAGGCGGTGATCTTGTGATCGCCTCCGGTGCAATTCGTCAGGAGGGCACAAGTCTTCACTATGCACCTATCGAATACCCCGCTGTAGCCGACTTTGATGTAACAGTTGCTTTGGCGTGTGCTGCATCCACTTTAGGCTATAAGTCTCATACCGGTGTAGTGCAATCAAAGGACTCCTTCTATGGACAGCATGATCCTAACCGTATGCCTGTTTCATATGAGCTAACATCTAAATGGGAAGCTTGGAAGCAGCTTGGGGTACTGGCAAGTGAAATGGAAACAGCTGCACTCTTTTGCGCTGCCTCAGCGATGAAGGATGCACGCTGTGGTGCAATATTCAATGTGCTTTGGAATCAGGAGCGTGAAAAAGCAGGTTATCCAAATCCACAATGCCATGATAATTCCAAAGCAATCAAAACTGCGATCGAAGCGATCAAGCTTCTGATAAAAGCAGATAAAAACATATAACTTATTTATAATGCGTACTTTTCCCGGAGGAATACTTATTCGTGTTAAAATCAAAACGATTCATCGCCTTAATGCTATCCATACTTATGTTTCTACTATTAATACCCGCCGGAGCTGCTGTAAACTCTGTACCATTCAGAGCAGTCTGGGTATCTACAGTATATAACCTGGATTATCCGTCCACAGATACGACCGATCCCGAAATTCTTAAAACTGAGGCTATAGAAATACTTGATAACGTCAAATCAATGGGACTTACTGCTGTAATACTTCAAGTCAGACCTGCATCAGATGCGTTATATAGCTCGGAAATATTCCCATGGTCACGATTTCTTACAGGAAGCCCGGGCGTTGCGCCGTCCGACGGATTTGATCCGCTTGAATTCTGGATAGACGAAGCACATAAACGTGGGCTAGAGCTCCACGCATGGATCAACCCATATAGGATCACAAAAAAGTACGCCTCAGAAGCAGCAATGACTGTCGATCAACTACCCCAGGGACATCCTGCCAAAGAAAATCCTTCATGGGCGATACAATACACCGACGGTGACCTTTACTTTGATCCCGGAATACCTGCTGTGAGACAGCTTATATTAAACGGAGTATTGGAAATATGCGAAAAATATGATGTGGACGGCATACATTTCGATGATTATTTTTATCCCGGTGTTGATTTTGATGACGAAATGACCTTTGAAAAATATAAGGGTAGTTTCACCTCTAAGGACGATTGGCGTCGAAGCAATGTTGATGCGCTTGTTAAAGGTGTCCATGATTCCATCAAAAAGAATTATCCCAACATAATCTTCGGTATAAGTCCATTCGGTATATGGGCAAACAATTCATCAAACCCACTTGGAAGTGATACAAACGGCAGTGAGTCATATTTTCAGCATTATGCAGATACACGGAAATGGGTAAAGCTTGGTTGGCTTGATTATATCGCTCCGCAGCTCTACTGGCACATCGGTCATTTAAAAGCTGACTATGAGTCTCTTGTAAACTGGTGGGCTGATCTAGTTTCCGGCACCGACGTTGCACTTTATATAGGACACGCAGCATACAAGGTCGAAAATGACCCTGACAGTGCATGGAACGATCCGTCACAACTAATATCGCAATTAGAATTAAATGATTCCATACCGGAAGTATGCGGAAGTATATTTTTCCGTTATGGCAGCATTATTGACTCGGATACTCTATACAATGCAATCAAAAACTATTATGACAAGAGCTCATCGAACTCGGGAGATCCATTAGCTCCGATCATTACAGTGCTTGACTCCCCTAACATTCTCAACGCTTCACCGTCAGATGATATAAGCTTTTGTCCGGGTGATGTGATTACATTTTCCTGCACTGCGCCTATCGGCTCGATCATAAAAGTAACATTTAACGGTATGACATTTCAGATGGCTCCATCTGACAATACATATCGAGCTCCATCAAAAATATATGCAACAACGTATACATATAAATATACTGTCCCGCAAAGTGTAGGATCATATTCTTTGGGAAATGCTGTGTATTCAATGCGTTACAGAGGTAGAAAAACCAAGCTTCCCTCTGACGGTGAAATACGCATTGTATCAAACAGCAATTAATATCGACAAAGCTGAAAGGACTCAATTATGTACAGACCTCTTGCAGATAAAATACGCCCAACCACCTTTGAGGAAGTGGTTGGGCAAACACACATACTCGGCACTAACGGTATGCTTAGACGTATAATTGAAAGCGGACATATCCCAAACATGGTTTTTTACGGTCCGTCAGGCACAGGAAAAACAACTGTAGCCAATATTATCGCAGCAAAGACAAACAGAAAGCTCTATAAACTCAATGCTACTACCGCATCTATCAACGATATCAAGGACATAATCGAGGATCTGAGCGGATTTTCCGGAATAAACGGTGTGTTGCTTTATCTTGATGAGATACAATACTTTAATAAAAAGCAACAGCAGTCGTTGCTTGAATTTATCGAAGACGGACGCATAACGCTCATTGCATCTACAACAGAAAATCCATATTTCACCATATTCAATGCTATCCTAAGCCGTAGCACGGTATTTGAATTTAAGCCTGTTTCGGCAGACGAAATAAAGCCTGCTGTCGAACGTGCATTTGCTATATCAGCTGAAGAATATTCGGTAAAGCTTGACATAGAAGACGGTGTGACCGATCATATCGCAACAGCCTGTGGAGGTGATGTTCGTAAAGCCATCAACACAGTCGAGTTAGCTGTATCTGCTGCATCAAACGGAAGCATTACACTTGAGGATGTAGTATCAATTGCTCAGCGTTCGTCCATGCGGTATGACCGTGACGGTGATGCACATTACGATCTTCTATCCGCCTTTCAAAAATCGATTCGGGGCTCTGACCCCGATGCAGCTGTATACTATCTTGCTCGTATTCTGGAGGGAGGAGATCTTATAAGTGCTTGCAGAAGACTGTTGGTAATAGCAAGCGAGGATATAGGTCTTGCATATCCTCAAGCCATATCTATTGTAAAAGCATGTGTCGATGCTGCACTTCAGCTCGGTCTTCCCGAAGCACAGCTTCCCCTGTCTCAGGGAGTTATCCTGCTTGCTACTGCGCCTAAATCAAACACCTCTGCATTGGCTATATGGGCCGCCGCAGAGGATGTTAAAAACGGTATAGGTGGTGAGCCTCCAATACATCTAAAGGATGCTCATTATAGTGGAGCTGCAAAGCTCGGACGCGGTATTACGTACAAATATCCTCATGATTATGAGAATGATTATGTTGCACAGCAGTATCTGCCGGATTCTATAAAGGATAAAAAGTATTATAAATTTGGGAGTAATAAAAACGAGCAGGCTGCACAGGAATACTGGAAACGAGTCAAAGGAAAATAAACTATCTTATAGCCTCGACAATACCGGACAGGTCGTCAAAAACAAACGTAGGTTCAACATCTGTTTTTTTCATGTCCTCAACCGTTGTTTCGCCGCTCAGCACGAGTATACTGGATATTCCTGCCTTCGCACCGAGTGCTATATCCGTATAAAGTCTATCTCCTACCATGCAGATCTCTTCACGTTCTGCGTGGTATTTTTCTATAACTGCATCTACAATGCTCTTATTCGGTTTGCCTATTATAAGATCGGGTTCTCTGCCGGTAGAAGCCTTTATAAGAGCTATCATTGAGCCTGTATCCGGAATAAAACCACCTTCTACAGGGCAATTAAAATCAGGATGTGTTGCTATGTATGGAACACCTGCACGTACAAAATCGCAGATCTTGCAGAGCTTTTCATAAGTAAGGGTCATGTCAAAGCCGAGAACAGCATAATCCGGAGCTTCGTCCGTAAGAATGAAGCCTGCTTCTTTAAACTCCTGTTCAAGCGAAGGTGTTCCGCAAAGATATATTCTTGCATTCTTTTTTATTTTATTTAAATATATCGTCGTTGCTTCTCCCGATGTAAACACATCATTAGGCTCAGCATGTATTCCCATTTTTGACAGCTTCTCTACATACACATTTCTGTTTTTGGAAGAATTATTTGTAAGAAAGATATATCTCTTTCCCTGTGATTTAAGAAGCTCCAGGAATGGTATCGTACAATCAAACAATCTGTTTCCAAGATATATCGTACCGTCCATATCCAGCATAAACAATTTAATGTCCTTTATGTTCTTCATCTTTTTTCTCCTTATTATGTTATTTTATCTCCATCGTCAGCATCAGCTTTCGCTATATTGTGTGCTGCACGTCTGCTTATATAATTTCCGAATATTCTGTAGATCACAGCAAATGTCGGTACACCTAAAAATATTCCAGGTAAGCCGAACAGTCCCCCACCTACTACGATCGCAAATATAACCCACAGCCCGGAAAGGCCTATGCTTTTCCCAACGACCTTCGGATATATCAGATTACCCTCAAATTGCTGCAATACTATTACAAATATTACAAACCAAAGCGTTTTTACGGGGTTTATCACAAGCAGTATGAGTGCACATGGTATCGTTGCGATTATAGGCCCGAATATCGGTATAAGGTTTCCTATGCCGATAATGACACTTATAAGAAGCTCATACTGAATATCAAGTATACTCATTCCAATAAAGCACAATATACCCAGCACAAAGGACTCAATGATCTGCCCTGCAATAAACTTTGTGAATGTGGCATTTGTAAATGATGCAATATCAAGGATCGTATCGGATATTTTTTTCGGTATAAAAGCGTACAACAGCTTTTTGCTCTGGCGAAGCAGTTTTTCTTTATTATACAACATATAAATGCATACAACAAGCCCGATGAAAGCATCTGTTATCACTCCGATAAGATTTGTCGTGAATGCTTTCGTTCGATCGATTATCTGCGGCAAAGCTGTATTAATCGATGCGATTATCTTTTCTAAATTGTTATATACAATATTTTCTATTTCTGTCCACAAATCTATATTGAGATTCAGCTTATCAATTATTCTATAGGCTATTTTTTCTGCTTGAGCATAATAGCTGTCAAAATTATTTACAAGCATCATCACACTTTCGGCGAGCTGAGGCAACAGAATAGAAAAGACAGCACATACAACAGATATCGCAAGAAAAAATGCTATTGTAAGTGCGAGTATGCGCTTTAATTTGTTGTTCACGATCCTGTGCTTTTTCATCTTGTCAAAAATACAGGTTTCAATAAAGTTCATCGGCATATTCACGATATATGCAAAAATAAAACCGTATATAAACGGTGAGAAGATTTTCCATAGTCTCTTTGCGATATCTGCTACGGATTCGATTTTAACAAGGAACATCACAAGCAACACGGCATAAGTAATTATCGGAATACATGTGCGTATCACGCTACGATCATCTCTTGCTTTCATGAGCACTGTCCCTCCATAAAACGATATAATATACGATATTTTATCAGGCAATGCGGCAGATATTTTTGCATAACAACTCACATACATATTTTACATTATATCACAAAAATATGCAATACCAATATGAATTAATTTGTTCTTGCAAAACCTTTATTTTACTGATATACTATAATAAACAAAATCAAAGGAGTATCATATGGACTATATAATTATCATTTTATGCATTGTCTCTATCGTATTATCTGTTATAACACTTTTAAATATGAAAAAGAACAGTTCAAGTGACGATCTGAAAAGAAATATCACCTACGAACTGGATGATACACGTCGTGAGATAATAAGCACTACTCAATCAAACATGAAAAATATGTTCGATGTTATGACATCAGCTTCTCAGCAGTCCTCAATGAATCAGGATCAGCGCCTTGCAGAGTTAAATTCCAGGTTTAACGCCTTTTCTCTTGAAAACGAGCAAAAGCTTGAAAACATAAGACGTACTGTGGAAACAAAGCTTTCCTCTATACAGGAGGATAACAACAAGAAGCTTGATCAGATGCGAAATGTTGTTGATGAAAAGCTCCAAAAAACGTTGGACGAGCGTCTTTCTCAGTCATTCTCTCTTGTCAGTCAACGTCTCGAGCAGGTATATAAGGGACTCGGCGAAATGCAAAATCTGGCTGTAGGTGTAGGCGATCTGAAAAAAGTACTGTCAAATGTTAAAAACAGAGGTATTCTCGGAGAAATACAACTCGGTGCCATACTGGAAGAAATATTGTCACCGGAGCAGTATGAGGTAAATGTTGTAACAAAGAAAGGCTCAGGAAAGCCTGTAGAATATGCGGTAAAGCTTCCCGGCAACGACTCAGGCTATGTTTATCTTCCCATAGATGCAAAATTCCCGGCAGATACATATTCTCGCCTTGTTGACGCATATGAAAATGCAGATACAGCAGAAATAGATGCAGCAGGTGCCGCTCTTATACGTGCAATAAAGGGCTTTGCAAAGGATATTCGTGACAAATATATAAATCCGCCTGAAACTACAGATTTCGGTATAATGTTTTTGCCTTTTGAAGGACTCTACGCTGAGGCAGTACGTCGCGGCTTAGTAGAAATACTTCAAAGGGAATATAGAGTAACTCTTGCAGGACCTACAACAATGGCTGCACTTCTAAACAGCTTGCAAATGGGCTTCAAAACATTGGCCATACAGAAGCGTTCCGGTGAAGTTTGGAATGTTCTAGGTGCAGTAAAGACGGAATTTGACAAATTTGCCGATGTTCTTGAAGCTACGAAAAAGCGACTGGATCAGGCGAATGATGAGCTCGACAAGCTTGTAGGTGTCAGAACACGTCAGATCCAAAGCAAGCTGAAATCCGTTACAAAGCTTCCGGAGGAAAAAAGCTCATCGCTTATCGATTCACCTGACATTGAGTAATGATTTTATTTAGCTCATCGGCAGAATAGCTCTCTATCACCATATCAAATTCACTGATATCCATAGGATAAATACATGTTGCGATATAAGCTGCACAGCTCATTCCTGCGAGCTTTGCAGCTTTAAGTCCGTTTATACTATCCTCTATCACTAGACAATTCTCAGGCTTTTCAGCAAGCTGTCTTGAGCATTCATTGTAGATATCAGGATGTGGCTTTGTAAATTCGACATCACTTGACGTAATAACTGCATCAAAATATTTTGTTATATTAAATCTATCCAATATACAGTGTACCATCTCATATGTATTGGATGAACCTACTGCAAGCTTAAATCCACGTCTGCGAAATTCCTTTAGCCAAAATTCTACACCCTCTTCAAGCCTTATATCAACGTTTTTTTTCAGTGTCTCAGTCGTGTTTTCGTCATACATTTGCGATAATTCGGATAGCTCATATTGAATATCAGGCACATTTTCCTTTATTTTTTCGGCGATCAGCATACCACTGCATCCTGCGATCGTCAAAAAATCATCCTCTTTGATATTCCATCCGAGCTTTTGAAAAAACAGGCGGTCTGCATCCTTATATATCGGCTCACTGTCTATAAGTACACCGTCCATGTCAAAAATAATCGCTTTGATCATATATTTGTCACCTTACCTAAATTTCAGGGCATGAAAACTCATGCCCTGATTTTTTACTCTATTTTCGTTCAAGCAGCTTTTTAAGATAATATCCGGTATATGACTTTTCACATTCGGCTACCTCTTCAGGTGTTCCGGTACAGACTATCGTGCCGCCTCTGTCTCCACCCTCAGGGCCAAGATCTATAATATGATCTGCCGTTTTTATCACATCAAGGTTATGTTCGATCACTATAACGGTATTACCTGCATCTGCAAGAGCATTTAATACCTCTACAAGCTTATGGACATCGGCTACATGTAGACCTGTCGTAGGCTCATCCAGAACGTATATAGTTCCTCCCGTTGCTCTCCTTGATAATTCAGTAGCAAGCTTTACTCTCTGAGCTTCACCGCCGGATAATGTCGTAGACGGCTGACCGAGCTTAATATATCCCAGTCCTACCTCTTGCAGCGTCTGTATTTTTCTGTATATTTTAGGTATATTTTCGAAAAATTCCAATGCCTCTTCTACTGTCATATCAAGTACTTCGTAAATATTTTTACCCTTATACTGCACCTCAAGAGTTTCACGGTTATATCTCTTTCCGTGGCATACATCGCATGGTACATAAATATCTGGAAGAAAATGCATTTCAATTTTTACCAGACCATCTCCGCAGCAAGCTTCACAGCGTCCACCACGAATGTTAAATGAAAATCTTCCTGCATTATATCCACGCATTTTGGCATCGTTTGTAGATGCAAAAAGCGTTCTTATATCGTTGAATACACCTGTATACGTCGCAGGATTCGAGCGAGGAGTTCTTCCGATCGGAGACTGATCTATATTAATGATCTTATCGAGAAACTCTTCTCCTATAAGAGCTTCATGTTCTCCTGCCTTTATCTTTGCTCTGTTTAGATCTGCTGCTAGACGTTTATATAGTATTTCGTTTATCAACGATGACTTTCCCGATCCAGATACACCTGTAACGCATATCAGCTTTCCAAGCGGAAAATCTACAGTTATATTTTTTAAATTATTTTCTCTCGCTCCGACTACAGTCAATACCTTTCCATTTCCATCACGATGCTTTTCAGGTATCGGTATGAACTTCTTTCCGCTAAGATATTGTCCTGTCAGAGATCTCTCACATGCTTTTATATCATCTACCGTACCGGCACATACTATTTCTCCACCGTGTACTCCAGCACCCGGACCAATATCCACTATATGATCTGCCGCATACATTGTATCCTCGTCATGCTCTACTACTATAAGCGTGTTACCGAGGTCACGCAGACGTCTAAGTGTAGCAAGCAGCTTCTCATTATCACGTTGATGAAGTCCAATACTCGGTTCATCGAGAATATACAATACGCCCATGAGGTATGACCCGATCTGTGTAGCAAGTCTAATTCTCTGGCTTTCGCCGCCGGACAAGGTTGCAGAGGATCTGGAAAGGGTAAGATACTCTAAGCCTACACTACGTAAAAAGCCAAGTCGCTCGGTGATCTCTTTTAGTATTCTGTCACCGATCATGTGCTCCTTCTCACTCAATTCAAGTGATTCAATGAAGCTTAGTGCATCAATTACGGATTTATTGGAATACTTATATATACTTATCCCACCGACAGTAACAGCCAACGCTTCCTTTTTCAGTCTCTGACCTTTGCACTCCGGGCAAGGTATCTCACTCATATAGTTCTCGATTTCGCCTTTTACATACTCCGAATCAGTCTGCTCATATCTTCTCTCCATATTCGGAATGATACCTTCAAAGGCTTGCTCGAAAATCCTCGATGAATGCTTGTATTTTATGGCTATCTTTTCACCCTTTGTTCCGTAAAACAGCAGATCAACTATATTACTCGGCAGCTCTTCAAACGGTATATCAAGACTGAAGCTGTATTTTTCGGACATTGCCTTAAACACCGACGATGCAACGCTCTCCGGATCGTTGACATTCCATCCGCTGGCATTTATCGCTCCATCTTTTATACTTTTTTTCTTATCGGGCACAAGAAGCTCAGGGTCAATCTTCAATAGCATTCCAAGTCCCGTACACGTCGGACATGCACCATATGGATTATTGAAAGAAAAAAGTCTCGGTGTAAGTTCTTCAATACTTATTCCGCAATCGTCACACGCATAATTTTGCGAGAACATCAGCTCTTCACCGTCTATTACATCAACAATAACCAATCCGCCTGCAAGCTTTGATGCTATCTCGACAGAATCAGTCAATCTCGTCACTATATCATCACGTATGATCAACCTGTCTACAACGATTTCTATAGAATGCTTCTTATTTTTTTCGAGCTTTATTTCCTCGGACAAATCATATATTATTCCGTCTACACGAGCTCTTACATAGCCCGAACGTCTTGCATCCTCAAATATTTTTTGATGCTCACCTTTTCTGGCGCGTATAACAGGCGCCATTATTTGTATCCTTGTTCCTTTTTCAAGCAGTAAAAGCTGATCTATTATCTGATCTATAGTCTGCTGCTTTATTTCCTTGCCACATTTCGGGCAATGAGGAACACCTATCCTAGCCCAAAGTAGACGAAGATAGTCATATATCTCCGTGACAGTTCCCACTGTAGACCTTGGATTTTTTGATGTTGTTTTTTGATCTATTGATATTGCAGGCGACAAGCCCTCAATATAATCAAGATCAGGCTTCTCCATCTGCCCTAAGAATTGTCTTGCATAGGACGACAGAGATTCAACGTACCTTCGCTGTCCTTCGGCATATATAGTATCAAATGCCAGACTTGATTTTCCTGAACCGGATATACCTGTCATAACAACAAGCTTATTTCTCGGTATCTCTACGTCAACATTTTTCAGATTGTGTTCTCTTGCGCCTTTGATATAAATTTTATCTGCCATATGTTCTATTTCCTTTTCGAAGAATACAATTTATCCTTCTTATCCGTTGATTTAAGCTTTTCTATCTTATCACGAAGCACTGCTGCATATTCGAATTCCAATATCTTTGCCGCCTCATGCATTTCCTTTGTCAGCTTCTCTATAAGCTCATCTCTCTGACGTTTATTCAGCTTTGCACTTACATCCTCATCCAGCTGCGTAACATCAGTGCTTGATACCTCGATCATATCATGAACATTCTTTTTTATAGTTTGAGGTATTATATTGTGTGCCTTGTTATAATCGATCTGAATCTTACGTCTTCTGTTTGTCTCGTCAATAGCGTTACGCATCGAATCCGTTATAGAATCTGCGTACATAAGCACTTTACCGTGAGCGTTTCGAGCTGCACGACCTATTATCTGTATAAGCGATGTCGTACTGCGTAAAAAGCCTTCCTTATCTGCATCAAGTATTGCAACAAGTGAGACTTCAGGCATATCAAGGCCCTCACGCAAAAGGTTGATTCCTACCAGTACATCAACCTCACCGCTTCTCAACTCACGTATCAACTTCATTCTCTCAATGGTATCAACATTGTGATGTATATACTTTACCTTTATTGACATAGAATGCAAATAATCAGTCAGATCCTCAGCCATCTTCTTTGTCAATGTAGTTACTAATACACGCTCACCCTTTGCTATACACTCGTTTATGCTTGCTATAAGATCATCGATCTGTCCAGCTGTCGGTCGAACCTCTATCTCAGGATCAACAAGGCCTGTCGGACGTATCACCTGCTCCACTACCTGACCCGAGCGTGTGATCTCGTATTCGCCTGGAGTTGCACTTACATATATTATCTGGTTCAGCTTGCTTTGAAATTCATGAAAATTCAACGGTCGATTGTCAAAGGCACTCGGCAGTCTGAACCCATAGTCAATAAGCGTGGCTTTTCTCGCATGATCGCCTGCATACATTCCCCTTACCTGTGGCAGAGTTACATGCGATTCGTCTACTACAAGCAGGAAATCCTTTGGGAAATAATCAATAAGTGTGAACGGTGCGCTTCCCGGTTCACGACCGCTTATTACTCTTGAATAATTTTCTATTCCGCTGCAAAATCCTATTTCCTCCAGCATTTCAATATCATTCAGCGTTCTCTGGCTTATTCTCTGAGCCTCAAGGAGCTTATCATTATCAGTAAAAAATTTTACACGTTCTGTAAGCTCATCTCGTATCTCCTGTATGGCGTTCTGAAGCTTATCCGGTGTTGAAATATAGTGAGATGCAGGATAGATAGCCTTATGATTTACTCTCCTCAATACCTCTCCCGTCACTACTCTTATCTCACTTATTCTATCTACCTCATCGCCGAAAAATTCAACTCGTACAGCTTCTCCCTCCGCATATGACGGGTATATTTCCACTGTATCTCCACGTACTCTAAACGTATTTCTCGTAAACGCTATGTCATTACGCTCATATTGAAGTGACACAAGCTTTTTCAGCAACATATCTCTCGGGTATTCCATGCCGGGACGAAGTGAGATAACGAGATTTTTATAGTCGATCGGATCTCCCAATGAATATATACATGATACACTTGCTACTATTATCACATCTTCACGTTCGAACAGCGCAGATGTAGCACTGTGTCGCAGTCTGTCTATTTCATCGTTTATGCTTGAATCCTTCTCAATATACGTATCAGTTGTGGGTACATAAGCCTCAGGCTGATAGTAATCGTAGTAGGATACAAAATACTCAACTGCGTTATTTGGAAAAAACTCACGAAATTCGCTGCACAGCTGAGCAGCGAGTGTCTTGTTATGTGCAAGCACTAACGTGGGCTTTTGCACTCTTTCGATCAGCTTTGCTATCGTATATGTTTTACCTGAACCCGTTACGCCTAAAAGAGTCTGCTCATCCAATCCGTTTTCAACACCTTGAGCAAGAAGCTCTATAGCCTTTGGTTGATCTCCGGCAGGCTCGTATTGTGATACAACTTTAAACATTTATGTCATCCCTCTCTTTATTTAGGAACGATCATGAAACCGTTTGCTCTAAACTGTTTATTATCCATTTTATATCTTCTACAGATTTATCCATATTAAACCTACCGTTGCCGACAGGATAGTATACCGAATATGTATCATAATATTTTTCACCGATCTTCAGATTAAAAAGCTGTTTTCGGCATTGTGATACCGAGATCTTCTGTTCCAAAATTATTGAGCTTATCTGATTACCAAATAAAATGATTATCTTCGGGTCTATTATCTCAATTTCTTTTTTTAGCAGCTCCAAATATTCACGATAAACCTTATCAGGCAATGGTCTTGCATCTATTTGCGTACATTTTCCGAGATTTGTTATGAAATAACGTCGCTTCTCGACATTCGAATAAAGCTCATCTGCAAATTTTTCATCCCAATCATCACGTTTCATCGATGCTATCCTTCCGTAAAGCTCATCACTTATCAGTTCAACTTTATGGAACAGCTCCCATATATTTTTAGTACCAAGCCATGGTGCCTTTATGCCATTCCAGCTCTTTTGCGAGGCAATATTTTTCGCTGTGGGATTCATAAATACAAAGCAAAAATCGGGATTTTCTGTACAGCCACCGTTTATAACAGCATCGAGCTCCGCATCACCGTATTTCAACTGCAACGAGTCATATTCACTCTTCAAATCAGATAATTTCATTATCCCTCCGATTATAAATCAATGCTTTACGTTAGTTATTATAGCAGAATTTTATATCTTTTTCAATTACATAATGCAAGAAATTGTTTGCATGAAAAGATACCTCGGTGGTAATTTTTTTCATTGCTAATAATAGTTTTTTTCGATAATATGCATACTTTATCATATAATTTGTCTTGCGTATAGATCGACAAAGGTATATAATATTATATGTAATTTTATACTGGAATAGGGTGATTTATTTGAATTACAATCAGCGCCTTGATCTATTCAAAAAATCCAAGGTAATAAACTGGCATGAACATGTTTGGTACGGAGCTGACGGCAAGCTTAATCGTAAAGAGCTTGATATATTAGTAAAAGATGCAATTCTTACCGGTATGGATAAACTTGTGGTCTCTCTGCCGATAACATCAGGTCATGTATCCCCTGAGTCAGTTAAGAAAGCTAATGATACCGTAGCGGAAGCAATACAGCTCTACCCCGATATTCTTTACGGTATGGCATTTGTTGACCCGGTTCATGGAAGTCACGCTATTGAAGAGATCGACAGATGTATTAACGAATTGAAATTTGTTGGTGTGAAAATGTACCATCAGTACACGATAGACGATACCATGCAATATCCGATAATCGAACGCTGCATTGAGTACAATATACCGATATTAATGCATGCAGGTAAGCTAAATCTCGTCCCGAATCCACAGCCATGTATTTCGACCGGTCTTCATTTCCGTAATATCGCAAAAAAATATCCCGATGCAAAGATCATTATGGCACATATCGGCGGTGGTGGCGACTGGAATTATCAGCTCAAAGGAATGGAAGAGTGCCCGAATATATTTACCGACGTAAGCGGCAGCGTTTACGATGCAGACATGATCGAGGATGCTGTAGCTATCGTGGGCGCAGAACGAATACTCTTTGGTACTGACGGTTCATTTTCAGCCGGAATCGGGAAGCTGCTTTCTGCCAATATTTCCGATACTGACATCGTTACGATTCTAAACAATCCAACCTTTTATAACTTTCTGAACAGGGGTTGATAAACTATGATTTTTGATATCAATACATATATCGGACATTATCCTTTCCGCAGTACTACTCACAAAACAGCCGCAGAACTCATCGCATTAATGGATGAATTTGGAATTGACAAATCGGCTGTATCATCAGTCAGCGGTGTATTTTACAGAGATGTTTCTCGTGGAAATTATGAGCTTCTAGATGAAATTTCAAAGTATTCCGATCGTCTCATTCCGTTTTGTAATTTAAATCCTTCATATACATATGTCATTGAGGATCTGAAAAAGTTTAAGGAAATGGGATTCAGAGGAGTGAAGCTTTTCCCTGCTACCCATGGTTATAGACTTGACAGTGACGAGTCTGTTGAGGTTTTAAAGCTTGCAGCTGAGCTCGAAATGCCTGTACAGCTGCCAATATATATCGAGGATCATCGTCAGCGCCATCCAATGGATATTAATGCGCCTATCAATTTGGATGAGATCAAAAATGCTGCACTTCTTTCAGCTAAAACGGACTTTATCATTTCAAATTACGTATCTCAAGCATTTTCTCCTATACTTTCCTCACTTGATCGTTCTGGTGAGTTTTATTATGACCTCGGCAGGATAGATAATCTGCTGCAAGACTCCTTTACGACTGTATTAAACACAGCCGGCATAGATCATATTTTGTTTGGCAGCGGTGCTCCACTTCAATATATAGGAGTTCAGTTAACAAAGCTGGAGTATATGCCTGACACAAACGCGTTGTCATGCGAGGATATCGAAAAAATAAGATCCGGGAATGCAATGCGCCTACTTAAGCTATAGATATTATGGAATTAAAAGTATTACCTTATGATTTTTCGATATGTAAAGCTGAGAATATATCGTCATCCGATCTTACAGGGGAATTTTTCTTCATAAGTAAAACAGATGAGGAGCTTTCACTCGTGTGTATCACAGCTGAAGCCCCGAAAAAACTAATTGCCAGAGACGATGGCTGGAATGGATTTCGTATACAAGGGACATTGGACTTTTCCCTTATAGGTATACTTTCCAAACTATCCGCAATATTAGCAGAAAACAATATCGGTATATTTGCTGTATCGACTTACAATACCGACTATATTTTTACAAAAAAAGAAAATTTCAAAAAAGCACTGAATGTGCTGTCAAACGCAGGATATAAAATAATAAAATAAATAATATTGAAAGGAGCATATCTATGAAACCATCATTGTACTCTCTCGTACTGCAAAAAAGAAGTGTTCATCAAATCATTAAAATAGCCTCGGAGCTTGGCTATGAGGGTGTTGAGATATGGGGACGTGAGCCTCATGTCAGTCAGGATATATCTATCGAACGTGTTCACGAATACCGTGATATAGCTGCGAGCTACGGACTTCCGATAGTCGGAGTTGCAGGCTATCTCGGTCAATTTTCAACTATCTCAGAATCTGACTGCGAGAAAAATTTGGAAGAGCTAAAAAAATACACGGTCGTTCTCAACGAGCTCGGATGTGACCTTTTGCGTATCTGGGCAGGCGGTCCAAATGCTTTTATGGCACAGAACTACCACTATGAAAAAGCTGCCTATTGGCTGAACAAATGCTGTGATATCGCAAAGGACGGCGGTATACGTCTCGGAATAGAAATACATAATAATACACTCGTAGAATCAGCCGATGATGCTCTGAAATTATGGAACATGGTTGGAAGCGATTCACTTGGATTTATTCATGATGCAGGTAATATGTACATTTCAGATACAGATTACGGTATTGACGGACTTAAAAAGCTTGGTACACATCTTTTCCATATGCATATCAAAAGTGAAGAGCGTGTGCCTGAGGGTACAGAGGGCTCGTTCAAGAGTCTGAACAGGCACGGCTGTGAATATATCCGTCAGGTAGTTATCGACGAGGGCAAGGTAGATTTCAACGCTGTTTTTGCTGCACTCAAGGAAATAGGCTACAGCGGATTCATGTCTTGCGAATGCTTTGCATACAACAAAGGCGATATAGAGCGTTCCAAACAGGATATCGATTCCATGAGACGCATAATGTCACAATTATAATGCAGTGAACGGAGAGTCATCTCTCCGTTTTCTCATAAAAATACCGGGGAATAGGCTGAGAGTCATAAAACAGTATTGCAGTATTGTGCCGAAATCAACAAAGCAGCACAAAACCGCATGGGGCTGATCGTCCCGCAACCGGCAAAGCAGTATGGTGTGACCGAACAACTGAAATCCGACAACCAACCGGAATGGGTATGGCAGTTGAACGCTTACAAGGCACTTCTCAGAAGCTATCGTGAAGTTTGAATTGATTTATAATTGATAACGAGACCGCCCGAGCATTTTTGTTCGGGCGGTTAAAACATCTTGAATAAAGTGTTACTTTTTCAGTAAACCTATTGACTTGAATTGCGAAAGCAAGTATAATTAGCTATGCTATATAGGATAACTAAACAGTATAGCTAAAGTAAGGTGAAGAGTATGGAAAATAGATATGTGCAACAATTCAAAAAAGGCTCTCTTGAAATGATACTATTGTCTTTGATTGGGCGCAAGGAAACATACGGTTATGAGATAATCACTATGTTAAATAATAGTGCGTCTGTCTTAGGCTATGCAAAAGAAGGAACTATTTACCCTATTTTATATCGTTTACAAGAAGCAGAGTTAATTCAATGTCGTTTAGCACCAGCGGCAGCTAACGGCGGCTCTAAAAAGTATTACTCCCTCACTCCCAAAGGGAAAGAAGTCTTACAGGAATTGATTGTGTTTTGGGCAAGCTACACAGAGTGCGTAAATAGCTTTATTGCCGACTATCAGCAAGCGGAGGTATCGGAATGAAAGAGCAATATATTAAGCAAGTAAAAAAAGAACTG
>CAYWVF010000008.1:0-109815 GCA_964461815.1 uncultured Oscillospiraceae bacterium
TTGAAGAATCTGAAAAATTTTTTTGCACCTACTTGACATAATGGGACGACCTGGGACGTGTAGTGATCCCGAAAGAGATCCGCCGAACAATGCGTATCCGCGAGGGCGACCCGTTACAGATAACACTGACAAACGAGGATCTTTTCTGCAAAGCAATGCTTCAGTTCGGTGAAAGAGTAGGGATAGTGGTATAAACCGCATTTTTATAAAAACGGTGCTATAAAAAACTGCACCGTTTTATTATTTGCACCTTTTTCTGTGCATTACAAGGAGTCATTTACACCTTTAGACACTTTGGGTGAATTTTAATGTGCTGCAACAAAAAATCCTTTTAAATATCTGTTTTGAAATGTCATAAAATTTACTGCAATCTAATATTGAAATGTCATAATATCAGTGCTATAATATATATGAAAAGTTTTGACGGAGGAATTTTTATGTTATACCGCAAGATAGAGTCACTTATTGAAGAGCATTTAAAATCGGATTCTAAAAAAATCCTTTTAATCGACGGTGCCCGTCAAATCGGCAAGACATATATCATAAGATATGTGGGCGAAAAATTGTTTGAAAATTATATAGAAATCAATATGATTGAGGATTCGCTGGGTGATCGTCTTTTTGAAAGCACCAAAACGGTAGAAGATTTTTATCTGCAGGTCAGTATGCTTGCAGGCGATAAAATGAAAAATAAAGAAAATACGCTTATTTTCATTGATGAAATTCAAGCCTATCCCTATTTGCTCACCTTGCTTAAATTTTTGTCGCAGGATAATAAATTCACTTATATTGCAAGCGGTTCGCTTTTGGGCGTTACCTTATCACAAACCACTTCAATTCCTATGGGAAGTATTCGAAAGGTGAGAATGTTTCCACTCGATTTTGAAGAATTTTTGTATGCCAACGGAATGAATGAGCTTGCAATCACTTCTATGCGCAAAAAGTTTGAACGGCTTGAGGCATTAGACAAAGCAATGCATAATAAGATGATGGATTTGTTCCGCAAATTTTTGCTTGTGGGCGGCTTGCCCGATGCGGTAAACTCCTATCTTGAAACCAAAAATATCCAAGCAGTTCGCAATATACAGGCCGAAATTCACGATTACTATGCGATGGACGCATCAAAATATGATGAGGAAAACAAGCTGAAAATTCGCAGAATTTATGATCTTATTCCGTCTAATATGGAAAATAAGAAAAAGCGGGTTGTTGTGCAAAGCATTGAAAATAAGAGAGGCAAAACCTTCAATAATTATGCCGATGAATTTGATTATCTTATAAGTGCCGGTATTACGCTGAATGTTCAGGCGATTTCCAACCCGACATTTCCTTTAATAGAATCCACTGGCAAAAATCTTTTAAAGCTTTATTTGAATGATGTCGGTATTCTTACGGGAATTCTTTACGGTAATAATATCAGGGCAGTGCTTGATGACGAGAGAAGCATCAATTTAGGCTCTGTTTATGAAACAGTGGTTGCAAGCGAGCTTATTGCCCACGGTCACAAGCTCTTTTATTACGACAATCGCAGCAAGGGCGAGGTTGATTATCTAATTGACGATTATAACAGCCTTTCAGCTGTTCCTATTGAAGTAAAATCCGGCAAAGACTACACAGTGCACAGTGCATTAAACACCTTTGTTCAAAATGATGATTATCATATTAAAAAAGCATTTGTTGTATCGAATGAAAGAAGCATTACACAAAACGGAAAGATAGCTTATATTCCGATTTATTATATTATGTTTTTTAGTGCCGATTCTTCAAATGAAAATTTGAAGTTTTGATGCGTGAGATTATATAAATACATTCAGTCTTTAAAAATAGTCCGTTTTATGGTACAGTGGAGATGATAAAATATAATTAAAGCATTCTTAAATTGCCAAAGTGAAGTTCGGATTATTATGCTAAAGTGCATATTTAATTTTGAATTGAACTGCCGTGTACCGAACGGCACGCACGGTGGTGTGAGAGGGCGATTAATTTCGCCCTACTCGATTAAGTATAGGATATTTTCCGCATTCATTTCAAATTGTGTTTGCTTAAAAATAAAAATGAGCAAAAATCAAGCGTTTTATAGCGAAAATACTCTTGTTTAATACTGAAAATAACGTATAATTAAAATTAAAGTAATGTTTATCAGGAGTGTTTTTATGAACCTTAATTCAAATCCGTCAGAACTTAGAATTACAGATATGCGATTTGTTGACATTGACGGTGCGCCGAAAAGATGTACGATTTTGCGCATTGATACAAATCAGGGCATAAGCGGATACGGTGAAGTGCGTGATGCTTCCAGCAAAACTTATGCACTTATGCTTAAAAGCCGTATATTAGGCGAAAATCCTTGCAACGTTGATAGGATTTTTCGTAAAATAAAGCAGTTTGGTGGTCCGTCACGTCAAGGTGGTGGTGTTTCCGGTATTGAAATTGCACTTTGGGATTTAGCCGGAAAAGCCTACGGTGTGCCGATGTATCAGTTATTAGGCGGTAAATTCCGTGATAAAATTAGGGTTTATTGTGATACTGATGTTGACGGTAAGCATACCGGTCACGATATGGGCCTTGCATTGAAGAAACGTATGGATATGGGATTTACATTCTTAAAAATGGATCTCGGTATAGGCCTTTTGCTTGATGAGCCCGGCACCATTAATGCACCTCTCGGATTTATTGAGGATATGAAAAAGTATGCAAGTCATATCCTTAATGTTCAAGGTGGCTCGGTTACTGCAGATATGGTAAAGCACCAAAAAAGTTATTCTATAGTTACAACCGCACATCCGCATACGGGAATTCATTTAACCGAAAAAGGTCTTGATTATTTGGAAAATTACGTAAAGGAAGTTCGTGAGGTTATAGGATACGAAGTTCCGCTCGCAATTGACCATTTCGGTCATATTTGTGTTGAAGATTGTATACGTTTTGCACGCCGTATGGAGCCGTATAATCTTGCGTGGATTGAGGATATGGTTCCGTGGATGTATACCGATCAGTATGTAAGACTTAAAAACAGCACTACCATTCCGGTTTGCACCGGCGAAGATATTTATCTTAAAGAAGGCTTTGAAACACTTATTAAAGCGGGTGGCGTATCTGTAATTCATCCCGATATTTTAACCTGCGGTGGTGCCTTGGAGCTTAAGAAAATTGCCGATATTGCCGATGAATATGGTGTTGCTACTGCAATACATATGGCAGAAAGTCCCATAGCTTGTCTTGCGGCCGTTCATACAGCAGCTGCTATGCATAATGTTTTGGCACTTGAGTTCCATTCTGTTGATGTTCCGTGGTGGGCAGATATGGTTACCGGAATAAATAATCCTATTTTCGAAAACGGGTTCATAACAGTTCCCGAAAAGCCGGGCTTGGGCTTTGATGAGCTTAACGAAGAAGTTTTACGTGAGCATATAAATTCGCAAATCCCGGGTTACTTTGAACCTACCGATGAATGGAATAAAGAATTTTCCAACGATAGAATTTGGAGCTGATTTTTTAATTAAAGAGGCTTATCATTTAAATAGGTTTATTGAATTACTTAGGAAAAAGCCTACGCTTTGCATAAAAGCAAAGCGTAGGCTTTTTGCGGCTTTAGTGTAGAAAACCTCGGTTTTACGGAGATATAATTGTTTCGTTGATTTTTTCACGTAACGAAAGCAAATAAGTATCATAATTTTTAAGGTGAAAACTTTTTTCCTAAAATACTTTCCGAATAAAATTCGGAAATAGTGAGCCTGATAGGATATTCTCCTACTTTTTCTATATTCTTCGTATTGTCTTCTAAAAACAATTTAAAAAAATCGCGCAAAAAAATATAATCACAAATTTTTACAATACTTGCCCACGCTATAGCCATATTCTTTTTTAAAGGCTGTTCTGAAATACTCTACAGTTGAAAATCCGCAACGAAAAGCGATCTCTTTTTGCGAATAATATCCGGTTTCCAGAAGTGATTTTGCATAATCAAACCGTAAAGTATCAAGAAATTGCTTGGGACTTTTTTGATATCTCTCTTTAAATTTTCGTCTATATTGTGCAGATGATACATTTGACCGTTTGGCGAGAAAATCAATCGAAAGTTCGGGATTAAAAAAGTTTTGTTTCATATATTCGGCCGATTCGGCAATATAATCCTTTTTACTACTCATAAATCTAACATCCGAAGCCAATTCTCCCAATATTTCATAAAGGACGGCATTCTCTCTGTGTTGTGAACCGGGCAAACCCTCAAGGCGGATTTGCAAAGCCTTAACAAACAACCGCTTGTACTTTTCAATATCCGGTATTTTATAAACTTCAATATCTTTCATACAATAATTTAGAATATTGAAATGTATGACAAGAACATCATCCTCAAGTGATATTCTCTCATAATCTACACCGGCAGGAATAAAACAAATGCTGGGTGGTTTAAAAGTTATTGTCTTATTGTTGCATATATATTTACCGTTTGTATTAAGTCTGAGCGAAATTGCCGAAAAGTTTCGCTTTCTAACATTAAATCGACCATGCTTTTGATGATAATTGAGCACATCCGTAACATTAACCGCAATATTTTCCGGTAGCATTAAAATCACCTCAATCGTACTACATAGAATACCTGATAATATTTATTACTTAATCAAAAATTCAATAGTTCGATTCATTACAATCAGTATTGATAAATCAGAGATTTAAAGTAAAGACAGTATTGTACCTCACAGTTTCCGAATACCATAACTATTATAAACGGTAAATGAGCAAAAATCAAGTGTTTTATAGCGAAAAACTACTTGTTTTATACCGAAAATAGTATATAATAATTATAATAATTCAATTTGAAGGAGAATAGCGATATGAATTTTAACGACAGAGAAAAAATAATACAACTTACACCCTTTTGGAAAGGCGAAAGACTTCCCGACGGCAGACCGAAAGTAGAGGATAAATATCTTGATGCACTTTACGGTATGACTCTTGAAGAGGTTTGGAAACCGATATACGTGCTGGGATACGAGCATCAGTTTGTTGGGGGAGGAGAAAATCCGCTTAATACATTACATAATGATGGCCGTAAGCTTGTAGGCAGAGCTGTTACTTGCACATACTGCCCAACCCGTCCCGATCTTCATGATGTTCAGTTTTCAAGAGGTGCAGAAGACGGACTTCAAGGTAATTATAATCAATGGGTTATAGACCACTTGTATGAAAGAGACGTAGTTGTTTGTGATATGTACGATAAAATTTACAAAGGAACATTTATAGGCGGAAACCTTACGACTTCATTGCAAAAGCATACAAAAACCGGTGGTGCCGTAATTTGGGGCGGCATACGTGATGTTGAACAAATGAAAAAAGTACCCGATGTTCAAGTTTATTACCGAGGTATTGACCCGACCCCGATACGTGAATTTGTAATGAAAGATTGGAATGACATCACAAATTTCGGAGGTGCAGTATGCCTGCCCGGTGATGTTGTTTTCGGTGCCGGCGGCGGAGTTTTGTTTATTCCGTCGCACCTCGTGGCCGATGTTGTGGAAGGTGCGACTAAAACCCACGTTAAGGATGATTTCGGTTTTGAAATGATTTGCCAAGGTAAATTTACAACCGCTCAAATTGATAAAAATACTTGGAGCGAAGAAATGCTTGATATGTTGGTGGAATGGATAAAAACCGATCCTCGTGGCGAAGAATACCGTGATCTTGATTGGTCTAAAGAATATGACTTGGCACGAAACGGTGATCCGAACGATACTCAAACCGCACTTTAATACCGAAAGGAAATATTTATGAAAAAAGCATTAGTTACCGGTTCTTCAAGAGGAATAGGCAGAGCTATTGCAATACGTCTTGCTAAAGACGGATATTTTGTATACGTCCATGCGGCCGGAAATATGGCAAAAGCCGAAGAAACGGCAGAAACAATTATTAAAAACGGCGGTCAAGCAAAAGTTTTTACCGCAAATCTTTGCGATATAGAGCAAACAAAAGCTTTGGCTGAAAATATAGGTGAAATCGACACCTTAGTATTGAACGCTTCTCTACAATATCGAACTCCTTGGGCAGAAATTACCACTAAAGAATGTTACGAACAATTAAACTGTAATTTTATTTCCTCAATGCTCTTAATACAAGCATTTGTTCCTTATATGAGGAAAAATAATTGGGGCAGAATCGTAACAATCGGCTCGGTGCAAGAAGCTAAGCCTCATCCGGATATGCTGGTGTATTCTGCAAGTAAGGCAGCACAAACAAATATGGTTCAATCCCTCTCTCTGCAACTTGCCAAACACGGAATTACAGTAAATAATGTAGCTCCTGGCGTTATTTATACCGACCGCAATATCGAAGCCCTTTCCGATGCGGAATATGCCAAAAAGGTAACCGACTCTATACCTGTAGGCTTTTACGGTGAACCGGATGACTGTGCCGGCATTGTAAGTCTTTTGTGTTCCGAAGATGGCAGATATATAACCGGACAAAGCATTTATGTTGACGGAGGGAAAAGCGTCCAATGAAAATCAGGTTTTTAGGACAAAGCGGATATATTATCAAATTCGGAAAATCCTTTGCTTTTTACAGATAAAATACCAGGCGGTATGGTACTTGAATTTAATAAAGAATATCAAATTTAGGGTATTATAACAGTTAAGCCTATGCTTTGCTTATGAGCAGAGCATAGGCTTTTTCTGTATTACGCTTAGGGGTCGTAAGAGCCGATATTAAGTGAGGTAGGGGTCGCAAAATGCGGACTACCGCAATAAAAGCCGAAATTTATAGGGGTTGTGCCAAGCAAAGACATATATATGGCGATTAAAAACTGATTTTCAGTCAAAAATAAATGAAGGAATGAGGTGAGAAGATGAAAATCGAAGTAACTGAACGGCCTATGAAAATGGTCTGCTATTGGATGAGTGCGGAAGAAAGTCAAGATGAAAAGCTGATGGCATCTCTCAAGCCTCAGTTTAAAGAATGGAAGTTAAAAAAGTATCAGCCGGTGGTTTATGTTTCGGGTAAGGGCAGCTTAGAAGACGGAATGTATATGCTGATGAAGCGAAACCATGACAGATTGATAAAAATGCAGGCAGAAAACGGAATTTCCGTTACCGATACAGCAGTGCAAATGTAAAAATTTGCACCCTGCATATTTCGATTTTCATCTTGCTATTGTAGTTAAAAAGTGATACAATGTTGTCAGAAATAAAGAAAGGAGTGAAATTCAATATGGTAGAAGCATTTGATATCGCCGGCTACTGCCGTATATCTGTTGATGATGAGCTTGACCGTGATAATACGTCAATCGAAAACCAAAAATCAATTATCAAAGAATATGTCGAGCGCACATTTCCCGGTTCAAGACTGACTTTTTATGAAGACCGTGACAGAAGCGGCTACACCTTTGAACAGCGTGAGGGCTACCAGCAAATGCGCCCATATCTTATGGGGAATAAATACGATATTCTTGTAGTCAAGGATTTTTCGAGATTTTCACGCCGTAACAGCAGAGGACTTGTTGAGCTTGAAGATCTGCGTGATGCCGGTGTCAGAATTATATCTATCGGTGACAGTATCGACTATCCCACTTATGATGATTGGACGGCGATACAATTTCGCTTCCTTGTAAACGAAATGCCTGTAACCGATGCTTCTAAAAAGGTTAAGTCGGTTATAAAAAGGCGTCAGGAGGACGGCAAATGGGTTTGTGCCGTTCCGTACGGTTATGTGATTACAAATAATAAAGCAATGACCTATGAGGTCGAACCGACAGAGGCAATTGTTGTAAAAAAGATATTTGAGCTTTACTGCGAGGGGTGGGGCTACAAAAAGATTGCCAACCACCTTACCGAACAGCACTTCCCGACACCGAGAATGAATGAACGGGCAAGAAAGGAAGCAAGAGGTGAGGAATGCAAGATTAAAGCCCGTCCCGAATGGAGTATAGCAACCGTTCAGGGAATACTTACAAACGATTTTTATATCGGCACACTCCGTCAGGGAAAATTCACTCGTAAAAAAATCAACGGAGAGGATATTAAAAAAGATGTAAGTGAGCATATAGTATTTGAAAACAACCACGAACCGATTATAGATTACCGCACCTTTGCCACAGTGCAGGAGCTGCTTAAAAAGCGTTCTGTAAATCATTACAGAGGGGTGAAAAAATACGATAATGTTTATTCGGGATTGCTTGAATGCGGTGATTGCCGCAGTCCGATGTTTCCGATGAGCCGAAAGGATTTGAAGGATGCTTACCGTTGCGGTGCATATCACCAAAGAGGACTAAAGGGTTGCACAAGCCACCATATACGAGTGGATGTGCTTGATAATACACTGCGGAATTATCTGATAAAGGTTAAAGAAACCTCGGGTGATATGATTACAAAAATCCGAAAATCAATAGAAGGCGAAAATGAAGCAATAAAAAACAATCAGGAAACCATAGACCTTCTTGAAAAGCGACTTTGTGATGCACACGAAGAAAAGAAAATGTACATACGGCAGTGTACAAGAGAGCTTATGCGACACCCCGAGCGTGAAGACTCCATTCAAGAAACCTATGATGAGCTGATTGCGGAATGTGAAGCGAGAATTGACGGTATAAACAATCAAATTTTACTCACTCACGATAAACGCAATACCATTATAAAAATCAACCGCACCGCAAAAGCGGCACTTGATATATTCGATGAGGTTATAAACAAGTCTTCCTTCACAAAGGGCGATTTGGAATTGATTGTTGACAGAATTTATGTCTATGAGGACAGCATTGTAATAAAGCTTAAAGCCGATATTACAAGTATCCTTGAAAGCGGAGTACTGCCGCAAACGGAGAATGCTGCAAATTTTAATTCGGGCATCATAGATAGCTTATCGACTGTAATAGTCCAAACGAGCAATAATCGTGCGGACAAGGTCTATGATGTCAGTGTTATCAGTAACGGCGACCCATTGGAGATATATACTGATCGGGATGGTGAGGTCATATTTAAAAAGTACTCTCCTATGGGTGAGATGGCGAATTTTGCGGTGCAGCTTTGTGAATCACTTTCGAAAACAGCTGCTCTACCGTCGGTCATAACCGACCGTGACACGATCATTGCCGTAAGCGGTGCAGGTAAGCGTGAGCTGATGGACAAGCGTATATCACAGGAGCTTGAGCACATCATGGAAGCACGTCAGCTCTACAAGACAAACGGCAATGCTGTTTATGTGGCGGACGGATACGAAAAGCAGACAGTCCTTATCGCAGCTCCGATAATCTGCGAGGGTGATGTTACCGGCTGCGTAGTATTCCTCTCGGGTGACGGCGAAGCGACCGTCGGCGACACAGAGCTCAAGCTTGCTCAGACTGTAGCCGCATTCCTTGGTAGGCAGATGGAAAATTAATAAAATTCGGTATTGACATTTTTGGTTGGTTGTTATAGACTATATACAGGTTTATAACTACCAACCAAATTTTATACGGAGGTGCAGTATGGAGTGTCTGAAATTATGTGAGAGTGATTACCGCTTTATGACGGTGATCTGGGATAATGAGCCGCTGACGTCACGAAGACTCGTGGAGCTGTGCGCGGCAAAGCTGGGATGGAAGAAGCCGACTACATATACTACTCTTAAGAAGCTTTGCGACAAGGGCTTTGCGAAGAATATCGAAACGATCGTGACGTCTGAGGTACCGAGGGAAAGAGTTCAGGCTTATGCAAGTGAGCATTTTGTGGAGCATACGTTTGAAGGCTCACTGCCGAGCTTTCTGGCATCATTTCTCGGAGGAAAGACGATATCGCAGCAGGAGGCAGAGGAGCTTAAGCGACTGATCGACGATCATAAGGAGGGCTGATATGAGTAAAATATTCGAAGCTGTACTCGAAATGTCCGTTACGGCAGGCTATGTCATCCTTGCGGTGATGCTCGTTCGAATACTGATACGCAGGCTGCCGAAAAAGTACTCCTATGCATTATGGAGCGTCGTAGGCTTCAGACTGATATGCCCGGTATCGTTCAAAGCGGTATACAGTCTGTTTTCCGTGACCGAAAGAGTAGCCCCCGCTACCGACCGCATAATACGTGCAGATGAGCTTTACCGTTCGACAATGTCGCAGTCCGAGGTGAGCACAGCCATACAAAATATCCCGCTCTCCGCAGCCGACAGCCGTATCATGGACATACTTCCGATCATATGGCTTATCGGAGTGGGAGTCTTAGTCGTATATGCCGCAGTATCGTACGTGAGACTTTACCTACGCATGAGAACGGCGGTGTTGATGGAGGGGAATGTATACGAATCCGACAAGGTTAGGTCGCCGTTTGTACTTGGAGCGAGGATATACATACCGTTTGGGCTTGATGACAGGACACTTAAGTATGTGCTATCGCATGAGAGGTATCATATACGGAGACTGGATCATATAGTAAAGCCGCTCTCGTTTTTGCTGCTTGCGATTCATTGGTTCGATCCGCTGTGCTGGATAGCATTTTATCTGATGAGCAGGGATATGGAGATGAGCTGTGATGAGCATGTGCTTTCAAGCGAGGACGATGTAAGAAAAGCATACAGCACGTCACTTCTGTCATTTGCAGCAAATCGCCGATTTTTACCGATGGGACCGCTGTCGTTCGGTGAGACCGATATAAGAAGCCGTATCAAGCACGTGCTTAATTGGAGAAAGCCGTCGATGTGGGTGAGTGTTTCGGCTGTAGCTATCTGCATTGCGGTCGCAGTGGTATGTGCAGCCGATCCCGTGGAGAAAGCGGATGAGCAGCCTGCGCCGACTGACTACAGTACTGTCAAGACGGTGCAAAACGTCGTTCCCGACGAGGTCGATGATGAGCCCATTAGCGCTGCACAAGCGTTGGAGCAGCTGCGTGACAGCATAAGACTGACCGACAGCAGTGTATTTTTCACCATTCCCTCCTATCATGACGGCTCGGAGAGCTGGAACATACATATCTCAGGTCGAGGTGACAGCGACGGCTTTACCTACAGCGTTCACTTTTTCGACGATGAGCAGTGGGTGATCGGTAAGGAGTATGAGATAGAGCTGGAGGGTATAGTCGAGCTTAATATGGACGCATGGCTCGGAGATGAGAATATAACTGTGGACATGCTTTACGGTATGGTCACGGATGAGCTGATAGGCGGTGAAGCGATAAAATATGATGCGGTGACAGGTCAGAAATATTTTGATGCGTGGTATGAGCATGTAAAGAGCATGTCGGAAAGAAACGATGAGGAGTTTATGGAGAAGCACTACCCAAAGGGGCTGATGCTGATAAGAATGGCTGAGTGACCTCTTTGTGTATTGACTTATTTTTACCGACAATATATAATATTATCATGAGTAATTTATTGAATATGTGGGTGGATAAGTATGATAAACGAGGTAAAAGCATTTTGCGAGAGACTTGGTATCGGATTTAACGAGGAGCTTGTACCGTATTATGAAAAGGGTACGGCTATGTTCGAGAAGGAGGGCTACAGAGCCGTTGACAGGGAACGTATCGTAAAGCTCAACAACAAATACGATTTTTTCAGGAAATGGCTTGATGATGTGCTTTCAGCTGCCGATATGATAGCACAGGATCATGATCTTATGATACACGTTTATACACTTGCGGCGATCATAAAGGAGGATGCAGACATAAAAATACTCGGTCTTCCGGATCGTCAAAGGCTCGATACCGACTTCCTGCCGATGTTCTCACTGCTCTACTTCCTCGAGGAAATGATAGAGCGGATGGAAAAGCTCGGTCTGCCGTACAAGGTCATATCAGATACGCTCCAGGGCTTTGATGCGGAGATCAACGACTACTACGGCTTGTTTAACAGGAGCGGAATGAGGATATACGTAGGCTGGTTCCTGCTTTTTGTAAAGGGTAAGCTTATCAGGATCGGACGACTCAACTTCGAAATGACAACGCTCAACGAGAAGATCAGAGCATATAAAAAGGGCGATGATATAAAAATACTCATCGACGGTCAGTATATGCATGAAAAGGGCATGGTATTCGGCTCGGAGGGACAGACGGATGAGTCGGGTAAGTACTATGCGGATATCGTAGAGGATGGCGACACGGTAACAGGCTATGCGTGCAATGAATACGGCGAGTGTGTAAGAGAAAAAGTCACGCTTCAAGGCTATGAGGAGATACTTCGCTACGGCGATAAGGTCATAAATGTACATATCCCGGCAAATGAGCCGTTCAATGCTCAGCTGTGCGAGGAATCGTATGCAAATGCGAGAAAAATATTCGATAAGTATTTCCCGGAGCATAAATATAAGGCATTTTGCTGCTTCTCGTGGATGCTGGAGAAGAGACTGAAGCAGATCATGGGCAGAGATACGAATATAACGCTGTTTGCAGATAAATTCAGCGGCTTCCCGATCAGATCGGGCAAGGAGGGCTGCATGACATACCTGTATCACACTAAAGGAAAGGTAGATATAGGTGAGCTGCCAGAGAATAACTCGATGCAGAGAGCTGTAAAAAAATATTTCCTCGACGGCAATATTTATTATGAAAAGGGCGGACTGTTCCTGTAAAAAATAAGCACCCTAAAAGCTTTGTCTTTTAGGGTGCATTAATTTTATGGTGTACTATTAACCGAAGTATCTCTTCAGCAGACCCTCGAATGCTCTGCCGTGGCGAGCCTCGTCCTTTGCCATCTCGTGAACTGTATCATGGATAGCGTCGAGGTTGAGCTTCTTTGCGAGTGTTGCAAGCTCCTTCTTGCCCTTACATGCGCCACTCTCAGCTTCAACACGCAGCTCGAGGTTCTTCTTTGTGGAGTCTGTTACGACCTCACCGAGAAGCTCTGCAAACTTTGCAGCGTGCTCTGCTTCTTCATATGCTGCCTTTTCCCAGTAAAGACCGATCTCGGGATAGCCTTCACGATGAGCAACTCTCGCCATTGCAAGATACATACCAACCTCTGTGCATTCGCCTGTGAAGTTAGCTCTGAGTCCCTCGATGATAGCGGGATCAACGCCCTTTGCAACGCCAACTACATGCTCGTCAACCCACTCTGTCTTTGTCTCGTCTACTTCGTTGAACTTGGAAGCAGGAGCCTTGCACTGAGGACATGCTTCGGGAGCTTCATCACCTGTATGTACATAGCCGCAGATCGTGCAAACAAATTTCTTCATAATAAATACCTTCCTTAAATCTATATTTTATTTTTTTATTTTCTTTATCGTGATTAAAGTATACCACATAGGTATAGTTTTTACAATCGGTAAAATGCACAATGTTATATATTTTTAGCAAGAGTTACTTGGCAAACTTGCTGCGAATAGCAGAAAGCTCCTGCTTTATCTCACCTGAGAGCGTCAGAGCTACGGCGTAAACGGCGATGCCGGCGATAACAGCGGCGGCGACTGCGAGGAATGCTGAGGAGATAGCCTCCGATACGATGTAGGCGACGAGCATACAGAGGATGCTCGGGATAAAGATATTGAGGAATCTGCGGAGCGGCAGCTTAAAGAGGAATATTTTTCTTGATCTTACAGCCGATATGGTAAAATACAGAGCAAAGGCTATGATGGAGCTTATTCCGGCTCCGAAAATACCCATCGACGGCAGGAGTACAAATGTAGCGGCGACCTTGACAGCCATGGAGATCAGAGCATTCTGCATTATCGGCTTTGTATCACCTCGAAGCTCCCAGGATTTTATCGCATACTCTGTCAGACCTGTAAAGAACATTGCTACTGCGCTGAGTCCGATTATATAGAAGCCCCAGACGTAGCTTTCCTCGAACAGCAGCATACTCAGCTTGTGACCGATACCGATAAGACCTGCGGCGGCAGGCATTGCGACGAGCAGATATATCCTGACACTGTTATCGAGTACGCTTTGAGCGGATTTAAAGCCGCCCTCACGGTAGCTGCGGAGTATGGATGGGTAGACGGCACGCATGATACCTACCATGAGCATTGTAAATACCGAGGAGCTGATGGTATTATTGGTATAATATACGGCAAAATCCGCACCGAAAAAGATGATGACGAAGCGGTCTACGAAGTTGAGCAGTCCGACGCTGAGACTGACACCCATGAGCGGGACACCGTATTTTAGGAGTGTGGAGGTAAGCTTTTTTGAAAATGAGTTGAGCTTAAAGCTTTTCGGGATGCCCAGCAGGATAACGCCTGCTATGCCGGAGAGCAGCTCGGCGCATACGTATGCGATAACGGCAGGTATAGCACTGTCGGACTGAGTGCTGCGGCTCACGATAAAGCAGACCAGCCATATTATCGTAGGCTTTACTACGGCTGAGATGAGCGACAGAGAGATGCTTTCACGCTTTTTTCCTACCTGAACGAGCATGGCGAGCGTGATCTGATAGACGCTGTTTGCGGTGAACATAAAGCAGACGGCGAATATCGTCAGCTTATTTACATCCGAAGGGATGGCAGACAGTCCGACTCCGCAGATGTATACGAAAATATTTGTGGCTATCCATATCAAGCTGCACGTCGAGAAAAATGAGATGCGTCGCGAGTCGTCCTTTGATTCATCTCCGACGTAGCGTGCGGCAGAGTTTGTCAGCCAGCTTATAAGGAGCAGATATGAGAATGATACGATGGTATTGATCGAGCCGAAGGAATCGACCGCTCCGGTTGTGAGTGCATGAGAAATATATGACAGGGTAAAAATACCCACGAGTCCTTCGAGTATTTTTGCGGGAAGAAACAGCATGGTATCACGTGCCATACTGCGCTTGCTGTTGCTGTCCAATGGCTGTACCTCCGATATATAAATATACTTTACTTTTTTCGCAGATTATTATATAATATTATTGCATATAATTCAAGCTTATAGTATTAACAAATGATTTTTGTGGGATGATAATATGAAAATTTTACACGTTATAGGCGGTGGCGACGTAGGTGGTGCAAAGCCTGCGGTGATCTCGCTGCTGTCGAGGATAAGCAAAAGCTGTACGATAAAGCTTGTGAGCTTTCGAAGCGGAGTGTTCTCGGAGGAAGCGGAAAATGCAGGTATCGATACAGAGGTTATCGAAATAAAGAATCTCCATTCGGATTTCAAAAGACTGCTTGCGGTCTGCGATGAATTTAAGCCGGATATAATCCACAGTCACGGCGCAAGAGGAAACCTTATGGGAGTGATGCTTAAGAAAAAGAGAAAGCTCCCTCTCGTCACCACGCTCCATTCGGACTATAAGCGTGATTATATGGGCAGATCCATCGTAGGAAAGCTGTACGGGCTTATAAATTCATGTATGCTCAGGTTCGTGGACTACTACACCTGTGTATCGGACAAGACTGCACGGCTCATGATATCGAGAGGCTTTGATACACAGTCGATGTTCGTGATATATAACGGCATAGACTTCGACGGCGGCTATGAGCTCAGGGACAGAGCAGGCTATCTGAAGTCGCTCGGCTGTGAGTACAACGAGGGCGATGTTGTAGTAGGAATAGCGGCAAGGCTTACGGCGGTAAAGAATGTGTCGTCGCTGATCAAGGCACTGAATATCGCACTGGAGAAAGCTCCGCAGCTGAGGCTTGTCATTGCAGGCGACGGTGAAGAGCGTGAGATGCTGGAGTCGCTGGCAAAGGAGCTCGACATCAGCGACAGAGTGACCTTTGCAGGATGGATAGGAAACATAAGAGAGTTCCTTGCAGCAATAGACATAAACGTCATATGCTCGTTATCGGAGGCTTTTCCGTACAGTATACTCGAGGGCATACGTGAAAAATGTGCAACTGTAGTAACGAGGGTAGGCGGACTGCCCGAGGTAGTGAGTGATAATATAGATGGCTTTGTGGTAGAGCCGGGCTTTCCCGAATACCTTGCGGAAAGACTGGTACGGTATGCGAATAATGATGATCTTCGCAAGACATATGCGAGACGACTTTATGAAAAGGCAAGCAAGATGTGTTCGCTTGACAAGATGGCATCCGATCAGCTTGAGATATACAATACCGTGATGCGTAGATTCCCGAAGAAGAAGCAGCGCAACGGTGTGACGATATGCGGAGCCTACGGTAAGGGGAATGCAGGAGATGATGCAATACTTGATGCTATAATCGGAGAGCTTCGGTCGGTGGATCGTGATCTTCCGATATGCGTGATGTCAAAGGATCCGAAGGCGACGAAGCTTAAGTACAGAGTAGATGCCATATTCACCTTTAATCTGCCTGCTATCATCTATAAGTTCAGCCGTTCGAAGCTCTATATCAACGGCGGCGGCAGTCTAATACAGGACATCACCTCAACCAGATCACTGTATTTTTACCTGTGGACGCTGTGGACTGCAAAGAAAGTCGGCTGCAAGGTGATGATGTACGGGTGCGGAATAGGACCTGTAAGGATCGAGCGCAACAGGGAGCTGAGTGCATCGGTGATAAACAGCAGCGTTGACGTGATAACTCTGCGTGAGGACGGCTCGGCATTAGAGCTTAAGAGGATGGGAATAGACAAGCCCGAGATAATACTTGCCGCAGACCCGGCGCTGACACTTACTCCGGCTTCACGGCTGATGATACGTAAGGTGATGGCTGAGGAGAGGATACCGTTTGACGGAAAATATCTGTGTCTGTGTATGCGCCCATGGGAGGGCTACGAGGAGATAACGGATGCTATAGCGGCAGCGGCAGACTATGCACTCGAAAAATACAAGATGAAAACGGTGATACTTCCCATCGAGCTGCCACGTGACAGTGACGCAGGACAGATGATAGCGGACAAGATGAAAAGTAAGCCGTATATGGTCAAAAAGCGCTACGACAGTGCGATAACGATAGGTATCATATCTAGAATGGCGGCTGTTATGGGCATGAGACTTCACTCGCTTGTATTTGCATCAAACGTCGAGGTACCTGTCGCAGGGCTCATGTACGATATGAAGGTCGAGGGCTTTATGAATTACATCGGAAAAGACCTGTATTGTGAGCTGAGCGAGGTAACGTATGAAAAATTGTGCGAGTTTATCGATAAAATGGAGTCGTGCGACGGTGTAGCGCTCAAGGACAACATAGACCAGCTGCGAGTACTGGAAAAGGAAAACATAAATGCTGCAAAGAGGCTGCTGGGGTATTAAAGCTTACAGAGACTGAATGCAAAATCATTGAATTTAACATTGAACGTACCTTCGAGCACTGCTTTTGCTGCCTGAGATGCAGCGGAGCGGTGCTCCGGCATTGTATAGACAAAGCCGTGATACTTGCTCTCACTGAAGGATCTTACCCAGTCATCAACAGGGAATATCTCGTTGAGCGGAAGATATCCGTCGGAGTTCTTGATGATACACTGAGGTGCTTCCTTAAATACTGCGTGAGGCGGAAAGTCGAGCCATAAAAACTCGGACGGTATCTCATGCGACAGCTTGTCGGCAGAGTAGCTGCATATCTCGTTTATTACCGTACTGCGTATATCCTCGTCTGAAAATGCAGATATGATACGACCGAGCGCAGCAGGATTTTCAAGTGTTCTCGGAGAAACGCAGAATGCACGCTTCGGAAGTATCCTGTTTCTGAGCATGTTTATATACTCGCCGACCTCGGGAAGCTCACTTTTGAGATTGAACACATCACTGTCGGTTATGTCGAGAAAATCATCGACAGTCGTAAGCTCCGGAGTCTTTTTGAAAATGCTTCTGAGCACGCAGCCTGCACAGCGCACTTTTTGATGTTGATAGATCGTGGAGGTGAGCATCATCTTATTAAATATGATCTCTTCAAGCGCACTCACACCGCTAAAATCGATAGCAAGTCGAATGAGTCCCTCACGATCACGGATGACGTCGAGCGTGTACATGAGTCTGGGCAGGTTCAGCGGCATATTTATACCTGTGCAGTGAGCATCACGCATGAGGTAGTCGAGCTTGTCTGCATCGAACGCACCGTTGATGATGGCTACGGCGAATGCAAGCTCCGGCCGCTTCACACGGTCAACGTAGCCTACGATCATATCGCCCATAAAATCGAGGTCGAGATATATACCGTAAAAGCCCTTGATGATCCTCTCGTTGTATTCACGCATAGGCTCACTTGTAACGATCATGAACGACAGTATCTCGTGAGCGCTTGCGCCGGAAAGACGAGGATTAGAGTGCTTGACCTCTGCGAGCTGAGACTTGAATACCTGCTCGGAGGAGTGGGAAAACGGCCCGTGACCGCAGTCGTGAAGAATAGCGGCGGCACGACAGTTGTTATAGATGTAGTCACGGTCGATATCACTCAGCAGAGGGTTCTTTGCGGTGAACAGAGCGTTCACCATATTGCCGGCAATAGTCGCAACTCCGACGGTATGCTCGAATCGGTTGTGGTTTGCAGCCGGAAATACGAGCGATGCCACGTCGGTCTGCGAAATATGGCGCAGTCGCTGTATAAGAGGCAGGTCGATCAGAGCGATCTCGTGACCGCTGAACATATTTGTACCGTGAATACTGTCATGAATGACCTTTTGTCCCGGTGTGGATGTAAGGTCGTAGTGCGAGAGTGACCTGCGTACATAATCATCGATAAGCTTTCTAAGCTGTGTTTCAGATAAAGTCATAGCTGTTCCCCATTCCGTTAGATGTGAGAGTCGATAAGAGCGCAAAGCCTTGCGGCGCATTCCTTTACTATATCCTCCATACCTATGCGAAAGAGCTTTTCATAGGAGCTTATAAGCTCACCGCAGTCATGGTTTACGATATAGATACTGTATGACGGATTGGTAGCTGCAAGTATACCCGAGGTTTCCAGTCGGAACAGTACACCGTCAAGATCCTCCGAAAACGGAGATATGCCCGATTCGTCAAAGAGAAAGTCACGGAACAGCTCGGGGTATTCGCCCTTGAGCTTATATACTGTTTTATGCAGAAATGAGTTGCTTTTCGGTATTTCATGGCGTCCCGATGCGTGGAGCACGGCACTGAGTATATCGTCGGCGGTTATTCTCAGCTCGAGTCGTCTGCGAAGCTCTGATATGCTTTGTTTCATATTGTACCTCGTGAAAATTATATTTATAAGTCCGCTTTGAAGCTTGATAACGCTCCGAAAGCGGTCTTTTTACATGATCTGTGTATTAAGTATACCACAAACGGGTGAAAAGAACAAGGGAAGAAAGCTTTTGACCTTCTTCCCTTGATATTTTACTCAAAGAAATATCTCTTAGCGTTATTGTAGCTGATATCCTGAACTATAGAGCCGAGCATCTCACGGTCAAATGGTATTTCGCCTCGCTCTGCCCATGCACCGATGTGATTACAAAGGATACGTCTGAAATATTCGTGACGTGTGTAGGAGAGGAAGCTTCTGGAGTCGGTGAGCATACCTACGAAGCGTGAGAGCAGACCGATGTTTCCGAGCTCTGTCATCTGACGGATCATGCCGTCCTGCTGATCGTTGAACCACCAGCCGGAGCCGAGCTGCATCTTGCCGATGGAGTTACCGTCGTTGAAGCAGGTGGCGAGTGCGATGAGAGCCATGTTGTCGCTCTGGTTAAGGCTGTAGAGTATCGTCTTCGGAAGCTCACCCTTTTCCTCGAGCGTGCCGAGAAGCTGTGCGAGCGCTCTTGCATACGGACGATCCTCGATAGCATCATAGCCTGTGTCGGGGCCGAGAAGCTTGAACATACGAGGATTGTTGTCACGGAGAGCTGCAATGTGTATCTGCATCGCCCAGTTACGCTTAGCATACTGAGCACCGAGGAACAGCATGAGAGCTGTGCGATAAGCGCATTCCTCATCGGCGGCTACGAGCTCACCGTTCAGAGCATGTGAAAGTGCGCTGTTTACCTTGATCGGATCGGGATTGGCAAAGGTGACTATGTCGAACGCATGGTCGGAAATGCAGCAGCCTATCTCTGCGAAGTAGTCGAGACGGCGGTTCAAAGCATCTGTAAGATCGTCAAAGGATCTGATCGTAACGCCGGAGACCTCGCTGAGTGACTTGATATAGTCGGCGAAGGTCGGCTTATTGATATTCAGAGCCTTATCGGGACGGAAGGACGGAAGCACCTTTACATCAAAGCTCTTGTCGGCTGCGATCTGCTTGTGGTAGCGGAGATCGTCTATCGGATCGTCTGTCGTGCAGATGACCTCAACGCCGGAGCGCTTGATGATACCTCTCGTTGTGAAGTCGGGCTGAGATAGTACCTTATTACACTGCTCCCAAACCTCCTTGGCATTCTTGCCGGAGAGCGGCTCATACACGTCAAAGTAGCGCTGAAGCTCAAGATGTGTCCAGTGATAGAGCGGATTTCCGATGCAGTAGGGCATTGTCTGAGCCCAACGCTCGAATTTTTCATAATGTGAAGCGTCGCCTGTTATATACTTTTCGGGAACGCCGTTACCTCTCATTGCTCTCCATTTGTAATGGTCGCCGCCGAGCCATACCTCGGTGATATCGTTGTAGCTTGTATCGTCGGCTATCTGCTGAGTGATGAGATGGCAGTGGTAATCTATGATAGGCATCTTAGATGCATATTCGTGGTAGAGTATTTGAGCTGCCTGCGAATCGAGCAGGAAGTCTTTATCCATAAAAGCTTTCATGGTATTCGGTCACTCCTTCTTAAATCAGAATACGTTATATTTAAAACAGCTTAGACGTCCTTCTTGACGATAGCGATATTGAGCTCGTCGAGCTGCTTCTGAGTGACCTCACTCGGAGCATCCATCATAACGTCCTGTGCGCTCTTGTTCATCGGGAACGGTATGATCTCACGAATGGACTCCTCACCTGCAAGAAGCATGACCATACGGTCAACGCCGGGAGCGATACCTGCATGAGGCGGAGCACCGTATGTAAACGCATTGTACATAGCGGGGAACTTAGCCTTAACATCCTCTTCACCGAGACGAACAAGCTCAAATGCCTTTATCATGATCTCGGGATCGTGGTTACGTACAGCACCTGAGGAAAGCTCGATACCGTTGCAGACGAGGTCGTACTGGTTAGCCATGATATCGAGAGGATCGATCTCACCACGCTCAGCCTTGAGAAGTGTTTCAAGACCGCCGTTCGGCATAGAGAACGGATTGTGGCAGAATTCCAGCTCGCCGGACTCGTCGCCGATCTCGTACATCGGGAAGTCAACGATCCAGCAGAACTCGTAGCGCTCCTTGTCCATATGACCCTCACAGGCTGCACCGAGCTTGTTGCGGAGCACACCGGCTGTCTTTATCGCAGCATCCTTTTTGCCTGCCGATACGCCTACGAAGCAGCCGGGCTTGAGTCCGAGCTTTGCGATGAGAGCGTCCTTCTTGTCGGCAAGGAACTTGGCAATACCGCCGGACAGCTCACCGTTTTCATCGAGCTTGAACCAGTAGGGCTTGTTTCCGGACTGTACCTCGACCTCGGCACACAGCTTATCTACAGCCTTACGTGCGAGCTTGCAGTCGGATACGCTGATAGCCTTGACTACAGCACCGTTTGCGAACGGCTCAAAGCCGCAGTCTGCTACCTCCGATGTGATATCCTGTACGATAAGGTCGATACGAAGGTCGGGCTTATCGGAGCCGTAGGTCTCCATAGCATCGTTATAAGCGATACGACGGAACGGAGCGGTGGAAGCTATATTATATGTACCGTATTTAGCGAAAACAGGAGGAAGTACATCCTCGATGATTGCGAAAACATCATCCTGGCAGGCGAATGCCATTTCCATATCGAGCTGGTAGAATTCACCGGGGCTGCGATCGCCGCGTGCATCCTCATCACGGAAGCAGGGTGCGATCTGGAAATAACGGTCAAAGCCTGAGGTCATGAGAAGCTGCTTGAACTGCTGGGGAGCCTGCGGAAGTGCATAAAACTTACCCGGATGCTTTCTGGCAGGAACAAGATAGTCACGTGCGCCCTCGGGAGATGAAGCTGTAAGGATAGGTGTTGTGATCTCAAGGAAGTCATGCTCCATCATAGCCTTACGCAGAGCAGCTACAACCTTGCAGCGAAGCACGATCTTATCCTTGACAGCAGGATTACGCAGGTCAAGATAGCGATACTTGAGTCTCTGTGTTTCATCGGCGTCACGGCTGCGGTTGATCTCGAACGGCAGACTGTTGTGACGGCAGCGACCGAGCACCTCGATACTTTCGGGGACTACCTCGATATCGCCTGTAGGCTGCTTCGGGTTCTTGCTTGCACGCTCACGAACGATACCTGTGATTTGAAGTGTGGATTCCTTATTGAGATCCTTGATAATATTCATCATTGACTCGTCTTCGATAACGAGCTGAGTTGTGCCGTAGAAGTCACGGAGAACTACAAAGGCGAAGTTCGATCCGACAACACGGACATTTTCCATAAAGCCTGCAAGTGTGACCTGCTGCCCGACATTTTCTATACGGAGAGCTCCGCAGGTATGGGTACGGGACTGCATCATAGTGTATTATCTCCTCATAATTGTTTATATTTAGTCTTTTTTCGGTTCTACGATGACCGTATCGGCGGTCTGTCTGCCTGAAAGTATGATATTTATGACTTCATCGGCGGAGGCTGTGCTCTGCTCGCCTGTTGCCAGCTTTTTCAGTGTCACCTGACCTGATTTTGCCTCATCCTCACCCATAAATATTACATACGGTATCTTAAGCTTGTCGGCATAGCCGATCTTAGCCTTGAATTTCTTCTTTTCGTTGTTGATCTGAGTGCGTACTCCTGCCTGACGCAGCTTTGACGCAAGCTCGATGGACTCACCGAGAGTGTCACCCATAGGTATGATGAGAACATCTGCCGGAGCTGCACCGAGAGCATCGTTAAGATAGCCCTGCTCACCGAGTATGTGGAACAGTCTCGTAACGCCGATAGAGATACCGACGCCCGGGAGCACCTTATCTGTGTAATACTCCGCAAGATGATCGTATCTGCCGCCGGAGCATATCGAGCCGATCTCGGGATGATCGAGCATCATCGTCTCATAGACCGTGCCTGTATAATAGTCAAGACCACGTGCGATAGTGAAGTCGATCTCGAAATGATCCTCGGGGATGCCGTAGCGCTTCATATATTCCGCTACTGTGCGAAGCTCGGACGCACCCTCGTCGAAGGTCGGATTCGTGCCCTCGTAACGCTCAAGCGTTGCGAGCTTGTCCTCTGCGGAGATGAACGAAAGTATCTCGTCTGCGCTTTCCGGTGTGAGTCCCTCATCGTCGATGAGTATATCACGCACGTTTTCGGGGCCGATCTTGTCAAGCTTGTCGATAGCACGCATGATACCGCCGGAGGATTCCTTAAGGCCGAGTATCTCAAAGAAGCCGTTGAGCAGCTTACGGTTGTTGAATCTGATCTTGAAGCGCTGTAAGCCGAGAGAGGTGAATGCACGGTAGATGATAGAGGGTATCTCGGCCTCGTTTGATATGTCAAGAGCACCGTCACCGATTATATCGATATCAGCCTGGTAAAACTCACGGAAGCGTCCTCGCTGAGCACGCTCACCACGGTAGACCTTACCTATCTGATAACGCTTAAACGGGAAGGTGAGCTGAGAATAATTCAATGCAACATATTTTGCAAGCGGAACAGTCAGGTCAAAGCGGAGAGAGAGATCGCTGTCACCCTTCTGGAATCTGTATATCTGCTTTTCCGTCTCACCGCCGCCCTTTGCGAGAAGTATCTCGCTTGACTCGATAACAGGTGTGTCGAGCGGAGTAAAGCCGTAAAGCTCGTATGTTCTTTTGAGTGTGTCGAGAATGACGTCAAACTGTATTTGCCGATATGGCAGAAGCTCCATAAAACCGGACAGAGTCCTGGGTTTGATCTTTTCCATGATAGATAGTAAACTCCTATTTGTTTTTTCTTAAGGGCTTTGGATTTGCGATATCACGCCAGGAGAGATATCCGTGATCCAAGCCGAGGATAAGCATTTCGGCTGTGGCGATGTTGGTGGCGATAGGGATATTGTGAATGTCACAAAGGCGAATAAGTGAATTTACATCAGGCTCACGCTGTGATTCACTGAGCGGATCACGCAAGAAAATAACCATATCTATTTCATTGTACGCCACACGTGCGCCGATCTGCTGGTCGCCTCCCTGTTCACCGGAAAGGAAGCGGTCGACGGCAAGACCTGTCTGCTCTGCAACAAGTTTACCCGTAGTTCCCGTGGCACATAGACTATGCTTTGAAAGTATTCCGCAGTATGCCATGCAAAACTGAACCATTAGTTCCTTCTTCTTGTCATGAGCTATCAAGGCTATGTTCATTTTAAGTCTTCACTCGCTTTCTTCTGTATTCTGTATAGTTAATTTGTTTACAACAATGTAAGATCATCGTACTCGATAAGCCGCTTTGCTATTTCTCTGTAGGCAGCTGCGGCTTTACTGCCGCGCTTTTTTGTTATCGGAGTACCGAGTGCCATCGATGTGATGACGGCTCTGTCCTCAGGTATGTAGCCCAGCAGCGGAAGTGCGGCAATATCCATCGCATCATCGATGTTCGGCATACCGCCCTTGCCCGTGATCCTTTTGCTGACTCTGTTGACAGCCATTCGTATGTCCCCTACTCCGCAGGCACTGAGCTTTGATGCTGCGATATCGGCACTGCGAAGACTTATTATATCGGCGGTGGCTACTATGATACCCTTGTCGGCAGCTGCGGCACATCGCTCGAACCCACTGTCAAAGCCTGCCGGAGCGTCGATTATTATGATATCCGCTATGTCAGCCTTCCTTGCACGCTCGACTACAGAGCTGAGAGAGTCGGACTTGAGCTCCTTACGGTCGGTAGGCGCTGTGAGCACACATAAAGACGGGTATTCACTGTGGTGAACGACCGCATCGGTAAGCGATGCTCTGCCGGCATAGACATCGGAAAAATCGAATATCGCATCCTCGTATACCGACATTGCGGCATCGAGGCTTCTTGTCGCCGTATCACCGTCGATCACGAGTACACGGTAGGAAAACTCCGCAAATGCAAACGAAAGCCCGGCTGAAAGGGCACTTTTACCTGTGCCTCCCTTTCCGGAAGCAACTACATATACCATAGCTTCCTCCCATAATAAGCAACTCAAGAATCACACTTAATTATACACCATTTTTTGCATATTTACAAGTAGAGATTAGCATTTTTTTTAATAGATTGTTGACGAAGAAAGACGAAGTGTGTATAATATATCATAGAGTTAAAAAGACGGACGGAAAGGGAGAATATACTGTGGAATCTGTTAAATTATTTCCTTATCCCAAGAATTTGGAGCTTAAAGACGGAGAGCTTTGCCTTGACGGAGGAGTTTACACGGCTGATGTGAGCGATGAAGAGGCAGCTGCGTTTATCCGTGCGGTCAAGAGCATGGAGCTTACAAGCGGAGAGGGCAATATAAGACTTAAGCATGACAGCAGTATACAGTCCTCCGAGGGCTATGAGATAAGCGTAGGCGATACCGTCGAGATCAGATCACGCTCGGTGCTTGGATTTTCGTATGCCGCCGCTACACTGTCTCAGCTGATATCCGATAAATACACCGTCAGCAGATTCGAAATAAAGGATGAGCCGTACAAGAAGATACGCGGAGTCCATATGTATCTGCCGCCGGATTATGCGATAGAGGAATTTTGTCATTTTGTGGATGTGCTCGTACAGCTGAAATACAACACGATCATCCTTGAGATGGGCGGAGGTATGGAATATGAGCGCCATCCGGAGATAAATACAGCATGGCATAAATTCTGCCGTGAAGCACGTGACTACCCGAGAGGCCCGCAGGGACTTCAGGCATCACAGTCCGACTGGAAAAACTCAACTCACGTAGAGCTTACAGACGGAGGTATACTTAAGAAGACTCAGGTCAAGTATATCGTAGACTATGCACGCTCCTGCGGTATGGAGGTCATACCGGAGATACAGGCGTTGAGTCACTGCTACTACCTGACACTTGCACATCGTGATATCGCCGAGCGTCCCTATGAGCCGTGGCCTGATACATACTGTCCGCTGAATGAGGACAGCTACAGGCTGTACTTTGATGTTGCGTCCGAGATACATGAGCTTCTGAACTTTAAGAGGGTATCTATCGGTCACGACGAGGTCAGGATAATAGGCTACTGTCCGAGGTGTAAGGAGCATACGGGTCACGAGCTGCTGGCATACGAGATAAACAGGCTCTATGATTTCTATAAAGCGTTAGGTGTAGAGGTATGGATGTGGGGTGAAAAGCTCCAGAATTTCGAAACACATAAGGGAAGAGTCGGAGAGGGCTTTGAAAAATATGACCGCTTCGGCAGACTCTGGAAGCTCAACGAGACATACAAGGCTATAGACAAGATACCGACTGATATAGTAATGCTGGACTGGTACTATTCACATGCACCGTTCACCGAGAAGGAGTTCATGGATCGAGGGATAAACGAGATCTACGGCAACTTCCTCGGCTCGTCTATCACAAACTGGCAGGAGAGATCAAAGCGTAAAAATGTACTTGGTGCAGAGGTCTCTACGTGGTGTCTTGTGAACGAGAATGAGATAGGAAGAAACGGCTGGATGCCCGAGCTTACGTTTTCAAGCGCAGTGCTGTGGCAGGATGACTACTGCGACGACAGACGTGACGAGTTCTACATGAAGACTGCGGAGAAAATGTCCGAGATACGTGCTGTCATGCGTGGTAAGAGCACGCTGCCGAAGAAAAATGATGATCCGCTGCTTCCCGTAGCGTCTCCCGTAGGCGGATATACCGTCACTGCGAAGACTTCACCGGAATATGCAAAGCACTTTATGGAAAGGCTCACAGCAGACGGCAAACTTATGTACGGTACGTCAAGTGACTCGTCCGAAATAATGCTCGGATGCAAAGCAGATGAGCTGACCTTCGTACATGCCGCAGATTTTACCGGCAGAAAGTGCTATGATTGGGTCAGAACAAACTCTTTCCTTGACAAATCACCGTATATTATGGCTCATTACGTATTTGAGTACGAGGACGGTATCGTCACGGCAGTACCGATAGAGTTCGGAGTACAGGTCGGAAATATCGCAAGCGACTTTTCGTGGCATTACCCCGAGGGCTACGTCAAGCGCTTTGACGATGAGGATCAGAGAGAGGCAAACAACGAGGTGAGCTTCAAAGCACCTGCGTGTGAGTATAATGATCGGTGGCTGAATGCTGCAATGTACTTTTCCGATGCATATCCCGTGGAGCTTGACGGAGTGAGGAAGGCTCTTTATGCGTGGAGCTACAGAAACCCACGACCGGAGACGGCAATAAAGAAAATAAGGCTCGTGCTCAACAATGAGGACAGTGCTCCGATAAAGCTTTTCGGCTGTTTTGTAGAAAATATTTAGTTAAAAATTGAAAAATACAGCCGACTCATTAATATTTGCTGTTGACAAACAGAGGATTATAGTATATTATCTAAATAAAACCATAAATAAAAAACGGAGGTTCTTTATATGATATTCGACAAGGTAGTAGAGATTTTATGCAATCAGCTGGGAGTGGATGAGGATTCCATAACAATGTATTCCGACGTTATGGAAGATCTCGGAGCCGATTCTCTCGATGTAGTGACACTCATCATGTCATTTGAGGATGAATACGGCATATCTATTTCCGATGAGGACGCTCAGAATTTCAGAACGGTTGGCGATATCGTATCTTATATTGAGAATAATATATAAAGGAGTTTGAATATAATGCGTTGTTCAGAGACAAAGCTCATCGAAGCTATAAACAATATAGCATTCGAGGGCGAATTCGTAAAAGCAGAGCCGTACGGCAGCGGCCACATCAATGATACATATGCTGTATATTTTAAGGAAGCATCCGGCGAGGATCGCAGATATATTCTCCAGCGCATTAACACATCGATCTTTGATCCCGAAACACTCATGGAGAATATTGTCGGAGTAACATCTTTCCTTAAGAAGAAGATCATAGAGCGCGGCGGCGACTATACACGTGAGACACTCAACATAGTGCCGACAAAGGACGGAAAAGCATACTATCGTGACGACGAGGGCAACTGCTTCAGAGGCTACATATTTATCGAGAATGCCACAACGTTCCAGATCGTAGAAAATCCGAAGGACTTCTACAACGCTGCACGTGCTTTCGGTAAGTTCCAGAATCTTCTTCGTGAATATCCTGCAAGCACGCTTCATGAGGCTATTCCCAATTTCCACAATACGGTAAAGAGATTCGAGGCTCTGAAGGAAGCGATAAAGGAAGACAAGCTGGGCAGAGCAAAGGATGTACAGCCCGAGATAGAGTTCGCACTTGCACGTGAGGCAGACACACATGTACTGCTCGACATGCTGGAAAAGGGCGAGCTGCCGTTAAAGGTAACTCATAATGATACAAAGCTCAACAACGTCATGATCGACGATGCTACAGGCGAGGGTATCTGCGTTATCGACCTTGATACAGTAATGCCGGGTCTTGCACTGTATGATTTCGGCGACAGCATCCGTTTTGGTGCATCCACAGGTGCAGAGGATGAAAAGGATCTCGATAAGGTCAACATGGACATCAACCTTTATGAGATATATCAGCGCGGCTTCATGGAGACTGCCGGCGACAGCATGACTCCGAATGAGATAAAGATGATGCCGATGGGCGCAAAGATAATGACATATGAATGCGGTATCCGCTTCCTGACAGACTATCTGAGCGGTGATACATACTTTAAGATTCACCGTCCGGAGCACAACCTTGACAGAACACGCACACAGTTCAAGCTCGTATGGGATATGGAGCGTCAGTGGAAGGAAATGTGCGCTCTGGGTGAGAGATATCTGTAAAAGGGCGAGGATATTGAATATATCTGAATAAAAATATAAAATTTACCTTGACAAATACGAAAAATAGTGTATAATAGAAAGGTAAATGTCCTTGCTCCCGACATAAAAGGGGGCCATAAGTCCAAAAGGAGGTGCAAAAGAAATGGCAAAAATCAGTGCAAAATACGAGGTTGTTTACATTGTTAATTCCACACTCGGCGAAGAGGAGATCAATGCGATCGTAGCAAAGTTCAAGGCTCTTATCGAAGAGAACGGAACGATCGAGAAGCATGATGAGTGGGGCAAGCGTCGTCTTGCATACGCTATCCAGGACATGAATGAAGGCTACTATGTATACGCTTCCTTCACATCCGCTCCCGCATTCCCCGCTGAGCTTGACCGTGTGTTTAAGATCACAGACGGTATCCTTCGCTCCATGATCGTCAATATCGACGAAAAGTAATTCTGACAGAAAAGAGAGGTGACCGCACATGCTTAACAGAGCGATCATAATGGGAAGACTCACAAGAGACCCCGAGCTTCGTTACACTCCGAATAACGTACCTGTTACGACGGTGACAGTGGCGGTCGACCGCAGCTTTGCTAGACAGGGCGAAGAAAAGGAGACCGATTTTCTGGATGTAGTTTGCTGGCGTCAGCAGGCTGAGTTTGTCAGCAAATGGTTCAGAAAGGGTTCTATGATCGTTGCCGATGGCAGGATCCAGACACGCAAATGGAAGGATAAGTTCGATCAGAACAGAGTAACGGTAGAGATCGTTGCCGATAATGTATATTTCGGTGAGAGCAAGGGCTCAGGCGAAAGCCGATCTCAGTACGAGCGTGTAGCGCCGCAGGATGATTACGGACAGGCTCCGTCGTATGATTACGGCAGAAGCGCAGCGCCGAGAGCCGAGACAGCACCGAGAGCTGACGCTCCGAAAAAGGAGTATAATTTCAGTACAGCTCCGATAGCTGACTTCAAAGAGCTCGCAGATGATGATGACGTACCCTTCTAAAAATTAGAAAATATATAGAAAGGAATATAGCAATGGACAACACGAATGTAAAGAGCGAAAACACAGCTCGTCGTGAAGACAGAAGTGCTCAGGCAGCAAAGCCCCGCAAGCGCCGTAAGGTTTGCAGCTTCTGCGCTGACAAGATAGCTCATATTGATTATAAAGATGTACCGAAGCTTCGCAGATACGTTTCCGAGCGCGGAAAGATCCTTCCGTGCCGCATGACAGGAACATGTGCAGAGCATCAGCGTCAGCTCACAGTAGCTATTAAGCGCGCCAGATACATCGCTCTTCTGCCGTACGTAGCAGAGTAAGCTGTTAAGAAAGACAAAGAAGAAGTAGAACGCAGTAACGGCGGCTATTTCTTCTTTTTGTTTTTCCAAGATATCCCTGCTGTTATGCTCGATAGGAAATGGTCAGTCTGCCGTGCAGGGCGGCAGTAAATCACGATGAAAGGAAAACCCTTGTACATCAAGGTGTGGGAACAGATATGACAAGACCCGATAAGATCAATTATTACCTTGACATAGCGGAAACTGTAATGTCACGCAGTACATGTCTTCGCAGAATGTACGGCGCAATAATCGTAAAGAACGATACGATCATTTCTACAGGCTATAACGGAGCTCCGAGAGGCAGAAAAAATTGCAGCGACCTCGGCTACTGTCGTCGTGAGAAGCTGGAGATACCGAGAGGTCACAGGTACGAGCTGTGCAGAAGCGTGCATTCGGAGGCAAATGCGATAATCGCAGCTCCGAGACATGAGATGATCGGCTCGACTCTGTACATGACAGGCTGTGAAGCATCGACGGGTGAATATATCCCGAATGTCAATTCATGCAGCATGTGCAAGCGCCTGATAATAAATGCCGGTATAGAAAAGGTAGTGCTCAGACTCACAAAAACTGAGTACCGCATTATCGACGTTCAGACGGAATGGGTAGAGAATGACGACTCGCTCGACGGTGATGGAGGCTATTGATAGCTACATATAAGCACAGCCGTTTTCGATACGTATCATAACGTCCGCAGCATCGGCGACAGACCTGTCATGAGTTATAAGTATCACCGTTTTACCGCTGTCGGCAAGGCTTCTCAGGATATCGAGAATAGAGAGAGCACATTCACTGTCGAGGTTTCCCGTAGGCTCATCTGCTAGTATGATCGATGGGTCTGCTGCGATGGCACGTGCGATAGATGTGCGCTGCTGCTGCCCACCCGACATTTCCGCAGGCTTATGGTGTATCCTGTCACACAGCCCGACTGCTTTCAGTGCGCCGAGTGCGGCATCCCTGCGCTCACGCTTCCCTATCCCACGAAAGGTCAGCGGAAGCATCACATTTTCAAGCGCATCTATCTGCGATATCAGGTTGAAGCTCTGGAATACAAAGCCGAAGACAGAGGAACGAAGCTCTGTACGCCTGCGACTGCTTGCAAGTGAAAGATTCTCATCCTGCAAAAAATAATCACCGCTGTCGGGACGATCCAGACAGCCGAGTATCGATAGCAGAGTGGATTTTCCGGAGCCTGACGGCCCGAATACAGCTACGAGCTTCCCCTCGGGAATAGTTACGGAGACATTTTTAAGTGCCTCGACACAGCTGCCGCAGCGTTTGTACGTTTTTGAGATATTTTTAAGTTCGATCACAATAAACACCGCCATAATAACATATTTATACATTATTATGGCAATTACGGAGGAAATTATGCAACTGTTCAATAATGAATTCAACTGGTACAAGGGAAATTTGCATACACATACGACAGTGAGTGACGGAGCTCTGTCACCGAAGGAAGTACTTCGCCTGTATAAGGAGAACGGCTACGATTTCATAGCGATCACCGACCACGACAGACTCAGTAAGCCCGGGATCGATGAGGGAATGCTGATGCTTTCGGGAATAGAGCTTGCATTCAACGATATGGAGACAAGAGTCGCATACCATATCGTAGGTATAAATACAGACGAGCATACAGCCGACGGTATCGACTGCTCAATGTGGGAGCATAAGCCTCAGGCGATAATCGATCATATAAAGTCGCATGGAGGACTCGCCGTACTTTGCCACCCCGACTGGTCACTCATGGGAATACATGATGCAATGGCTCTCACGGGCTACGATGCGGTCGAGATAATGAATTCCGTGTCCGACCCCGAGGCAAGAGGAAACAGCTCGAACTTCTGCGATGCACTTATTGCCAGAAGCAGGAAGAATTTCCGTACCTTTGCATCCGATGATGCACACTTCTACAACGGTGATGCATGCTACAGTGCAGTCTATGTCAACGCAAGGTCATTGACCACGGAGGATATCATGGAAGCTCTTTATGCAGGAAACTTCTATTCATCCTGCGGCCCGAGATTTACGAGCATTAACGTTGAAAAGGGAAAGATCACTGTACAGGCATCCCCCGTTAAGCTTATAAGATTTATGAGTGACAGCTTCTACACTCCGCACCGCCGCAAGCTTTGCGATACCTGTGACAATTACGCAGAGTATCCCATCGACTCGAATGACAATTTTGTACGTGTCGAGCTTGTTGACGCTAACGGCAGACGTGCATGGAGTCAGTATATAGACGTCAGAGCGTACAGATGAGACAGCTTCCTGAGAAATTTACAGCCATGATGCGTCCTCTTGCTGGTGATGCATTGATAGACGCACTTGAAAACGGTGAGCCGAAGCGAGGCTTGAGGGTAAATACGCTGAGACTGTCGTCAGAGGAGTTTAAAAGTATATCACCGTTCGGCTTAGAAGCTTCACCGCTTTGCCCCGACTCATTCATTATAGGTAACGATGAGCCTGCGGGAGTATGTGCATATCATGATGCAGGGCTATATTATCTGCAAGAGCCGAGCGCATCGAGCGTAGGTGAGGCGGCAGGTGCTGCACCGGGGATGAGAGTGCTCGATCTATGTGCTGCACCGGGAGGTAAATCCACGCATATCGCAGCAAAGCTTCGTGGAGAGGGTATACTTATTTCAAACGAGTGCGTAGGCTCACGTGTGAAGCCGCTGAGATCGAACCTTGAGCGCATGGGTGTGAGGAATGCAGCCATCACGAGCATGATGCCGTACGACCTTCGAAAGCATTTCATGGAGAGCTTTGACCTTGTGCTGACAGATGCACCGTGCTCCGGCGAGGGTATGTTCAGGCGTGAAAAAAATGCGCTGACCGAGTGGACATACGAACATGCTCTATCCTGTGCCGAGCGTCAGACAGCTATTCTTGAGGATGCCGCCGCCATGACAGCGGTCGGTGGTGCGCTAGTCTACTCGACATGCACTCTTAACGTGTATGAAAATGAGATGGTCATAGACAGCTTCCTGACCGCACATCCGGAATTTGAGATGGAAGAGATAGAGCACTTGAGTGCTTACAGTGCAAAGCCGGAGTGGTGCGGAGCTTCACATGAGAACATACGACTTGCAGCCAGGCTGATGCCGCACATCGTACCGGGTGAGGGTCATTTCGTAGCGAAAATGCGTAAGCTAGACAGTCATGAAAGCGTCTCAAGACAGGAGAAAAGCTCATCACGGTACAAGCAGTGCGGAAAGGTCAGGCTCAGAGCACTGACAAGGGATGAAAATGCATTATTCAGCTCATTTTGGAGCGATAATTTCAGCTCAGAGCCGTGGTACGAGCCTCTTGTATACGGTGACAATGTGTATCTCATTGCACCGGGCGTGCGTGAGCTGAGCATAGCCATTGCACAGGGAGTGCATGTCGGAGCGTTCAAGACAAAGCGGTTCGAGCCGACACATTCACTTTACATGGCAGCCGAGCCGAGGACAGTACTGCGAAGACTGGAGCTTGACGAGGACAGCTACAGAAGCTATGTGAGCGGAAGCGAGATCGAATGCAGCGAAAACGGCTATTGTGCCGTCACGGTGAGCGGATATATTATAGGATATGGAAAAGCATCCGGCGGAATACTTAAGAATAAGTACCCCACCGGACTGCGTAGAAGTATTAATTGAATTTAAGAGCTCTCGGAATAACACCGTCGGGGATAGGGCAGACATAGCTGCTGCCGCCTCGGCGGTCATTTAGTTCTTCACGAGCTTTTTCGATGAGCTTGGGATCGTTCATAATATCGTAAGCCGTATATGCAAGCACTTTTGCGGCACATTCCATACCGTGGAAGCCGATAGAGCTTGAGGATGAGGCTGTTGTCTGCCATGAGTGAGACGGAGTACCGAGCGGAGCACATGCGATGTTGAGTCTTGCGGTAGGAATGCATGAGCTGACGTCGCCGACATCCGTAGAGCCGGAGGTGACCAGCTCGGGATCGGGAGCAAAGGGACTGATATATGTAGCGAGTGCGCCTGAAAAATCCTCGGGAGCGTCATAGGGGATAGCAGCACCGCCGTAGCTTTCCGAGATAGCTTCCGCAAGAGCATGGTCGGCATCGGTAAACCTCGGAGCACCGACAGCCTTCAGGTTTTCGTACATGACCCTTGCAAGAGTGACGTTAGGGATAACGCCGGAGCATGCCTTGACAAAGTCCATCTCCACGCTCGTACCTGTCATGAGCGCCGCACCACGTGCGATATCATTGACACGTTCAAAAAGACCGTGTACCTCATCTATGAACGGTGCTCGCATGAGATAGAGAACAGATGCATTCGCCTGTACGACATTCGGAGAATAGCCGCCCGTATCGGTGATAGCGTAGTGGACTCTGTAGGTCGTGGGGATATGCTCTCTCAGGAACTGCACTCCGATATTCATAAGCTCGACCGCATCGAGCGCGCTTCTCCCCTTTTCGGGCGAGCCTCCGGCATGTGATGCGATACCGTGGAAATGGTATATCGCCTGATAGTTTGCGAGAGTCCTGCTCACCTCGACAGCGTTTACAGATGCAGGATGCCAGTCGAGCGCAAAGTCAGCCTGCTCGAACAGTCCCTCACGTGCCATGAATGTCTTACCCGAGCCGCCCTCCTCTGCCGGACAGCCGAAGTATACTACTCTGCCCTTGAGCTCACCTGCTTCAATGGCACGTTTGAGAAGTATCGCCGCTCCGAGTGATGCTGCTCCGAGAAGATTGTGACCGCAGCCGTGACCGTTGCCGCCGGGTGTGACAGGCTCCTCTGACGGTGACGCTGCCTTTTGACTCAGCCCGGAAAGAGCATCATACTCACCGAGCAGTGCGATACACGGAGAATGATCACCGTACGAAGCTGTAAATGCAGTGTCTATCCCTGCTGCATTGCGGCATATGTCAAACCCCTCATCCTCGAGAAGGTCGATGAGCACCTTGACCGACTCATGCTCCGTATATGCAGTCTCGGCATAGCTCCATATCTTCATTGATGCCGTCGTGAGCTTGTCATAAAGCTCCGATGTGACCTCAAATAATGTGCTTTTGTCCACTTTATATGACTCCTTATATAGTGATAATATATTATAGCATAATAAATTATCAAAAACAAGCGAAGCTATGACAAAAACATATCCACGTCCTCGATGGTGATACCGTCGTGCAGCGAGACGTTCACTGCATAGCCTATGAGCTTCGATATATCCGACACACGCTGATCTATCTCCTTTGGCGTGACAATCACTCCCGACAGCTCACCCAGCTTATCGGGCGGCTCGATACCGCATTCCTCTATCAGATCGGCGGTGAGCGTAGCTGCATCCACAACTGTAGGTACTCCGACTGCGATCACAGGCACACCGAGTGTAGCTTCATTTAGCGCACCTCTCGAATTGCCGATACCCGAGCCCGGAATTATGCCGCTGTTACTGAGCTGTACGGTAGAGCATAGTCGGTCGAGTCTGCGTGATGCGAGAGCATCAACGGCGATAACAAGCTCGGGCTTTATGCTCTCGACTGCGGAGCAAACAAGCTCACTGCTTTCTATGCCCGTAGTGCCGAGCACTCCGACTCTCAGTGCAGCTACAGAGCGAAAGGAGCCGAAGTATTCCGGAAGCTGCTGCTTGGCATGGCGAGTTACCATGATATTTTTCACCGTAAGCGGGCCGATAGCATCCGGAGTTATGCAGTCGTTGCCAAGTCCGACCACAAGCACGCATGAGTCTTTGCCGATATGCGTCAGCCCTCGAAGCTCGGCTGCAACCGTGGTGACTGCATTTGCAAAAGCGTCCTCCTCACGGCGCAGAAATGCACCGATATCCACCGTTATATACTCTCCGACACTCTTACCGACGGCACGAGCACCTGCATCGTTCTCGATCGTTACCTTTGTTACGGTGAATCCGCTTTTTTCCTGTTGAATAGCTGTTACACCGTCTATTTTGTCAAGACCGGAGGTGCTTTTTGTAAGCTCATGCGCTTCACATGCAAGATCGGTGCGACGTGCGACGATAAATCTATCTCCCATTTTTATCCTCCGACTTTTTATTTTCACATATATGCGACCGTCTGTTATTATCCTGCTTTTTTACTCGTATTTTCATGAAATAATGCTCCTTTCGGGCAAAATAAAAGCCTCATGCATTTAGTATTACCTAAAATGCATGAGGTTATTTTTAAAGAATATTTCAGATGATCCAGAAGTTTACATTTTTAACGACGGAATCACTGTTCGTGATATAGACGATCGTGGAGTCGGAGGATTCGCCGAGTCTTCTGTAATGAGCGTGTGACGAGATGAGCTTGCTCCACTCCTCGTTGCTGACAGCTACTATCGTTGCAGAGTCGGAATCGGAGGAGTACGATGTTTCGATATGATCTTCATTGTGGATGAGCACGTTTATTTCCTGAGTTGACGTGTCGTCGGAGGTGAACATGTAAGCATAGCCGACCTCAGACTTTATCATACGTCCGCTTTCAAATGCGTTATCGATCAGAACACGTGTAATATCGGTAGACATATAGGTCGTCCATGAGGTATTGACAACGTGTGCAGCTGCGTGAATACGCTTACCGTTGTGAGTGTAGTAGGATGAGCCTACCTTGAGAACATAGGTATCGTTGCCGCGCTCGGCTGTTACTGACTGTGTATCGCCGTCCCATGATACTGTATAGCCGAAGGCTTCAAGGGTCTTCCTGACGGGTGACATAGGAACTGAATTTACAGTCGTTTTGAAGCTTGCCAGCATTGCTTCTGCGATATCCTCATCACTTTGATGGAGCGGAGTGTATATTTTATCTATATGGTTGAGTGAGGCTGTGAGTGCATCGTAGCGCTTGCCTACAGCATCCTCGTAGATGTTTTCGTATGTTTTGTATGCGTAGGTGTAGCCGTTTTGATTGAACAGCGGCAATATTCCGCTTTCCGTCACCTTGTCGGTAAAGTCCTTTTCGTCTATGACAAAAAGAGTGACGACATTTGAGCGTATGCCGGAGATCTCATAATCCTCGGGGTAGAAGGATACGTTGAGCTGATACTTGAAGATGGAGTGCTTTGATTCGTAGCCGGATATTTCGGTATTTCTGAGCCAAAGCTTTGGCATCCTCAATGCGAAATCATAATCATTATTATAATAGAGTGTGTAGAGTCTGCCGTCATCTGAAGCGGATGCGGTGAACGTACAGGAAAAAAGCATTATGACGGCGATGAGTATTATCGAAAATCTGGTATACTTTTTCATTGTTGTGACTACCTCTTGATGCATTAATTAAGCTGACGCCGCATATATGCGAAATCAGCTTGAAGGTCGTTGTAAATTTTCAGGCTCAGACGGACGCACCGTAGACCTCGTCCTCGCTCCTGACATCGACTGTCTTGATATCAGCGCCGAGTGACTTGAGCTTGTCGATGATGTTTTCATATCCACGCTCGATGTGTTCTATGCCGGAGATCTCGGTAACACCCGAGGCTGCCATACCGGCGATAACGAGTGCGCTTCCGGCTCTTAGATCACATGCTTCTATTGGCGCACCCGAGAGCGTCTTCACACCCTCGATGATAGCGCTTGAGCCATCCACCTGCACCTTAGCGCCCATGCGCTTAAGCTCATCCATATATTTGAATCTGTTCGGCCAAACCGTCTCTGTCAGTATGCTTGTGCCCTTCGCAAGACACAGAAGTACAGCCGTCTGGGGATTCATATCTGTCGGATATCCCGGATAGGGCAGTATCTTTATATTAGTACGTGTAAGCTCACCTGTTCTGCGTACTATTATAGCGTCGCCCAGATCCTCTACCTCAACACCCATCTCCGCAAGCTTTACCGAGATGCATTCGAGGTGCTTCGGGATGACATTGTTTATTTTTATCTCGCCGCCGGTAGCAGATACCGCTGCCATATATGTGCCGGCTTCGATCTGATCGGGGATGATGGAGTAAAATCCGCCGCGGAGCTGATTGACACCGCGTATTTTGATAACATCCGTACCTGCGCCCTTGATATCGGCACCCATGGTGTTAAGGAAGTTCGCAAGATCTACGACATGAGGCTCTCTTGCCGCATTTTCAAGTATCGTCAGACCCTGAGCCTTGACAGCAGCCATCATAGCGTTCATTGTAGCGCCTACGCTGTTGACGTCGAAGTATACATGCGAGCCTATCAAGCCCTGTGAAGCATCGGCATGAACGATACCGTTTTTCACATCGACAGTAGCACCGAGCTGCTCAAAGCTTTTTATATGCTGATCGATAGGACGAACACCGCCGAAGTTACAGCCGCCGGACATAGATACATGTGCTGTTTTGAATCGACCGAGAAGTGCGCCGATAAAGTAATATGATGCACGTGTTTTTCTTGTGAGATCGTCGAAAAGTGCCTTAGATGTACGTATTCTTGAACAGTTGATCTTAACGGTCTTATCGTCTATGAGCTTGACATGTGCGCCGAGCTTTTTCAAAATATTCAAATGAACAGTTACATCACTGATCTTCGGCACATTCTCAATAATGCATGTCCCCTCTACCAGTACGGTAGCGGTAACGATGGCAAGAGCTGCATTTTTTGCACCGCTTACAGAGACTTCACCATATAAAGGCTTTCCGCCGTTAATAATATATTTTTCCATAACAATCTCCAGTCCGCCGACGTCAGCGGTCAAATAATACGTCGATACTTATGATGCATAGTCATATCGATTATTGACAGGATGCAATGCTTTGATACGGATGCACTTAAATTCCGAAGCAAATATTGCAGGATGCGTTAGCTGAGATGCACATGCATAAATATAACATCATATTATACATAAGTACTATATTATACCACGAAAAATAGTATTATGTCAACCTTTTAATAATATTTAATAAGTTTCGCTTAGAACGATGCTCCCGTCGGTCGCACTGATATAGGTGCTGTTCCCGTCTGCTGTTATTTTTAGCACAGGAAGCAAAATTATTCCTATCTTTGTCATTTGCTGCACGATATATCCGTTTTCCACATTATCGATCGAGATAGTATTTACACCGCTGCGCTCCATATGCTCGACATACTTGATGATAAGCCCGGGAGGATCGATTTCGGTGTAGTCATCGAGCGCGACACCGTCACCTGTGAACCATCGCCCGGAGACCGTCGCACGGTCGTTTTCCTCACACCGTATGACGAGCGAGCAGTTCATCACGCTGTCACCGCCAAGCCTCTTGTTGATCGTCAGAGTAAAGCCCAGCTCATCCGATTCGGCGGTGTACCCTGCTGTATGGATGCCTGCGGCTTCAAGATAAGCGATAAGGACTGCTTCGTCACCGCTGTTGTATATACCGGGGACAGTGATATCAGCATCGAGCAAGGCTCCGCTTCGCCACGTCGCAGTACCGTTGACTCCTGCGACGGTGATCGTGCTGCCTGCGGAGGTGACTTTATCTCCATTCACAAGAGATGAGGCGATGGCGATCTCGCTGTCCTCGGAGCGTTCTATGACTGTTGTTTTACGACTCCTGTTTTTTTCGGGTATGATATTTTCATCTATCGATATACCCTTGGAGTTCAGATATGCTACCGTGCCTGCGCTTGCCTCCTTCATGGCGATACGCTCATCCCGCATGAGTGAATAGAGATTTAGCAGCAGGAAGATATTTACCGCAGCGAGCAGCAGAATGATAATGTTTTTTACTTTTTTCCACTCCAAAGCTTTCACACTCCTTACTTGGAATAGAGCCAACATGCTTTGCCGGAGGAGGAGTAATACAGGTTGAAATCCTTAAGCTCACTGCCGTTGGCGGCAGCGGCTATTGATTGTACCGTGGGCAGCAGAGTTGTATTGACCTTATCCGGATGAAAGCTTTTCAGCGAAAGCTCCGCACTTACAAGCAGTGCGTTTTTATATTCGAATTTAGCGTAATAGCCGTTGTTGTTTATGATCGGGATAGAGGTATATTCGTTGCCGAACAGTATGATGAAGCGCTCACTGCTCTCGTTATAATATGCTCTGATCACATATGTCCCTATATTACCTGCATAGGAGGAAATAGACTGGCATATCCTGCTTGCTTCACCTATAAGCGAGGCTTTTTTCGCATCTGATATATCGACTCCGGGCAGCTCATCTACCTCGGGAGAGTAATATGTGAGGTAGCCGCCGGGGAAGATACGAAGTGTGTTCAGCTCCTCTACGTAAACGCTCACATCGTCTGACTCGGAGTAGCTTTTTGCGGTGTACGGATTGAAATCGAACGCTTCCAGGATAGTGTCTATCGCACGATTGGAGTCGAGTCCGGATAGCTCGTCGAGGATATTGGATATTCTCAGATCATATACATCCTGCTCGGTATATGATACGATAAATTCCGGAGGTGCGAGACTACCCTCCGTTGATTCGGACATAAAGTAATATCCGTTGGGGAGATATTCGTCGAATAAGGACTGCATATACAGTGAATCGCAGCCGGTCTCCGATTTGTAAATGCTTCTTGAGTCGGATTTGAAATATATATCCACGGTATCGCCCTCGTCTGCCGTGATGAGAATGTACCTTACGGACAGATCGGAGCTGTTGTTGAGCTCTGCACCGAGTGCGGCACACAGTGCTCGTACAGGCATCTCACCCTCGAAGTCGAGCAGCATCATGTTTTTCGAAAGCGCATCAGCCCAGTCCTTGTTCGTGACCTGAACAGGAGGTGAAGCGGAGGACAGAGCTTCCGCAAGTGTAGGTGATACAGCTTCAAACATTGTCTGTGCATTGACTCTCGATGAGCTGTCGGCGGAGTATGAGTGATAAAGTCCCATATTCGTGCGGATAGTGCAGCGAAGAGGTGACATGACACTGAGCGTGTATGAGCTCTCCTCGTATTCCTCGAAAAAGTCGGAGCTGGTCTGCTCGCGTTTAAAGAGTGCGGAGAATGCACTCCCCGAGGAGCTGCCATAGAACCATACGTTATAGGTGAGAATGACAGCAGATATTATCAATATAATAATTATAGCCGTTTTTATGGCTTCAATAAGTCGATCAGGTAATTTCTTTATCATTTTATCACCGAATCAAAGCGAAGCGGAAGCTTTATCGTAACTGTAGTGCCGACGTCTAGCGTGGATTCGACGTTGATAGAGCCGTGATGATATTTTACTATCTCACCTGCAATGGCAAGACCGAGACCTGTACCGCCCTTTTCACGTGAGCGAGCCTTGTCCACTCGGTAAAAGCGCTCGAACAGACGTGGAATATCCTCCTTTGGAATACCGATACCGTTGTCGGTGACTGAAATAGCGGCCTCATTCTCCGTAGAATGAGCAGCTATCTTTATCCTGCCTCCGTTCGGAGTGTATTTGACGGAGTTTGCTACGATATTCACAACGACCTGCTCTATCCTTTCACGGTCGCCCTCGATATTCGGAAGTCCCTCCGCAAGATCGATCAGCAGCTCGTGGTTGTGATTTTTAGCCTCGAAGAGCATAGCATCGTAGACAGAGGTCAGCATCCTATCAAGTGGGAATATAGATATTTTAAGATCAAGCTTACCGTAGTCAAGACGTGAGAGAGTGAGAAGATCCTTTACGATACGTGCCATTCTGTCAGCTTCATTATTGATAACGCCCAGGAATTTTTCCGAGAGCTCAGGCGGAAGATCGGGTGCATCGATAAGAGTTTCGGTGTAGCTCTTTATGCTTGTAAGCGGTGTACGCAGCTCATGCGATACATTCGCCACAAATTCACGTCGTGCCATCTCGAGCTTGTACTGCTCGGTGATATCGTGGATAACTGCCATGACTCCCCTGCCGTGATCGGGAGATGCGATAGGTGCAAGGAAGATACGCAGCGTTCGGTTGTCCTGCTTGTACTCGACACCGTTTTGAATGTCGGGAGTGGACAGGTCGGCATTGAGTCCGGGGAAGATCATATCGTATGTAAGGTCTTCGGAGAATTTCTTTGACAGCATTTCCTCTGCTGCCGGATTCATATGTATGATATGTCCCGAGCTGTCAAAGGCGGCAACACCGTCGGTCATGTGCAGAAAGAGCGTGTTGAGCTTATTACGCTCGTTTTCAACTGTTTTGAGCGTTGACTGCAATGCCTCAGCCATGTTGTTAAAGGTCTGCGTGAGCACACCTATCTCATCGTTTGATTGCACGGGAAGTGTACTTGAAAAGTTACCCTCAGCCAACAGCTTTGCGCCCTTTGTAACATTTTCAAGCGGAGTGGTCATTGTTTTCGAAAGGAAAAAGCTGAGTATAACGGAGAATACAAGACCGAACAAAATGACCTGTGCGATAATGGAGAACAGCACCTGCGTAAGATTCGTAAGCTCGACCTTGTTATCCTTGACGTAGACTATATACGTGGCATCATCGGAGGATATCGGGATCGCAAGATCCATATATTTACTGCTCATGACTATGCTTGAGCCTACCTCACCGTTTATTGCCTTTATTATATTCGGGCTTTGCTCCAATGCAGCTCCGAGCACCTCATTTGAGCCTGTGAGGTAACGACCAGATGAATCGAGGATATAGAAGTTTCTGTTCGAGCCTATACCGAGAGGGCCTGCGTATGCGTTTATGATATCACGCAGCTGTTCCGGGACGTCATCGGAAGCCTCTTCATCGACGGAGGATTCAAGCTCGCTGATGAGACGCTGAGTAAATACCGTCTCCATCTGTGTCTTGAAGTCGTCAAGATAAAATGTCGTTACACGGCTGACAAGCATCGTTCCGACTACCATCATTACCGACAGTATGAGAAGCACGAGGATCAGCACAAGCTTCATATGCAGAGAACGAAACATTATTCAACCACGCTTTCTTTATATTCCTTTGTCGTGTAGATCAGACAGAAGCAGAGTGCCGACAGTATGCCAGATATGATCGAAAGGAATGTGTTTAAAGTGCTGCTGACGGAGAGCATCGTAATGAACGGCTGTATGTTCGTGCTCACAAACAGCATGTAGGATGCAAAGCAGGATACTGTATTTGATACGCCGAGTATTATGGTGAATACTGCTGATACGATACCGGAAATGCGGACAGCCGGTATATTTTCACGCTCAATGGCAAAAAGCAGCAGCATAGCTGCGATGAGCATTATACCGAGAGGTACGAATATCAGTGACAGCAGACTCGTGATGTCGGAGCTTCTAATGAGAGTGTACGCTGCGAGGTTGAACAGAGGTGTGATAAGCTCCCCTACAGCTCCGACGATAAATGCAGCCTTGTTCTTTCCATAGGCTGACTTAGCGCAAATGAGCAGAAGAATGCCCAATACAAGCGAAAATATTGATTTTAACGCAAGATTAATATATGAAAATGATAGGACTGTGCTTGAAAGAAGCTCGGCAGCCACAAAGTCGGAAATGAATGCATTTATAAGCCTTGATGCTATCGCCCAGATGCTCGTAAATACAAGCATCACGGCGATAACGATACAAAGCGAGTTGTTTTTACTTAAAATACTGCGTGAGCTATTGCGTTCAGGCTGCATACGGACTCCTTTCTGTCAGATAAGCTGTTAGTTACCGTGCTTTTAGATCAGACTGCGTGGCGCTACTTTTTCAGGATATCCGCCGCCGCTTCGACGAGCTTCATTCCCACTTCCTCAAGCGGATATTTCAGAGTGCAGCCTGCCGCACACTTGTGTCCGCCACCGTCGAATTTCTTGCAGATCTGAGAAGCATCTGCCTCGGCACCTGTGCGTACAGATACCTTGCAGCCCTCGTCACGCTCTGTGACGGTGATGCCTACCTCGACTCCCTCTATCGTGCGAGGAATGCCGGAAATGCCGTCGAGATCGTCGTTTGTGATATTATACTCACGGATGATATCACGGCTTATGAGCACGAGTGCAATCCTTCCGTTCTCGAAGAATTTCATACCGCTCTGTATTTCTCCGTCGAGCTTCATGCGTGACTGTGAGCGCAGCTCGAAATATTTTCTGTTGAGCAGCGCAGCGTCAGCACCTGCATCGAGGCAGCTTGCAGCTACACGGAGTGTGCGAGACGTTACGTTTGAAAACTTAAAGCAGCCGGTATCGGTGGAAACTGCCGAATATATCGCATTTGCAATGCTTTTATCGATGGAAATGTTCATCATATTGATGATATCGTAGATTATCTCACCACATGCGGCAGCAGTCGGCTCGGAGTATGCAAGTCTGGCGAAATCGGGCAGTGAACGGTGATGATCGATCGCAAGATCGACATAGCCGATGTATTTTTCAGCATTTTTCGGGAAAAGCGAATTATCTGCGATATCCACTGTGACTATCGTGTCGGGAGTGTAGTCCTCCGGTGCGGTGATGCCCTCAAAAAGCGGCGCATAACGTGGCGTAAGCTCTGGATTTTCGAGAACAAATGCAGTTTTTTCGCACATATTCAGTGCTTTGCACAGTGCGGAGGCACAGCCTACAGTATCACCGTCGGGACGGACATGAGTCAGTATAAGGAAGTTATCACTTTCCTGCAAAAGCTTTACGACGTCGTTTATGTCAGCCTTTATCGTGACATTTACCTTTTTGGGAACGCTCTCGATGTCATTTAGCGTGCGGAGGATGGATGTACCTCTCTTGATGGAGTCGTCAAGTACGAAAACAGGCTCCGGAGCGGCACGAAGATTGATCCTTGACGCAACGTCGCGACGGATAAAGCCTGTGGCACTTTTCAGTCCCTTGAACGCAGCCTTAGCCTGTGCTTCGCTTCCGTAGACACTTACATATATTTTAGCATAACGGAGGTCGCCTGTGACCTCGCATTTAGTAATGCTTACAAATCCCTCGATACGCGGATCCTTGAGTGTACGCATTGTCTCCGACAACGCCCTCAAGTATTCGTTTGAAATTCTGCTGATTCGCTGCTGAGACATAAGTCAAACTTTGCTCCTTTGTTGTTTGTGTATGATAAAATTCAGAAAAGGCGGGCAGCTTTTACATACCCGCCTTAAAATTATGGCTTAACTTCTTCCATTATATACGCTTCGATGCTGTCGCCTTCCTTGATATCCTGGAAGCGTTCGATGGTTATACCGCATTCATAGCCTGCAAGTACCTCACGAGCATCGTCCTTGAAGCGCTTGAGTGATGCAATCTCACCCTCATGGATAACGATACCGTCACGAACAAGGCGTATTTTGGACTGACGTGTGACCTTACCGTTCTGAACGTAGCAGCCTGCGATGGTTCCGAGTCCGCTGGCCTTAAAGGTCTGGCGAACCTCGATGTGACCGATAACGGATTCCTTGAACTTAGGTGCAAGCATACCCTTCATAGCAGCTTCCATCTCTTCAAGACAATCATAGATGACTCTGTACGTTCTTATGTCAACACCCTGACGTGCCGCACCCTCGGATGCATCGACAGAGGGTCTGACGTTGAAGCCGATGATGATAGCATTGGAAGCACTGGCGAGCATAACGTCGGATTCATTTATAGCACCGACACCGGAATGGATGACACGTACCTTGACCTCCTCGTTTGACAGCTTCTCGAGAGATGCCTTGACTGCTTCACTTGTACCGTGAACGTCAGCCTTGACGATGAGGTTGAGCTCCTTGACCTCGCCCTCCTTGATATAATCAAAGAGTGAGTCGAGCGATACTCTTGCAACGCTCTTAGCCTGCTCTTCCTTTTCCTCCTCCTTACGCTGCTCGACAAGCTCTCTTGCCATACGCTCGTCGGCTACGGAGTAGAAGAGATCACCTGCATTCGGGACCTCGGAAAGACCGATGATCTCAACAGGGGTGGACGGACCTGCGGACTGTATCTTCTGCCCACGGTCGTTGTTCATAACTCTCACACGACCTACAGTCTTACCTGCGATTATAACGTCGCTCATATGGAGCGTACCATTCTGCACGAGCACAGTAGCAACAGGGCCGCGTCCGCGGTCGAGTCTTGCTTCGATGACAGTACCCTTTGCACTGCGGTCGGGATTTGCACGCAGCTCGAGCATATCTGCCGTAAGAAGTACCATCTCAAGCAGATTTTCGATGCCCTCGCCCTTAAGAGCGGAGATCTTGCACACTATCGTGTCACCGCCCCATTCCTCGGGAACGAGACCGTACTCTGTCATCTGCTGGAGAACACGGTCAGGCTGTGCGTTTTCCTTATCTATCTTATTTACAGCTACGACTATCGGTACGTTAGCTGCCTTTGCGTGATTTATAGCCTCTATCGTCTGCGGCATTATACCGTCATCCGCTGCAACAACGAGTATTACAACGTCTGTTACGGATGCACCGCGAGCACGCATCGATGTGAATGCGGCGTGACCCGGAGTATCAAGGAATGTGATCTCACGGTCGCCGAGCTTTACTCTGTAAGCACCTATGTGCTGAGTGATACCGCCTGCTTCACCTGCCGCAACGTTTGTACGGCGGATGCAGTCGAGCAGTGATGTCTTACCATGGTCAACGTGTCCCATAACGACTACAACAGGATCTCTCGGTACGAGATTTTCCTCAGCGTCCTCTGTGTTGTCGATGAGCTTATCCTCGATTGTGACTATGACCTCATGCTCTACCTTTGCACCGAGCTCCATAGCTACGAGCGATGCCGTATCAAAGTCGATGAACTGTGATATGCTTGCTATAACTCCGAGCTTCATGAGCTGCTTTATGACCTCGGCGGCAGTTTTCTTAAGTCTGAGTGCAAGCTCACCTACGGAGATCTCGTCCGGGATCATGACCTTGATGGGCTGCTTTCTCATTACCTCCTGCTGGATCTTACGCAGCTTATCCTGCTCCTCCTGACGCTTTTTAGAGCCCATGAACTGAGACTGCTTCTTCTCACCGTTCTTCTTCGTGAGCTTCTGCTTTGTAGCGCCATGTGTAAACTCAGCCTTTTCGGGTACGAGCGAATCTATTCTGTCGTCATAGCGTGCGAGGTTTACGCTTGCACCTCGTGTATTGACGTAGGTACCCTTCTGAGATGATTTGGAGTGCTCTGACATTACCGTAACAGCTGCATCGGAGGAGTCACTTCCCTTGTGGATGAACTGATTCTGCTGCGGCTGCGGCTTTGGCTGCTGCTTTTCGGGACGCTTAGCATTATTCTTCTGCGGCTGTGTGAACTTGGGAGGAGCAAAGCGAGACTGATCCTTTGATGCACGGTAGTCGCTCTTTCCCTCTGCCTTTGCCGGACTGCCGATGTTTTCTGTCTTTGGTGTCTCCTGCTTGGGTGCTTCGGGTGCATTCTTCTTTTCCGGTTTAGTCTCTGCTGTCTTCACTTTATCTTCCACCTTCGGAGCATCTTCCTTCTTATCAGGTGCGGGCTTTTCAGCCTTATGCTCAGTCTTCTTTTGTTCAGTCTTTTTAACCGGAGCCGTTTTTTTGGCAGGCTCTGTATTCTCATCAGCTGCCGGAGCTGACATTTGCTCGTTTAGAGCCTTTTCGATATTGTCCACCTGATTTTGCTGTGTCAGATATTCGAACAGATAATTGAGCTCTGCCTCTGTGAGCACCTGCATATGGTTCTTCGGAGGCTCTCCGTTATAGTCTGTAAGAATATTCATTATCACCTTAGATGTCAACTTAAAATCCTTTGCAAATTCGTGGATCCTGTACTTATCTCCTGCGCTCAATTATCGAACACCTCCGCTCGTATTGTCGTTATTTTTATATTTTCTTGCATGCTTTCTGTCTGCTTCAGCCTGAAGGCGTGAAGCACGTTCCGCAAATTTCTCGTCTGAAATACCTCTTTGCACGAGATGCGATGCAATGGCTGCTGCCATACCGGCATCACATACCGCCGCTATCGCACATTCCGCACGACCGAGTACATTGCCTATCTCCTGCTTTGTAAACGGAGTTACTACATGTACGACCTTATCCTCACCTGATGTGAGCCGTTCAAAGCGTTCGCGTGTGTTGTCGGACGCATCTGCCGCTATGAGTATCAGCTTGGCGTAGCCGTGCCTTATGGCATCGGATACCGCTTCCTGCCCTATTGCGGCTTTTCCTGCTTTTTTGCTGAGCCCCAGCATAGAAAGTTCTCTATCCAATGATCTGTTCCTCCATTTCCACGCTTAGCTGATCGTATACCTCATCCGGTACGGTGCATTCGAAGGCACGCTCGAGAGCCTTCGATTTGCGTATCTTTTTCAGGCATTCCTGATTCTTGCATATATACGCACCTCTGCCGGGCTTCTTGCCTTTGAAATCAAGCGATATTTCACCCTCGGGGCTACGCACGACCCTGATAAGCTCTTTTTTCGGAAAATGCTCTCTGCATCCAAGGCATTGGCGTATGGGAATTTTTTTCGGTTTCATATTTATACCATGCTTTGCCGTGCAAAGCATATATCCTTTCATCGGAATTTGTGGTGGTTTTCACGTAGGTGAAAATGAGCGACCGATCGTCGCAAGAACCACAAAAACGGACATCCCTCATTTCCCGTGGGTTACGTGATAAAATGATTATTCCTCTGTCTTTTTTGCGGTCGTTTCGGCTTTAGCCTTGTTTTTATCATCAAATGCAGCTATCGCACGTGACTTTATATCGATCTTACAGCCTGTGAGCTTTACTGCGAGTCTTGCATTCTGTCCTTCCTTGCCTATCGCAAGTGAGAGCTGATCATCCGGAACGATGACTCTGTAATTTTTAGGCTCGATCATATCTACCGACAAGACCTCTGCCGGAGCAAGTGCTGCTGCGATGAATTTTTCCATATCGTCGCTGTACTGAACGATGTCTATCTTCTCACCGCCGAGCTCCGCTACGACTGCACTTACACGCTCACCTCTCGGGCCTACACATGCGCCTATAGCATCGATATCCTTTTCGGGTGAATATACGGCGATCTTCGTTCTGCCGCCGGCTTCACGTGAAATGCTCTTTATCTCAACAAGACCGTCTCTGATCTCAGGTACCTGAAGCTCAAAGAGTCTGCGTACAAGGCCGGGATGTGTACGTGAGATAAGTATCTTCGGACGGCCTCTGTCGTTCTTTACCTCTACGATGTATATCTTTATATGGTCGCCTTCCTTAAGCTTCTCATTCTTGATCTGCTCTGATGCGGGAAGCGGTATCTCGGACTTTTCAGCTCCCGAGCCCATCTCAAGTGTGATGGCACCGTTCTTCGGCTCGATGCGGCTTACTACCGCTGTCATGACCTCGTGCTCATTTGCCGTGAATTTTGCAAATACGAGTCCGAGCTCCTTTTCTCTGATGCCCTGGATTATGACCTGCTTTGCTGTCTGAGCTGCGATACGTCCGAACTGCATCGCCTTTATCGGAACATTGACAATGCTTCCGAGCTCAGGATGACGTGTATATTTCAGTGCGTCCTCAGGCGTGATCTCGAGCGTGGGATTCTCCACAGCCTCGACTATCGTCTTCTTGGCGTACATACGAAGCTCTTTTTTCACTTCGTCCGGCTCGATAACTATGTTTTCCGTTACTCCGTCATTATCACGCTTATATGCTGCGAGAAGTGCCTGAGATATTTTATCCAGCATATAGTCCTTAGGTATACCCTTTTCTTTTTCCAACGCTTCCAGTGCGCTAAATACGTTTTCACTCATTCCAAAAATACCACCCTTAATATCGCATTATATATCCGTTAAATTATGTTTTATGCTTTAAGACGAACACTTGCAACATCTGTTAAGACGAAAACGGTCTCACCGCTGCCGCTGTCTATTGTAACGCTGTCGTCACTGTAGGCTGTAAGCTTGCCGGAATACTCCTTTGCACCGTCGATCGCATGATAGAGCTTTACAACGACTTCGCTTCCCATGCAGTGCTCGAAATGCTCAGGTCGTGACAGTGTACGCTCCGTACCGGCAGACGATACATAGAACATATACGCTCCGTCGATAGGATCCTCACGGTCGAGGATCGGGTCAAGTGCTCGACTCACCGCTTCGCAGTCGTCTATGGAGATGCCGCCATCCTTGTCGATGAATACCGTCAGCTCATAGCTGCCTCCGAGCTTGACAAGAGTGACGTCCCAGAAGATCAGCCCGAGCTGCTCGACTGTCGGACGAAGAAGTGCCTCTATGCGTGTTATGGAATTTCCCTGTTTGGATGCTTTCTTTTTCATAATAAACAGTTCCTAATAAAAAATTTTGCCTTAAATGATATCGTGTGTACGTCTGCTTTAACAATAAAGAGTGGGTTTGTTGACCCACTCTCCTTTTCTATCCTGTATTATATCACTATCCTTAGTGAATTGCAAGCTTTTTTTATAAAAAATAGCTTATTTTTAAAGTTTTTCCAAAATAAGTCGAATTTATTTTATTTTATTGTTGGTTTTTGACTATCATATATGATATAATAGAGTGAAAAAGCGAAACAGAGGACTGTGAAGATGAGAGCTTTATCGGTGATGCTTGTCACTTTAGCTATGCTTGCGATGAAAAATATACTCGATCCGCTCGTAAGCTACGCACTTTATGCATTTATAGGTATCGTATATATCGTAAAATTCGGACAGAAGAAAAATAAGCTGAGACTCGGGAAGAGTCTCGGTATCGGCATACTTTGCGGCATAGCAGCCTTTGCAGTCGGCTTATGTATTACAGCGGCAGTGAGCTTTATATTGGATGCAGCCGATACTGCGGTGACGGATAACGGCTCGAAGCTTCTGAATGAGCTCATCCTGTCGGCGCTTATCCCCTGCGTATGCGAGGAGCTGTTTTTCAGGGGTATGCTGCAAACGGAGCTTGAGCGTGTCACGGATGGACGTGTGGCTGTGGCTGTGACGGCAATGTTTTTCGCATTGTTCCATCTGCCGGCAATAAAAATACCTGCCATGTTCACGGCAGGTATAGCGTTCGGTTATGTGTATCTGAAGACGGGCAGACTTGAGGCTGCGGTAACAGCTCATTTCGTAAATAATGCCCTTGCGGTGATAATATCGAATATGTGAGCACCTACATCCAAAACCGCTCTACCACGAATTTCAGCACATGGCTCTGCGAGATCTCATCTATGGAGAAAAACGGCTCTGAATTGAGCAGCTCCGGCAGGAATGTCAGCAGCACCCATACCGGGATAAACAGGAAAACGAACCCTGTGATCGCTCCGAGTATCACGCCGAGCGTGATATTGACAGGACCTACGACAGGTATCTTATTGACGAAGTCGAGATGCTCTATCGCTACCTTAAGTATTGCATTTATCAGAGCAAAGACGAGGATGGATAGTATGAACGCAGTCAGAGAGTGGCTTATCATCGAGGAGACGCTTGTTACAAGACCGTCTATACCGTCGAGCTCGGTATCTTCCGAAGACGAGTCTTCCTTCGAAGCTGCATCCTCCTGCTCCTTATCGTCGGAGATCATGTCGCTTACTATGGATACGATCTTGTCCGATGCCTTGACGATGGTCGATGCAAGCTCATCTCCGCTGTCACCGAGCGTCTCGTCTACCTTTTCACCGATAAGAGCGGAGACCGCAGGTGCAATGTACCTGTCGGAAATAGCATTCGAGAAGCCGCCGACGATCGCAAAGGTCAGACACAGCGCTACGACGGTCGATACCAGAGAAAGTACAGACCTGACAAAGCCGTTGCGAGCACCTATGTAGACGCAGTATGCGAATATTGCGACGAGTATTATGTCTATGATCAGTGCAGATGTCATGATAGTAATTATGCTTTGGTTTTAAAAGCATTCTCCTTATACTGGAATTTGCTTAAATTTTATTCGGATGCTTCCGAGGTGCTTTGAGCGTTTTTGAACGGAGTGATAAAGTCAACATAGCCAGCTTCACTGGAATATATGAGAAGCACCTTGCCGTCACTGTTTACGAGAAGGTCACGCACTCCGTATACCTCTACAGGCTGACCGTATGCTTTGAGCTTTCGGTCGTATACCTCAGTGCTTTGAGTATACAGAACTGCGACATAGTCTCCGTTTACCGATATCTTTCGTATCGCATCGTCGGTGTAGATCGAAACAGGCTCGGTATGGTCGGCACTTATAGTGACAAGCTTTGCGCCGAGTCCGCTCGTCCTGTCTGTCAGCGACAGAGCGACGCAGTTTGAGCCTGCGGCATATGTTTTGAGCATATCGTTCCCATATTCATAGGAGCACAGCTCGAGACCGAGCTTATCTATTACGACTGTTCTGTTATCTCCTATGACACAGAGCTTATCGTCGTCAAGAAAATACATGTTTGTGGCGAGAGAGTTATCGAAAATGTAAGAAGCACCGAATTCCTCACGGCTGAGGTCGAAGAAGATTATCTTCGATCTGAACTCACCGCCGTCCTGAGTGAGAGCGGTAACGGCAATATGACTGCTGTCGGGAGACAGCACTGCACGGAGAAGATAATAATCCGAGGTCTTCCACTGGTAGATAAGATTTTGAGAGTTGTCGTAAACGTTCACGACACTGCGGTAGTAATCATCATCACGTGTCACGGCGAGGAAGCCGGAATCGTTCTGATCAAGTGATATTATATCGCCCTCCTCGGTGATCGTGGATACGAGTGAGGTCTGTCCTGTTATGATTATCGATCTGCCTCCACGGTCGTAGGCTGCAACATAGGTAGAGCCTGTCTCAAGTGCGGGTCGGCTGAAGCCGAGCTGAAGTGAAAGGAGCTCATTTCCGGCAGGAGCGTACATTTTCAGAGTACCATGATTGAGTACGGTGAGATTGTAGTTGTAAAGTGAATAGAGGTTAGTGCTGTCAGGCTCAAAGTATATGCGTTCGATATCAGTCTCAGCCATGCTTTCAAGCTGATTTCTGGCTTTGAGTGATGCGTATGCCTCTGCCATATCGGTGCGGAAAGAATAAATACTGAGCACTGCCGATACAAAGATGCATAGCAGCACGATCTTTCTTATGTGCTTTACCGCTTCAAGCCTCTTGTCACGAATAGCAGCCTCTGCGCTGTCGGACGGACGTATAGTGTAGTTCACTTACTTACTCCTTTTTATACTGAGAACGTGTTTGATGTTTATTCCGGGTACTTTACACCTGTCAAGCAAAGTCCGCAGGCTTTCATGACAGGGCCTGCACGCTTCCTGTCGCAGGAGAGAAGTATATCGCTTATCTCCTCCGGCTTTATCTTTCCGAGACCGACAAACATCAGAGTTCCGGCAATAGTTCTGACCATATTGTAGAGGAAGCCGTTTGCGGCGACACGAATACGGATGAGATCACCGTCTTTCGACAGATCACAGCGGTAGATCGTCCTGACGGTGGTTTTTACATTACTTCCGAGTGTACGCATAGACGAGAAATCATGCTCGCCCACGAAGTAACGTGCTGCCTCCGACATTTTGTCGAAATCCAACGGTGCAGGGATATACGCCGCTCTGTCGGACAGAAACGGATCACGTGTGCGTGAGTTCAGGATAGAAAATGTATATTCCTTTTCGATGCATGAGAAGGATGCATGAAAATCGTCGGGAACGATCTCAGCCTTATGCACGGAAATGTCATCGGGAATAAAGGCATTTAAAGCTAGCGGCAGCTTTTCCACGGTAATAGTCGTGTTGAGAAAGACGTTTGCAACATAATTTCTTGCATGTACGCCGGCGTCGGTACGTCCGCAGCCGATTACGTGTACCTTTTCACCCGTCAGCTTGCCCAGAGCATACTCAAGTATTGCCTGGATCGTGAACGCATTGAGCTGACGCTGCCAGCCGTGATAATTTGTACCGATATACGATAATGTTAATTTATAATTTGTAGCCATAATCACCAAAATATTGCAGAGACGATGATCCCTGCTGTTAGTATGATGCTCACAGCGATAGCGCAGTAGTCCACACGCTGCATTTTGAGCACCTTAAGTCTTGTACGTCCAACACTTCCTCTATAGCAGCGGCATTCCATAGCTACTGCAAGCTCGTCTGCTCTGCGGAATGCGCTGATAAACAGTGGAACAAGTATAGGCACCAGAGCCTTTGCACGGTTGATAATATTGCCCGATTCGAAATCGGCTCCTCGTGCCTTCTGTGCGCTCATGATCTTATCTGTCTCCTCGATGAGCGTCGGGATAAATCGGAGTGCGATCGTCATCATCATTGCAAGCTCATGAACGGGGAATTTTACCTTCTTGAGAGGGTTGAGCAGATGCTCGATACCGTCGGTGAGCATGATGGGAGATGTGGTGTAGGTCAGGAGCACGAATGTGCCTGCAATGAGCATGGCGATACGAAGCGCCATGTATATTGCAGTCTCGACACCCTCATAGGAGATGCTGAATATCCAGAATTCTACGAGAGTGCGCCCTTCGATATAAAACATATTGAGAAGAGCAGTGAATATAATTATAAACAAAAGCGGCTTCATGCTTTTGAATATAACCTTGATGCTGATCCTTGATACTGCGATAAGATAGATGAGCGCAGCAAGGCAGATACCGTAGCTTATAGGACCCTTTGCCACGAACAGCAATATGATATATGCAAGAGTGAGCGTTATCTTGACACGAGGGTCGAGCCGATGGACGATGCTGTCACCTGGGAAGTACTGACCGAGAGTGATATCCTTTATCATTTGGACTGTCCTCCCTTCGAGATGAGCTCATCCACTATTTTTTTTGCATATTTTACGGTATATACCGATGTCGGGATATTGATACCGTACTTTTCCGATAGCTCCATGAATACCTTCGTTATCTGAGGCACTGCAAGACCGATGCTGTCGAGAAGCTCAGCCTCGAGGAATACGTTCTCGGGAGTATCGTTGAGCACTATCTTCGAGTCGTTCAGCACGATGAGACGTTCAACGGTACGTGCGATATCCTCCATGCTGTGAGTTACGAAAAGTATCGTAGTACCACGCTCACGATGGTATGTCTTGATAAGCTTGAGTATACGCTCACGACCGTGCGGATCGAGACCCGATGTAGGCTCGTCCAGTATGAGCACCTCGGGACGCATCGCAAGCACACCTGCGATAGCTACACGCCGCTTCTGACCGCCCGAAAGCTCGAACGGAGACTTGTCGAGCTGCTCGTCACGTATGCCTGTAAACCTTGCGGCCTCACGTACACGTGAGTCTACCTCCTCGTCGGAAAGCCCCATGTTCTTCGGACCGAAGGCGATATCCTTATATACCGTCTCCTCAAAGAGCTGATGCTCGGGGTACTGAAATACAAGTCCGACCTTGAAGCGCACGTCACGCAGCTTGTAGCCCTTTTCGTGGATGCTCTGTCCGCGGAAGTATACCTCGCCGGAGGAAGGCTTGATGAGTCCGTTCAGCATTTGAACGAGTGTGGATTTGCCCGAGCCTGTATGACCGATCAGGCCGATAAAATCGCCCTCCTCGATCTTAAAGGATATGTTATCGAGCGCCGTATGCTCAAACGGAGTTCCGACGCCGTATGTATATGTAAGATTTTTTGTTTCTATTATGGTTCCCATTTTGATAGATCCGTTCTGTGTAGATTTAGAGAGAGGATTGAGCCTTTATGATATACTTAGCCAGAGCCTGAGCACATTCGCTGACTGTGAGGAGTCCCTCGGGCAGATCAGCTCCGTCGGCTCTGAGCAGCTGGAGAAGCTCCACGGGCTGAGGTACTGCAAGCCCTGCATCGTACAGCTCATCCGGACGCCAGAATACCTCACGCGGAGTACCATCCATAATGACCTTGCCCTCGCTCATCACTATAACTCTGTCAGCCTCGGCAGCTTCATTCATGTGATGTGTTATGAGCACGACCGTTATGCCGAGCTCACGGTTCAGCATACGTATTGCTTTCATGACCTCACGTCTGCCAACAGGGTCGAGCATCGCCGTAGGCTCGTCCAGTACGATGCACTCCGGCCGCATGGCTATGATACCGCCGATGGCAACACGCTGCTTTTGACCGCCTGAGAGCTTGTACGTGGCGTGAAGCTTGTATTTTGTCATGCCTACTGCTTCGAGCGCATCATCGACACGCTTTCTTATCTCCTCACGAGGCACGCCGAGGTTTTCGGGAGCAAATGCCACGTCCTCCTCGACTACTGTCGCAACTATCTGGTTGTCGGGATTCTGGAATACCATGCCGACGCATTGACGGATGTCGTATAGCAGCTCGTCATTTGCGGTATCCATGCCCTTTATCGTCATTTTACCCTCGGTAGGAACGAGGATGGCGTTCAAATGCTTCGCAAAGGTGGATTTACCTGAGCCGTTGTGCCCCAGTACAGCTACAAACTCGCCCTTTGAGATCGTTATGTCAAGCCCATTGAGCGCAGTGTGTGACTGCCCCTCCGCATTCTTATATTCAAATTTGATATTATCGGATATTATAAAGTCTTTCAATGTAATTCACGTCCAAAAAACAGTATGTTAAAAACTCAAACGTGCCGTAGCGCCACAGGGGAGTGCCATTCCGGTAGAGGATACGGGAAGCGCAAGCTCCGCACATTCGCACTTACCTCCGCCGAATCGCTTACCTGCGGTGAGTCCGAGTATGTAGCCCGAAACGGAGGGTGCAAGCCCCGTGGAATAGGAGCTTATCATTATGAAGTCGGGATCGTCCGACATTACCTGGGTACAAAGTGCTACGAAATCGTACAGATTATCCTCGATCTTCCATATCTCACCGGATGGACCTCGACCGTAGGACGGAGGATCCATGATAATGGCATCGTAGCGTCTGCCACGGCGTATCTCACGCTCGATAAACTTGGCGCAGTCATCGACTATCCAGCGTATCGGTGCATTTTCAAGCCCGGAAAGCCTTGCGTTTTCCTTTGCCCATGCGACCATGCCCTTTGCCGCATCGACATGACATACCTCGGCACCTGCCGCAGCAGCCGAGATGGATGCAGCACCTGTGTATGCAAACAGATTCAGGACACGTGCCGGCTTGCCTGCCTTTATACGTGCCTTGATGCGCTCCGCTGCAAAATCCCAGTTCGAAGCCTGCTCCGGGAAAAGGCCGGTATGCTTGAACGTCATCGGCTTTAGGTTAAATGACAGGTCTCTGTAGCTTATCTTCCACGAATCGGGGAGCCGTCTGTTTTCCCAGTGACCGCCGCCGGAGGATGAGCGGATATATCTCGCATCGGCTTTGCGCCAACGGGGATCAGTCCTGCCGCTGCTCCATACAGCCTGCGGATCGGGACGGATAAGTATATATTTGCCCCAACGCTCCAGACGTTCGCCCTCGGAGCAGTCGAGTACTTCAAAATCGTTCCATTTATCGGATAAAAACATGTTTGACCTCTTTATTATAACTATTCATTTTATTTTATCACTAATATTTCCGCAAGTCAATTGTTATTGAGTATCTTTTTAATGAACTAAATGACAGATTATCATATAAATTAACAATTTGTTACTTGACCGTACATATTTACTGTTGTAAAATGTATAAAGATATAAAAATTTCGGAGGAAAATCAAAATGAGACCCTACAAGAGACTATCGGTCATTCTGGCTTTCGTGCTCCTGATATGCACTGTCTTATCGGGCTGCGGAAAAAGCGCAAAGGTGATCACATCGGCCGATGAGCTGCCCATCGACTACAACACTTCCGCTACGATCAATTTCGAGATCGTAATGGAGGACGGAAATGTTATCGAGGGTGAGCTTTATCCGAAGGCTGCACCGATAACCGTTCGCAACTTCGTAACACTTGCGGAGAGCGGCTACTACGACGGAAAATGCTTTACACGTACAGTAGACGATGTACTGATCCAGACCGAATCAGACCCCGACCCGGATTACTTTATCCGTGCCGAGGTAAAGAGCAACGGCTGGAACAATACACAGAGCCATGTTCGCGGCACGATCTCGATGGCGAGAAGAAGCGAATACGATACGGCGTACAGCTCATTCTTCATCCTGCTCGACGACAGAAAGAATTACGACGGTGAATATGCCGCATTCGGTAAGGTAACCTCGGGACTTAAGTATGCTACAGAGTATTCACATGCCGAGGGCGAGGGTGAATACACAACAGAGGAAATAAAGATAAAGACTATAAATATCTATCAAAAGTAAGTGTATATCGAGATGCTTTAACAGCGAAGCCGCCACCATAAGGCGGCTTCCATTCGTAATACGGCTTTTTCTCGGTGCAGTAAAGCTCCATGAGCGCACCGATAACTCCGCCGTGAAGTATGAATGCAGCCGAGCCGCAGTCGAGCTGCGACAGCTCATGTAAAAAGGCATCCGATACACGGCGAAAGAACGTGTTTTTGGATTCACCGCCGGGGCATATAAAGTCGCCGGAGACATCGGTGATCCAATCGATATAAGCCTTATCGAATTTAAGCTCCTCATATGAGTGCAGCTCAAATCGTCCGAAATCCATTTCACGGAGCTCGGACGATATTTTTATATTTCGATGTGGGAATAATATTTGTGCTGTTTCGATACAGCGCAGCAGCGGACTTGATATGACGATATCGGGCGAAAGAGACGATGGAGTCAATGCACCTCGCCCTTTTTCCGACAGCGGTACATCACTTGAGCCGCAGTAGAGGTGAGCTTCTCCGGCTTCGGTGGAGCCGTGGCGTATAAGATATATTTTCATTTGAGCTGACCTCGAATTTATATGATCGAGCCTGCAAGCATTGCTGCCTCGGTGATGCATACGAGGAAGCCTGTCACGTCACCGTTGATACCGCCGAGTGAACGGTATGCACTCATAAGTGCGACGGCGTATGATAATGCGGCAAGAATAAGTGCATAGACTGAGCCTGTACAGACTGCGATGACTATGCCGATAACGAGAGAGAGCGAAAGGATGATGATATGCTTCGGTCTTTTGTTTTTTGTAAAATATGCACCGAGCGAGCTGCCCTGCAAGGGCTTCAGTGTGAGCAGCGCAAGACCTGCCGCACTGCGTGATATTATGGGTGAGGCGAGAAAAAGCAACGGTGAGACGGACTGCGAAGCAGCACCGTAGGTGCAGAAAAGCAGCACGGAGGACAGCATTACGAGCATAATGACTGCAAATGAGCCGCAATGAGCATCCTTTAGTATTTTCAGTCTGCCGTCTCTGTCACGATGCGAGAGCACGGCATCGGAAACGTCCATAAATCCGTCAAGATGAAGAAAGCCCGACAATATGTGAGGTAAAAATGCGAGTATCAATGCTGTGAGGATCAGAGCTGTGTCAAGGCGGTACAGCAGAGCGCAGACCGCCGCACATATCGCACCGATAATCAGACCCACGACACCGAACAGTGACAGAGCGGCCGCACCTCCGTGCTCATCCCACTCTATCTGCGGCATGGGGATTGCCGTAAACATCGATAAAGCTGTTATCAATGATCTCATTCGCATTTGTAACCGATAGATTCATCGAAGTCACTCTGAGACATATCACGGCACACTTCAAGCAGTCTCATAAGCTCGACTGTATCCTCGAGCGGAACGATCGGAGCCTTGTCCAGTGCGTAGTAATCGTAGCAGTGATCGTAGAAGTTCGTTTCATGCTCCGGCAGTATAGGATATTCCCTGAGCTTCCAGGGAATCGGATCCTCCTGAGAGTATTTTCTGCCTGCTGCCGCAAGACTGTCTGACAGCTCCAGCTTTTTAAGGTCGGCAGGATCGACGTACTTTACCTCAAATACAGTTGAGCCGTCCTCCTTAGTACGCATTACGACAGCACCGTTTTTACCGCATACGGTGAACGGCTCAAGGCTCTGAGAGGTACACTCATTGATGTCGATGTCAACTGTGATATGCTTATCTGTCTGAGCGAGTATCTTTACCACATCCTCTGCATCACCGAGGCTGAGTATCTTCTGACGGATGCAGTTTACATTCTTGACGCTTGCACTTCTGCCGTTCGAGCCGAGTATGTATAATGCCTGATCTAAATAGTGAGCACCGTAGTTATTGAGCATACCGCCGCCGAACCTACGCAGTGACTGCCAGTCACATCTGCGTGTGTAGGAGCAGTTGGCACGCTTGTACATGAATATCTCACCGAGAATGCCGGAGCTTATTATCTGACGAAGAACGTTCGTTTCGGGTCTTACACGGTGAGGCTGGAAGATCATGAGCTTTCTGCCTGTACGGTTTTTAGCCTCGACGATTTTTTCTACCTCCTCGAGATTTTTTGCCATCGGCTTATCGAGGAATACATCGCAGTCTGCCTCCATAGCTTCTATGGTCTGCTCCATATGAAGATGCGTAGGTGATGCGATGACTACAAGATCGGGGTGCTCCGAGGCGAGCATCTCTGTCAGTGAGGTGTAGCCCGTTACGCCGAACTTATCCTTTGCTTCCTGAAGTCTCTCCGTGCTGACATCTACGACAGCACAGGGGATGAAGCCGTCATGCGATGCGGCACTCGGAAGATGCAGCTGAAAGCCTATCCTGCCCAGACCTACGATAGCGGTTCTTAATTTTTTATCCATAATATACTCTTCTTTCTGTATTGTTTTACAGTAATGAACGCAAATGCGTCAATATTCTTTCAAATTCCTCGGGCATGGGAGCTTCAAAGGTAGCTCTGCGCTCCTCACCGGGATATATGAACGACAGCTTACCGGCATGTAGGAACTGCCCTCCGATCTTGAACTCATCTCTGCCGCCGTAAACACTGTCGCCTGCGACAGGATGCCCCAGATATGCCATGTGTACCCTTATCTGATGAGTCCTGCCTGTTTCAAGACGACATTCGGTAAGAGTGTAGCCGGGGTACTCCTCCAGAACTCTGTAATGTGTTACGGCATGACGTGAGTTTTTGTCGGTAACAGCCATTTTCTTACGGTCTGCGGTGCTTCTTCCGATCGGAGCATCAACAGTACCCGACTCCGAGCGTAAATGACCGCATATCAATGCAAAATATACTCTATACATTGAGTGGTCGGCAAGCTGGATCGCAAGCTCACGGTGTGCGAAGTCGTTTTTCGCTACCGCAAGCAGACCCGAGGTGTCCTTGTCTATACGATGAACGATACCCGGCCGCAGCTCACCGTTGATGCCGGACAGACTTTCGCCGCAGTGGTACAGCAGTGCATTGACAAGAGTGCCGTCGGGATTACCGGGAGCGGGATGCACTACCATTCCGCGAGGCTTGTTTACAACTACGATATTATTATCCTCATATACTATATCAAGAGGTATGTCCTGAGGTACGATCTCCGTTTCCTCCGGCTCCGGGATGTCTATGATATATATGTCTCCCACACACGTGCGCCGATTTTTCTTTATCGGCACACCGTTTAGCGTGACAAGACCGTTCTCTATGAGCTGCTGTGCAGCGGAGCGTGAAATACCATCGATCCCACGTGCAATAAATGTGTCTATTCGCTCACCCTCGTCGTGAGGCTCAGCCCTCAGTACTGTTATCGCCATTCTTAAGCTGTTCCTTTCTGCACATGATTATAACGTAGAGTACGAACAGTCCGCCTCCGACACATACAAATACATCGGCTACGTTGAATATGGCGAAATTTATAAGACGAAAATCAAACAGATCGACTACGAAGCCGTAGCGTATCCTGTCGATGAGGTTTCCTATTGCACCTGCGATAACGAAATACGCTCCCCAACGTCCGAGCGCAGTTTCAAAATAGTTCTTAAACAGCATCACGATTATTGCGGCGATAGCGGCAACACTGATTATCACGAGCGGCCAACGCTGTCCGCTGAACAGACTGAATGCCATGCCTGTGTTTTCGGCATAGGTCAGGTGGAATACATTTTCGATTATCGGGACAGTGCCCACATAGTACAGCTTCTCGGTCGTCCAGTATTTCACAAGCTGATCGAGCGCAACGGAAGCGGCTATAAATAATATCGGAAGCAATACAGATAATTTTTTATTTTTCATCAGTCAAGAATCTCATACTTGTCCATAGCTGCCTTCATATTTTCGATGCAGTGGATATGATTGTCAAGCTTTTCCTTCGTCGTCGGCTCCCACAGAGTCTGCATAAAGCCGATGAGGTTATCATCCGATATGACCTTATTTGAGAATCGGATGAGATTTTCAAAGTTGTATTCGTTATTCCAGGTGCTGCCTGCCGGGAGCTGCTTCAGACCTGCCTTGTCGAAGCGTGCGAACAGATCGACAAATTTATTGTGGTGCTCCAGTCGTGCCTCCGTCAGCTCCTCAGCCTTGACAGGCTCTGTAAAGTGAGCGTCCACGTCCTGCCAGTAATTCCAATAATACCAGTTGTTCTGTATGATATCGTGGTCGATCCTTTCCTCGAAGTCTGGGTAGTAGCGACCCATGTCCGACCACATTATAGGTGTGGCACCCTCTGCCTTAACAGCGTCAACAAGGAATTTGAGATCATGCCACCAGAGGTCATGCTGACGTATCACAACGTACTGATATTCCAGCTGGCAGTCGAGATCCTCCTCGTCCATACCGATATGGAAGTACTGAGGATGATCGAATATCTCACATACCTCCTTTATGAGGTCGGCACAGAGAGTGTAATACTGAGGTGTGGAGACCATACGGCAGTATATTCCCATCCATTCGTCATGTGTTGTGGCGAAATTGAGCTTTGGTATCGGTGTGATCCCACGCTCACGCAGCTTCTTGAGCTCAGCTTTGAGGAAATCTACGCTCCATGCACCCTCTACCGCTATTTCGGGATGGCTCTCGTACTTTATGCCCTCACCGAGGTCGAGCACGACAGTGTTCACTCCGGCTTCACAGAGCTTGTCTATGATAGTGTTGTACGTGTCCATGTCAAAGCGGAGAGTGCGAGATGAGGTGGAGAAGCAACGAGGATCGGTATTTCCTTCCTCTGCCCACATGTTATATCCTATATGGAGCAGATAGCTCCAGCATAAGTCTTTCTTCGATTTTGCCATAAAAATGTATTCCTCCGTAAGATAAATAATATTTTACAAAGAGAGTATAACATCACGGAAAGAGACTGTCAATCAAAAAATGTTGCTTTTTACTATTTTATACTGTACAAAACAATGAAAATACCGTAATTACATATAAAATTGAAAAAAAGTTACAGAGATCAAAAAAAGTACTTGCATTTTAAACAGCATTGTGTTAAAATGATAAGTACTGACGAATACGCGCCGGATAATACGGTGCTAGCTTAAGATTTTGAAAGGATAGGAGGTGGACAAAAGCCAATGCCGAACATTAAGTCTGCCGAAAAGCGTGTTATTGTAACAGCAAAGAAAAATGCTGAGAATAAGCAAGCAAAGACTGCACTGAAAACAGCACTTAAGAAATATTCCGCTACATTAGCCGAGAATCCGGAGAATGGTGAAGCTGCTTTAAAGGAAACAGTAAAGCAGGTCGATCGTGCCGTTGCAAAGGGACTGCTGCATAAGAATACAGCTGCAAGACGTAAGAGCGCTATGGCTCGTGCGTTAAACAGCGCTAAGTAATAAATACATCGGCTGAATGCCATGTGTATTTGTTGTGCGGAAATTTTGCTGATAAATGCAAAATCAATCTCCCACGCCGTGATCGGCGTGGGTTTTTGCTTTTTATAAGACAGCTCTGCGAGCTTATATAAGCACCGCAGCTCAAGAGGAAAGGAGTATGCTTAGTAAAGCATAGCTTTAAATATGAAATATCTTATGCAATTCGGAATAATTGCCGTATTTTACTACATCGGTGAGGTGCTAAATCGCCTTATCGACCTGCCGATACCTGCAACGATATACGGACTGGCACTCCTGTTTATAGCGTTGTGCAGCGGAGTCATAAAGCTTGAGCAGGTGGAGGATGCGGCAAGTGCGCTGCTTTCGATGATGCCTATCATGTTTGCACCGGCAGGAGTAGGTATGCTGACTGTAATGGGAGTGCTGAAGGAAAGCGGTATAGCAATAGTCGTGACGAGCATAGTGACTACCTTTACTACTCTCTTTGTCACAGGTCACACGTGCCAGCTGCTCATAAAGCTGAGAGACAAGAGAGAGGGTGTGAGAAAATGACTGCGATCTGGGAAGCCTTTACGGGAAGTGCGTTTTTCGGAATACTCTTGACTCTTGCCACATTCAGGATGGGACAATGGATCGTCAAAAAGACAGGTATAAAGGCACTTAATCCGCTTTTTACATGTATCGTGCTGACGATAGCATTTCTTGTAGTAGTAGATGTTGATTATGAAGTATATAATGTAGGGGCGTCATACATAACGATGCTGCTCGGCCCTACAACGGTAGCACTTGCTGTACCGCTTTATAAGCAGGTACAGCTACTGAGAAAAAATCTGCTGCTCATACTGGTGTCGGTAGCGGCAGGTGCGCTCAGTGCGGTCGCAGGAGTATTTATATTGTCAAAGCTGTTTTCACTTCAGCCTGAGATATTCTATTCCATCATGTCGAAGTCGGTGACTGCGGCTATAGCTCTTGGTATCACCGAGGAAACAGGCGGAGTTGCGGCGCTGACACTGTTCTCTATAACGATCACCGGCATGACAGGCGCATCCTGTGCGCTCGGTGCATGTAAGCTTTTCAGGATCACCGACCGTATGGCGGTAGGTCTGTCGATGGGTACGTGCTCACATGCGATAGGCACATCGGTGGCACTGGAAAAGGGTGAGCTTGAGGGCGCGATGTCGAGTCTTGCGATAGTTGTGGCAGGCTTTACGACGGTATTTGCAGCTCCGTTTATCAATTATGTGCTGTGAAAAAATGTGGGAAAAAATATAGAAAAAATTTTTAAAATTTTACCGATTTTCTTTGAAAAAGCAGCTGTTATATGATATGATAAATATGTGCTATATAAGAAGGAAAATTTTACTCGGAAAGGTATGGATGTGATAATGGCTGACTTGAGAGGCGTCAGGCGCGTAGTGGTAAAGGTAGGCACGAGCACGCTGACGCACGATAACGGAAGGCTTAACATAAGAAGAATAGAGCAGCTTGCCAGAACGCTGTCAGACTTAAAAAATAACGGTATGGAGATCATACTTGTTACCTCGGGTGCGGTAGGTCTGGGTATGGCAAGAATGGGTATACAGGGTAAGCCTAAGGACATAAGAATGAAGCAGGCTGCGGCTGCCGTAGGACAGAGCGAGCTTATGAACATTTACTCTAAGCTGTTCGGTGAGTACGGCTACAAGGTAGCGCAGCTCCTTTTGACACGTGACGTTGCAGATACGGAGGAGCTGAGAAAGAATGTTTCAAATACGTTTAACACTCTTATCGAGCTGGATATAATCCCGATAGTCAATGAGAATGATACTATTTCCACCTTTGAGCTAAGTCATATAACGGCATTCGGTGATAATGATACACTAAGTGCGGTAGTAGCCGAGCTTTGTGATGCGGATGCTCTTGTGATACTATCGGATATCGACGGTCTTTACGATGCAAATCCGCGTGAATACGAGGAAGCACGTCTGATACCTGTCGTTCGTGAGATCACAGACGATATGAGACGCAGTGCAGGCGGAAGCGGCACTGCCAGAGGTACGGGAGGAATGGCAACGAAGCTCATTGCGGCTGAGAATATGATGTCCAAGGGCAAGGTGATGGTCATCATGGCAGGAGACAGACCGGAGCTGCTGTACGACTTATTCAACGGAAGAAGCGTAGGCACGATATTCCTGCCGACAGGGAGGTAAAAGCATGAATTCAGTAGAGCTTTTGGCTTCAAGGGCAAAAAAAGCATCATTTAAGCTCTCTGTAGCGGGAAGTGAAGCGAAAAGAGCTGCTTTACGTGAGATATCCGCTGCATTATGGGAGAAAAGAGAAGTAATAATCAAAGCAAACGAAAAGGATATAGCTGCCGGAGTGGAAAACGGAATGCGTCCGGGGCTTATCGATAGACTCAGACTTGATGAGAAGCGTATTCGTTCTGCTGCCGACGGTGTAGCATCGATCGCAGCAAACGAGGATCCGATCGGACTGGTAGACTCCATGTGGACGCTGCCTAACGGACTGAGAGTAGGCAAGAAGCGTGTGCCGCTCGGAGTTGTAGGTATCATCTACGAGGCAAGACCTAATGTCACAGCCGATGCTGCGGCACTGTGCCTCATGACGGGAAATGCGTGTGTTCTTAGAGGCGGCAAGGAAGCGATAAATTCAAATATTGCCATAGCGGAGATCATGCGTGAAGCCGTGAAGAAAGCGGGCTTCGATGAGGATGTTATAGCACTCGTTACCGACACCTCACGAGACAGCTCGGTGCAGATGATGAAGGCTACGGGACTGATCGATGTTCTTATCCCGAGAGGAAGCGCAGGTCTTATCAGATCGGTCGTTGAGAATGCGACAGTACCGGTCATCGAGACGGGGATCGGTATATGTCATGTGTATGTGGACGAGGGAGCAGATCTTGAAATGGCATTGGATATAGTTGAGAATGCCAAGTGCTCACGTCCGTCGGTGTGCAATGCTATGGAGGTGCTGCTGGTCAACGAGAACGAGGCGGAAGGGTTCCTGCCGATGGTAAAGGAAAGACTTACAAATGTGGAGCTGCGAGGGTGCGAGGCTACACAGAGGATCATCGAATGCCGTAAGGCGCAGGAGGAGGATTTCCGAACGGAGTTTCTCGACTACATAATGGCTGTGAAGGTAGTAAAGAATATAGAAGAGGCTATAGATGAGATCAACACGAACGGCAGCGGACACAGTGAAGCTATCGTTACGAGAAGCTATGAGCATTCGGAGCTGTTTCATGCCAAGGTAGATGCAGCGTGCGTATATGTCAATGCATCTACAAGATTTACGGACGGCGGCGAGTTCGGCTTCGGCGGTGAGATCGGTATTTCAACTCAGAAGCTTCATGCAAGAGGGCCTATGGGTTTAAAGGAGCTTACATCGTACAAGTATATCATTTACGGAAACGGTCAAATAAGATAGTAGCTGAAAAATAAACGGCAAAGAGAGGGTAGCATCGTGGATTGGTATAAAAAAAGCGCAGATCAAGTCCTGAAGGAGCAAAACAGCGACATAAATGTCGGACTTACCGAATTTAACGCATCTCACAGGCTTGAAAAATACGGCGAAAACAAGCTCCCGGATAAAGCAAAGAAGAGTATGCTTACAAAGATATGGGAGCAGGTAAGCGATTTTCTTATAATAGTATTACTGATAGCGGCGGTCGTATCGGCGATAGTCGGAGAGTACCTTGATGCAGGAGTCATACTTGCGATAGTGGTGCTCAATGCGGCACTGGGAATAATACAGGAGGGCAAGGCTGAGAAGGCTCTCGAGTCGCTTCAGAAGATGGCAGCACCGAATGCACGTGTGCTGCGTGACGGACGTGTGCAGATGGTACCTACGGCTAAGCTTGTACCGGGCGATATCGTAGTGCTTGAAGCAGGCGATATAATAGCGGCAGATATGAGACTTGTGGAGTCTGCAAATCTCAAGGTGGACGAATCCTCCTTGACAGGTGAATCCGTGCCTGCCGAAAAGGATGCGGACGATATCATAAACGGTGATGCCGGTATCGGCGACAGATCAAATATGTGCTACATGGGCTGCATAGTAAGCTACGGTCGAGGCAAGGGCTGCGTAGTCGAGACAGGTCTCAATACGGAAATAGGACGTATCGCAGGTAAGCTCCAGGATATCGAGGAGGATGAAACACCTCTTCAGCAGAGCCTTGCGAAGATGGGCAAGCTGCTCGGTATGATATGCCTCGCAGTATGTGCTCTCGTATTCATACTCGGACTTATCCGTCAGGGCGTTGAGGGCGGCAATATCATGAATATGTTCATGATATCGGTAAGCCTTGCTGTTGCAGCTATCCCGGAGGGACTTCCGGCAGTAGTAACGATAGTGCTTGCAATGGGCATGAAGCGTATGGTCACGAGAAATGCCATAGTCAAGAGACTGCTTGCGGTTGAAACGCTCGGCTCTGTCAGCGTTATATGCTCCGATAAAACAGGTACACTTACACAGAATGAGATGACGGTACAGTTTGCGTGGGCAGGCGGTCATGCATACAATGTAAGCGGTACGGGCTATGCTCCTGACGGCGAGTTTACAGATATTAACGGCAAGACGGTCGATGTATCGAAGAACCGCAGCCTTGCGATGATGCTTACAGGTGGCGTGCTTTGTAATGATGCTACGGTAAGCTCAAATCCGAATGGCGGCTGGAGCATCACAGGCGATCCTACGGAGGCTGCACTTATCACGGCAGCATCCAAGGCAGGATTATCAAAGAGCGATCTGAACGATATTTTCGCACGCTTCACGGAGCTCCCCTTTGATTCGGATCGCAAGATGATGACAACGTTCCATAAGGGACGTGTACATCCGATATCATATACAAAGGGCGCTCCCGATGTAGTCATATCGAGATGTAAATATATAGATATTGACGGCACTGTTCATCCTATGACGGATGAGATGAGAAAGAAGGCTATGGAGCTGAACTCATACATGGCAAAGCAGGCACTTCGTGTGCTGGCTGTTGCGTATCGTGAGTATACCGAGCTTCCGGCAGACTCATCAAGTGAGACAATAGAGAACAATATGGTGCTGCTCGGACTCGTAGGCATGTGCGATCCGGCAAGACCCGAGGCTGCGGCTGCGATAAAGGTATGCCGCACGGCAGGTATACGCCCTGTTATGATAACGGGTGACTATAAGGATACGGCTGTAGCTATAGCGCAGGATCTTGATCTTATGCGTGAGGGCGACGGCGTATTGACAGGCGCACAGGTCACGGCTATGAGTGATGAGGAGCTGCGTGAAGCAGTCAAGAATACGGCTGTTTATGCGAGAGTATCGCCAGATGATAAGGTGAGAATAGTTACAGCACTCAGAGACAACGGTGAAGTGACGGCAATGACAGGCGACGGCGTTAACGATGCTATGGCATTGAAGCGTGCCGATATCGGCGTGAGCATGGGTATCACAGGCACGGACGTTGCGAAGAATACAGCCGACATGGTACTGACAGACGACAACTTCGCATCGATAGTTTCCGCCGTAGAAGAGGGCAGAACGATATATGCAAACATCAGAAAGTTTGTAAACTTCCTGCTTTCATGTAATATAGGTGAGATACTCATCGTATTTTTCGCAATACTTTTCGGACTTCCGATGCCGTTCACGGCTATCCAGCTGCTGTGGCTCAACCTCGTTACAGACAGCTTCCCGGCATTGGCACTCGGCTCTGAGCGCGGCGAGCGTGATGTAATGAAGCATAAGCCGAGAACAAAGGATGCTCAGATAATAGATAAGCGCATGATGTTCGGTATAGGCGTTCAGTCTGTCGTGCTTGCGATCACAGTCCTTGGCGGCTACATGTTCGCAAGACATATAGGCTCGGGCAGAGGCTATAATGCCGATGAGCTCACAATGTATTCGCAGACCATCGCATTTGCAATGCTCATCTGCTGTGAGCTGCTTCGCAGCTTTGCATGTCGCAGTGAACGCACACCGCTTTTGAAGCTCGGTATCGCAACAAATAAGAACCTTGTTTATTCCGTACTCGGAGCATTTGCTCTGCTGCTGTGCTCACTGTATATCCCGTTCCTCCGTCCGCTGTTCAAGACAGTGGCGCTCGGCTTCGGTGATTGGCTGATAATACTCGTAGGCTGCTTTATCCCGCTGCTGGCAGGCGAGCTTTACAAGATGTTTGCAGTACCTGCACTTGAAAAAAGCAATATACTTTCGGTAAGCACCGCACATCACAGAGTGCATGAGACTGAGCCTAAGCATAAAAAGAGAGGTATCATGTCAATGCTCGGAGGTAAGGATCCGACACAGTTTGACGATGATGAATACGAGGGTAAGGCATTCAGACCGAAGATAGGCGACGACATCCCGGATATGCCGGCAAGCCTTGAGGAGCTTGGTGAAGCTGATCTCGACATTGCTGAGGATGAGCTTTACGATCCGCAGACACATGGTGAGCTCGGCGACAGCTCCGAGGACACAGACAACGAAAATAAAGAAGAATAAGCTGAAAAATATCGGAACGCTATCTGCGTTCCGATATTTACATGCATAAGAGGATAAAATGCCATGGATAAAGTGAAAAGATTTTGCAAAGACGAGATAGTGCTTATAATTTCGTTCGTTCTTGCGGTCATATCGTCGTTTATCGTAAAGCCCTGCGCCGAATACATAGATTACATCGATTTTCGCACACTTTCACTGCTTTTCTGTCTGATGCTTGTCATGGCAGGACTCAGCGGACTGGGAATATTCAAAATATTAGCTCAGCTGCTGCTAAGAAAAGTGGGTACTGTTCGAGGACTGAGCTTATCACTGTGCTTAGTGTGCTTTTTCTCGTCAATGGTGATCACAAATGACGTAGCACTTATCACATTCGTGCCATTCACGATTGTGACACTGAAAATGTCGGGGAAAATGTCAAGGCTCATACCCCTTGTAACACTGGAAACGATAGCAGCGAATCTCGGAAGTATGCTGACACCTATAGGTAATCCGCAGAACCTGTATCTGTTCTCCGCATTCGATATGAGCATGAGCGATTTTCTTACGACGATAATGCCGTATGCACTGCTCAGTCTTGTAATGATAGTGATATCGACGATGCTTATCGGACGGGAAAGGGTAAAGCTTGAGGAAAACGAGACGCAGGATAGCGCGGTCGATGTAAGACGCTGTGTGATATACGCAGTACTGTTCATTATCGCACTGCTGACCGTGTTTCGTGTGATACCGTATATCGTAACGCTTGCGGTGACTGTTGCGGCGGTGCTTGTGAGCGACAGACGGACGATCACGAGAGTAGACTACAGTTTGCTTTTGACCTTCGTTTTCCTTTTCATATTTATAGGAAACCTCGGAAATATAGATACTGTAAATGAGCTTCTGAGAGGTATCGTTTCGGGAAATGAGGTAGTTGTAGGCGTATTGGCAAGTCAGGTATTTTCAAATGTGCCTGCTGCACTGCTGCTGTCGGGCTTTACAGATAATGCGAGAGCACTGCTCATCGGTGTGAACCTCGGAGGACTCGGAACGTTGATAGCATCGATGGCGAGCCTTATCTCATTTAAGCTGATAGCAAAGGAAAATGTAAGCACGGCACGGTATTTATGCGTATTTACGGTAGTAAATGTAGTATTTCTGGCAGCAAATATGGCACTTTGGCTGTGCATCGCTTGATCGGTGCAATATATAATAATAAAAGGAGATCACGTTCATGAGATCATACAGAAAAGAGCTTCGATTCAATCTTCCCACACGCAGAGCTATAGTCAATATCACTCCGGATGTAGAGCAGGCAGTACGTGAGTCGGGAGTCAAAGAGGGACTTGTGCTTGTCAATGCAATGAATATTACGGCAAGTGTGTTTATAAATGACGACGAAGAGGGACTGCACAGCGACTTTGAAAAGTGGCTTGAGGGGATCGCACCCGAAAAGCCGTATTCACGCTATGCACATAACGGCTTCGAGGACAATGCAGATGCACATCTCAAGCGCACGATAATGGGACGTGAGACTGTAGTTGCGATAACTGACGGCAAGCTCGACTTCGGTACATGGGAGCAGATATTCTATTATGAATTTGACGGTAAGAGAACGAAGCATGTGCTTGTAAAGATCATCGGTGAATAACAAAGCCGTGACTTTTCCACTGTACAGGGGTAATCCTATGTAAGAATAAAAATGACATGCATGTGACAGACAGAGCATATACCTTTACTGCCTGTCGGTAAGAAAAAAGGAGAAAATACAAATGAAAAGCAAAGCAAAAAAGCAGCTGATCACGGGAGCGGTACTTTTTATCGTATTCATACTGTATACTATATCACTTACGTTTGCGGATATGCAGCCGATAGGCCCGAATGGGTCGTATGTAGCATACGCAGGTATCAACAAAGCGGTGCATGAGCTGTTCGGAGTACATATGGTGCTTTATGATATAACCGATTGGGCAGGAGTTGCAGCAATACTGGTCGCATTCGGCTTTGCTGTGCTCGGACTGGTGCAGTTAGTAAAGAGGAAAAGTCTCCGCAAGGTAGACAGCAGCATAATAGTGCTTGGTGCATTTTACATTTTTGTATTTTGCGTCTATGCGTTCTTTGAATTGAATGTGATAAATCGACGTCCTGTGCTGATAAACGGTATTCTCGAGGCATCCTATCCGTCGTCTACGACGATGCTTGCAATGTGCATCCTGCCGACGGCTATGATGCAGCTCCACCGTCTGATCAAAAACATAAAGCTCAGGAGCACGGTGAACATCCTGCTCGGTCTGTTTACGGCATTTATGGTCATCGGACGTCTTATCTGCGGTGTGCATTGGTTTACGGATATACTTGGAGGCTTGATCTTCAGCGTATCGGCTATCCTGCTCTACTGCGCTGCGACAGGCTTTGTCGAGCAATAAAGAGCAAGTCAAATAAGAGAAGAGGTGTGTCGGGTGGCTACTAATGGACGTGAGATTTCCGATACATATTCTCGCTGCACAGCACATAAAGGCTGCCGTATCGTCAGGCTGACGGACGAGCCTGAAATGAAGAGTGCGGCAGCGGAGTGGTTTCACGAGAAGTGGGGAATACCGGTGTCTGCATATCTCGACAGCATGGATGAGTGTTTGAAAAGCAGCTCTGCTGTTCCGCAGTGGTATATGGCATTAGACGACGGCAACAGGCTTATAGGCGGAATGGGCGTTATCGATAACGATTTCCACGACCGCAAGGAGCTGACACCGAATGTTTGTGCCGTATATGTGGAGGAGCAGTGGCGAGGTCAAAGGCTCGCAGGTAAAATACTCGATCATGTGTACTGTGATATGAAGACGAACGGCATAGATACTCTTTACCTTGTTACCGATCATGTCGGTCTTTACGAGCGGTACGGCTGGGAATTTCTCTGCATGGTGCAGGGTGACGGAGAGGATCACAAATCAAGGATGTATATGAAGAAGCTGTAAGAGGATAAAGTATTCGGTGTGAAGCTCGACTTTGCACCTTTTTCGACGGTGCGTATGCTCGTTTTCAGTGAAAGCTGCTGCAAATTCCGAAGAAGGAGAGTCGAAATTATGGGAAACGGGTTGTATATATTTATTATTCTTCTTATTATTATCGCATGTGAGCGGTTCAGAAGAAGAAAAAATGCGGCGATCATAAGTCGCCGCAGTAATCATAGAAATAAGGAGTGCAAAAGAATGAAAGGATTAGCTGAAAAATTTATCGGTAAGGAATGCCTGGTATATACCATTACAAGTGATACCACAAGCATTAAGGGTACGATAACGGAGGTCACCGACAACGGTATTTTGGTTGAATATAACGGCAATATCCAGGCTGTAAATCTCGAATACGTAACACGCATTCAGGAGTGGCCGAAAAATTCAAAGGGAAAGAAGAAGTCTATCCTTGCTTAATGTCTTAGCCCTTACTTGGCAGATTTTGCCTTGCTTTTTTCAGCCAATTGCCCTTGAAATAGTAGACTGAGAATGCGATAACGTTTACGAGCCATGAAGCAGGGTAGCAGCAGGTGATGACGTGGATATTGTCTATCAAAGGAACTAAGACGAAGAGATAGACGATCCTAAATATGCACAGCGTTACGATCGAGATCATCATCGGAGGAGTCGAGACGCCTGCACCGCGTATACTGCCCGACATGGCTTCGGCGATAGCAAGAATAAAATACAGTGATGCGAATATTTTTACGAAGTCGCCGCCGTACGATATGACAGCAGGATCACTGCTCAGAAGTGAGATGAGCGGCTCGGAGAAGATCGCAGCGACGATACCGAATACAAAGGTCATCGATGCGCTGAGAAGTATACATGTCCTTGAGCCTTTTTTCACTCTGTCGAGATTTCCGGAGCCTATGTTTTGCCCGACGAAGGTCGTTACTGTAAGTGCGAGAGCGCTTATCGGCATGTAGATGAATGCATCTATTTTCGCAGCGGCGGCAAAGCCTGCCATTATGGTAGAGCCCTCCGCATTTACGAATGACTGAACTATAACGCTGGACAGGTTCATTATCGCAGACTGCATACCTGCCGGAATGCCGATACGGATTATTTCCTTGAATTGCTGAGTGTCGATACCTATGCTTTTTATAACGAGACGGTAGACATCCTTTGTGCGTATGAGTCTTGCCATGACAAGCACAGCGGATATAGCCTGGGCAATGATTGTAGCCAATGCGGCACCGTTTATGCCCATATCAAATACCATGACGAATAAAAGGTCAAGCACGATATTCGTCACAGCGGAGGCTGCAAGATAATACAGCGGACGCTGTGAATCGCCGACTGCACGAAGTATGCCGCTGCCGATGTTGTAGAGCGTTGTAAAGAGCATACCTGCAAAAATAATACGCAGATAAGCTACTGCTGCATCAAATACATCCGAGGGAGTTTTTGTAAGCGTGAGTATTTGCGGAGCGAAGATGATGCCGACAACACCGAGCACTATTCCTATGATTATCGCCACTGCGAAAGAGGTATGTACCGCCTTATGCAGTCTGTCGTTGTCACGTGCGCCGTATGCCTGCGAGACTACGACTCCGGCACCTGTGCTCACTCCGACAAAAAAGCCGATAAACAGGTTTGTGATCTGTCCTGTAGAGCCGACAGCCGCCAAAGCTATCTTACCCAGATACTGTCCTACGATTATCGAGTCGATAGTGTTGTACAGCTGCTGCAAAAGATTTGTAAGCAGAATAGGAATGGCAAACAGAAGCACTTTTTTCCATATAACGCCCTCTGTCATGTCGACTTTAGCTGATCTTGCGGATGCACTCATGCGGCTTCAACCTCTTTCACATTAATATGTACTTTGATTATAGCACATATTAATGTGAAAATGCAATATTCAGCCTAAAAAATATACTTTTCTCTTACTTCCAATCCGTATAACCGTATTTGGAGAGCACATCGAAAAGAGGCTCGAGCTTATTAAACATGTCGATAAGCTCCTCATCCTTTTCATGGTGAAGCTCAAGTGCTGTGCGTACAGAGATCTCCCATAAATTACGTTTTCCGTCTGCCCAGAACAGAGGTGTATAATGATCTGTTCTCAGGGCAGCTTCTTTTCTTATTTCGGGATGTGTTGCAAAATTCAGCGGCCCTTTGACGATACGAACGGGAATGCGCTCGCCACCGTTTGCTTTGACCGACTCGGGCATATCGTACTTTTCCTCGATCACAGCCGACTCGGGAATATATGTTTCACATATTCTCGTGAGCGAAGCAAGAGAACGGATGAGTGATTCCTTTAGCAGAGCATGTCTCTTTTCGAAGTCGTATTTTTCATTTTTAAATATCTCATGAAGCTTTTTTTCAAGTATGCTGCATATCTCCATGTCGGTATCGGCAAGCATGTACAGCACATCGCCTACGATCATGCCGTTTCTCTTGAGTATGTCAGGCTCGATGCAGTCGGGTGTGTCCATAGATGAGTGGTAGCTCAGAGCGGGATAGTTTCCGAATGAGACTGACGGAGTGTCAAGTATAGGATCGCTTATCACATTATCGGATCCGGGCCAGAACGGTCTGGTGGATACAAAGTGAGATGTGCTTGCATAGTCATCGTAACGCTCATTTGCTGTAAGCATTGCGGCATCCATATATGATCTGTTTGCGAGAGGTGCAAGACACACGTCCATATGTGTACGGTCTACCGTCTCATTGCCTACCATATCAGCTACGCACAGGCAAAGTCTTTTGCGGTCGGGATAGTAATAAGTATATCCGATAGAGCCGTCATATTCAGGGCCGAGTATGAATCTGATGGTGTGCTTCGGACGTGGGAGCAAACCTTTCTTTATTGCATCGGTAAGACAGCAGCCCAGCTCAAGCAGTGCTGATGCACCCGATGCATTGTCATTTGCACCTGGCTCGTCGAGATGAGCATATGCACATACCTCGGGAAGTGACGGGTCTGTACCGAGGATAGCACCTGAGATCACGTATAATGAACCTTCGGCAGGGCCAGCATCTACCTCGGCGCAGAGAGTTACGCTGCCCGACTTCGCCATTTCTCTGAGTCTGTCGCCCTGCTCCGGCGCAAGGCTGAAGCCGAACAGACTGTGCTTACCCTGTGAAAGGCAGTCCCAGCGGTGAATACCACGCACATCCTCACGTGAATCTCTTACTCCGGGGAAAAGAGGGAAGAAATCGGTAAGTATTCCGACAGCCTCGGCTCTTACCGCAAGGTCTACGAACCCGGCCGACGGCTTGCTTACAAGCAGCAGCTTGCCCTTTAACGAGCCATCCTCGGGTACTGCTGCGGCATCGTCTACGACTGCGACCTCGGCTACGATACCGCCGACAGGCGTGGCATTACTGTACATGCAGAGTGAGCATGGCGTAGTCTCGTAATCTGCAAGCACCTCACCGTCGGGGAATTTCAATGTTGCACTGCGTGCATTCCACGCAGAGGGAACCTGCCAGTCGTTGTAAACCGCTACACCGTCGGCTACGAGCGGCTTGTGCTCTACCTGCTCAAGTCCGGCTGCGATCATTTGCTGTTCGCAGTAAACAGCATTCTCCTTATATTTATCGTAGGATATCCACTTTTCAAGTGAATGGATTTTACAAAGACGTTCAAAGCAGCGATCACGGTCGAATACACTGTCAAGGATCGAATAGAATTTTTTGTTATTCATATGAATGCTCCTTTTCGATATAAATATAGTTTGATTATAATGTAACACAGTAAAAATGTCAATAATAAATATGCTTCTCTAAATTATGAAAAAAGTATAAATAATTGATTCGGACAGTACAATGTATTGAAAAAAGTATATTTATATGGTATACTAAATATAATATGGAAGCAGAGCCGAAAAGGGGGATCGAAGCGACATGCACTTGCAGGAATCAGGTGAGATGTACCTTGAGACGATATATGTTTTATCAAAGGAAAATGCATCGGTAAGGTCTATCGATGTGTGTGAGTATATGGGATATTCGAAGCCGAGTGTCAGCCGTGCGGTAGGACTTCTCAAGAACGGAGGCTATATAAACGTTGACGGAGACGGTCATATCACGTTGACCGAGGCAGGAGAGGATGTCGCATATAAGATATATGAGAGACATACTGTGCTTACGGAGTTCCTTGTAAAGCTTGGGGTAGACAAAACGGTAGCGGCAGAGGATGCATGTAAGATAGAGCATAATATAAGCGATGAATCCTTTGATGCGATAAGACGCTTTGCAGGGATATAGGATAATGCTTACAGAGGACAGAAACATCGCTGAGCAGGTTCAAAAAGCACTTTTTGAGCTTCGGGACATAAAATATAAGGAATTTCACTCAAAGCTGATACCGAATATTGAGCCTGACAGGGTGATAGGAGTCAGAACACCGCAGCTTCGCAAATTGGCACGTGAGCTTGCAGGAGGTGACACTGCAAAGCATTTCATAAAGCTCCTTCCGCATGAATATTACGAGGAAAATAATCTGCACGGTGCGATAATATCGTTATTTAAGGAGTATGACAGAGCGGTCGTAGCCGTGAATGACTTCCTGCCGTATGTGGATAACTGGGCAACGTGCGACATGCTTTCACCTAAGGTGTTCAAAAAGCACACGTCGGAGCTTATCGGTCGGATCGAGGAGTGGCTCGGCTCGGAGCATGAATATACGGTGCGGTTTGGGATAAAAATGCTCATGGAGCTGTATCTTGACGAGAAATTTGATACGACATATTCCGATATGGTCGCAGCTGTGAGACGAGATGAATATTATATCAAAATGATGGCCGCATGGTATTTTGCGACAGCCCTTGCAAAGCAGTATGACTGCGCTGTTAAGTATATAGAGCAGCGTAGACTTGACGCATGGACTCACAATAAGTCGATACAGAAAGCTATAGAGAGCTACAGAGTCACGGATGAGCATAAGAAGTATCTGCGAACGCTGAAAGTATAAAATCAAGCCGGCATTATGCCGGCTTTTGCTTTTACAGTGCTACGGCGGTAAAGCCGCTGTCGGTGAGGATGTATCTCTCTTTAAAGCCGCACGATCTCAGAAGCTCGGCGGCATCGTCAAAGCCGCAGTCAAGGTAATTCTTGTTGTGGCAGTCGGAGCTTATTATTGCACCGAAGCCGAGCCTGCGAAGCTCCTTTAGAATAAACGGATCGGGGTAGGGCGTTGTACGGTAGCCTCGTGCGATAGCACCTGTATTCACCTCGAAAAGCGGGATCTTACCAACCAAAGCCTCCGCAGCCTCTATTGCAGCACTTTTGTATTCCTTTGATTCCGTATCAAAGAGCATTTCACGCTCGGAGTGCTTTGTTACAAGGTCAAAATGACCGATAATATCGAATTTACCGTACCTCGGCAGCATTGCAAGCGTGCTGTAGTATTTCTTTGCGTATGCAAGACCATCGCCGCCGAAATACTTGTTTATGATATTTCTTATATCGTCGGGATTTCGCAGATCCATGCCCACGAATTCACCGTTTGACATGAGATAGTGTACAGAGCCGATGATATAATCATATCCGCTGAGATCTACTATCGAATACATATCGAATTCAAGTCCGCAGAACAGCTTTATACGATCCTCGTACTTTTTCTTAAGTGAAGCTATCTCTTTTTTGTAAAGCTCGGTGCGCTCGATAGTCATGGAACGTCCCTTTGAGAAAAACATGTACGAATGCCCTGAAAAGCCGAGCGATTCAAAGCTCTTATCTATAGCGGCGAGCACGATATCCTCAGGGTCGTCAGCTCCGTCGCAGTATGTGGAATGAAGATGCAGATTTTGCAGGTGATCCATAATATACCTCTTTTTTGCAAGTGATTTGCGAATTGCATGAGCATATTATACCGCATATGCGAGAAAAAGACAATAAGAAAATACGGAGTGCGAAATAGCACTCCGTGAGCTGTTATACTCTGTTCTTTATTTCCGAGGACAGCCGCTGTGTAAAATCGCTCAATGGCATTACGTCTGTTTTTGCATCGTCACGACTGCGTACTGATACCGTATCTGTTTCGACTTCCTTGTCACCTATAATGAGCATATACGGTATGCGCTCGATATATTGAGCCTCGCGGATCATGTAGCCCATTTTTTCATTTCTTTCATCTATCTCGCATCTTATCCCATTGCTGCGTAAGTTGTCGTATACCTTATGTGCGTATTCGGCACTCTTTTGTGATACTACAAGTACCTTTGCCTGTACAGGTGACAGCCACACGGGGAATTTACCTGCATAATGCTCTGTCAGTACACCGATAAACCGTTCGACAGAGCCGAAGCATGTGCGATGTATCATTATCGGACGCTGCCTTTGATCGTTTTCATCAACATAGCTCAGATCGAAATTCTGCGGCATCTGCATATCGAGCTGGATCGTAGCACATTGCCATGTACGCCCGATGCTGTCACGCAGGTGAAAATCTATCTTAGGACCGTAGAAAGCACCGTCACCCTCGTTTATTTTATATTGCATACCGAGACTTTCGAGCGCATAGCGTAAGCCGTTCGTTGCCGTTTCCCAGTCCTCATCACTGCCCATGCTGTTTTCGGGTCTTGTAGACAGCTCAACGAAATAATCAAAGCCGAATTTCCTGTATATCTCATCAATAAGACGTATAACACCTGTGATCTCCGACGGTATCTGCTCCTTTGTCATGAATATGTGTGCATCATCCTGAGTAAAGCAGCGCACTCTGAAAAGACCGTGAAGTGTACCTCGCAGCTCCATACGATGCACTTGCCCAAGCTCAGCCATACGCAGAGGAAGATCACGATAGCTTCTCGGCTTATTCTTGTACACCAGTACACCGCCGGGACAGTTCATCGGCTTGATGCAGTGCTCCTCACCATCGATAGTCGTCATATACATGTTGTCCTTGTAGTGCTCCCAGTGACCGCTTGTTTCCCATAGACTGCGGTTGAGGATAGCAGGTGTCGATATTTCCGAGTAATTGTTTTTTACGTGCAGCTCACGCCAGTAATCGATCAACGTATTTTTTATTATCATGCCTTTGGGAAGCATAAATGGCATACCGACGCCTTCATTTGCAAGCATGAACAGCTCCATTTCACGTCCGAGCTTTCTGTGATCTCGCTTCGCTGCTTCCTCCATGAGCTTAAGGTATGAGTCAAGATCAGACTGCGACGGGAAAGCTGTGCCGTAGATCCTTGTGAGCATTTTGTTTTCGGAATTGTTTTTCCAGTATGCACCCGAAATGCCTGTAAGCTTGAACGATTTTAGCGCCTTTGTGTAGGTGATGTGAGGCCCTCGGCACATATCGATATATTCACCCTGACGATAGAAGCTTATATCCTCTCCGTCGGGCAGATCGTCGATATGCTCCAGCTTGTACGGCTCGTTTCGCTCCTTCATAAGCTGCACAGCCTCATTTTTGGGCAGCTTAAATGGCTTGACGGGCAAATTTTCCTTGACGATCCTCTTCATTTCGTCTTCGATCCTCGGGAAATCTGCTTCCGTGAGCTTTTTATCTCCGAAGTCTATGTCGTAGTAAAAGCCTTTTTCCGTAGCCGGGCCATATGCAAAGGCTGCGTCCGGGTATAATCTTCCTATGGCTTGCGCCATGATGTGTGCCGCACTGTGGCGCAGCACCTCCAGCTCTTCGGAACCCTCACAGATGTTGATGCTTCCGTCGTTGCAGATCACTTTCATTGTCTACACTCTCCTATTCAAAAATATTATTGAATAAGAAAAGAACCCTTGATAAGCATAGTATTACTATACTTATCAAGGGTGCAATTGTTTGAAAATATAATTTCAAACTCGGAATTTGAAATTATAACAAACTCCGAGACAGGAAAAGCACGGTTCCACCTTGATTTTCACTCATCGGATTCCAATAAATCCTATTCTTTAACGCAGACGTACGGCATTGCTTACTCTGCTTTCGGCAATGCAGCTCAGGAGCGGTCTTCACTTTTGTTATACATAGGAGACTTCCACCGAGTATCTCCCTCTCTGGCTGCTTCACAAAAGCTACTCTTTCCTTCATAGCTTTTCTTATTCAATACTGTCAGTATATCATATATCACTTTTGATGTCAAGCTTCATTTTGCGTATGAGCTTTAGCAGCTCATCATCCGCAGGGCAAAACTCGTAGCTCGGTATTTCACACGGCGTTATCCATTTTATGTCGTTATGCTCGAGCAGCTTCGGTACACCGTCTGTGATATGAGCGTTAAACAGAGTGAGGTGAACGGTGATATCGGGATATTCATGCAGCACGTCCGTGAATATGCTGTCGGGCTTTACGGTGATGTCGAGCTCCTCACTGCATTCACGTATGAGCGCCGCCTCCATAGACTCGCCCGGCTCGACCTTGCCTCCGACAAACTCCCACAGCAGACCTCTCGCCTTGTGAGACGGACGCTGACATATCATAAACCTATCACCGCTCCAAATGAGCGCCGCTACGACCTCGGTTATCTTTCTCATAATTACATTATGCTATGAAAAGCATGCTTCCTTTCGTCGGAATTTGAACGCTTGAGCTTTTAGAATGTTCTGCGTCCTCTCAGGAATACCGAGTCCACCTTAAGCTCGTGGTCGAATATTACTATATCCGCATCCTTACCTACGTCGAGACTGCCCTTGCGGTCGTCACAGCCAATAAGTCTTGCAGGGGTGAGGCTCATCATTTTGCTGACGTCTGCCATCGGAAGTCCTGCACCCTGAACCGCTGTTCGGAATACTCTGTCCATCGTTGCAATGCTTCCTGCGTAGAATGAGCGGTCGGGAAGCTTTGCTACACCGTTTTCGATTATGACACGGTTTTCGGGTCGTATGTCGCCGAGGTAGCTTTCGGTCACGTCTGTACCTGCGGCACGCATAGCATCCGTAATGAACATAGCCTTGTCTGTACCCTTGAGCTTATGTACGAGCCTTATGCATTCTCTTGCTACGTGACAGCCGTCGCCGATAAGCTCACAGCACATGCCGTCCAGCAGATAGCAGGCCTCGATTATACCTGCGTACATGACCTGATTGATCTTACGTACGCTCGGAGTAGAGCAATACATATGTGTTATGTGGCGGTAGCCGTGGTCGTATGCCTCGATCACCTGTGATGCTACTGCGTTGCTGTGCCCGATAGACATCATGATATTGTATTTGCTCATCTTTTCCGCAAGCTCATACATATACGGTACCTCTGGAGCGCCGCTGCAACGAACGATTATATCACCTGCCGTATCGAGAAGCTTATCCACAAGCTCAGGTGTCGGAGGATAGATACGATCCTCGCTCTGTGCACCCTTCATCTCGGGAGCAAGGAACGGCCCTTCAAGATGAATTCCTAGAAAATCTACCTTATCTGTAGCCTTGATACCGGAGCGATAATTGTCAAAGGCTGCAAAGAGCACGTCGGGTGGACATGCAACTGTTGTAGGCACGATAGACGTAGTGCCGTGGCTTGCATGAGTCTCGGCTACAGTGCGGTAGGCATCGGGAGTGCCGTCCATAAAATCCGCACCGCCGCCTCCGTGAACATGCTGATCTACGAAGCCGGGCAGGATGTAGCCGCCGTTTGCATCGACGACCTCATAGCTTTCATGCTCCTCGTTCGAGAAGCCCTCAACCTTGCCGTCACGCACGAGCATATATTTTGCATCCTCATGTCCGATTATCGTACCGTTTTTAAATATTTTATTACTCATAGCTTACTTATTATATACACGGATCTCCGAAGCGGGACTCTCAAGTGCAGCATCGGATGCATAGAGAACTGCATCGGGATGGAGATTGAAGAGTGAGCAGGGAACGGCTGCCGTGATCGGCCCATGGAGTATCTTACGCAGAGCGCCTGCATTCCAGTCACGAGGCATACACATACGTACCTTTTTTGCCATGAACATTTCTTTCATTCCGACAGTGATGCAGTAATTCGGGATAGCATCGAGATCGCCGTGGCAGTTCATGAATGCATTGATCGTCTTTGTCTCACGTGAGATGTGGAGCGTGCGTGTGGGACGGGCAAGAAATTCCTCATTTGTGACTACTTCACCAGGCTCCGGCGGCTCATTGAATGCGTAGTGGCCGTTGATGCCGACTCCGCCGAATACCATGTCAAGCTTACCGTACTTTTCAATAAGCTCCATTACGAGGTGCTCCTCTCCCGGCTTTGGGAAATGACGGTTTTCGGGGAGCACATTCAGCTCGTCATCGATGAGGCTGTAGAAAATGCGGTTGATACCGCCGCGGAATGACAGCGGATCGTTGATATCGATGTATGTGAGGTCATCGTTCAGGTACTCATCCATGTTTATAAAGCAGCAGCGCTTGAGGCTGACACGGTATTTGTTTATCAGATACACAAGTCGTGCAAACGGGCCGAGAGGGCCGAACGGAATGACCATGAGAGTATCTTCACCCTTACGGTTGTTTTCCTCAATCGTTTCAAGGACCTCGATTGCGACCTTCCAGTACATATCGTGCTCTGCTTCACAGCGCTCGAGACGTATGTTACTGCCTACACCAAGCTGATCCTTTGGAATAAGATTGATATTCATTGTTTTTTCCTCCTGTTTATAGATTATATATTCCGAAATCCGAGTATTCGAAGATCGGTGCATTTTTATCGGGATTAATTGCAATGACTGTGCCGGATGACTGCATTCCTGCGACATGCTGTACAGCACCCGAAACGCCGATGGCGATATAGACTGGAGGGCTGACCGTTTTTCCCGTCAGTCCCACCTGATATTCGTATGGCAGAATACCGTTATCTACAAGCTTCCTCGTTGCACCGAGCTTTGCACCTATACGCTCGGCAAATGCTTTGACCTTGTCTATATCATCCTTTACACCGTAGCCAGCCGTAACGATAATGTCGGGCGAATCAGGCTCACATGTGCGTACAGTTGCCATAGCAGGTGAGGTCAGACTCTTGATCCTTGCTATAACATTGCCCGAAAGCGCCGGACGTATCATAAATAGAGTACTTCCGTCTGTCTCAAGCGACGTGCAGTCGGCACATAGCCCGAGTCCGAGCCTTGCGGCGGTAAGTGACGCCAGCCTCTTTGATACGAGGTCACTTCCCCACAGCACAGCTGAGAAGCTGCCTGAGCGAATGCGTGAGATGATCTCATTGATATCTGTCAGAGGTATCTGTGTTATGTCATCGGAGATCGTTTCCGCAGCTTCACGTGGTGCTTCGCCTACGATACAAACCTTTTTCAGCTTTTTATCGCATATTTTTTCACTCTTTGAACGTTCTCTCTGCTTTCTCAGTCCATATATTATCGCCGAGTCGAGTTCAGACAGCTCGATAAATTTACATTTACGCTTACCTGTCTGATTTTCGTAGGAGCTGAGAACTCTTGTCGGAGAGCCTGCAAGTCCGCAGCGTGTGATGTCCGCATTGAGCGAGGCTGCGGACCAGATGTCAACGTTTGTCGGCTTTGAGCGCAGACGCGGCAGCCTGAGCGTATTTATACGCTCAACAGTTGCCAAAACGGGAAATTCCGCACTGACACTAGCCTCGGAGCGTGTTTTACATACGATACCCGAGTCTGTGCATTCCATTTTCATCACGTTTGTGATAAGAGAGTAGCCGATCAGCTCGGACAGCATCACGCCTGTTTGTGCTGTGTCACCCTCAAGTGTCTGACGTCCGCACAGTACGAGCTCGGGCTTTAGCTTTTTTATGGCGAGTGAAAGTATGTATGCTGTTGCAAGCGTGTCTGAGCCGGCAAATGCGCTGTCCGTCAGAAGGATCGCATTTTTTGCACCTAAACGTGTCAGGTTCATCAGAAATCCCTCGGTTGACGGAGCTCCCATGCTGAGAAGTGTTATCTCCGCACCGGGAATACGCAGTGCCTCCTCGTATGCACATGCGTCAAAGGGCGAAGCTTCACCGTTTCTGCCCTGACGGATGCAAACTACGATCCTCATTATGCACGCTCCTTGTATATCGGCTCAAGTGCATCGTGGATGCTCTTGTAGGTTTTATAAAGCCTGTGATATTTTTCCGTGTTTTCAAGGCAAGGGGTGACGATATCATCAGCCTTTACGCATTTTTTCACAGCATCGACTGCATCTGTGAATACTCCGCAGGACATGCCGGCAAGCATAGCCGAACCGAGTGATGAGTCACTGCTTTTAGTTGTTTTAAGCGTGATACCGAGACAATCGGAGGTGATCTGCCTCCATAGCTTACCCTTTGCGCCGCCGCCTATGAGAGTGGCACATGTATTGTAGGGGATGTTCAGCGAGTCAAGGTATAGCTTGCAGTCGAGAAGTGACAGAGCTACACCCTCAAGCACGGCTCTCGTGAAGTGAGCCCTTGTATGTGTAGCACGTACACCTGTGAAGCTTCCGCAGAGCAGCGGATCGGCATAGGGTGTCAGCTCACCGTTGATGTGAGGGAGAAAGACGAGTCCGTCACAGCCGATATCGATGCTCGAAGCTGCATCGTCGAGGTCACGGTAATTACCGCCGAAGGTGTCACGATACCAGCGGTAGGATGCAGCGGCAGCCTTCGTCGCAGTACCGGGATACCAAAGACCGGGAACGATATGCGAATAATTGACCAGATGACGGTCGGGATACGGCTTATCCGTTATGACGCATATCCTGCCTGCTGTGGCAAGCTTGACTGTGATATCGCTTTTCTCGACAGCACCCGATGCGAATACCTCCATCACGGTATCTGTCGTACCGCAGATAACAGGCGTACCATCGGCAAGACCTGTGATCTCGGCGGCAGCCTTCGTCACATGGCCTATGACCTCGTCGGGACGTACTATCGGAGGGAGAGCGGATGTTGGAATACCCGACAGAGCGCAAAGCTCCTCGTCCCATTTCATTGTACGGCAGTCGAACAGCATACTGCCCTGTGCCTCGATGTGATCGGTGCAGTATACGCCTGTGAGAACGTATCGAATGTAGTCCTTTTCGAAAAATATATGACGTATTTGCGAGAAAAGCTCAGGCTCGTTGTCCTTCAGCCACAGAAGCTGAGGCAGTGTCCAGATCGTGTCCGGTTTATGAAAGGTCTTTTCGAATATTTCATCACCGCAGGAATCCAGAAGCTTGATAGACTGTGCTCTGCTGCGGCTGTCTGTCCAGTGTATGGCATTTCGGAGCGGCTTGAAGTCTGCGTCGCATACAAGTGATGTGTGAGTTGCGGAGTCGATAGCTACGGAGAGTATCTGAGTCGGCTCGATACCGCTTTTTTCAAGAAGCTCGGAGGTGTTTTTGCACAGTGCATCTATCCAATCGGATGGGCATTGCTCACATGCACCGTTTTCGGGGTACAAAGTAGGATATTCGGCAGTGCTTTCGGCAGCTATATTGCCGTTTGTATCGATGAGCGTGGCTTTTGATGCTCCACCGCCGAAATCTATTCCGAGTAAATAATTCATGGCTTACTCCTTACTGCCTGTTATAAAGCTTTATTTAGACTGCCATTCCTGCTCGGGGTCTAATGTGAAATAGAAGCCGCGATTGTCACAGCACATCATCCAGAGAAGGTAGCCTGTGTAGCCGGGAGCTACGCAGCAGGGATGATAGCCCTTGGGTATCTCTACGATATCGCCGTTTCTTACAGCGTAGCTTTCGTCAAGCTCACGATCTGCGGTATAGACCTGCTGGATGCCGTAGCCTGTGGACTTGTCGTACTCGTAGTAGTAGATCTCCTCTGCAAAGCCCTCTGTAGGCATATTGTTTACGTCATGCTTATGACCGGGGAAGGATGACCACTGACCGCCCTTGATGAAGTTTTCACCGACGTATATCTTGTTAGCCTGCATACGCTCGTCGATGATGAAGTGTGCTTCACGCTCGAAGCCGGGCTTACCGAGGTTCTTTACTATAACATCGTCCGGCGTGATGAGAACGGGCTCGAAATCGAGCTCTGCCTTACATTTTGCAATGACGATCTTGAGGTCTGTTGTAGCCTTTACAGTGAATTTCTTGTTCTTCGGAAGATATACAGCGTATGCCTTACCGTCAAATACATTCTTGCGCTTACCGATGCTCTTATAATCGAAGCCGTCGCCGAAGATATCACATGTACCGCCGAGGATAGTCAGTGCATATTCCTTGCAGCATGTAAAGCCCTCGTAGACCTCACCTGCGGAAAGCTTGAGCGCATCGACCTCAAGACCCTGACAAGCACTGTTTTCTGTTGCGAAAAGCTCCGTATAACCGTTTTCGTTGTAGTTCCAATGTCTTTTAAAGTTCATAATCATACCTCACTAAAAATTCTTTTACTGTTTCAAGATCGGGAACACTTTCTCTTGCACCGACTCCGGTACATTTTATTGCAGATACTGCGCTTGCGAAGTGACAGCATTTCCTGTAGCTGTAGCCGAGCGTGATACCGGATGCAAATGCACCATGGAACACATCGCCTGCACCGTTGGAATCGACTGCCTTGACCGGGTAACAGGGATAATGATAAAATTCAGCTCCGTCATATAATATACCGCCGTCCATACCGCAGGTGATGACTACCACCTCGGGGGAATAGAGCGAATACAGCCTCTGCGCTGCGGTCTCCACATCGGAGCAGCCTGTGTGACCGAGTGCAAATTCCTTTGACGGGATAAGGATATCTGTATAGGGAAGCAGTCTCTCGACTCCGTCGTACAGACCTCCGGCATCGTAGAGCACCTTGGTGCTGCATTCGCGGCAGAGCCTTACAGCCTCCTCCGCAGCACCCATCTCATTGCCGTCTATCATGAGTATTTCGCAGGAGCGTATCTCTTCCCTTTGAGCTTCGTCCAGCTTCAGCGCAGGAAGGTCGCCTTTGTCAAATACACATGTACGTGTAGCCGTTTCGTTGCTCAGCCAGATCACCGATGTGAATGAGCGGTGTCCGTCTATGATATGTATGTTTTCAGTGGATACACCGTATTTTTTGAAATCGTCGAGCAGGAATTTGCCGCCGTTGTCGTTTGACAGCACTCCGATATAGCTGACGTCCGCACCGAGCTTAGCTGCGGCTACAAGACCTGTAGCCGCAGGGCCGCCGCCTGCGATCTTAGTACCTATGGCACGAAGCTTTGTGTCCTCGGTAGGGTAGTGCGGAACTGTCACGAGCGTATCCATTACGCATGCGCCTATGCCGGTTATCTTCATACTTATACCTTGCTATGCCTTTCCGTTTGAGCCTACGAGCATTATCTTGCTCAGTCCGAGCTCCTTTACCGTCTCGATAGGCTTCTTCATGAATACGTCTACCGCAAGATGTCTGTTCGGATCATCGAGCGTCGCCTTTGTACCGTCTGCAAATGCACAGCATACGTCTGTACCGATATTCATTTTGCGAACACCTGCATCGATAGCTGCCTTGACCTGATCGTCGGGTATGCCGGAGCCGCCGTGGAGCACGAGCGGAATACCGCCTGTAGATTTTCTGATAGCTCTTACTCTGTCGATGTCGAGCTTCGGCGGCTTTTTATAGTGACCGTGAGCGTTACCGATAAGCACTGCCAGAGCCGTAACACCCGTGCGCTCTACGAACTCGGCAGCCTGGGCGGGATCTGTGAAGTCGTCCATAGCATCGTCATTTACACTGCCTATATGTCCAAGCTCACCCTCGACCTCAACGCCTACCGCTCCGCATATGTCAACTATATGCTTTGTCAGTGCTACGTTTTCCTCGAAGGAGTGAACAGAGCCGTCGATCATGATACCTGTAGCGCCCCAGTAGAGTGCTTTCATGACCTCCTTTTCACTCGGCCCGTGATCAAGATGGAAGCATACAGGTACGCTTGCCTTTTTAGCCGCAGCGAGTATGACAGGTGAAAGGTAGTAGCCTACATCCTCGTTGAAAAGACGCGGATAGACCTGGAGGATCACCGGTGACTTTGCTTCCTCTGCTGCCGCAATGATGCCCATCGTCGTTTCTATGTTATATACGTTGAATGCCGGAACGCAGTAATTACCTGCCTCCGCAAGATCTATTATAGTTTTATATGATACAAGCATTGTTATTCTCCTGTTAGATCACATCGGATATTACTCAGCTAAAATAAGCTCTTCCAGTGACAGTATCTCGACATCGCTCTGCTCTACAGCCTTTAACGCTGCATATTCCGATACACAAGCAGTGACGATAGCTTTGATGTTGAGGCTCTTTGCATTAAATATCCTGCGCTCTGCCACCTTTTCTACGACCTCGGGCATGTACTGAGCCATGAGGATATTTCCTGCCCATACAGTTTCCGCACGATTGAGAAGCATTTCACTGATATTGGCATAGGATGATACTATGCTGCGAAGCTCCTCGGTCTCGTCGAGATCACGTGCAAGCTGATACGGATCCTGGATAGCTACGCTGCGCTCTGTCTTTGCAGCCTTGAGAGCACCGCTCTTTATAAGCTCTGCGACAAAAACTGTATAGGTCACGACATTTGTATGTACATCTACGCCGTATTCTTTGTATGTCTGCTTGACAGCCTTTGCATCGTTCGGATCGTAGAGGACTACTGTGCTGTAGCCGTTCATGAGCTCTGCTGCTGCTGCCATCTGCTCCTTTGTTTCGGCAGCTGCACCGATGAGGAAGTCGAGCTGTGCGCCTGTGGACGGCTCGGCGGAGAGTGCTGTGAATGAAACATTGGCATTTTCAAGCACCTTTATTGCCTTTACAGCCTGATCGCAGCGTTCGTAGCGTGCATCTGCACCGAGAACGAGCAGGATGTCAGTCTTTTCGCTGTGAGAAGCGAGCTTTTCACTTAAAGCCTCACTAAGCTCCGTTTTACCGTATGCATTGCCTGTTTCGAGGCAGTTATCGACCAGTGTATTGATATATTCGGGAAGCTTATCATCCAGTGCAGCCTGGAGACGTACCTCCTTTGTGAACATTACGGGATCCCAGCCTGTGGAGCAGCTGTGGACACATGCACCGCAGGTAGCACATTCATAAACGTTGTCGATGATCTCGGACAGGTCAATCGCCGCACGGTTTACAAGAGATATACCGAGTGCTCTTGCACGTGCCGTATTCCTCTCCTGTCCCGTTGCATTTCCGACAGGGCATATGTGGTGGCACATCCAGCAGAAGCGGCAGGAGTCTACGTGTTTTTTGCTTTTTTCTGAAATTATCATAATTATATATTATTTTGGATAGACCAAAAGTTCTCCTTTCAGTTATATATGCGCTTAGGGCTGTTTATAAAGCGGATTAGAGTCCGAGCTTGAACGGATTCATGATGCCGTTGGGGTCGAGAGTCTTCTTGATGCCCTCAAATACCTGCATTGCAGAGCCGTACTGCTCCTTCATGAGTCTTCCGAGCTTTATACCTACGCCGTGATGGTCGTTTACTACGCCGCCGTGAGCGATAGCTGCACGTACACCGCATGTCCATACCTGCTGATGAAGTCTGAGTGCTTCGACAGGATCCTGCGGTACATCCTTACCGTCGATAATGAAGCGGTCGTAGAGCATTGAGCCCCATTCATACCAGTGTGAGAAGTGAGCGATAAATCTTGCCTGCGGGAAATTCGTCTCTACGGCATTCTTCATAGCCCAATATATTTCCTCGATCTTGTCATACGGCGCAATGGTGTCCATCGTACCGAACAGCTGAGGTATATCCATCATGTGACCGGGATAGAAGAAGGTGATCTTTTCCTTCCACCACTTTTCTCCGTACTCACTGCCGAGATCCTCTGCTCCGTATTTTGCAAAGGTCTCAAGGAGTATCTTCTCCTCAACGTCAACTATTTCCTTTACTCCCTCGTAGGCTATGTTCATAAACGCACCCTTGCGCTCGACGCCTACGATCTTCTTTATAAGAGTACCTGTTTCAGCCTCATCGTAGAGTCTCATGACTGAGGGCTTGAACTTCTGCAAAAGCTCACGGCTTGCCTTAAATGCACTGGACATATCCTGGAACAGGAAGCCTCTGAAACGGCGATCCTCAGGCTGATCATAGATCCTCATCTGAGCCTTTGTGATAACTCCGAGCGTACCCTCCGAGCCGATAAATATCTGATTCAAATCCGGGCCTGCCGCATGCTTCGGTGCAGGTGAGGTGTAGATGATGTCACCGTTCGGGAGAACTACCTCCATTTGCAGCACCATATCATCGATCTTGCCGTACTTTGTGGAGCATACACCGATGCCTCGATGAGCAAGGAAGCCGCCGACTGTAGAGCATGTCAGCGAGGACGGATAATGCATCGTGGATTTTCCGACCTCATTTGCAGCCCACTCGATATGCTTGTAGATAGCACCTGTGCCGCACTCGATGTACATGGAGTCTGTATTTACATTATATATCTTATTCATGCGCTTGGTGTCGAGGATTATACCGCCGCATACCGGGATAGCGCCGCCCTGTGTACCGCCGCCTGCACCCCATGTGGTTACGGGAAGCTTATAGTAATTTGCGATCTTCAGCACCTTTGATACCTCGGAGGCATCCTTAGGACATACTACGATGTCAGCCTCGGGCATACGGCAGCCTCTGTCAGCCCACATACGTGACAGCCAGTAATAGTCTACGCTGTGTGTGACCTTATCGATAGCTCTCGTCGAGCAGTTTTCACGTCCGACAGCATCCTCAAGCTCTGTCAGGATCATTGCGAATAAAAATTCATTCATTTGGTATTGCATATCTTTTACCTCATTTTACTTAATTAAAGTATCTATTTTAAGATTCGGGAAGTATTTGCAGAACTCGGCAAGCTCCTTGCGGTAGTCACCCTCAATCTCGACAAAGTGATGGATATACGGGCCGTCGATGATGCGATCCTCTACCGCCTGAAGCTCCTCGAATTCACCCCAGATGTATGTACCGTGTGTCTGAGGGCCGTCTGTCGTATGGCAGAGAAGAGGCAGGAGCATGTAATTGCCGCTCTCCTGATCGAGACGTACCACGGTGTATGTACCGTCCTTTCCTCTGAACCACTCACGCTGATTGACAAGCCCTGCCTCACTGTCGGGAGCTTTTTGTGAGAGCGGGAACTGCCCGCAGTGCCATAAAAGCTCAGCGTTTTTGTTTTCGGGATGACGAACGGTGAACTCACCGAAGAGAGGCTTACCCTTACCGAACGTAGCACATTTCAGCAGTGCCATTACCATAGCACAGTGAACATCACTTTCACAGGATATCATATATCCGAGGTCGTTTAGTATACCGTAGGCTGCACACGGTGCGAGTCCGTCAAACATTACAGGTGTCGCGGTCCAGCACTCCGCCGATATTACATCGAGCCTGAACTCCTCGAAAAGCTTTTTATACATTACCACGAGCGCAGCCATACCGTCTAAATACTTATGTGTGCTCTCGTCAAGCTTGTAATTGGTTTTCAGGTACTCAACGTACTCTGCGATCTCCGAACGGTCATTTTCAAGCACTGCCTTCATACGCTGCTCGATGATGGCAAAGTTTATCGGTATGAGCTTGATGCCGAACTTCTCCATCAGCTCGCCCTCGTTCCATATCACGGAGTAGAACGGTGTAGGTCTTGTGCCGACCTGACCGATACGCATACCGGAGAAATTTTTTACCATGCAGACGACACGCAGGAAGCTCTCAAAGCCGTTCTTGAATTCATCCGACTCAACACGGCAGCAGGGAAGATGAGAAAATGGGATGTGGAAGCGCTGTAGCTGACGTGAGACACCGAAAAGTCCGCACTGCGAATCGGTAGGACGCACACCGTCTACATAGTACTCATCGTCAAGCGGTGCCCAGAGAAGCACAGGCTTTCCGAGCGCACGTGCAATGTCGGCTGCAATCTCCTCATTGCCGAAATTACAATTGATTATAAATACGGCGTCTACGTTTTCAGCCTTGAAGCGGTCTATTACCTCCTCTGCGGATGCATCATCGTACATGAGATCCTCAATACCGATGCCCTTGATGTCAACAAATTCCGTATTCTCGTTTGTGAAGCTGTCCTCGATATATTTTACAAAACGTTTGCCGCGCTGCTCTGCCGAGTACCAGTTGAAGGGGGTTCCTATCGGACGATCACTTACGTTGCGGCGCATAGGGGCAAGACCTATTTTTACTTTATAATCAAGCATAAAATAATACCCTCCTCTCCTTTTTTATATATTTATGATACCAAATGCAGGAGAGTTTTTCAACAGGGTTTGCGAAAATATTTTTCAAATTTCTTGATTTATATGCGAGAATATGCTATAATAATGAAAATAATTTTCATTTACGGAGGGCAAATGGAATCGACCGTACATAGGATAAGATTTCTGTACTCGGAGATGGGGCCGGGTGAAAAAAAGATCGCAGATTACATACTCGACAATCCGCAGGACATCGTGGGAGTGTCGATAAGTGAGCTTGCAACACGCTGCGGCTGCGGTGATGCGACGGTAGTGCGCTTTTCACGCAGACTTGGCTTTGACGGATATCAATCGTTGAAAATAAGTATAGCCGGGGAAATGAGTGCGACATCATCTATAGACCGTGAGATAACACGTGAGGACAGCTGCTTTGAGATATTCAGAAAGAGGATCAACGACATATCGGCGTCGCTGAGGAATACCGAGTCTGTGCTTGACGGAGCTGCGATGGAAAATGCGGCAAAGGCTATAATGAGTGCGGAGAGGATAGTTGTATTCGGCTTGGGAAATTCAGCGGCTATAGCACTGGATGCAGCACATAAATTCATGAGACTGGGACTCAATGCACAAAGCTGCAGTGACAATCATATGCAGGCACTGATAGCTTCGCATTTGGGCAGAGGCTGTGTTGCGGTAGGTATATCCCATTCGGGCTCGTCAAAGGATATCGTAGAGGCACTGAAGCTTGCAAAATCGGGAGGTGCGGTGACGATAGGGATCACAAATTACGGTGCGTCACCTCTGAGTGATACGGCTGACATCACTCTTTACACAAAAGCCGAGGAAACTAAGCGTTCGATACTTGCAATGAGCTCAAGAATAGCACAGCTTGCGATATTCGATGCAATTTACACGTATATAGTAGTAAATCTCGACCTACATGCGGTGCAGGAGATATATAAAACGGAATCATCGTTACAGGATAAGAAATATTAGTGAAAAATGCTATTTTCGACGAAATTCAGTTGCAATGGCAACTATATTGTGGTATAATAACATGATACAAAAGACTAAGGAGTCACATAAATGCTTGACAACGAAGAACTCAGCTTCAATAATGAAATACCGAAGGAAAAAACGTATCGTGAGCATCTGAATTATGCAAAGGGGATGCTGCGTCCGATGTGTCTTAAGATGGAGGATCTCGAGGCACGTGAGCTGACGGCGTATGCGGCAATGATGAGCGGTGCGATAATAAAGGCTGACGAGCTTCACGGCTCACGTCTTGATGCATTTGCTCCGCCGAGCACCGAGCTGATACTTGATGATGTATTGGCAAGGCGTTTGAGTGACGAGCCGCTTGCACTGATAATCGGTGAGTGGGATTTCTACGGGATCACGCTCAAAACATCACGCGGCGTGCTGATACCGAGAGCCGATACGGAAACTGTAGTGGAAAAGGCTGCGGAGCTTGTGAAAAAATCAGGCAAGGAGCCGGAGAAAATACTGGATCTGTGCTGTGGCACGGGCTGTATCGGCATAGCGATGATGAGTATTTTCAAAAGCAGTCGATGTATTTTCGGTGACATATCGGAAAAGGCGTTGGAGCTGACACGTGAAAACTTAAAGAGCACGGGCTATGATGATCGTTCGGAGGTGCTTGAGCTTGATGCGCTTGACGATCTTGCACCGACGATAGAGGAGCATTCGCTCGATCTTCTTATAAGCAACCCACCGTATATTTCATCCGACGAGATGCTTATGCTCCCGGTATCGGTCGCAGCATTCGAGCCGCATGACGCTCTTTACGGCGGTGTAGACGGACTGAGCTTTTACCGCTGTATCGCATATACGGCACGTGAGGTGCTGAAGGATGATGCTTTTCTCGTATTCGAATGCGGAGACGGTCAGGCAGATGATATAGAAATGATACTTCGTTCGGCAGGGTATGCTGACGTTGGACATATGAATGACCTGAACGACAAGGAAAGAGTCGTTTGGGGTAAGAATAAATTAAGCTAGGGGTACGCTGTTATGGACAAGAAATTTTGTATAGTATCATTGGGCTGTGCGAAGAACACGATAGACACGGAGCAGATGCTTGCCAAGCTGTTTGAGGCAGGCTATGAGATGGTAGACGATCCGGATGAGGCTGATATAGGTATAGTAAATACATGTGCATTCATCGAGGATGCAAAGAGCGAGAGCATCGCGGAGATAATAGAGATGAATCAGTCGAAAACTACGGGAGCAATGCTTGCGCTTGTGGTTACGGGCTGTATGGCACAGCGTTATAAGGAAGAGATATTCGAGGAAATGAATGAGGTCGATGCACTTGTCGGTACGGGAAGCTATCTCAGGATAGCTGAGGTATGCGATAAGCTGATCTCAGACTCCGAGAATGCGAAAATGGAAAAGATAGCAATATTTGATGATATCAATGCGCCTGTGGAGGAATGCCCGAGAGTACAGTCAACACCTCCGTACACAGCGTTTATCAAGATCGCCGAGGGCTGTGACAACCACTGCGGATATTGCGTGATACCGTCCATACGCGGATGCTACAGAAGCCGTGATATGGAGAAGATAGTTGAGGAAGCCGAGAATCTTGCGGAAAAGGGCGTGCGTGAGCTGATCGTTGTAGCGCAGGATATCTCACGCTACGGTATCGATCTGTACGGTAGGTTCGCACTGCCGGAGCTGCTTAAAAGGCTGTCGGGAATAGAGAAGCTCGACTGGATCAGACTGCACTACGTATATCCCGATGAGATAACGGATGAGCTTATCGAGGTCATAAAGACCGAGCCTAAGATACTTAAATATATAGATATGCCTGTACAGCACTCCTCGGACAGACTGCTTGAGACGATGAACAGACGCTATTCGAGAAGCGAGCTTGAAGCACTTATTAAACGACTTCGCCGTGAGATACAGGGTGTAGTTATAAGAACATCCATTATCGTAGGCTTACCGGGTGAGACTGAGGAAGACTTTGAGGGCTTATGTACGTTCGTTAAGAAGATGAAGTTTGAACGTGCAGGTATATTTACATACTCACAGGAGGAGGGCACTCCTGCCGGTGAGATGGAGGATCAGATAGAGGACAGCGTAAAGGAGCAGCGTGCCGAGCATCTTGAGCAGATACAGTCCAGAGTTATGGAATCCTACAATAAGAAGCGCATCGGACAAAAGGTAGACGTTATCGTTGAGGGCTACGACACATATGCCGGATACTTCTATTCACGCTCATATGCCGAGAGTCCCGAGATCGACGGTTTGATATTCTTTAAGCCGAAGACAGTACGTCCGAAGGCAGGAGACATGGTAACGGTAAAGATAGTTGAGGATATAGACGGAGATATAGTAGCGGAATACGATGAGAGCACGATCAGGTAGGTGATGATATGACATTACCTAATATATTGACTATCGCCAGAGTCGTATTGACGATCCCGTTTATGCTATGTGCCGTGCAGGACGGTGCGGTATATCAGATAATCGCACTCGTAATATTCGTCATTGCCGCAATAACCGACAAGATAGACGGTCATATCGCCAGAAAGTACAATTTAATAACTACATTCGGCAAGATAATGGATCCTTTGGCAGATAAGCTGCTCACTACGGCTGCGATGCTGTGCTTTGTGGCAGACGGTCGAATGAGCGTATATGCTTTGATGATAATACTTGCACGTGAATTTGCCGTAACGTCACTTCGAGCGGTAGCGGCAGACGAGGGAAAGGTAATTGCCGCAGGCATATGGGGAAAGGCGAAAACGGTAGCGCAGTTTATATACGTTATATTGATGCTTCTGGATGTAGGCAAGTCCGCTGACGGTCTATTGTTCTACGTGGAACAGGCGGCTATGTGGATCATAACGGCATTGACGATGTGGTCGGGCATAGTTTACTTTTACAAGAGCAGATCGATCATAAAGGTAAGTATAGATAAGAAAAAATAATGAATCAATATTAGAGGTAGAAGTATGAAATTATATAACAGCCTTACAAGAAAGAGAGAGGACTTTGTTCCGAACGTTCCGGGCGAGGTCAAGATGTACACGTGCGGCCCTACAGTTTACCATTTTGCACATATCGGTAATTTGAGAACGTACATTATGGAGGACGTGCTTGAAAAGTTCCTCCGCTGGGACGGTAACAAGGTAACACGTGCTATGAATATCACCGATGTAGGCCATCTTACAAGTGATGCCGATACAGGTGAGGATAAGATGCTCAAGGGCGCACGCCGTGAGAAGAAAACGGTAATGGAGATAGCAAAGTACTATACAGATGCGTTCTTTGAGGATTGCCGTAAACTGAACATAAAGAAGCCGGATATCGTCGAGCCTGCGACGAACTGCATACCCGAGTATATAAACATGATATCGAGACTTCTCGACGAGGGCTACGCATACGAAGCCGGTGGAAATATCTATTTCGATACATCCAAGCTCAAGGAATATTATGTATTCAACAAGCACGAGCAGGAAAATCTTGAGGTCGGTGTTCGTGACGGTGTAAGTGAGGATGAAAATAAGAGAAACAAGTGCGACTTCGTGCTCTGGTTTACAAAGTCAAAGTTTGAGGATCAGGAGCTTAAGTGGGACAGTCCGTGGGGCATAGGCTATCCCGGCTGGCATATCGAGTGCTCATGCATAAGCATCAAGCACCTTGGAGATAAGCTTGATATCCACTGCGGCGGTATTGACAATGCATTCCCTCACCATACGAACGAGATCGCACAGAGCGAGGCTTATATCGGACATAAATGGTGCAACTACTGGTTCCATGTAATGCATCTGAATACGGATGACGGCAAGATGAGTAAGTCAAAGGGCGAGTTCCTCACAGTTTCACTGCTTGAAAGCAAGGGCTATGATCCGCTCGTGTACAGATTCTTCTGCTTACAGTCGCACTACAGAAAGTCGCTTGCATTTTCCTATGATGCACTGAACAATGCCGCTACGGCATACGAGAGAGTAGCACTGAAGATTGGCGCATTGAAGCCGGCAGAGGGCGAGTCAGTTGATGAAGCAGCCCTCACAGCACTCAAGGATAAATTCCGCAATGCACTGTCGAATGACCTGAACACATCACTTGCTATTACGGCTGTTTATGATGTGCTCAAATACGATACAAATGATGCTACGAAGCTTGCTGCGATAGAAAGCTTTGATGAGGTGCTGTCGCTTGACCTTGTGGAAGCGGGAAAGAAAGCGTTTGAAAAAGCCAATAAGGGCGTTGACAACAGTGAGTTCGGTGAAGAGGTTGTAGCACTCATCGAAAAGCGTCAGCAGGCGAGAAAGGCAAAGGATTTTGCCGCCGCAGATGCGATACGCGACGAGCTGAAGGCTATGGGCATCGTGCTTGAGGACACACCTCAGGGCGTAAAGGCTAAGAAAGCGTAAGAAATAAATTGTCGTGGGACGGGATATCCCGTCCCATTTTTATCTCATATATAAGAGGTGATAAACATTTTAGGACTGTGTGAAGCACTGCTGAAGCTGCCTGAATTCAAGGAGCTTATCGAACGACTCGACAGACGCAGCTCTGTCACGGCATTCGGAGGACTCAACAGCATTCATAAATCTCACTTTGCCGGAGCTATCAGACGTCTTACAGGCAGAGGCGTACTGCTGATAGCAGCCGATGAGCAGGAGGCAAGGCGACTTGCGGCTGACGCTGCGGTATTGGCAGGTGAGGAATGCCCTGTACTGCCGTCAAGGGAGTTCGTGTTCCACAATGTAGAAACCGCATCGCATGAATGGGAAGCAGTCAGGATAGAAATGCTTGATGCACTGAGAAGCGGCAGACTCGGCTTCGTTGCGGCTACACCGGAAGCATTGCTAGAACGTACGATACCTGTGGATGTTCTACGTGGAACAACGTATGAGCTGGCTGTGGGAAAGCAGTATGATATAAATGATATTAAAAAGTATCTTATCCGAGGTGGCTACACTCTTTGTGAGCGTGTAGAGGGCTGCGGACAGTATGCTGTGCGTGGCGGTATACTCGATGTGTTTTCACCCGGCAGCAAATATCCTGTGAGAGTCGATTTCTTTGACGATGAGATCGATACGATGGGCTATTTTGATACGATGTCACAGCGCAGGATAGAGAATGTGAATACATTCAGCATACTTCCGTCACGTGAGACACTGTCGGAGTGCGCCGAGGGTGGAAGTGAGGGACTGGCAGAGCAGATAGAAAGTCTTATCCGCTCTATGTCACGTAAGCGCAAGCTGCCGGAGGGTATTTTGAACAATCTGCGGCAGGATGCGGAAAGAATACGTCACAGAGGCTCGTTTGATGCCATAGACAGGTATCTTGCACTCATTTATAAGGAAAAAGCGTGTGCTCTCGATTACTTCAACGACGATTTTATCGTTTTATGCGTAGATTCACAGCGTATTAAAGAGCGTATAAAGTCGTACGAGTGGCAGATGAGCGAGGATATAAGGACTCTGCTCGAAAACGGAATAATCACGAGTGAGCAGACCGAGCTGTTCTGCGATTGCGATGAATACTTTAAAAGACTGGAAGAACATTCGTGCGTATTGCTTGAAACCTTCGTAGGTGCGGGTATCGAACCGCGCCCTAAGGCAATACTCACCACCATGGCCAAGCAGCTGCCATCCTATGGAGGCAGCAGTGAAACTGCGATACAGGATGCAAGACATTACTTTAACGAGCGTTTTACAGGCGTAGTGCTTGCATCGGGTGAGAGAAAGGCGTCGCATATCGAGGAAATGCTGCGTCAGGCAGGAATAAAGGCTGCGATCGACTATAATCTGAATACTCTGCCTGATACACCTATCACTGTAGTAACACTCGGTAGCCTCAGCGCAGGCATGGAATATCCGACTGCAAGGATAGCCGTTATCACGGAGGGTCAGCTAAATGTACCTGTTGCAAAGAAAAAACCGAAGAAAAAGAAAAGCTCACGAGAGACGATAAATTCCTACAATGACCTGTCGATAGGTGATCTTGTAGTTCATGAGCATCATGGTATAGGAAGATTTTCCGGCATAGAGAAGATAAAATCAGACGGTGTGGAGCGAGATTACATCAAGCTGACATATTCCGGCACAGACGTACTGTTCGTTCCGGCAACACAGCTGGAGCTGGTGTCAAAGTACGTAGGTGCAGGTGAGGATGCACCTGTGAAGCTGAATAAGCTCGGCGGAAGCGACTGGCAGAAGGCTAAAACTAAGGCTAAGGGCGCAGCAAAGGATATGGCGAAGAAGCTTATCGCACTATATGCGGAGCGTAAGCGCCGCCCGGGCTACGCTTTCCCAAAGGATGACGACTGGCAGCGTGAATTTGAGGGCGCATTCGAGTATGAGGAGACAGACGATCAGCTCAGATGTGTCAAGGAAATAAAGAACGATATGATGCAATCCATGCCGATGGATAGACTGCTTTGCGGTGACGTCGGATTCGGTAAAACAGAGGTGGCATTTCGTGCGGTAATGAAGTGCATACTGGGCGGTAAGCAGGCTGCACTGCTGTGCCCGACTACTGTGCTTGCACGACAGCATTATCTTACTGCACTCAGACGCTTCGGTAACAACCCCGTAAAGATAGCACTTCTCAGCAGATTCCAGAGTGCGTCGGAGACAGCGGAGATATATCGCAAGCTTGCAAGCGGTTCGATAGATTTCATAATAGGAACTCACAGGCTGCTCAATAAGGAGATAGAGTACCACGATCTTGGACTTGTTATCATAGATGAGGAGCAGCGGTTCGGAGTCACACATAAAGAGCGTCTTAAGGAAATGTCGAAAAATGTAGATGCACTTACAATGACAGCGACTCCTATCCCGAGGACACTCAGCATGGCACTCTCCGGAGTGCGTGACATGAGTATGCTTGAGGAAGCACCACGTGACCGTCAGCCTGTACAGACATATGTGCTTGAACATGACTATGGCGTTATCGGAGATGCGATACGGCGTGAGCTTGCAAGAGGCGGGCAGGTCTATTATCTGCACAATCGAGTCGAGTCGATAACACGTGCGGCAGCGAGACTACAGGAGATGCTTCCGGAGGCTACGATAGCGATAGCTCACGGTAAAATGAGTGAGGATGAGCTATCAGAGGTCATGCGAAGCATGTCAGACGGTGAGGTACAGATACTTGTATGCACTACTATCATCGAAACAGGCATAGATATTCCGAATGTCAATACATTGATAATAGAGGATGCCGACAAGCTTGGGCTTGCACAGCTGCATCAGATACGAGGCAGAGTAGGACGCTCGGCAAGACATGCTTATGCGTACCTGACCTACAAGCGTGGAAAGGTACTGAGTGAGATAAGCACAAAAAGACTGAATGCAATGCGAGAGTTTGCAGGCTTCGGTGCAGGCTTTAAGATAGCGATGCGTGACCTTGAGATAAGAGGCGCAGGAAATATACTGGGTAGTGAGCAGTCAGGTCACATGGTAAGCGTGGGCTACGATATGTACCTGAAGCTGCTAGAGGAGGCTGTACTGGAGGAGCGTGGCGAAAAGATCGTGCCTCGTGACTGCACGGTAGAGCTTACCGTCAGCGCATTCATACCCGAGACGTATATCAAAACAAACGAGGAGCGTATGGATATCTATCGACGTATCGCATTCATACGTGACAAGACGGACTCTGAGGATGTCATTGACGAGCTGTGCGACCGTTACGGTGAGCCGACTAAGGAGGTCATGAACCTTATCGATATCGCCCTTCTTCGCAGAAGAGCCTCGGCATGTGACATAAGCGGTATAACACAGCATGAAAATATGCTGAAATTCACCTTTTTTGTCACCGATTTTGAAAAAATATCAAAGCTGTGCGGCAGTGAGCAGTTCAAGGGACGTGTGATGCTGAATGCAGGTGAAAAGCCGTATCTGTCGATAAGACTGAAAACAGGCGAAAAGCCGCTGAAGCTTGCGACCGATCTCCTGAAATGCTATAAGGACACATCATTATAATGCTTTTTTGAGGGAGAAAGCGAAATGAAATTTGAGATAATAGATTTTCACACACACCCATTTTTAACGAGCAGCGAGATACTAAACGATTATATCAGAGATAATTTGAGCATCGATACTGTTCTTGAAGATATGGACAATGCCGGTGTAGGCAGGTTCTGCGGAAGTGTGATAATGCCGCACACAGACAGGCTCGAGGATATCAAAAAGGCGAACCGTGATGCGCTGACACTGCGTGAAAAATACAACGGTAGATATATACCGGGCTTTCACATCAGCCCAAGACATATCGAAGGTTCGATCGAGGAGCTGAAATTCGCACATGAAAACGGCGTAAGGCTCATAGGAGAGCTCGTACCGTACCATCACGGCTGGGAGGATTATTCCTGTGAGGAATTTTCAGTACTGCTGGACGAGATGGAAAGGTACGATATGGCTGTGAGTCTGCACGTCGGTGAATTTGAGCAGATGGAGAAAATGGCACGTAAGCACAGGAACGTTCGGTTCGTAATAGCTCATCCCGGTGAGATAGACAGGGCGAATAACCATATCGAGCTTATGAAGAAATGCGATAATGTCTGCCTTGACCTCTCCGGAGGAGGGATACACCGTTGGGGTGCGATAGAATACCTCGTGAATAAGCTCGGAGCAGAGCGAATTCTGTTCGGAAGCGACTATCCGATATGCGGAGTGGGGATGTATGTAGCTGCCGTTATGGAGGCTAAGATTTCCGATACCGCAAAGGAACTGATATTCTCCGAAAATGCAAAAAGAATACTGGGAAAATAAAAGTAAAGGGATGTTCTACGTGGAACATCCCTTTAACATTATCCCTCGATCAGAGACATCGGGTCGATACGCTCACCGTTCTGTATGACTTCGATGTGGACGTGCGGAGCAAGCCCACTCTCAAACAGCACATCGGAATCGACTGCACCGATAACGTCACCTGCATTTAGCTCCTGACCGATATAGACAGCTGCGTTTTTTACAAGACCTGTATAGACACTTTTCAGCTCACCGCCATGATCTACAAGTACGCTCGTGCCGTAATATGTGTCGGTATAGATGTCTTCAACATGACCGTCCGCAATACAGAGCACCTTTTCACCGTTAGTCGCAGTGAAGTCAGCTCCGTTGTGAGTGCGCCAGTCGAGTGTGGTTTTGTTGAAAACAAGCTCATCTCCCGAAAAAGCAGTCAGCAGCTCACCTTGAACAGGACGCACGAAAAATGTAGGAGCTGTAGACTTCTTCTTGTCGTCAGTCTTTTCCTTGGGCTGCTTCTGAGTATTTGACTTGCTGTCGGAGGATGATGCTGAGGACTGCGAGGACGAGGAGTCACTCTTTACTTCGTTCTCTTTTTTAACCTCACTCTCTTTCTTTACATCGTTCTTAACCTCACTCTCCTTTTTAACGACAGCTACAGCTTCACTGCCGTCCTGTACTGTATCGACAGAGGAAGCTGAAGGCTGTTCACGGTGGGGCTTGTCGGATACGATGATATCGCTCGTATCATCGTATGAAGCTGAGGGGAGCACTGACATGCCACGATCACTGACGGCGGTGAGGTCGTTATCAAGTACATCTTCACTGCTGTCGCTTGCAAAGAGAAATACATATCCTGCGATACCTATGGCGAGAACACAGAGTATAAGCACGATATAAAATCCCTTTTCGTCGAAAAATTTAGCTGCACGTGATTCTCCGTTGTTGTTTTTTTCATTGCTCATAAATATAAATCACCTCTCGATGGCTATTCTTGCCAAGACGAGAGGTGATTATACATTAGCTGTACCTAAATTTTACAGTCTTATTTTTCTGTAGCTGCCTTTAACCATGCTTCGGCTATGAAACGATGTCCTTCGTATGTCGGATGCACACCGTCTGCGGAAAGTGTCTGAGCAGGTGTCGTGAGCGCCTGCTTGTAGAACATACCGTCAAGAGGAATATATGCATCGGCATATCGTATGGCTATGTTTCTGATGACCTGGATCACCTTCCAAAGATCCGAACGCCACTGCTCCTTGAATACATCGTGATGGAATGCATACGGCTCCATGATGATGAGCTTTGCACCGCTCTTAACTGTGCGCTCAACGATCTTGATATAATCCTCTTCGAGCTTGATAAGATCAAACGGTGTACCATGTGCGTGCGGATGCCATACATCGTTGATACCGATAAGTATCGAAACGAGTGACGGGTTATAATCGAGACAGTCTACATCCCATCTTGTGAGAAGATCGGCAACTCGGTTTCCGCTGATACCGCGATTATACAGCGTAAGATTATAATCCGGATAGAGCGATTTGAGTGCATTTATCGCCATTGCAGCGTAGCCTATACCGTTTTCAGGATTGCCGGGAGTGTTTCTTCCAGCATCGGTGATGCTGTCGCCCTGAAATACTATAACAGAATCTTTCTTGAAAAACATGATGATTTCCTCCTATATACTGATGTTGATCCTTTCAACCTTAAGACATTTACCTGTAGCCTCGTCAAGCTCAAATATCGCACCGCTTATCGCAGCAGGCCCTACCGCCGGCTCGAGCCGAACTATCGGATCGCCAAGGAAGAATTTTACAGATGATTCCTTTGACATTCCGAGTACGGAATCCAGCGCACCTGTCATGCCGATATCGGTGATATAACCCGTTCCACCGCTCAGGATATGCTCATCGGCAGTCTGAACATGGGTGTGAGTACCGAATACAGCGCTGACACGACCGTCAAGATAGTAGACGAGTGCATATTTTTCGCTTGTAGCCTCGGCGTGCATGTCAACGATTATGAGCTTTATATCGTCCGGCAGCTTTTTTAATATATTGTCTGCCGTAAGAAACGGACTTTCAAGCCCCGGCTTCATCTGGACTTGACCTGACAGATTAATAACGCATATCTTACCGAACGAGTCGGTGAAAACAGTGTAGCCGTGTCCCGGAGCACGTGAGCCGTAGTTTGCGGGACGAATAATGTAGTCACTGTCGTTTAAAAAATCGGAGATCTCTCTGCGTGAAAATGCGTGATTGCCGAGCGTTATAACATCTGCTCCGTATTCGAATATATCACGAGCCTGAGAGGGCGTTATACCGAGCCCGGATGCGTTTTCTCCATTGACTATGCAGAAATCGGCGCCGTAAAGCCTTCTGATGCTCCACAGCTTTTTTCTTATAATATCGAGTCCGCTTTGTGAGCAGACGTCGCCTATTGCCAATACGGTAATTGACATAAAAAACCAGCCTTTCCGGCATCGTTTTACAAAAAACGGTGCCTTTAAATAAAGTATACTATATTTTTTGCGTTTTGTCTACATTTTTACGTTTATTTGCCATAATAAACTTAGAAAATATTTTCATTTTAGATAAATTTGATTATTGTGATTCTAAACAAAATATGATAGAATATTTTATAAGTAATAGACTACATAAAAAGAAAAGGTATAAGGCTTATGAGCATAATATTGGACAGATCCCTTGCAGCGGACGGAAAACGTAAAATAGAATGGGCACGAGCCACGATGCCTGTTCTATCACAGATCGAAGAAGAATTTAAAGCAACAAAGCCTCTTTCGGGCTTAAGAATGACGATATCCATTCATCTCGAAGCAAAAACGGCATATCTTGCACATGTTCTGCGCTCAGGCGGTGCAGAGGTCGCAGTCACAGGCTGCAATCCGCTTTCCACACAGGACGACGTAGCAGCATCTCTCGTGGCAGACGGCTTTGAGGTGTTCGGCATTCGCGGAGTGAGCATTGCGGAGTATGAGGAGCATCTTAAGGCAGCTTTGTCACACAAGCCTCATATCATCGTAGACGACGGCGGAGATCTTGTAGAGCTGCTCCACGGCGAATGCAGATCATATGCGGAAAATATTATCGGAGGCTCTGAGGAAACCACCACTGGAGTCATGAGATTGAGACAGCGTGCCGAAAAGCATGAGCTCGATTTCCCGATGGTCGCAGTAAATGATGCAAATTGTAAGTATTTATTTGATAACCGCTACGGAACAGGACAGTCGGTGTTCACTGCATTGATGCAGGTGACAAACAGACTCGTTGCGGGAAAGACGGTAGTCGTTGCAGGCTATGGCTGGTGCGGCAGAGGAATTGCGATGCGTGCGGCGGCTATGGGTGCAAAGGTCATAGTAACGGAAATACTCCCATATCGTGCGCTTGAGGCTGCAATGGACGGATATCGTGTAATGAAGATGGACGATGCAGCTCCTATCGGAGATATATTTATAACAGCCACAGGCTGCCGCGACGTCATACGCCGTGAGCATATGTTAAAGATGAAAAACGAGGTGCTTCTTGCAAATGCAGGGCACTTTGATGTGGAAATATCAAAGCCGGATCTTGATGATATCTCGGTGAAAAAGTATATAAGACGTGATTCGATCGAGGGCTATGAGCTTGAGGACGGAAGAATACTCAACCTGATAGCCGAGGGAAGACTTGTAAATCTTGCGGCAGGCAACGGTCATCCTGCGGAGATAATGGACATGTCGTTTGCAGTCCAGGCACTTGCGGCAAGATATATTGCGGAAAACGGTACTTCACTTTCCGTAGGTGTTCACAACGTACCGGAAAAGCTCGACGAATACGTAGCTGTATTGAAGCTCAATGCTATGGGACTCGGTATTGATACACTGAGCAGTGAGCAGAAAAAATATCTCGGTAAATAATAATACGTTAATATAAGCGTGAAAAGGAGTTTGTTGTATCATGATAGTAACCGTAACACTGAACCCTGCGCTTGACAGGACGGTATTCGTTCCGAATTTCCGTGCAGGTGAAGTCAACAGGTCGGTGTCGACTGTAGTCGATGCAGGCGGAAAGGGTATAAATGTTGCAAAAGCACTTAAAGAGCTTGGAAGCGACAGCCTTGCCTGCGGACTCATTGCCGGACAGTACGGCAGACAGATCAAGCAATATCTTACCTCCGTCGGTGTAAAGTACGACTTTCTGGATGTTGCAGGAGAGACAAGAGTTAACATAAAGATCGTTGACGAGAACGGCAACCACACGGATATTAATGAGCGCGGATTTGAGGTTACACACGGTGATGTAGAGCGTCTGAAGGAGTATATAGGCAGATATGCTAAAAAGGGAAACATCCTGGTGATCTCGGGAAGTACACCGCCTAACCTTTCTCTTGAAGCATACGGTGAGCTGTGTAAGATAGCATCGAAGGCATCTCATCTTATTGTCGATGCCGAGGGAGCACATCTGCTTGAGAGCTTAAAGGCATGTCCGGACTACATAAAGCCGAACAAGGCTGAGCTTGCGAAGACATTGGAGCGCCCGATCATCACATCCGAGGATGTCGTATCGGGAGCAAGAGAGCTTATAGCAAAGGGAGCAAAGAACGTTGCAGTCTCAATGGGCTCTGAGGGTGCTATATTCGTAAATGAAAATACTGCGCTGATAGCAAAAACACCGGCAGTACCTGTAAAAGGCCCTGTAGGTGCAGGTGACGTTATGGTAGCAGGTATCGCTCATGCACTTGAATGCGGAAATAATTTCGAAGACCTTGCAAGATTCGCAGTATCGGCAGGTGCCGCAAGCGTTACAGCCGAGGGAACAAAGATGGCTTCAAGACGTACGGTACTGAAGCTCTTTGCAGAGGCAGAGATATCACAAATATAAAAAAAGACTCGCCCTATAAAAAAGCTATTGACAAAACCAAAATCATAGTATATAATATGGATGAAATAAAGCACGGGGTGCTGGAACAAATTCCGGCTGAGAGGCAGATAAGATGGTCTGTTAACCCATGAACCTGATCCGGGTAATGCCGGCGTAGGAAGACTGATCGCAAATAGGTCAAACTTATGCCGCACTGTATTTATAAGTGCGGCTTTTATATTGACTTTAGCTGCCTTCACCGTGTAAAAATCTGATTGGAGACGATACAAATGAGTGAAAGCAGAGAAAACAAGCATGAATTTTTACGTGCAATGATCGAAACATCCATCCTTATCGCCGCCGCATACGTGCTGAGCCTTATCAAGCTGTGGGAAATGCCGCTGGGCGGCTCGATCACGGCTGTGTCTATGCTGCCACTGGTGATAATCGGTATGCGTAGAGGCCCGAAATGGGGCTTTGCAGGCTGCCTCGTTTACGGATTGGTGGATTTTGTACTGGGAAGAAAGTACAGTATTCATATCGCATCGATACTCGGCGACTATATCCTTGCATGGGGAGCGATGGGCGTTGCCGGATTCTTTTGGAAAAAGAAAAACGGAATATGGTATGCGATACCTGCGGCTTGCATGAGCAGACTGCTGTTTGTGTTCCTTACGGGTGTAACGATATGGGCTGAATATACTCCCGACGGCTGGCCTGTATGGCTGTACAGCATCGTGTATAACGGCAGCTATATCGGAATAGAGATGGTGCTTATGTTCGTTGTATGTGCAGTGCTTGCAAAGCAGCTCCCGAGAATACTGAAAAACTAAACGGTGGTGTAACAGATTGGGAAAGGTAGTACTTGTGACAGGCGGAGCACGCAGCGGAAAGAGCCGTTATGCCGAGAGCCTTTTAAGTGAGCTGAACAGCGTGACATATATCGCAACTGCGATAGTGACCGATGATGAGATGCGTGACCGAGTGGCGCTTCACAGAGCACAGCGGCCGTCCGAGTGGACTACAATTGAAGTATACAGCGATATATCGGATAAGATCGAAAAAAGCGAGGGCTATCTTCTCGATTGTGTTACTGTAATGACATCAAACATAATGTTCGATATTACGGCTGAATATGAAAAGATCCCACGCGAAGCGCAGGAAAAGGTTGAAGCGGCAGCGAAAAAAGAGCTGAAAGAGCTGTCGGATAAAGTAAAAGCTTTCGACGGGCTGCTTGTCATGGTCACAAATGAGGTTGGTGACTCTATCGTACCAGAGCACCACGTGTCAAGAGTATACCGTGATATAATCGGACGTGTAAATCAGTATGCAGCAGCTATTGCCGATGAGGTATATCTGACCGTATGCGGCATACCTGTAAAAATAAAATAATTATTCCAGATTTTCGAGATTTCTGCGAAAAACTGCCACACCGCGCCATGAAAAGGCGCGGTTTTTATATACCTCTTTAAACTGTCTGTTCGACATATCCTTTAGCTCGGAGGAGGTCAGCGGATAGTGTGGATGCGATGAAAATTCTCCGAGATATGTCTGCTTTGCACCGGTATTTCTGGGACACGCATCCTGACAGCGATCACATCCCCACACAACGTGGTTCTCCTTGAGTAAACGAAGCTCATATTCGGAAAGCTCACCCTTTTTCTGGGAAATATGCGACAGACAAAGGTCTATGTCATACCTTACCTCGCCGTTTTCGATGCAGAGCGCACCTGTCGGACATGCTCTCACGCAAGCCATACAGCTGTTGCAGTCAGGCACAGCACATGCACAGATAGGCTCGGGCTCGATATCGGAGCCAATGCACGCTAAGAATACGAACGAGCCGTAGCCTTCAACTGCGATAAGATTGTTTTTACCTCGCTTACCGATACCACACGCTTCGGCGACTATCACCTCACGAAACGGAGATACGTCCGAGAACACATCAAGCACGTGCTCAGTCTCGGGAAGACAGGCTCGGATACGCTCGGTCAGTACCTTGTGGTAGTCGAGCCCAAGAGCGTATTTTGAAATACGTCCGTTCGAATCATCCTCGGATAGATACGGAAAGGCTGCACAGAAAACGCTATGGTAGCCCTTTACCTCACCGATATACATCTTTTTTTCAGCCTCACAGCAGCCGGCAGCACACGCTCCGCTGTCCATGAGCGCATTTATTATATCCTTTGCACAGAGCATATGTTAAAATTCTCCTTTCGCTATTGAATAAGTGACTTTGTTATGATATAATTCTGTTGTTAAAAAAGTTTGGAGGGGATACCGTTGGATGAGATCAAAAAAAGCAGATCGGGACCGATAATGATAACCATAGCAGCAGTGCTTTGGAGCTTTACCGGAGTATGTGTAAAGTATGTTCAGTGGAGTGCGATGAGCCTTGCATGCTTTAGAAGCATATGCGGAACGCTACTGTTCCTGATCTATATGAGAAAGCCGAAGCTTGTGCTGAATAAATATAACATGCTCGGTGCATTGTGTATGCTCGTGACATCGATCACATATATTTTGGCAAACAAGCTGACGACTGCCGCAAATGCCGTAGTGCTGCA
>CAYWVF010000009.1:0-92090 GCA_964461815.1 uncultured Oscillospiraceae bacterium
GTCAACAGAGGATGTCGTTGTATTTGTGCTGCGGATAGATACAGGAGATGTAGAAGCATTAGCCAGAACTACATAGTAGTCATAGCTGGAATTTGCAAGACCTGTAAGGTTGATCGTTGTTTCTGTGTTGGAGGAAACGTTTACAACTGCTCTGGAGGAGATTGTAACGTTTGCATTGTAGGATGTAGAACCAACTGCTGTCTCATAGATCTGAGAAGCGGACGGAGCTACGCTGCCCTTCGGTACTGCAATAGCATAAGCTGTGCAGGAGGAAGTAGCCTTTACCTTGATAGGCATTGTATAGTTGTTTGTCGAAACGTAGGACAGTGTGCCGTATGACGGATAGCTTGCTGCAAAGGACGGAGCTGTAGCTGTGTACAGATCGATCTTTTCAGGTGAGCCTGTTACTGCTGCGTTCGAAGCCTGGAAGTATACATACAGATCGTAATTTGTAGCATTTGTGAGAAGTGCGGAGGTATCAACATTCTCATAGCCTGCTGACAGATACATGCTGCCTGCATCAACAACACTTACGCTGTTGTAGCTTGTGCCGTTGATAACCTGCTGAGCTGTCGGAGCTGTGGAATTGTTGGGAACGATCATGTAATAGAGTGTACCCGGTGTTGTTCTCAGATCACGGATCTCGAGTGAGCCGTCTACGAGATAATACTTCGGGTATGTTGTTGCTGCGCCTGTACCTGTGTACTTAACGCCTGCAAATATAGCAGAGAGGCCATTTGCGATATTGAACTTCTCGGGAACGATGGAGAAGTTTGCACCTGCTGCATTGATTATAGCCTCAGCGATCTTACCATTGCCTGTAAGCTTAACATTTGCAGCTTCCTTAGCGATTGTGAGGTAAGCGATCTCTGTGTCTTCATCTGCGAGTGCAATGTAGTTATAAGGATTAGCAACTGCTACGCTCTGGAATGCACCATCAAAGGTTACGGTGGAGTATGCAGGCATAGCTACTGTAATTGTTCTGAAGCCATATGCATCGGCTGTCGTATTGTTTGCAAGCTTAGCAGCGGAATTTACCTCTGTGCTGTTAACAATAGATGTGCCGGATACATTAATCGTAGCTGCATTGCCGCTTGTCGTATCAACAACGAGCTTAGCAACTGTTGTATTAACGAGGTTTACCGTTGCAGCGCCTACGACCTTAAGTGTGCCGTTGATTGTGCAGTTCTGTAATGTAACGATGCCGTACTCTGTACCCTCGGATACATATACTGTACCTGTGAGGTTAGCGTTGGAAACTGTTACACCTGTTGTGTTTATAACTGCATTCGTGTAATTAGCTCCTGCATCTGTACCGTATGTAGATGTCTTATAGATAGTACCTGCAAGACGGTAGATGATAGCGGAAGCCTCTGCACGTGTAAGGGTATTCTTCGGACGGAACTCACCGTTCGTGTAACCGCCGACGATACCGTTCTCAGCACATGCGTTTACATAGGACATGTAAGCATAGCTGATGGAGCTGGAGTCAGTAAATCTGCTGTAGTTGCTGCTTGCTGTGAGGCCGAGATATCTTGCAACGAGAGCACAAGCCTCTTCACGTGTGAGCTGTGAATCGGGATATACATAGTTGCCGTCTGTTGTAAGATAGCCGTGATAAGCAGCCTTCATGATGTCACTGTAATACCACTTAGACATGCTGACATCAGCATAACTAGCTGTCTTCGTCTGCTGGAGACCGAATGTGTAGTTTATTACCTTAATAAACTCAGCCTTTGTCATCTTGTCTTCAGGTCTGAAATTACCAAGGTTACCCTGCAGGATGCCTTTTTCACTCATATACTGAATCTCGTCGTTAGCCCAGTGGTTCGCAGCGAGATCATTATACGTGACAGCACCTGCTGTGCCGACCAGAGCTGTGCCGAACATCGAGAAGATGAGGCAGAAGCAGAGGACGAATGATAATGTGCGCTTCATGGTTTTACCTCCCTTTAAATTTGCTCGGACGGAACCTGAAAAGCGCATTTTTCTCAAGGTTGTCCGCAGCTTTTAATGGTTAATAGGGTTTTATTTATGTCAATTATACCGTTGATTTGCCTAATTTTTCCATCAACGGCATAACTGCATACTACGTATCATATATCTTACCACATTTTTTCGCTAATTGGAAGTGTTTTTTTAACTCTTTGCCATTTTTTTAGAAATTTGTTCAACCTAGCCAATTATGTGGTGTTTATTTTAGCTTTTATGCCCAAACATTTAGCTTAGAGCGTAAATTGCTGTATATAGAGCGTTACTGTGACTACATCACTGTACGGATTCTGCTGATACGATGCGTTGTACAGGTTATTGTAAGCGACTACCTTCAGAGTCAGCACTCTGTATGATGTACCGTTTACATTCTGGATCGTAGCGTATCTCGATATCAGATCATTCAGCTGCAATGTGTTTACGATACCCAGCTCGGTGGAGTAGATCGTCGGGATTGAGCCGTCGAAGGTGTAGAAGTAACGTGTGGAGCTTGCGTTATTCAGGCTTGATGCCGTGATCTCGAGGTTCTGAGTGTAATACGGAAGAGTTACGGTGCCTGTCGTGCTCGTGTACTGATTTCCGTTCACTGTGATCACCGGAGTTGACGGCTTCTGTGTGATGCCCACGCCTGTGCCGTTTAGCACTGTCAGCTCATATGTTCTGTAGGATGAGCTTTGCGGAACGCCGCTTTCATCACGCTTGATAGCCATGAGTCTGACCGTTACCTTGCCTGTACCGTTGACGTCGGTCACTGTGATGCTGTCGCCGCTGCGCTTTGCAACGGAGTTTGCGGATGGGATAGAGCCGTCGAGTGTGTAGTAGATCATGGCTCCTGTCTCGCCGCAATATAATGTAAGGGGATCACCGCTGTATACCGTAGCCTGCTCTGCAAGAGGCATACCCTGAATATTCTGGAGCAGAGGCATTGCTATCGACTTTTCCACAAAGTATGTGTAGGTCGCTACCTGGCTGTAGGTGTTGCCGACCTTTGCGACTGCCTTGAGTATCACTCTCTGGTATGCAACCGGCGAGTCGATGGTAACGTCTGTTCTTTCACCTGAGCCCTGCTTCTGACCCGGGCTTTGCAGCGGATCGTAGCCGTCTGTGGAGTAGATTATCGTAGCACCCGGAGTGCTGCATGTGAGTGTGATGACCTCACCTGTGTAGACCGAGGTGTCGGAGGCCTTGCTTGCTACAGGAGCTGCAACGATGTTCTGAGTACCTGTCGTTGAGAAGGTGAACTTATTCGGAGTAGGTGTAAGACCGTTCTCATTTATAAGATTCTTTATCTCGATGGTGAAGTTCGTAGCCTGAGGCCAGCCGCCTGTAGGCGGTGTGATGGCTACTGTTTTATTCGAGGTAGCTATCAGAGAGTAGCCTGTGATCGTCTTTGCAGTGCCTGTTGCGGCATCTGTAGCTGTGACTACGATGTAGTCACCGAGATTTGCGATGAAGCTGATCGGAGTACGTCTTGTTGCACAAAGCATATCCTTTGCGAAGCTGAGCGTTACCGAGGTAGCTACGCTGTAGTCTCCGTTCGTCGGTGAGAAGCTGTAGATAGCCTCGACCGTATTTGCAGCCTGTGTTATATCAAGCTTCTGCGGTGTCTTCGGATCGATATTTCCCGCAGCATCTCTTGTTACTACATATACATCGTAATTCGAAACACCGTTTGCAAGACCTGAAAGTGTCACATAATCGAGAGTGTTTGCAAGGATCGACTTGTTGCCGTAGATCGCACCTATCGGAGCCTGCTGACTTATTATCTGAGATGCGGTCGGTGCGGAGGTGCCCTTTGCTACCGCTGCCCAGTAGAGCGTTGCGGCACGTGTGAGCTTGACTTCGAGTGTAGCCGAGGTCTGGAGTGAATTGTATACCTTAGGATAGCCTACGGAGAATGCACTGATCATCGGCTGGAGCTTGACAGGCTCGGAGTAGCCCTGATAGCCGTTGCCGCTGCCGATCACTACATATATATCATATGATACAGAGGTGAAAAGATCGGTAAGCTGTGCGGTATATTCCTGTGTTATATCCGTAACAGCTACTCTCGCACACTTTGCGACTGTTACATAGCCGTAATTCTGCATTGCAGCTACCTGCTCCGCTGTCGGAGCCTGACTGCCCTGCGGAACTGCCATAATGAATACCACGCCCGGCTCCTTGAGCTTGAACTTGACCTCTGCCATCGAAGCTCCGAGATCGCTTACGTTCGTTATCGTAGCTGACGGGTAGCCGTCCGCAAATGCAGGGCCGTTTACGCCGGAGGTCGTCTTGATAGAGCCGCCTATCGTAGCCGTTACGCCTGTGCCGAGTGTCCACTTTTCGGGAACGAGCGACATTATAACGCCTGACATATTGAGCACTGCCTCGGTGATCGTGCCTGTGCCCTCTACCTTACCCGATGCATTGAGTGTGAGCTTCTCTATCTTACCGCCCTGAGCTACCGTTACATTTGCGGCGTCATAGGCTGAGTTTATGTTGAGTGAATTTACGCTGCCCTGTACATTATATGTAATACCCTTTGTCTCGGTATTGACATTTGCCATCGAGCCTCTGAGCACTACAGTTGCGGAGGGTGAGCCTACGGAAATGATAGAGCCTGTGACATTCACGTTTTCAAGTACTATCTGTCCGCCTGCTACGCCCTGTGTGATGTAGAGGTTGCCGGGGATGTTCATATTCTTAAGAGTAACACCCGAGGTGGTTATCGTTGCGTTCTTTGTTACGGTATTAGTGTATGTACCTGCGGTATTGTAGAGGTTTCCGACTGCATTGTTGAATACTCTTGCGACCTCGCCGCGCTTGATGTTATCTGTGGGACGGAAGGTATTGTCGGTATAGCCCGAGATTATTCCGGCATTGGATACAGCTCCTATATAAGGAAGAGCCCATGAGGATATCTTCGAGGCATCTGTAAAGCGGCTCGTCGTGGATGTCTCAAGGTCGAGCACACGTCCGAACATAGCGGCTGCCTCCTGCCTTGTGAGCTTCTCGTCAGCCTTTACCTTGCCGCTGAACGTGAACATGTAGCCTGCCGCCTCGGCGATACGTATCTCATCGTAGTACCATGAGGACGGACTTACATCGGGATAGCTAATATTAGCCTTTGTGGTGAACCCGAAGGTCCTGTTTATCATTTTAATATACTCGGCTTTTGTAATATTGTTTTCCGGGCGGATAGTATTGTCTGTGTAGCCGTTGAGAATGCCCTTGCTTACAAGGTATTCTATATCGCTCTTAGCCCAGTGACCCGTAATATCCGTAAAAGCCAAAGCCGGAGAAAGTACGGAAAGCACTATGAGTAAGCCCAGAACCAATGAAATACAACGTTTTTTCACTTTCATTTCCTCCTTAAAAAATCCCTCTGCGGATCATTATATTTGACGTATCATTTCCGTAAAAAGTTTCATACATTTTTACTCGTCATAGAAAAAGCATCGCTGTCCCACGGCAGCTTGCTCCCCAATATTATATTACCACATATTTCTCATAAATGAAAGTTTCAATTTGATTAAAAATATATGACAATTTCAGAGGCGAGCTATAAAGCAGGTGTGACAAGATCAAAAAGCATCCGATCCTCCGACGATATTAGCCGAAGCTCGGACGCTCTTTCCTTATTATATACCGAACATGAGCTTTACGTAGGTCGGGAACGGCCAGCTGTCCTCTCCCACCATCGTCTCCAGCTCATCCGCACAGCCTCTTACCTCCTGCATGAGTCTGAGCACCTCGTCACGGCAGTACTCGGCACGGCTCTGCATATCATCGTAAGCCTTTTCGCCCTCCAATGACTTCGACAGCTCTGTAGTTCTCCTGTAGAGAGTATTCTGTACCTCGGAAAGCCTCTTTATCAGCTCGCACTCCATATCGCAGCAGATAGCCTCACTCAAAGCACGCTTTTTCAGCGCAGTATCGGTAAGCATCGTGATATATCGACTGACGGACGGTATTATCTGCCGATTTACCATATCCACCATCGTCAGTCCCTCTATCGACACCGTATTACAGTAGTTTTCGAGCATTATCTCATATCTTGAATACAGCTCGGCTCTCGTGAATATACCGTGCTTTTCAAACAGAGCTATGTTTTTATCCTTAATAAAGTACGGCAGGGCATCGGGGGTAGTCCTGAGGTTCAATAGACCTCTGCGCTCCGCCTCATGCACCCACTCGTCGGAGTAGTTATTGCCGTTGAATATTATTCTCTTATGCTCCGTTATCGTCTTTCTGATAAGCTCATTGAGGTCAGTCATAAAATCGTCGGACTGCTCGAGAGCATCGGCAAACTGCGAGAGCACCTCGGCTACGCAGGTATTAAGTATTATATTCGGGCCGGAGATCGAAAATGCCGAGCCTACCATACGAAATTCGAACTTGTTTCCGGTAAATGCGAGAGGTGAAGTCCTGTTGCGGTCGGTAGTGTCCTTAGGTATCCTCGGCAGGACATGGACTCCGATCTTCATTTCCTCCTTTGTGCGCTGACTGTACGTCATTCCCGCTTCTATCGACTCGAGTATCTCCGTCAGCTCGTCACCCAGGAACATGGATATTATCGCAGGGGGAGCTTCGGCAGCTCCGAGACGATGGTCATTACCTGCACTCGACGCTGTCACTCTCAGCAGATCCTGATAATCATCCACAGCCTTGAGCACTGCGGACAGGAACAGCAGGAACTGAGCGTTTTCTCTCGGTGATTCGCCCGGCTCAAGCAGATTCACACCTGTATTCGTGGACATCGACCAGTTATTATGCTTACCCGAGCCGTTTACACCTGCGAACGGCTTCTCATGCAGCAGACATGCAAGCCCGTGACGGAGCGCTACCTTTTTCATGAGCTCCATCATCAGCTGATTGTGATCGGTCGCCGTATTCGTATCACCGAATATCGGTGCAAGCTCATGCTGTGCAGGTGCAGCCTCATTATGCTCTGTCTTCGCGAGTATGCCCATCCTCCACAGCTCACGGTCGAGATCTGCCATATACTCAGCCACACGAGGCTTGATATTTCCGAAGTAGTGGTCATCCATCTCCTGACCCTTCGGAGGCTTCGCACCGAACAGTGTACGTCCGCAAAGCACAAGATCCTCACGCTCGTCGAACATTTTCTTGTCAACGAGGAAGTATTCCTGCTCCGCACCTACCGTAGTTATGACTCTCGTCACATCGTTATGTCCGAAAAGCTTAAGTATCCTCAGCGCCTGCTTGTTGAGCACCTCCATAGATCGGAGCAGCGGAGTCTTTTTATCCAGAGCCTCACCGCCGTAGGAGCAGAAGGCTGTAGGTATATAGAGAGTATCATCCTTAATAAAAGCGTATGACGTGGGATCCCACGCAGTATAGCCTCGTGCCTCGAACGTGGCACGCAGACCGCCCGACGGGAAGCTCGATGCATCCGGCTCGCCCTTGATAAGCTCCTTGCCGGAAAACTCCATGATAACACCGCCGTCGGCAGTAGGAGTTATGAAGCTGTCATGCTTTTCGGCAGTGACACCTGTCATAGGCTGAAACCAGTGAGTGAAGTGAGTCGCACCCTTTTCCACTGCCCAGTCCTTCATAGCGTTTGCGACTACGTTCGCTATCGATTTGTCCAGACTTCTGCCGTTTTCTATAGTACGGCGCAGTGCCTTGTAGGTCTCCTTAGGCAGCCGCTGCTTCATCACATGGTCATTGAACACATTGCAGCCGAATATCTCCGGCACTCCTGTCATCATCGTATCGTCCATACGTACCCTCCGGTCATATATACATATAAATAAAGCGCTGTCGGGAGACAACTCTCCACACAGCGCTGTTACTACCCTATTACGGTATATTATACACTTTACATGTTTTTTTGTCAACTGTACTATATGACGAAAAGAATATGCATTCAGCTTTTTTTCTTCGTTTTTATCGACATAACTAAGCTATTGACATTGTTTTTTGCGTATATTATAATATTACGTGAACAAAGGCGTTCGCTGTGCTGAAAGGGGTAGGTTCACCTTTTTATACAGTGTACGCCTTTTTCCGATCTATTATTACTCGAAAAGGAGTGCGGTCAAAAATGCTTACAGCGATCACGGGAATAAACTGGGGTGACGAGGGCAAGGGACGTATGGTCGATCTGCTCAGCGAGAGCTACAATGTAGTCGTCAGATACCAGGGAGGAAACAACGCAGGTCATACAGTAGTAAATGAAAAGGGTAAATTCATACTCAATCTGCTGCCGTCGGGCATACTTCGAGATGATGTAGTTAACGTCATGGGCAATGGCATGGTCATAGATCTCGAGCACCTTTACGGCGAGGTCGGCAGACTGCGTGAGGCAGGCATCAGGATCACACCCGACAATCTTAAGATCAGCGACCGTGCGGTCATATGTATGCCGTACCATAAGCAGCTCGACATCCTCGAGGAGGAGCGTCTTGCGGATGCGAAATACGGCTCTACCAGACGAGGCATCGCACCTGTCTACGGTGATAAATACATGAAAAAGGCGCTTCGCATGGGTGATCTGCTCAACTCGGAGTACCTTAAGAGCAGACTCCACAGCGTACTCGATATAAAAGCACTTACTATAGATAAGGTCTACGGTGCGGATGCTCCCACAGAGCAGGAGCTTGAAGCTTGGCTCGAGAAATACGGCTCACCGTTTAAGCCCTTTATATGCGATACGGGTAAATTCCTCGACAAATGTGCAGGTGATGGCAAGAACGTAATGTTCGAGGCACAGCTCGGAGCACTTCGTGACATCGACTTCGGTATCTACCCCTACACCTCATCCTCATCGTCCATCGCCGCATACTCGACTATCGGTGCAGGCATCCCCGGACGCAGGCTCGACCGCTCGATCGGTATAATGAAAGCATATTCAAGCTGCGTAGGTGAGGGCCCGTTCGTATGTGAGATGTTCGGAGACGAGGCACATGCGCTGCGTGAGGCAGGAGGCGAGTACGGTGCTGCTACGGGACGTCCCAGACGTGTAGGTGCATTCGACATCCCGGCATCACGCTACGGTGTACGCATACAGGGTGCCGATGCTATCGCACTCACGAAGCTCGACGTCATGTCATATATGAAGGTGATCCCGGTATGTGCGGCTTACTCTGTTGACGGTAAGGAGACGGAGGATTTCCCCGTAGGTGCAGAGCTTCTAAAGGCAAAGCCCGTGATAAAGGAGCTTCCCGGCTGGTGCTGCGATATCTCGAGCTGCCGAACCTGGGACAAGCTTCCGACAGAAGCTAAAAATTACATAGAATATCTCGAGAACGCAGTCGGCTGCCGTATTGAATACGTATCGGTAGGCGCAGAGCGTGAAGCTTATATAAAGAGATAGTCCCGCTTCCCCCCATAGTCTAGGCTATGGGGGGTTTTGTCGTTTCCGCATAGTCTCATCGATTGAAATCAGCATTCCCATGCTATAAAATAAAAAAACGCTCTAACAGAAAGGAATGTGAATGCTATGAAGGAAAGGATATACGGCTACATACGTGTATCGACAAAGGAGCAAAACGATGACAGGCAGCGTATCGCACTGCATGAGTTCGGGATAAAGGATAAGTTTATCTATTCGGACAAGATAAGCGGACGTGACTTCAACCGTCCTCAATATATGCGTATGCTGCGGCAGCTGCGTGCAGAGGACGTGATAGTAGTAAAGAGCATAGACCGTTTGGGACGAAATTATACCGATATACTCGAGCAATGGAGGCTGATAACGCAGGAAAAGGGTGCATATATGGTAGTTCTGGATATGCCGCTGCTCGACACGAGGAAAAATGAGCGTGACCTGACAGGCACGTTCATAGCAGACCTGGTGCTGCAAATACTCAGCTACGTAGCGCAGACGGAGCGTGAGAACATACGCTCACGTCAGGCCGAGGGCATAGCTGCGGCAAAGCTTCGCGGAGTGCGCTTCGGCAGACCTCCTATCGAGATCCCCTCCGACTTTCTCTATGTTTACAGGCTCTGGTGCTCAGGTAAGCTGTCCTCACGCACGGCAGGAAATATGCTCGGAGTGTCGTATCAGACCTTCCTGCGCTGGGTCAGCCTCATGTCCTGCGGTGAAGCTCGCTTCGAGTAAAAAATAAGATCCGCATGAGAGCATGTCCATGCGGATCACCGAGTCTTATCCGAGATGCATTATATTCAAAAGTATCAGCCATGAGAGTCCGTAATACGTGACTACGGCTACAAGGTCGTTTACCGTGGTTATCAGCGGCCCTGATGCTACCGCAGGGTCTACTCCCACTTTCTTAAAGAATATAGGTATCAGCGTACCCGACAGTGCCGATACAATCATCGCAAGCACCATTGCGATACCGAGACAGCCGGACACGGCGAATGCGAAATGCGGTGCGTTGCCTACCATACATAGATAGCCTCCTATAGCCGCAAATGACAGAAGCCCCAGTATGCTGCCGTTCAGAAGCCCTATTCGAGCCTCCTTCCACACAAGCGTCAGCCTGTGCTCACGCCCTATCTGCGTATCCATAAGCACTCTGATCGCCACAGCCAGTGACTGCGTACCTACGTTACCTGCCATATCCAGTATAAGTGACTGGAAGCACATTATTACCGGCAGCTGCCCTACTACCGACTCGAAAAGTCCCACCGTTGCGGATACTCCCAGTCCCAAAACAAGCAGTATGCACAGCCACGGCATTCTTTTTCTTACACTTTGGAGCACCGACTCCGACAGATCCTCCTCCGAGGACAGACCTGCAAGCTTTGCATAGTCATCACCAAGCTCATTGTCGAGTATCTCCACAAAATCCCTTGCCGTAACGACACCGATGAGCCTGTTGTTATCGTCCAGCACAGGGATAGATGTCTCCGCATAATCCGTAAGGAACGGTATACAATCCTCTATCGCAGCCTTGGCATATAAATAAGGATAGGAAAATGTAGCTATCTCCGAAAGCGGAGTCCCCTCTCTTGCGATGATGAGATCCTTAAGGTCTATCGCTCCGCAAAATGCCTTTGTATCATCCACGAGGTACAGAGTTGAGATATTGTCATTCTCGGCTGCCTGCTTGATGAGCTGAGACATAGCCTCCTTTACCGTAGCCGTATCGGAGATCTCTATAAAATTCGTGGACATCCTGCTGCCGATCTCATCCTCATCGAATGAGCGTATCAGGCTTATCTCTTTTCTGACCTCAGGCTCGAGCAGCTCCAGAAGTGAGGACCGCTCCTCCTTTGGCAGCTCCTGTAACAGCTCGACCGCCGCAGATACCTCCATACAGGAAATGACGTCTGCCTTTTGTCTTATCCCAAGCAGCTCAAAATACGAAGCATTGTTCTCCGCATACTCCATTACCGCCGCAAGATCGTTCGGCGGAAGTATGCGAAATAATTTACGCTGCTCCTCCTTTGTGAGCAGCGGCAGTGACAGCGCTATATCATTCTCATGATACGCTCCCACCTGCTCCAGCATATTCTTCGGAGCAAGATTGCTTCTGATGATCTTTACTATCTCGCCGCAGAAATCAGGCAGCGCTGTCGGTGCGGCTGTGTTCACGCTTTTGTTCATTGCTTGTGCCTCCTTTACACTGTTTTGTAATGGCAGTCGGCACAGGCTCGGCTTACATAAAAATACCACCGTAAGTCTCGCTCAAGCCCATGCACAGCTGTCAATGCTGTGTGCGGAGTTGTGTTGAAACAAACAATGGTATTCGAAATATCATCTAGAAGGCTCGCTTTGTGAGCATAAACGGCAGTAGACTGCGTACCCTCCGACGATATATGAATACCATATTCATCTGTTTGAAACTACAACTTCCACCGTCCATATTCTCACCTCACGATCGTTTTTTCGCATATTCTGCATTCTATATTATACCGCATCTTCCCCAGCTTTTCAAGCCGGGCAGCGGAATATTTCAAAAATTTCTCGCACTCGCACGAAAGCCCTCGCCTCATAACACATTTTCGTTGTAAAAAGTGTACTCATCCTTGCAAAATTCGTTGTAATTTTGTGATCCGATAAAAAAGACCCGGCATGACTTCACTTGTCACGTCGGGTCGGGCTGTTTATCCTCATGCTTTATTCGGCAGCATATCGATATATCTCAGCGCAGCACATACGATCACGGCTGCATCGGCACGGTTTACATACTCGGCCGCACGCAGATTACCTCTTATGTCGCCGCCTACTATACCTGCCGTCACGAACGCCTCGTATGCTTCAAGCTTATCCTCGTCTATAGCCTCAGCACCCTTGAGCGTACCGAAGCCTTTGCCTGCCGTCATTTCCACTCCGGCACTCTTCATTATATCATAGAGTGCTGCTACAAGCTCCTGACGCTCGACAGCTGCATCACCTGTCATAGCTGCGTATTTTTCCGGCAGCTCGTTATCTGTTATATACTCACCCAGACGTACCGCTACCAGTCCAAGCTCATTCTCCTTCATATACCATGACGGATGGAATCGCTTGTCTGTATGACCCTTGAATATACCTGTATTCGCAAGTGTCTGTACAGCCGACCTTGCATAAAGGTACTCGCCTGCCAAGTCGGGATAATACTTTACCTCGACTGCCGCATTCGTATACGTCTTAAGTCCTGTTCTGTCTCCGAAATATTTATTAAGTCGCATATTGACCATGCAACTCGGCTCGCCGCCTATGAGCTGTGTACTGTCAAATGCATTTGCTGCGGTAATTATGCCTATCAGCATTGCGGCGGCTACTATTAATGATATTGCTTTTTTCATTTTCCGTGCCTCCTTATCTTTTACTATATTATACCCCATCCGCTGTTAATTTTCCATACCTTTTTCACTACAATTCTATTACAAAAATTGAAATCATTTGGTATAACTATTGACATTCCGTACATGTTATGATAAACTCACCTCATAAATCAAAGGAGAGATATTATGAAAACGTTGCTTATTCTCGCTGACGGTGTACGTCCCGACAGTATCAAGGAGCTTGCATTCACCGAGACGATAAAAAAGACGTCAAGCTACTGCATGAACGGCCGCTCAGTCGTACCGTCCGTTACGCTGCCCTGCCACATGTCCATCTTCCACAGTGTAGACCCGATAAGACACGGTGTTACCACAAATACATATATACCTCAGGTACGTCCGATCAACGGACTGTGTGAGGTACTAAAGGCAAGAGGTCTGAAATGCTCTTTCTTCTTCGACTGGGAGGAGCTGCGTGACCTCGCACGTCCCGGAAGCCTCTACATCAGCAGCTTCCGCTCCGGTCGTGTTGACGATTACGAGAAAACCAAGGATTATACTTACGAAAAGGTACTTGAGCACCTCACCTCACCCGATGCAAGCGACTTCACCTTCTGGTATATAGGCTGGACGGATGAGGCAGGTCACGCTAACGGCTGGATGAGCGATGAGTATATGCGTGCCGTGAGAGAGACGATGGCTAAGATCGAGAGCCTTATCTCCAAGCTTCCCGAGGATTTCAACGTCATATTCACCGCAGACCACGGCGGACATGACAGGTGCCACGGTACGGAGCTGGACGAGGATATGCTCGTCCCGATGTTCTTCCTCGGCAAAGCCTTTGAGCCGGGCAAGGAGCTTGAAAGCGTATCACTCAACGATATCGCTCCTACTATAGTAAAGCTCCACGGCATCGAGCCGGATCGTGACTGGGAAGGAAAATCCGTGATCTGAATATGAAGCTTGATATCTTAAAAAAACCGACTGTCCGCAATGCAATAATGCTCGGAGGTCTTTGCTCACTGTCCTACCTCGGAGTGTACTTCGCACGAAATATCCTCGGCGCCGCAACTCCGCAGATCATCGAAAGTGGAGCATACACTACCGAGTACATAGGTGATATATCCTCGCTCTATTTCATTTTCTACGCTGTAGGTCAGCTCATCAACGGCATCATCGGAGACAGAGTAAAGGCAAGGTACATGCTCAGCCTCGGGCTTATCCTCGCAGGCATATGCAACCTGCTCTTCCCCTTTATGCTCGACAATAAGCTTGCCGCACAGCTCGCCTACGGTATGACAGGCTTCTTCCTGTCTATGGTCTACGCTCCTATGGCAAAGGTGGTAGCGGAAAATACAGAGCCTGTGTACGCTACACGCTGCACTCTCGGCTTCACCGTAGCATCCTTCCTCGGCTCACCTCTCGCAGGTCTTTTCGCCGCACTCTTTGTATGGCAGAGCGTATTTATCACAAGCAGCATCTCACTGCTCGTAATGGGTGCAGCCTGCTTTGTCTCATTCCTCATTTTTGAGAAAAAGGGTATAGTAGCATACAACAGGTACAGCTCACCGATGGCAAAGGGTGAGGGCGTGAAGGTGCTGATAAAGCACCGCATCATCAAATTCACGTTCGTATCGATACTCACAGGTGTAGTGAGAACAGCCGTCGTATTCTGGCTGCCTACATATATCTCACAGTACCTCGGCTTTTCTGCTAAGACCTCCGCTCTCATTTTCACCGTAGCCTCCTTCTTCATGTCATCCTCCGCCTTTATCGCGGTATTCATATACGAGAAGCTTCGCAGAAATATGGATCTGACTATCCTTATCGCATTCACCTCGTCTGCCGTATGCTTTATCGCTGTATATTTTATACAGCAGCCCGTACTCAATATCATATTCATGATGCTCGCCATCATGTCCTCCGACAGTGCCGCGACTATGATATGGAGTAGATATTGCCCAAGCCTTCGTGATACCGGCATGGTGTCCTCGGCTACAGGCTACCTCGACTTCGTAAGCTACATGGCAGGAGCGGCAGCCTCGGCTCTGTTCGCAAATTCCGTAGAGTCCATCGGCTGGGGAAGCCTTATACTCGTCTGGTTCGCTCTCATGGCAGTCGGCGTTATCATCTCGCTCCCACGCAGGTCAAAGGCGAAAAACTGAGTCCGATCATCAGGGTGTGTTTGCCGAAGGTCAAATTGTTTGACTTTCATCAAACACACTTTTTTTATACGTCAGACGGATTTTTTGACCTTCAAAGCCGCTATTTAGCCCGGCTATATGTAAAATACCATGAAAAAGCTTAAAATATTTTGTAATTTCAAGCTCATTTAAAATAAACCGTAAATTTCAGCTTTAAACACTGAATTTTTGTCTAAAATCACCGTTGCAAACGGAAATAAAATGAGTATAATTATAATCACAAAGGTCAAAGATAGTCAAAGTCAGAAACAAAAAGTCAGGAGGTGTTTATATCGTGAGGCTATCGGATATAATTTCGGAGTTCATTTTGGATGCGCTGAACGATGGCGGCACACTGGAGCTTACGAGGAGCGAGCTTGCGGACAGATTCAACTGCGTACCGTCGCAGATAAACTACGTCATCTCAACGAGGTTCACGCCGGAGCACGGCTTCAACGTCGAGTCAAGGCGAGGCGGCGGCGGATATATAAGGATATCGAGGATAGCAACGGACGGCACCATGGCGCTGATGCATGCGATAAACTCCATCGGCGACACGCTCAGTGTACAGGATGCCGAGGCGATACTTCGAAACCTCGTTTCACTCGGGCTTGTTTCGAATCGTGACGCTCACCTCATCGGTGCGGCGGTATCACCCAAGGCTTTATCGGCTTCACCTGTGGATATTCAAAGCAGGCTGAGAGCGTCGATATTCAAAAATTGCCTTATCTGTGCAAAGACAGTTAAAAAATAGATCATGTATCATAGAAAGGAAAATGAATTATGTTGTGTACAAAATGCGGAAAAAATCCGGCTTCTGTTTATATTAAAAATACGATCAACGGTGTAACTACAGAGCAGCATCTGTGCTCACAGTGTGCATCCGAGGAAAAGCTCATCGGGCAGCCGTACATGGATCCGTTCGGAGACATGTTCTCACTGTTTGAGCCTGCGGTGCAGAGTCAGCAGGCTATCGGAGCTGACAGGTGTCCGCTTTGCGGAGCATCGGCTCACGATATAATGAAATCGGGACGTGCCGGCTGTGCCTCCTGCTACGATGTATTTGCAAGGCTACTGAATCCGATGATAAAGCGTATCCACGGTACAGCCTCACATACAGGCTCGGTACCGGCAAGCTGCTCGGCAGGTATCAAAAAGGAAAAGCGTCTTGAGACGCTGAGAGGCGAGCTCAAGAGTGCGATAGAAAACGAAAACTTCGAGGATGCGGCAAGGCTGCGTGACGAGATCCGTGAGATCGAGAACGGTAAGGAATAGGAAAGGGGATATCAACAATGAATAAATGGTATAAAAGCTCAGGAAAGGACTCCGATGTTATAATATCCTCACGTGTGAGACTGGCAAGAAATATTCCCGGCTATCCGTTCCCGTCAAGGCTCAGCAATGAGAAGGCGGCAGAGGTGATAAACAAGGTCACGGATGCGGCTCAGTGTGCGGGGCTCGACAAGGTGAGCTTCTCGGAGCTCGATGCACAGACTAAGGCTAAATACGTTGAACGTCACCTCGTATCACCTGCATTCACCGCACAGGGCACACCTCGTGCGCTGCTTGTAAGTGACGATGAGAGCCTTTCCGTAATGATAAACGAGGAGGATCACCTCAGGATCCAGTCAATGGGTGCAGGACTTTGTCTTGCGGAGTGTATGACAGCTGCCGCAAAGCTCGATGCACTGCTCGACAGCAGACTGTCGTTCTCGTTCAACGGTGAGCGCGGCTACATCACCTCCTGCCCCACTAACCTCGGCTGTGCCATGAGGCTCTCGGTCATGCTCCATCTCCCGGCACTCACCGAAACGGGCAACATCAAGGGCATCATCAGTGCGGCATCAAAGCTCGGACTTACTGTAAGAGGTATCTACGGTGAGGGCAGCGAGGCTACCTCGTCCATATATCAGCTCTCCAACGCACTTTCACTCGGCAGTACGGAGAATGAGCTGCTTGAGCGTTTAAACAGTGCCGTAGCGCGCATAATAGCAATGGAGCGTAAGCTTCGCAAGATGATGTACGACCGTGACAACCTAGCCTACTGCGACAGGATATGGCGTGCGTACAGCATCCTCAAGGGTGCAAGGCTCATATCCACTAAGGAAGCCATGAAGCTTCTGGGGGAGCTGAGGCTTGCGGCAAGTCTCGACGAGGCTGAGCTGCCACATGCAGATACGGCTGTCATCAACTCACTTATAATGGAGATACAGCCGAATACGATAGGACAACAGAACGCAGACTCACGTGATGCGGCAAGGGCTAAGCTGATACGTGAGAGCATAGTATAAATATTCTTCATTATTACCCGACAGAAAGGAATGAAAATGAATGTATAACTCCAGATTTACAGAAAGAGCCGAAAAGGCATTGAGACTCGCACATGAAGCGGCGGCTGAGCTTGGTCACAGCCACGTCGGCAGCGAGCATATATTACTCGGACTTCTTCGTGAGGGCAGCGGCGTAGCCGCAAAGGCACTCCAATCGGCAGGCATGACTCCCGAAAAGGTAAAGCAGCTCATATCGGATAACATCGGCATCGGCAGCCCCGGCATAAGCACTCCGCAGGGCTTGACTCCGAGATCGAAGCGTATAATCGAGCTTGCAATGGCAGAGGCTGCAAGGATGGGACACAGCTACGTAGGCACAGAGCACATACTCATGGGTATGCTCCGTGAGACAGACTGCTTCGCAGTTCAGATGCTCATCGCCTCCGGCATCGAGCCTCAGAAACTGTACGCTATGACCGCAAGCATGCTCGGCATGAAAACGAATATCCCGAACGAGCCGCAAAACGGTATGAATTACCAAAAGCAGCGTCCCGATCGTGCATCGGGTGATACAAAGCAGCTCGATCAGTACAGCCGTGACCTGACACAGGCTGCACGTGAGGGTAAGCTAGACCCTGTTATCGGCCGTTCAAAGGAGATAGAGCGTGTGATACAGATACTGTCACGCCGTACAAAGAACAATCCCTGTCTGATCGGTGAGCCGGGCGTAGGTAAGACCGCCATCGCAGAGGGACTTGCTCAGAAGATCGCCTCTCAGGACGTGCCGGATACGCTCAGACAAAAGAGGCTCGTGGCACTCGATCTGTCGGGTATGGTCGCAGGTACAAAGTACAGAGGTGAATTTGAGGAGCGTATCAAGGGCGTGCTCGATGAGGTCAAGAAGTCGGGCAATGTCATACTGTTCATAGATGAGCTTCACACCATCGTCGGTGCAGGTGCTGCCGAGGGTGCGATAGATGCCGCAAATATCCTAAAGCCTATGCTCTCGAGAGGTGAATTGCAGCTCATCGGTGCGACTACGCTCGATGAATACAAGAAGTACATCGAAAAGGATGCGGCACTCGAGCGCAGATTCCAGCCTGTAACGGTAGGCGAGCCGAGCGAAGAGGATGCGGTACAGATACTCTTCGGACTGCGTGACAGATACGAGGCTCACCACGGTGTAAAGATAAGCGACGAGGCTGTAAAGGCTGCGGTAACGCTGTCGAGCAGATATATTAATGACAGAAATCTCCCGGATAAGGCAATAGACCTGATAGATGAGGCTGCGTCAAGGCTCAGGATGCAGTCACTCACAGCTCCGCCGGATCTTAAGGAGCAGGAGCAGGAGGTAGAAAAGCTCTCTAAGGAGCTTGAGGAAGCCGTACAGTCACAGGACTTCGAAAAGGCTGCCGACATAAGAGATAAAAAGAGAGCGGCAGGTGAAGCACTTGAAAAGGCACGTGCAAGCTGGCAGTCCTCCGGCGGCGGTGCTGTCGTAGATGAGGATGCGGTAGCGGCTGTGGTATCGCTCTGGACAGGTATCCCGGTAGCAAAGCTCACCGAGGCCGAAAGTGAGAAGCTTCTGAAGCTCGAGGAGGAGCTTCACAAGAGAGTCATAGGTCAGGATGAGGCTGTAACGGCTATCTCCAAGGCTATCCGTCGAGGCAGAGTCGGCTTAAAGGATCCGAAGCGTCCTATCGGCTCGTTCATATTCCTCGGCCCGACAGGTGTAGGTAAGACAGAGCTTTCAAAGGCACTCGCCGAGGCTATGTTCGGCACGGAAAAGGCGCTTGTACGTATAGATATGTCCGAATATATGGAAAAACATGCTGTCAGCCGTATGATCGGCTCACCTCCGGGCTATGTCGGCTATGACGAGGGCGGTCAGCTCACCGAAAAGGTACGCCGTAACCCGTACTCGGTCATCCTCTTCGATGAGATAGAAAAGGCTCACCCCGATGTATTCAACATCATGCTCCAGATACTCGAGGACGGTATGCTCACAGACTCACGAGGCCGTAAGGTCGATTTTAAGAATACTATCATCATCATGACCTCGAATATCGGTGCAAGGCTCATCACAGATACCTCCAGAAAGACGCTCGGCTTCACGGGAGTCGAGGAAAAGGACTCCACCTTTGAGGATATCCGCAATAAGGTCATGGGCGAGCTTAAGAATGCGTTCAGACCCGAGTTCCTCAACAGGATCGACGATATCATCGTATTCCACAGGCTCGAAAAGGAGCAGATCCGTGAGATCGCAGTTCATATGCTCGGCGAGGTCAAGGAAAGACTTGGTGCTATGGGCTATGAGCTGGGCTGGGATGACGCTGCGGTCGATAACGTAGCCGATGCGGGCTTCGATCCCATCTATGGTGCAAGACCTCTGAGACGTGCTATCCAGAGCAGAGTCGAGGATGTCGTATCGGAGCTGATACTCGCAGGCAAGATCACCGACAATAAGATACTCCTTACCGTCGAGGACGGAAGCCTTATCTGTAAATAGACACTTCCGGCAAATATTATAACTTACCCCCATAATGGGGTAAGTTATAAATTGCCCCTTACGGTGACAATTCATAACGATATTATCTATGTACAAAAAAACAGAATAAAATCATAAATATTTTACTCCTCTCCCCTTGACATTTGTGTTAAAGAGTGGTACATTATAAGCAGTAATTAGCACTCGTCAAAGGAGAGTGCTAATCGAAATAAATTCCGAATGGGCTTCGGCGTGCCGAAGGATCCTACGGATTCTCCATTTGCAACCGCCTCATAAACCCACATGTCAGGAGAAGAGAGGTAAAATATGCTCAGCGACAGAAAAAAAGAGATCCTAAAGGCAGTCGTTGACGATTATATAATGACAGCGGAGCCTGTCGGTTCACGTGCCGTCAGCAAGCGACTCACCACTCCGGTATCGAGTGCCACGGTAAGAAACGAAATGGCTGATCTTGAGACGTTAGGCTACCTTGAGCAGCCGCACACCTCCGCCGGACGTGTCCCGTCGAACAAGGGCTACCGACTCTATGTTGACGAGCTGATGGAGAGCTACAGGCTGAACATGCGTGAGATAGACGACATAGAGCGAGCGCTGGCTTTCCGTGTAAATGAGCTTGATCGTATCATTATAGAAGCCGGGCGCATGGTAAGTGAGCTCACACGTCACCCTGCCATAGCCGTGACTCCCTCCAGATCGGAGGAAAAGATACGCAGATTCGAGGTAATACGTGTAGATGAGCAGACGATAGTGCTCGTGCTCGTAACCACCTCCGATATCATAAAGAATAAAATATGTCATCTGACGTTTCCGCTCACGGACTTCGATGCGGCTGCCGCATCGAAGGCATTAAACGATAATTTTACCGACATACCGATAGAGACCTTCGCAGAGGAGCAGATCACCGCAGCGGAATACGGTGCGGGGATAAGCATCACAGAGGTGCTCATAGCTGCGATCGACTTTGCGGAGGAGGTCATAAGCTCAGCTGCACGGCGTCAGGTATATTTACAGGGTGCATCGAATATATTGAAGTTCCCGGAGTACAGAGACATAGACAGAGCCTCGGAGCTGCTTGATTTCCTATCGGACAACGGTGCGGTAGCAAAGCTCGAAGCACTCAATACGAATGAGGACAACATAAATATCACCATCGGAGACGAAAACCACGAGCCTGTGCTGGACGATACGAGTATAATAATGACTCCCTACGGTGCAGGCGGCATGATCGGTATCATAGGGCCTACGAGAATGGACTATGCCAGAGTCAGTGCAAGGCTGAGACGCTTTGCAGAGGGGCTTGAAAGATATTTTAACAAGTGACTACCATAACGAAAGGGATATATCATGGCGAAAAAGAAGGAAAAGGACGATATCTTAAATAATAACGAGACAGTCGAGCAGGAGACAAAGGAGCCGGAAACCGAGCCTACAGCAGATGAGGCTACAGCAGACAAGTCTACAGCAGATGAGTCTGCGAAGCTCACCGATGAGCTTAACGACACCAAAGACAAATATCTCCGTCTTGCTGCCGAATACGATAATTTCCGCAAGCGCAGTCAGCGTGAGCGTGAGGCAACATATAATGATGCGGCTGCAAATACGATAAAAGCATTTATCCCGGTGCTCGACAACCTTGAGCGTGCGCTTGCCGCAGTAGGCGGCGACGAAGCGAACCGCAAGGGCATCGAGCTGACACATAAGCAGTTTATCGACACGCTCGATAAGCTCGGTGTAAAGGAGATCCCGGCAAAGGGTGAGACGTTCGACCCCAATCTTCACAATGCGGTGATGCACATCGAGGATGAGACGATAGATGAGCAGACCGTAGTTGAGGTTTTCGAAAAGGGCTATATCATGGGCGACAGAGTAATAAGGTACGCCATGGTAAAGGTAGCAAACTAAATAAGTAATTTATAATCTGAAAAGGAGCAAATATAATGGGTAAGATCATAGGTATTGACCTCGGTACAACAAACTCTTGTGTAGCAGTTATGGAAGGCGGCGAGCCTGTTATAATCTCGAACGCAGAAGGCGCTCGTACAACTCCGTCCGTTGTTGCATTTGCAAAGAACGGCGAACGTATGGTAGGTCAGGTCGCTAAGCGTCAGGCTATCACGAATCCGGACAGAACAGTCATCTCCATCAAGCGTGAGATGGGTTCAAACTATAAGGTAAACATCGACGGTAAGCAGTTTTCTCCGCAGGAGATCAGCGCAATGGTGCTTCAGAAGCTCAAGGGTGACGCTGAAAGCTACCTCGGCTCACCTGTAACACAGGCTGTTATCACAGTTCCGGCATACTTTACAGATGCACAGCGTCAGGCAACAAAGGACGCAGGCAAGATCGCAGGTCTTGAGGTTCTCAGAATAATTAACGAGCCTACAGCAGCAGCTCTTGCTTACGGTGTAGATAAGGAAAGCGATCAGAAGATCATGGTATACGACCTCGGCGGCGGTACATTCGATGTATCTATCCTTGAGATCGGCGACGGCGTACTTGAGGTGCTTGCTACGGCAGGTAACAACCGTCTCGGCGGCGATGACTTCGATGAGCGTATAATGAACTGGATGGCTGAAGAGTTCAAGCGTTCCAACAACGTAGACCTCCGTGCCGACAGAATGGCTATGCAGAGACTTAAGGAAGCTGCCGAAAAGGCTAAGATCGAGCTTTCCGGCATGGCAAGCACAAACATCAACCTCCCGTACATCACAGCAGATGCAACAGGTCCTAAGCACCTTGAAATGACACTCACACGTGCAAAGTTCAACGAGCTGACAGCAGACCTGGTAGAAAAGACAATGGAGCCTGTACGCCGTGCAATGAGCGACTCCGGTCTCCGTCCGGAGGATCTTGCAAAGGTACTTCTCGTAGGCGGCTCTACAAGAATCCCGGCAGTTCAGGAAGCAGTAAAGAACTTCACAGGCAAGGAGCCGTTTAAGGGCATCAACCCCGATGAATGTGTTGCAGCAGGTGCAGCTATTCAGGGCGGCGTTCTCGGTGGCGAGGTAAAGGACGTACTTCTTCTTGACGTAACTCCGCTTTCACTCGGACTTGAAACACTGGGCGGCGTATTCACAAAGCTCATTGAAAGAAATACAACGATTCCGACAAAGAAGAGCCAGGTATTCTCCACAGCAGCTGACGGTCAGACATCGGTTGAGATCCACGTTCTCCAGGGCGAGCGTGAGATGGCTCAGTACAATAAGACACTCGGCCGCTTCACACTTGACGGTATCCCGGCAGCTCCGAGAGGAGTTCCGCAGATCGAGGTCACCTTTGATATCGATGCTAACGGTATCGTAAACGTATCCGCTAAGGATCTCGGAACAGGCAAGGAGCAGAAGATCACGATCACAGCCTCCACGAATATGGATAAGGATGCGGTAGAGCGTGCAGTCAAGGAAGCTGAGCAGTATGCCGAAGAGGATAAGCGCCGTCGTGACGAGGTAGACACACGCAACCGTGCAGATCAGATGATCTACCAGTGCGAAAAGGTAATGACAGACGCAGGCGACAAGCTCACAGATGCAGATAAGGCTCCTGTTCAGCAGGGTATCGATGCTCTTAAGAATATCATGCAGGGCAGCGATCTTGAGGCTATCAAGAAGGCTATAGAGGATCTTGAGAAAGCAATGTATGAGCTTTCCTCAAAGATGTATCAGCAGAACGCACCTCAGGGTGATCCGAACATGGGCGGAGATCACACAGGCTATCAGCAGGGCGGCTACGATGCAGGTGCTCAGGGCAATGCTCAGGGCGGTCAGTATTATGATGCCGACTACAAGGTAGTAGACGACGAGGATAAGAAGTAAATTTGAGCATAGCTGCAATGTGTACCGAAAGGTACACATTGCAGTGTGTACCTTTCGGTGATTTTTGTAAGCTCCAATATATTTGTAGCCTACAAAAGCTTCCGAACGTAAAACGGCTTTACATTGAACGCTCCGTTTTACAGCTGCGGCGCTCGGCCGCATATTTTCACTGTAAATTCCGATGAAAGGTAAATGCTTTGCACAGCAAAGGTTATAACAATGGCAGATAAACGAGATTATTACGAGGTGCTTGGCGTAGCACGTGAAGCAAGTGACGATGAAATAAAGAAGGCATACCGAAAGCTGGCTAAAAAGTATCATCCGGACATGAATCCGGGCGATAAAGAGGCTGAAGCCAAGTTTAAAGAGGCAAATGAAGCATATGAGGTGCTCAGTGACAGCGAAAAGCGAGGCAAATATGACCGCTTCGGCTTTGCCGGAGTAGACCCCAACTACGGTGCGGGTCAGGGCGGCGCATACGGCAGCGGCTTTGGCGGCGCAGGCTTCCAGGACTTCGATCTTGGAAGCATATTCGACAGCTTTTTCGGCGGCAGCGGTGGCGGTGCTTCACGCCGTAACTCACCGCAAAAGGGCGACAGCATGAGAAGCAGCGTAGTACTCAGCTTCGAGGAGGCTGCATTCGGCTGCAAGAAGACAATAGAGGTCGATCGCACCGAAAAATGCCCCGATTGTACGGGAACAGGTGCTAAAAAGGGTACTACAGCCGAAACCTGTAAGAAATGTCACGGTACAGGTCAGGTTGAGACTGTTCAGCGCACAGTGCTCGGTATGATGCGCTCCAGTGCTCCGTGCTCCGACTGCCGTGGTACAGGTAAGATAATAAAGAATCCGTGTCCGTCCTGCCGTGGACAGGGCTATGTACGCAAGCGCCGTAAGCTTGAGGTCAACTTCCCTGCCGGTATCGATGACGGACAGACAGTTACACTGCGTGGTCAGGGCGGCGTAGGCATAAACGGCGGCCCTAACGGTGATGTTTACGCAACAGTCACCATCAGACCTCACTCCATGTTCACCCGTCGCGGCAGCGACGTGCTCTGCGAGGTACCGATAAGCTTCGTTGATGCCGCACTCGGTGCTACTATCCAGGTAGCTACGCTCGACGGTAAGGTAGAGTACAGCATCCCCGAGGGTACGCAGACAGGTACTGTATTCAGACTCCGCGGCAAGGGTATTCCGATGATAAACAGCAAGGCACGCGGCGACCATTACGTTACAGTCAAGGTCGAGGTGCCTAAGAACCTCACCCACAAGCAAAAGGAGCTGCTGCGTGATTTCGGTAAGGAGCTGTCACCTGAAAATCATACAGAGGAAAACAAGGGATTTTTTGAAAAATTAAAGGATCTTTTCGACTGATGTCAATAGGTTTACTTAATGAATCGAGTATGCACGCTTCACTTAAGGCGTACATAGAGCCTGATGAGTCAAAATACGAGACAGCCTACAACGGCTATATCGTGGATATACTGAGGGATGACGGTGTAGTTGAGATACAGACCGGCTCCTTTGGAAGCATGAAGAAAAAATTAGCCGCACTTCTCGAGTGCGGCTATGTCACTATAGTCTACCCTGTAGCACAGCTAAAGCGTATATACTGGCAGGACATGGACACAGGAGAGCTTACAGGCGGCAGGATATCGCCTAAAAGAGCTCAGCCGTGTGAGATATTCAAGGAGCTGCGCTGGCTGCCGGGGCTGATATGGCATAAAAATCTGCGTATCAGGATCATCACCGTAGAGACTGCGGTATATAATCGCATGGACGGGTACGGCAAGGATAAGAAAAAGCACTCAAGCAGGATAGACAAGCAGCTCGTTCGTATACTGGACGATATCACAATAAGCTCTGCCGATGAGCTGATACGGCTGCTGCCCGATACACTGCCTGAGCGGTTCTCGGTAAAGGAGCTTTCAAAGCACGGTAAGCTCAGCAGCTCCGCAGCTCAGAGCGGAGCAAAACTGCTGTACGACCTCGGACTTCTCGAGCGTACCATGTGCGGCAGAAGCTACATATATAGAAAAAAAGACCCAAAGGCTTAGTGCCTCCGGGTCTTTTTTCTTACTTAGTCGTTATCCAGACAGTTATCGGCTTCGCTTCATCCCATAGCTGACCGCTCGATGCATAGTCGGCTACGGATATGTATCCGTCCGAGGTCTTGACCTTATACGCCTGTCTTGCACTGAACGGAGCTTTTGTTCTTTCAAGCACAGCATAGCCGTTATCATCTACAAGCTCGACCGCCTCGCTCACTATCTCATCGAACTGTGAGTCACGTGCAAGCATAACAGGGCCTCTCTGCAATGCTGCATGGCATATCGATTCCGCATTTGCATTCGGGTCAAGCTCGGCAGCACGTATTATACGTGTACGCATGTCAAGGCTCAGCTCTATCACGTCGTTCTTCCTCCATACTCTCATGATACGTGCATACGTACCTGCCTTAGCCTCGACTGTTTCGCCGTTCACCTTAAGGACTGTATTCTTGCTCCACTCCGGAATACGCACATATACCGCAAGCTCACACTCTCTGCTCGGTACTACCGTATATTTTACCTCGCCCTCTACGGGATATGCTGTCTCGGTGCAGAGCTTTACGTTAACATCATCGATATCGAAGCTTGCTTCGCCCGGTATATAGAGGTTAGCCGTAATACCGTCGTCAGCCTTCATATTGGCAGTCATTGCGATAAGTCCCGTACCTGCCGCACCTATAGCTACGCAGCAGCCCCAGTAGAACTGATCCTTTATGATATCCTTACGGCCGCCTATCTCACGTCCTCTCCAGCCGTTGAGCAGCGGACTGTAGCTGTCGAAGTTGAATACCTGTCCTCGGCAGGTGTGACCCTCGACATTGATCGCACCCATGAGTGCGTTATATATAGATCTCTCAATCTGGTCTGCATATATCGGATCACCTGTCAGGCAAAGGAGCTGATAGCAGAACTTCATCCATGTCACCGTGACGCAGGTCTCCTGCATGATATCGTCGAGCTCGGGGTTAAACTGATTTACTGCGGAGTGGTCGAACTCCTCATGGTCAGTACCTGCACAGCCGATGACCGTGATGTCGGATGCGATGACACTATGTGCAAAGTTTACTGCCATCGTCTTGTACTTTTCCTCACCTGTAACACGGTAATATTCGATTATACCCTCGAAATTCGACATCATTTCATATGCTTTCCTGACAGGGTACTGATAGGGGCAGAGCTTATTTTCAAGTGCTGCATTGTACAGATCGAAGCCGCTCATGCCGCCTGTCTTGATTATATCCTCTGCAAATTTCAGGTATCTCTGCTCCTTTGTGATGTTGTACAGACGTACAAACGGCTCAAGGATAGATGAGGAGTTGAGTCCTCTCCACCATTCGGAGGTGTTCGTTATCGGCAGCTTACCTACGCCCTCGGAGCCTATCTTAGCTACGATGTAATCCGCATGACGGCACATCACCTCTACTACCTCGTCCGCAAGTCCGCCGTCCTTGCATATCTCCAAAAAGTACTGGAAGCCGAGCATTACATATTTTCTGCTCCAGATATCCCAGCCGTGAAATTCATTATTCACAGAGTAGGTCGAGATACGTCCGAAGCGATCCTGAGTCGTTATAAGATCACGCACGCTGTCCTCAAGTACTCTGTAAAGCTCCTCATTTCGAGTATAGGAGTATGTAAAGCATGCACCTCGCATCATCTTGCCCCAGTACTCGCCTCTCCAGCCCTTGTCATGGTCGTCTATGTTTCCTATCCTGAACTGCTCTACAAGCAGCGACCACAGTGCCGGGTCAAGCAGCTGTGCCTTTTCGATGTAGCCTATCGACTCCGCAGGATAGCCCGTGTAGCAGGCGCTGCCGTCAGCAGGTGTAAAAAATTTATCGGTATTTACTCTGTTTTCGTAAGCTGTATACTTCATAAAAATACCCTTTCACTTTATTTTAGCTCTATTCTATCACAGCCGTTGAAAAAAAGCAACGCATATGATATAATCTGCATGTAAATTAATTTCGATGAAAGGGAACATATATATGAATATCACATTTCTCGGTACAGGTGCGGCAGAGCTGAATCCCGATCCGTTCTGTCACTGCGATTACTGCGAAAAGGTACGCAAAATGATATCGGAGGGTACATATAAGCCTCGTAAGCGTGCATCGACGCTGCTGGGTAAGAATACGCTCGTTGACATCGGCCCTGACGTCATGGCTGCAAGCATGGAGTACTCCGCTCCGTTCACCGAGGTGGACAATATCTTCATCACTCACACTCACGAGGATCACTTCTGCTTCAGTAACATAAACGTCCTCAGCATGACTCACTCTCCCATCGGTAAGCCCGTAAGCATATATCTCTCACCCGAGGGCTTTAAATGGGTAAACGACATGATCGACGCTACCTCAAAGCTCTACAATCCCATCAGCGGAATGACTCACCTCATCGAGCAGGGACTTATAAGCTTCAAGTCTATCACGCCCTACGAGTCTCACACGATAGGCGGCATGGAGATATTTGCCGTACAGTCGAATCACATGTCCTACGGACAGGATGAATATGCTCTAAACTACAGATTCACGTTCAAGGACGGCAAAAAACTGCTCTATGTCGTTGACAGCGGGCTTTACAGTGAGAAAAACCTCAAAGCACTCGCCGGAAGTGACTGCGACTGCCTGATAATGGAGGGTACAAGAGGCTTTATGGAGACTCCCGAGAATTATTCTCACCTCAATGCCGAAAATTTCTGCAAAAACGTATGCGATTTCCTGGAATACGGCATAATAAAGAAGGATGCAGCCGTCTACGCCACCCACATAGCCACATCTCCCGACATCTTCTGCCGCAATAACGACTATCAGCGCTACCTCGACGATAACTGCGGCGGAAAGCCTGTACTCGCATATGACGGACTCGTAGCGAAGCTGTAAAAAAATATAAAAAAATTTCATTTTACCTCTTCCATTTTGAATACTAATATGGTATACTATAGATAAGCTAAACTACCATGAAAGGAATTTGATGCTATGAAGATAACGAACGATATAAAGTACGTAGGCGTGAACGATCATGCGGTCGATCTGTTCGAGGGGCAGTATACCGTTAAAAACGGAATGTCGTACAACTCATATATAATAAAAGATGAAAAGATAGCTGTAATGGACACTGTGGATGCACGCTTCACTCACGAGTGGCTTGACAACATCGAGTCGGAGCTTGGCGGCCGCAAGCCCGACTACCTTGTGATCCAGCACATGGAGCCGGATCATTCGGCAAACATTGCAAGCTTTATGGACGTTTACAAGGACACGGTGATAGTATCGAGTGCGAAAGCCTTTGCGATGATGAAGCAGTTTTTCGGCACTGATTTTTCCGACAGACGCATAGTTGTAGGCGAGGGCGACACGCTGCCGCTCGGTAAGCACACACTGACCTTTGTGACCGCTCCGATGGTACACTGGCCCGAGGTCATAGTGACCTACGACAGCTTTGACAAGGTGCTCTTCTCCGCTGACGGCTTCGGTAAGTTCGGTGCGCTCGACGTTGATGAGGACTGGGACGATGAAGCACGCAGATACTATATCGGTATCGTAGGCAAGTACGGCGCTCAGGTGCAGAGCCTTTTGAAAAAAGCATCGTCACTTGACATCAGCATCATCTGCCCGCTGCACGGCCCTGTACTGACAGAGAAGCTCGGTCACTACCTTGAGCTGTACAACACCTGGTCATCGTATTCTGTCGAGACTGAGGGCATCGTTATCGCATACACCTCCGTATACGGCAATACGAAAAAGGCTGTGGAAAAGCTTGCAGAGAAGCTGCGCTCGAAGAACTGCCCGAAGGTAGTCGTACATGATCTTGCACGCTGCGATATGTCTCAGGCTGTTGCGGATGCGTTCAGATACAGTAAGCTCGTGCTTGCTACCACCACCTACAATGCAGATATATTCCCGTTCATGAGAGAATTTATTGAGCATCTCACCGAGAGAGGCTTCAAGAAACGCACGCTCGCTCTCATCGAGAACGGCTCATGGGCACCTCTTGCAGCTAAGGTAATGAAGAGTATGCTCGAATCCTGCAAGGATCTCACCTTTACAGACGCTGCGGTACACATAAAGTCAGCACTCAGCGAGGAAAGTGCAGCTCAGCTCGATGCTATGGCTGATGAGCTTTGCCGCGACTATATCGCACAGGTAGGTGAGACTGCAAATAAGAATGACCTGTCGGCACTCTTTAACATAGGCTACGGTCTGTATGTAGTCACCTCGAACGACGGTAAAAAGGATAACGGTCTTATCGTGAACACTGTGACTCAGGTCACGAACACTCCGAACCGTATCGCAGTGACGATAAACAAGGCTAACTATTCACATCACATCATCAAGCAGACCGGCATCATGAACATAAACTGCCTGTCTACCGATGCACCGTTCAAGGTATTCGAGACGTTCGGCTTCCAGAGCGGACGTACCGTGGATAAGTTTGCAGGCTGCACACCTATGCGCTCCGACAACGGACTCGTTTTCCTGCCCAGATACATCAATTCCTTTATGTCACTCAAGGTCGAGCAGTATATCGACCTCGACACTCACGGCATGTTCATATGCAGCATCACAGAAGCGAGAGTGATCTCCTCTGTCGAGACTATGACGTACACCTACTATCAGAGCAACGTTAAGCCGAAGCCTCAGACCGAGGGTGAAAAGGGCTACGTGTGTAAGGTATGCGGCTACGTCTACGAGGGTGACGAGCTGCCCGACGATTTCATCTGCCCACTTTGCAAGCACGGAGTCGCAGACTTCGAGCCGATAGAGTAAATTACAGAGCCTCCGAGCTTTCGGAGGCTTTTTTGTTGCAATTTTCGACTTGATATGATATAATTTCGGTATATCATATTAAGGAGAGAACATCATGTCGGACAAAATGATACGCCGAGTCAAGGCAGCCTGCTACACGACCAATCTATCTATGTCAGTCGTGTCAAATCTTTCACCTATCCTGTTTCTTACCTTCCGTGATCTTTACGGGATATCCTACTCACTTCTCGGGCTTCTCGTGCTCATAAACTTCGTCACTCAGCTGAGTATAGATTTGGCATTCTCGTTCTTCTCACACAAGATAAACATCCCGGCAGCCGTAAAGCTGACACCTGCGCTCACGTCTATCGGTATACTTATATTCGCTCTCTGGCCGTTTTTGTTCCCCGACAACGTATACATCGGACTCATTATCGGTACTATCATCTTTTCATCCTCCGGCGGCTTCGTCGAGGTGCTTCTCACACCTGTTATCTCAGCTCTGCCGGCAAAGGACGTTGACCGTGAGGTCAGTAAGCTGCACTCCATATACGCCTGGGGAGTCGTAGCGGTAGTTATCATCACGACACTGTACATCCTCGCATTCGGAGGCGAGAACTGGCAGTGGCTGGCACTCGTATTCTCTATCATACCGATAGCCGCATTCCTGCTGTTCCTGCGCTCCGACATCCCTCACATGGATACGCCCGAGCACGCAGGCAGCGTACTTCATATGCTGAAAAGCAAGACGCTGTGGATGTGCTTCATGCTCATCTTCCTCGGCGGTGCGGCTGAATGCACGATGGCACAGTGGAGCTCAAGCTACCTCGAGCAGGCTGTAGGCATCCCGAAGGCTATGGGCGATATCCTCGGAGTCGCAATGTTCTACGTCATGCTCGGACTCGGACGCTCACTCTACGGTAAGTACGGCAAAAATATAGAGCGTGTACTTCTCGTATGCATCATCTCGACTGCCGTTTGCTATGTCGTAGCCACAGTATCCTTTGTACCGTACATCGGACTTATCGCATGTGCTCTCACCGGCTTCTGTGCATCGATGCTCTGGCCGGGCAGCATTATAGTCGCTACGGAGCGCTTCCCCGTAGGCGGTGTTTTCATATTCGCAATGATGGCGGCAGGCGGTGACCTCGGCGCATCCATATGTCCTCAGCTCATAGGCATCATCACAGACGCTGCCATAGCAAATCCGCAGCTGTCCTCACTTGCTTCATCTATGGGACTCATGCCCGATCAGCTCGGTATGAAGCTCGGCATGTTCATTGCCGCACTCTTCCCGATCTCCGCAATACCGCTGTTCCTGCACGTATACAAAACAAGAAAGCGAGACTAGACAATGTATATCTGTCATCCCGATTTTTCTAAGCTCAAGCCTCTCAACGTATTCCACAAGGAGCACGCTGAGTTTAATGCCGAGCCTCACCCGGAGTCGCTGATGAACCGTCACATACTGTTCCGCAGGAGGATGAATATAGAGCATGTAAAAAAAGCCGTGCTCAGAATAACAGCCGACGACTACTTTAAGCTCTACATAAATTCTAGCTTCGTAACTCAAGGCCCTGCCGCAGGCTATATCGATTCGTACAATCTGATGGAGCTTGACGTGTCGGAATACCTCGTTGACGGAGAAAATACCTTCGCCGTACACACCTACTATCAAGGACTCATCAACCGTGTATGGGTATCGGGTGATCTGCGTGAGATGCTGTTTTTCGAGCTGTACAATGACGGTGAGCTGATACTCGAAGGCGACACCTCATGGAAATGTGCATATCACACAGGCTACACCGACTGCGGCAAGGTCGGCTACGATACAGCCTTTATGGAATGCTACGACAGCGGTGCTCCCGAGGTACACTTTCACGAGCGTGACTTCGACGACAGCTCATGGGGATATGCCGCACTGCGTGAGACTGCTGACTATACTCTTAAAAGGCAGACAATAAAGCTGCTTGACATCTACGACGCAGAGCCTCGGTCGATAGAGCGAGTCGGTGATACTATCCGTATCGACATGGGCTTTGAGGCTGTAGGCTACGTCTGTGCCGATGCGAGAGGTGAAAAAGGCTCATGCATCGTTATAAGATGCGGTGAGGAGCGAAACAGTGACGGCAGTGTACGCTTCGACATGCGCTGTAATTGCAAATACGAGGAAAAATGGATCCTCTCCGGCGGTGATGATACGCTCGACCAGTACGACTACAAGGCGTTTCGGTACATAGAGCTTATCATACCGAGCGGTGCCGAAATAAAAAACATACGCATGAGGGTAAGACATTATCCGTTTGAAAAAAAGGCTGTGTACTCGACAGCAAACGAGAAGCTTCAAAGGATACTGAGGCTCTGCGAGGACACGATAAAATACGGAACACAGGAAAATTTCATGGACTGCCCTACACGTGAAAAGGGTCAGTATCTCGGCGATGTATCTATCGCAGGCCGCTCACATGCGGTGCTGACGGGAGATACATCGATGATGAAGAAGGCTATAATGAGCTTCTGCCGCTCATCGTTCATCTGTCCCGGCTTGATGGCTGTTTCCGATTCGTCACTCATGCAGGAGATAGCGGACTACTCTCTCCAGCTCCCCTCTCAGGTGTGCTGGACGTACGCCATGGACGGTGATCTCGAGTTTACAGCATCACTTGAGCCGTATATGACAGGTCTTTACGAGTATTTTCTGGGGTATATGAACACCGACGGGCTGATAGGCTCGGTCAAGGATAAGTGGAACCTCGTGGACTGGCCTGAAAATCTGCGTGACGACTATGATTTTGAGCTGACAAAGCCCATCGGCGACGGTATTTACAACGTACTCAATGCATTCTGGTGCGGCTTCCTTGAAGCGATGGACGAATATTATACTATCATAGGAAAGCCTGTGACGGGACTCACCGATAAGGTAAAGAGGTCGTTCATCAGGGAATTTTACTCGGAGGAAACAGGCTTATTCGTAGATGCACCCACCTCAAAGCACTCCGCACTGCATTCTAATATACTGCCTCTGCTGTTTGAGATAGGTACTGAGGATGAAGCTCTCAAAAACCGTCTCATCGACTACGTTTACAGCCGTAGACTCACCTGCGTAGGCGTATACATGGCATATTTCGCACTTGCCGCACTGAAAAAGCACGGCAGATACGAGCTTGCCGAGGAGCTTGCAACGGATGACGGTCTGTGGCTTTTGATGCTCTCCGAGGGTGCGACTACCACCTTTGAAGCATGGGGCAAGGAGCAAAAGTGGAACACCAGCCTATTCCACCCATGGGCTACCGCTCCGTCGATAATATTCGCCGACGGTATACGACCGTACTGATAAAAAAACAGCAGCCCTCCGCCGCCTGCTCCGAGCAGCATCACGGCAGTACCTAAGATAAATACAAAAAAGTCTCCCTTTTCGGGAGACTTTGCTTTTTATTCAGTTGTTTTTCATGCTTCTTGCCATCTCACGTCCGGCGTCACGTCTTGCGATATCCTCACGCTTATCATACAGCTTCTTACCCTTTGCAAGTGCTATCTCAAGCTTCACTCTCGAGTCCTTAAGATACACCGACAGCGGAATTATCGCATATCCGTCACGCTTTACGTGGCCTAAAAGCCTCATGATCTCTCTTTTGTGCATCAAAAGCTTTTTATCTCGCATTGGATCACGGTTGAATATATTGCCCTTTTCGTATGGGCTTATATGCATACCGTGTACGAACAGCTCACCGTCTCTTACGGTGCAAAACGAATCCTTTAGATTGACCGCTCCGCCTCGTATGCTCTTTACCTCTGTACCGGCAAGGGATATGCCCGCTTCGAATTTCTCTATCACATGATAATCATGATATGCTTTCTTGTTTGCCGCTATCAATTTTGTTCCGGCCATCCCGACACCGCCTTTCATTGGTATTATAATTATAACCGCATCGAGGTCTTTCGTCAAGTATTTTCACTCGACATTTAATATAGCTTATCTGCAATATTTATGACTGTTAAGCCCTTGCCCACGGCGTATTTCGCAGTGTATGCCGTACCGCCGGTGTCCTTTGTCATATAGCAGATACAGTACTGAGAATTGTCTACCATGAATCTGTTGCGTACATGCATACAGCCTCTCCTGTATTCCTCCGACAGATAGGTATATCTGTCGCAGCTCTCCTTTATGCTGTTGTACCGTCTGATCTCATCATAGCTCCATTTCTTTTCCTGACCCTTGCACGGCAGCGCAAGCACCAGCTCTACCTCAGGCCGCTTCTCCCTGATGCTCAGCACAAGCTCCTCCGCCAGCATATCAAAGCCGAGTGCTCCGCCGGCGTAAAAAACATGTACTCCCCTGTCTATAAGCGCATTGATCTCGTCTCGCAGTATCTCCTTAATCCTTTCATACTGACCCTGCGGTATGTCCCTGTGTCCTGTAAAACAGCAAGAATTTCCATCCATCACAGCTTACTCCTTCTATATTGATACTATGATTATAGCAACAAGTACATACAAAGTCAACTACATAAAATCATACCGCAAGCGATATGATCATATAGCAAGTATATAATAAAAGAGGCAGCCTATATCAGACTGCCTCGCTTTTTTAGAACTCGACCATGACCTTCATCGCTTTATCCTTCTGCTCGTCGATGATCTTATATGCTTCTATATAATTGTCGAACTTGACGTGATGAGTAACAAGTGTATCGAACTCGATCAGCTCCTCACCTGCGAGTCTGATAGCCTCAACATAGTCCTCTACACGGTACATCGCAGAGCCTGTGAGTCTCAGCTCATGATCCTGAACGAAGCCCATGTTTACCGGAGCAGGCTCACCTACTACGCCTACTACGATAATATCGCTGCCCTTACGTGCGATCTCTATAAGCTCGGCTATCGTGTACTTGCTGCCGATGCACTCGAACATAACGTCTGCACCGTCAGGGCCGAACTCCTCGAATATAGCCTCACGGAGGTTCTTTTCCTTCGGATTTACCGTCTTGATGCCGCACTTCTTTGCAGCATTGAGTCTGTACTCGCTCAGCTCGCTGAGAAGCACGTTAGCGCCCATAGCCTTAGCAGTCTGAGCTACGAGGTTTCCGATCGGGCCGCCGCCTACTACTACCGCACATTTGCCCTTGATGTCACCGAAGCGTCTTACAGCATGTACCGCAACAGCCAACGGCTCTATCATTGCGCCGTGCTCATAGCTCATGCCATCCGGGAGCTTCAATGCCTTTGCAGCCTCTGTTACAAAGTAGTCGCTGAACATACCCGTAGTCTGGAAGCCCATTACCTTGAGCTCCTCGCAGTCGTTGTACATGCCGTGCGTACACGGATAGCACTTGCCGCATACGACCTGAGGCTGGATCGTTACAAGATCGCCTACCTTGAAGCCCTCTACCTTGTCTCCGAGCTTATCTATTACCGCAGCTACCTCATGTCCCTGTACTACCGGGTATGAGGTGTACGGATGCTTGCCGTGGTATACGTGGATGTCCGAGCCGCAGATACCTATCATCACCATTTTTACTCTTATCTGACCCTCGCCCGGCTCGGGTATCGGAACTTCTCTGTATTCAATTACGCCCGGTTGCGTCATTACAGCCTGCTTCATAACAATATCTCCTTATTTTTCAAAAATATTTTTTATAAACTCGACCGACTCAGCCGCAGCCTCATCGAGGTCACGTCCATGTGTCAGATCACGCCATACCTTTATATCGGAGCCTACCTGACCGCCCATCATCACGAACGGCTCCATGACTACAGCTCCGTTGTAGCCTATCGAATGAAGTGCATCGGCGATACCTGCCCACGGTACACGACCGTAAGCGCCCGGCAGTCTGCGGTTCACCTCACCTATGTGCAGATGCCCTAGTCTTTTTCCTACAGACAGTATCGCACCCTCGATGCTGTCCTCCTCCATATTCATATGGTATGTGTCCAGCATCACCTTTACGTTCGGCTTTCCTACCTCATCCACGTAGCTTATGCACTCACTCGCCTCGTTGAGCAGATACCCCTCGTGACGGTTGAGCACCTCCATGCCCAGCTCGATGCCGTATTCACCTGCCATATCAGCCATTATACGCATTCCCCTGATGCTGCGCTCCAGGTCTCCTGCCTTGTCTATAGGCTTTGAGTAATCGACAGGCCAGTAGGAATACAGACCTCCGCCTACTATACTCACTCCAAGCTCGTGAAGCACGGGGAATGTTCTTTTCCAGAAATCGAGTGTATTCGCAACTATCGCCGGATCGGAGGACGCTATGTTCTCCGTAGGCTTAGGCCCGTAGCCGCCTGTGATGATGATCCCATGCTCATCCCTTGCATTCTTAAGCTCATCTATCTCCCTGCGGCTCATGTATGGTACGGATGCACAGGATATCTCCAGGATATCAAAGCCAAGCTTTTTTACTCTCTCAACATAGGGAGCATAATCTCCTCCCCATTCCTTTGCCCAGTATGCGTAGTAAATACCGTACTTCACTCACATTACCTCCGCTCTACTTCTTCTCGTTCTGCTCCTTAAGCAGGTCACGTATCTCCGTAAGTAAAACCTCTTCCTTTGACGGCTCCGGAGGTGCCTTTGGAGCTTCCTCCTTCTTACGTCTGAACTTGTTGATGAGCTTGACCATCACGAATATCACGAAAGCGATGATGATGAAGTCAACAATAGTCTGAATGAATACTCCGTACGCTATCGCTACAGGCTCTCCGCCGTTCACGGGCGTGATCGGAGCTGTTGTCAGAGTCGAGAAATTGATACCGCCGAGTATAAGACCGACAAGAGGCATTATAATGTCGTTTACGAGCGATGAAACTATTTTAGAGAACGCTCCGCCGACGATAACACCGACTGCCATATCCACTACGTTGCCGCGTGATATGAATTCCTTGAACTCCTTCATAAACTTAGCTGCCACCTTTAATTCCCCCTCAAGTTTTTTGTTTTTTATCACCTTTTTCATAAAATTACGCTCCAAACAATTTTAAAAGCTCGTTGAGGTCACTGTCGCCGTAGTATTCTATCGTCAGAGTACCCTTGCGGCGTCCGTTCTTTATCACGACACGTCTGCCTATGTGCTCCGATACCGTCTTTGCCGTCTCGTCGTAGTAGTCTACGCTGACCTTTTCCTGCTCCTTGACCTTTTTAGGCTCTTCATTTTTAATATTTTTTACTATTTTTTCTATCTCACGTACAGATATGCCCTCGCTTACGCATTTATCCGCAAGCTCGTCTATCTTATCATTATCCGACAACGACAGCAGCACCTTTGCATGACCCTCGGACAGATCACCGTCCGCTACAAGGTCACGTGTATGCTCGGGAAGTGTCAGGAGTCGAAGTGAGTTTGCAACTGACGGACGTGATTTTCCGACAAGCCTTGCAGTCTCCTCCTGTGTCATGCCGGAAGTAGTCATAAGGTGACTGTAGCCCAGTGCCTCCTCCATCGGATTCAGATCCTCACGCTGCAAATTCTCGACCAGCGCAAGCACTCCGCTCTTTACATCGTCGGCATCGAGCACCACAGCATCCACTACCGTGAGCTTTGCAAGCCTCGATGCACGCCAGCGGCGTTCACCGGAGATTATCTCATACCGTCCGTCAGCCTTTTCACGCACTATGATAGGCTGAAGCAGACCGTGCTCACTGATCGACTCTGCCAGTGATTCGAGTGCCTCCTCTTTAAATTCCTTTCTCGGCTGATTCGGGTTAGGCTCTATCTCGCTCAAACGCAGCTTTCTCACCTTGTTCTGTTCGAGCATTGCAACTTCCTCGCCAAACAATGCCGAAAGACCCTTTCCCAGGCCTTTAGCCATGTCTTATCTCCCCTTTTAGATAGGATTTTATGTATTTCTCATAATAATATATTCCGCTGCCTTTTTATAGCACTTACTGCCCTTTGAGGCTGCATCATAGTGCGTTACAGGCATACCGTGACTCGGAGCCTCGCTCAGTCTCACGTTTCTCGGCACTACCATCGGCATCACGTTCTTTCCGAAGTGACGCTTTACCTCGGTACATACCTGTGCGGATAAATTTGTCCTGCTGTCAAACATCGTCAGCAGTATACCCTCAAGCTCTATATCTGGATTTATCGTATCCTTTACCGTCCTCACCGTATTCATGAGCTGACTCAGACCCTCAAGTGCATAATACTCACATTGCAGCGGTATAAGTACACTGTCACATGCCACGAGTGCATTCAGTGTCAGAAGCCCAAGCGACGGAGGGCAGTCTATGATGATGAAATCGTATTCGAATATCACGCTTGAAAGCGCTTTTTTCAGAAGCTTCTCACGCTCAGGATAGTCTACTATCCCTATCTCCGCACCTGCAAGCTGTATCGATGAGGGAAGCACGTCGCAGTAATCTGTCTTTATCACCGCATCCTTTATCGGGCAGCCGTCCACAAGCACGTCGTACATGCTCTTATCCACATTATCCTGCTCGATTCCCAGTCCCGACGTAGCGTTTGACTGAGGATCGCAGTCTATCAGCATCGTGCGCTTACCGCTAAGTGCCAGCGCAGCGGCGAGATTCACGCTCGTCGTCGTCTTTCCCACGCCGCCCTTCTGGTTGGCGACAGCGATGATCTTACCCAATGTTATTTCTCCAATCCAAAATAGTCAAGCTTCAAGCTTATTATCCTCAAAACCGCCGTATCTATCGTATCGATCGACAGCGTACCGTCCCTTGCTGCACTGAGCACCAGATCATACGCTTCATTTTGCAGCTCGTAATCCTCCGAAGCGCATACGAGATCGGCACCTGCCATTATCGCCATCAAAGATGCCTTTGCTACCCCGTAGGTATCGCTCACTGCCTTCATGTCCATGCTGTCGGTGATGATAAGACCGTCATACTCGAGCTCATCTCTGATATAGCTCATCACCTCACCAGACAGTGACGCAGGCAGTCCGTCCTCCGACAACGCCGGAGCTACGATATGCGCTACCATCATCAGCTTACAGCCTGCTTCTATCGCAGCCTTGAACGGTACAAGCTCGACCTCCTCGAGCCTTTCCATATCATGCTCAAGTACAGGCAGCTCATAGTGACTGTCCTCTGTGGTATCGCCGTGACCGGGGAAGTGCTTGACACATGCAAGCAGCCCCCCATCGGTCAAGCCGTCCATAAAGGCACATCCGATATTAGTCACAGTCATCGGGTCATTTCCAAATGCGCGGTCGCCGATGACCGTATTATTTATATTTGTGAATACATCAAGCACAGGAGCGGTATCGCAGGTTATCCCAAGCTCACGCATGTCCTCAGCTGCACCAAAAGCAAGCTCGTACACATCCTCGCTTTTCATCATCCCCATCTCCCTTGCAGTCGGCAGATACGTGATGCCGTCCTTTATACGGCGCACACGTCCTCCCTCCTGGTCTATGAAGATGAACGGAGAAAGACCTGTATTGTCCGATATAACACGAGCGGTGTCGAGGTTCAGCTGCTTTATTTTCTCTATATCCTTTGTAGACTTACCGAAAAGGAAGGTATTTCCGAAATACCGCTCTGTCAGCTGCGCTGCGTCAGCCTCGCTAAGCTCCTCACCTGCAAGAGGTATCGTAAAAAGCTGACCTATTTTCTGCTCCAGTGTCATAGATTCAAGCAGCCTAAGTGCGGTGTCTTCATCCTCCACATCATTCTCATGCTTAGTCTCGTCCTGCTCTGCCTTGTCTGTCGTCTCCTGCTTCGTGTCCGCAGTCTCATCATTTTTCTTTATCGACGGCAGAACAGACTCACCTGCCGGTGTATCCTGCCTTGTCTCATGCTCCTGCACCTGAGCTGTACAGCCTGTCAGCAGCATGAATATCAGCATAAAGCAAATCAATCTTCTCATAGAAATTACTGTGCGTTATCCTCTTTTTCCTCCGCAGAAACTGTCTCTATATCAATGACTCTCGTCTCCTCGTTTGCACGCATGAGAATAACACCCTGACTCGATCTTCCGCACAGACGGATATCGGCTGCCGGTACACGTATCATGATGCCGCCGTCTGTTATCAGCATAACATCCTCGTCCTCACTTATGACACGAATGCCTGTAAGCAGTCCTGTTTTATCCGTGATATCGTGGCAGGCTACACCGTGACCGCCTCTGTGCTTCGGATTATACTCGTTCACGCTCGTTCTCTTACCGAAGCCGCGCTCTGTGACTGTCAATATCTGATCTCCGCTGTTTACCGCAACAGCACCTACGACGTAATCATCATCTCTGAGTGCGATGCCCCTTACACCTGCCGCAGTACGTCCCATTACACGTACCTCATCCTCGTTGAATCTGATAGCGTAGCCCGTATGCGTAGCTATCATTACGTCACTGCCGCCGCTTGTCAGCAATACGCTTATCAAAGCATCATCCTCACGCAGAACAAGTGCCTTAAGTCCTGCTTTTCTGATATTTTCGAACTCACTCAGCTCGATGCGCTTGATAACGCCGGCTCTTGTTACGAATACAAGATTATGATACGAATCGAAGTCAGTGATCGGGAGCATAGCCGTGACCTTTTCATCCGCTTCAAGCTGCAGCAGATTTACAAGGTTAGTACCCTTAGAGGTACGTCCGGCATGGGGAACCTGATAGCCTTTAAGCCTGTATACTCGGCCCTTATCCGTGAAGAAGAGTATATGGTTATGGGTCATAGCCACGAACATCGTAGTCACAATATCCTCCTCACGCGTTGTCATGGCGGTTATGCCCTTACCTCCGCGCTTTTGTGTTTTATATGCGTCCGTCGGCAGACGCTTGATATAGCCGTGTCTTGTGAGAGTGTACACGCTCTCCTCATTCTCGATAAGATCCTCAATATCAAGCTCGTCATCAACAAGCTCTATCTGTGTACGGCGCTCATCCGCATAAGCATTGCGTACCTCACGAAGCTCCTTCTTTACTATGCCGTAGATCAGCTCATCGGAGGCGACTATTCTTTCAAACTCAGCTATCTTCGCATACAGATCGTCCAGCTCATTGTTTATCTTGTCACGCTCCAAGCCTGTCAAACGGCCGAGACGCATGTCAACTATAGCCTGAGTCTGCTCATCCGACAGACTAAAGCGCTCAGCGAGACGTTCCTTAGCAAGAGCCTCGTTTTTCGATGAGCGAAGTATGTTCACTACCTCATCGATATTGTCAACTGCGATCTTAAGACCCTCTAAAATGTGCGCTCTCTTCTTCGCACGCTTGAGATCGAACATCGTGCGGCGCTTTACAACATCATGCTGGAACGAAACGTAATTGTCGAGCATCTCACGCAGTGAAAGCACCTTAGGAGCACCGTCAACGAGTGCAAGCATGATAGCCGAGAAATTTTCCTCGAGAGGTGTGTATGAATAAAGCTGATTGAGTATGACCTGAGGGTTCGCCTCACGCTTCAGCTCTATGACTATTTTAAGACCCTTTCTGTCCGAATGGTCGGAAAGGTATGAGATACCGTCTATCCTCTTGTCCTTTACGAGATCGGCAATGCTCTCGACAAGACGCAGCTTATTTACTCCGTATGGTATTTCGGTTATGATTATCTGATATTTACCCGGTGAATGCTCCTCGATCTCGCACTTTGAGCGTACCTTTATCTTGCCTCGGCCTGTAGCATATGCCGCACGGATGCCGGCACGACCGACTATAGTACCGCCTGTCGGGAAATCCGGGCCCTTGATGAACTCCATCAGCTCATCGAGCGTAGCCTCTGGATTATCTATAACGTAGCACGCAGCGTCTATGACCTCACCGAGGTTGTGAGGCGGAATGTTCGTAGCCATACCTACGGCAATACCCGTAGAGCCGTTCAGAAGCAGGTTCGGCATTCTCGACGGCAGCACCTCAGGCTCCTTGTAGCGTCCGTCGTAGTTCGGTACGAAGTTTACAGTGTCCTTTTCGATATCCTCCATAAGCTCGGTCGAGATCTTCGACATACGAGCCTCGGTATAACGCATAGCGGCAGGCGGATCACCGTCAAGTGAGCCGAAGTTACCGTGACCGTCTACGAGAGGGTAGCGCATGGAGAAGTCCTGAGCAAGTCTTACGAGCGCATCATAGACGGAAGCATCGCCGTGAGGATGAAAATATTTAAGCACGTCACCGACAGTAGCGGCTGACTTCGAATGCTGCTTGTCCGGGGTAAGGCCGGAGGAATACATACTGTAGAGTATGCGGCGGTGAACAGGCTTCAAGCCGTCACGCACGTCCGGCAGTGCTCTTGCCACGATTACCGACATCGAATAATCGATAAAAGAGGTCTTCATCTCCTTTTCTATATCAACGTCGATTACATTTTTTGTGAAATTATCCATCATCAAAATCCTTTTCTATCAATTAAGCGTCCAGATTCGTTACATATTTCGCATTCTGCTCGATAAACTCACGTCTCGGCTCTACCTTTTCACCCATGAGTATCGTGAAGGTCTCGTCTGCGCTCGCAGCATCCTCCATCGTCACCTTACGCATGACACGTGTCTCGGGATCCATCGTAGTTTCCCAAAGCTGACCTGGGTCCATCTCACCGAGACCCTTGTAGCGCTGGATATCGAGCTCATCTCCGTGCTCCGCTCTTACAGCCTCAAGCTCGGGATCACTGTAGCAGTATGCAATGAACTTTTTACCCTTGGATACCTTGTACAGCGGAGGCTGAGCAAGGTAGAGGTAGCCTCTGTCGATCAGAGGACGCATGAATCTGAAGAAGAACGTCATAAGCAGACAGCGGATATGTGAGCCGTCAACGTCGGCATCCGCCATTATTATAACTCTGTGGTAGCGAAGCTTCTCCTCGTTAAAATCATTGCCGACACCTGCACCGAGCGCAAGCACTACGGGCATGAGCTTGTCATTGCCATATACCTTGTCGAGCCTTGACTTCTCAACGTTGAGCATCTTGCCCCAAAGAGGGAGTATAGCCTGATAAGCACTGTCACGACCGCCCTTTGCACTGCCGCCTGCACTATCACCCTCAACTATAAATATCTCACACTTCGCAGGATCACGGTCACGGCAGTCCCAGAGCTTGCCCGGCATCGATGCACCGTCAAGAGCCGACTTTCTGCGTGTCGCCTCTCTCGCCTTCTTCGCAGCCTCACGAGCTCTTGAAGCCGTGAGCACCTTGTCGAGTATGGCCTTTGCTATCGGCGGATTCTCCTCGAAGAAGTCGCCGAGCTTTTCCGTGACTATGCTGTCCACGAGTGTACGCATCTCGGCATTGCCGAGCTTCGTCTTTGTCTGACCCTCGAATTGAGCCTCCATAAGCTTGACCGATATGACAGCACACAGACCCTCACGAGTGTCTTCACCCGTAAGATTCTTATCCTCAGCCTTTAATATCTTGTATTTTCTCGCATAATCGTTTATGACCTTGGTCAGAGCGGTCTTGAAGCCTGTCTCATGCATACCGCCCTCGGTGGTCTTTATGTTGTTGGCAAAGGAGAGTATCAGCTCGTTGTAGGAATCCTCCGCATATTGCATTGCGATCTCGGCAGAGCAGTCAGCCTTCTCGCCCTTGATATAAATAACATTCGAATGGAGCGGAGTCTTAGTGCGGTTCATTCGCTCAACAAAGGAGCGTATACCGCCATCGTATTTCATAGCCTTAACTACAGGCTCTTCCTCGTTACGCTTGTCCGTAAGTGTGATCGCAAGCCCTGCATTCAGGAAAGCCTGCTCACGAAGCCTCGTTTCGAGAGTGTCGAAGTCGAACACTACCTCGTCGAATATCTCCGCATCCGGCTTAAAGCGTACAGTCGTACCTGTGCGGTCGGTGTCTCCTATCTCCTTTATGTCACAAAGCTTTGCACCGCGTGAAAACTTCATGTACTTTATCTTCTCGCCCGTGTATACCTCGACCTCAAGCCACTCGGACAGCGCGTTGACAACGCTCGCACCTACGCCGTGAAGACCGCCCGATACCTTGTAGCCGCCTCCGCCGAACTTACCTCCTGCGTGAAGCACCGTATATACTACCTCAAGCGTAGATGTACCTGTCTGGTGATGCTTCTCCGTAGGGATGCCTCGGCCGTTGTCGCATACCTCGACTATATTTCCCGGCAGCAGCGTCACCTCGATGTGAGTACATACTCCGGCAAGTGATTCGTCTATTGCATTATCTACTATTTCGTATACAAGATGATGAAGTCCCGAAACGGAGGTTGAGCCGATGTACATGCCCGGTCTTTTTCTTACCGCCTCCAGACCCTCCAGCACCTGTATCTGCGATTCGTCGTATGCTTCCGTTACCTTTAAATCCATTGAAATTTCGTCCAAAATGATTCTTCCTCCAATATTCAGTCGTTATCATCAATGCTAAGGCTTCCCTTCGAGCGCTTGAGCAGTGTCTGCGGCGATATCTGCGATATATACACCGCATATGATTTGTTTCTCTTACAATTATTGACTTTATTACATAATATAAACGATTTCGGCAGGTTTGAGGTCACATTTATTACCTTTTTTTCCTTTTCCGAGATAGTCAGAAAATTACGTGTGGACTCCGCTACCGTAGACGTGTCCAGGTCGAAAACTCCGATTATCTCGTCACCGTGTACTATAACGTCCTGCCCTAAATGAAGATACATATATTTTCCTTTCCATCATGTCAGCTCCGGAGGTACAAAAACTCTCACGTCAGCCGATAATTCACGTAAAAGCAGCTCCTCGTTATCACATGTGGTGATAAAAACCTGCCCCTCACCTGTCTTGTTGAGTACGTAGCTGCGCCTTTTATCATCAAGCTCGCTGAGTATGTCATCGAGCAGCATTATCGGGTATTCACCCGTGTTCTTGTAGTAGAGACTGCGCTTTGCAAGCATGAGAGAGAGCACAGCCGAGCGTATCTGACCCTGCGATGCAAAATCACGAGCCAAAGCGCCGTTTATCATTATTTGCAGCTCGTCACGATGAGGGCCTACGAGAGATACACCGCGCTCCAGCTCGTCCGCTTTACGCTTCATGTAGGTCTCCCACATCTCAAGATATAGATTTTTTACATCCTGAGCTTCATACGGACAGCTGTAGGCGATGGATAATTTTTCACTTCCGCCCGATATTTTTTCATGCTCCTCCGAGGCTGAAATAGAGAGCGATTCGCAGAAGCTGCGCCTATATAATATTATTCTCGCACCGTAGGCTAAAAGCTGTGAGGTGAAGTCGTCGAGCAGCTCCAGAAGTGAGCTTTTTTTGTGGTAGTCACGAAGGATGCGTGATTTTTGGAGCAGCAGTCTGTTGTATTCCGATATGCAGGAGGCGTAATTCGGCCGTATCTGGGAGATAGACGAGTCAAGAAAGCTTCGCCGCTCCGCTGCACTGCCCTTTATCAGCTCAAGATCATCCGGACAGAACGCAACACATCTGACTAAGCCTGTGATGTCAGCTCTCCTGCGCTTCTTCACACCGTTCACAGTGTAGGATTTTCTACCCTCTCTGCGGTCTATCTCGATGTGATGCTCTCTGCCGTCACTGAACACATCACCGATGAGCTGAAAGCCGTTACAGCCGTGACGAATGAGGTCACTGTCCCTTGAGGTACGAAATGAGCCTGCACCGGTGAGGTAGTGGATAGCCTCGATGAGGTTCGTTTTACCTACGGCATTCTGACCTCTGATTATGTTGATGGTCGGTATAGGCTCAAATGTCCTGTGCTCGTAGCTTCGAAAGTTAGTAAGCTCCAGCCTTTTGAGATGCATTATTCGACCTCGATCTCCTCACCGCGGTACAATACAATATCGCCGGGACGGAGCTTTTTACCGCGCTGAGTGCATATATTTCCGTTTACACGTATAAATCCCATCTGTATGTCATGCTTCGCCTCTCCGCCTGTATATACTACACCGGAGAATTTGAGCAGATCGTCAAGCTTTATAAATTCGGTAGTTATTTTGACCTTCATAGCAGTTTACCCTACATAGCCTTAAGTCTTACCGGAACGATCAGATAGAGGAATTCATCGGGATCCTCACTGTCCGGCAGAGGTCTGATTATCATCGGTGAGATAGGAGTCTTCATCTGTATCCTCACACGCTCTGAGGGCTTACATGCCCTGAGAGCTTCGAGCAGATAGAGACTGTTAAAGCCTATCTCGATCGGCTTACCGTTGAAATTGGTATAGCCGCACTCGTCGTAGGATGTACCGAGCGAGGAATTACATGTCAGCCTTACAAGCTCCTCATCGAACGAAAGCCTGAGATGGTTTCTGAGCCGCTCGTTTATGATGATCGAGGTACGCTCTATCGATGAGATGAGCTCCGACGTGCTTATGTCAAGCTCAGTTTCTGGCTCAGTACCGAGCATTACCGAGTAGTTCATGTATTCACCTGCTATGAGGTTAGTTGTGAGCACCGTATTGTCGATCTTTATCATGATGTTACGTCTTGCAAGTGAGAGCGTGACTGTCTCATCGGAATCGTCAATGAGCCTGTCTACCTCACGCAGCGCCGTAGCCGGTACGTTGAAGGACATCTCGTTTGGCAGCGGAGCCTCGTCCTTGAAGGTGTATCTGCGTATCGCCATTCTGAAGTTGTCGAGAGCTACGACCTCGAGCTTATTGCCGATAAATTTGAATAGACAGCCTGTGAGTATAGGCTTCATCTCACTGTCGGAGGCTGAAAAGATAGTACCCTGTATCAGCTCCTTTAGTATCTTTCTGGGCATCGAGAACGAATGCTCGTAGAGCACCGCAGGTATTTCAGGGTAGTCCTCGGGATCAAGCACCGAGATGTTCATTATCGAAGCGCCGCAGGATATCGTAGCGGTAGAGTCCTTGACAGATACAGTGATAAAGCCCTCGGGCATCGAGCGGATGATATCGGTAAAGAGCTTAGCGTTGAATACAGCCGAGCCTTTGCTCTGTACGTCAGCCTCGAGCCTCGTTCTGAGTGCGATCTTCAGATTGTAGCCTGTCAGGAGCAGATCGTCCGTAGCCTTTATAAGCACTCCCTCGAGAGCCGGGTTAGAGCTTTTCGATGCTACTGCCTTTGTACACACCGACAGAGCCTCGACCAAGCTGTGTCTTTCACATGTAAATTTCATAGTTATAGCCATGCCTTATAGAGCATTTTATCCTTTCGTATGTCATTAGTTCGACCCTTATTTTTTTCTGTCGGTCGGTTCGTATATATTATATAACAAGAATGTCGTAATAGGGGTACGTAGTAGCGGTGGAAATGTGGAAAAAATTTTGAAGCCTTGAAAAAAATAGCGTGAAAGGGAAAATCATATCGAAATTGTCACGAGTTTGCGGTTTAAAAATGGTGTAAATTCGTGCGTGAGTTTTCCAAGTCCGACTGTGGATAACTCTCCTGCTTTCAACAGCTTTCCACAGCGATTTTTGGGGTGTGGAAAAGGTTTTCCTCTTTCCACAGGAATATGTGTAAAACGAAGCGTTACGCATTCTTTATCGCTTTCTCCAGTCCATCTACCTTTTTCTTGAATTCAGGCTGCTTTGACATCATGTCCTCTACCTTGTTTATCGAGTGCATGATGGTCGTGTGATCTCTTCCTCCGAATACGCTGCCTATCTCGGGAAGTGACAGCTTCGTGAGCTTTCTTACGAGGAAGATAGATACCTGCCTTGCCTGCATTATCTCCTGACCACGCTTCGAGCCTGTTATGTCGGCAGTAGATACGTTGAAATATTTCGATGCTTCCGCTAGTATGTAGTCGGGAGTCGGATTCAGTCCCGGATGAGCTCTGTATATGTCATCTACCGCACGCTGTGCCGTGTGTACGTCCAGCGGCATCTCCATGAATACGTGGAGCGCCATCATCTTCTTTACCGCACCCTCCAGCTGACGGATGTTGCTCGTTATCTTCGATGCTATGAACTCCACTACATCGGGCGTGAGCGCAACGTTCAGCGCAGAAGCCTTCTTCATTATGATCGCACACCTCGTCTCAAAATCAGGAGGCGTGATGTCGGCAAGCAGTCCCCACTCAAAGCGTGTCTTGAGCCTGTCCTCAAGCTTCTCTATCTCCTTTGGTGTACGGTCTGAGGTGAGTACTATCTGCTTATGTGAATCATACAGAGTGTTGAACGTATGGAAAAATTCCTCCTGCGTGCTCACCTTACCTGCTATGAACTGTACGTCGTCTACCAGCAGAAGATCCGCCTGACGGTACTTGGAGCGAAATTCCTGAGTCTTGCCCTCGGAGATCGCCGTGATTATCTCGTTTGTGAAATCCTCACCCGTTACATATATGATACGATAGGCAGGTCTGGCACGCTTTATGTTGCCTGCTATGGCATTCATGAGGTGAGTCTTTCCCAGTCCCGACGGCCCGTATATGAAAAGAGGATTGTATGCACTTGCAGGCTGAGCCGCTACAGCTACCGCAGCAGCATGTGCGAATCTGTTCGAGGAGCCTACTACAAACGTGTCAAACGAATGCTCCGCACCGGTGTAATCCGTCTCGCTCGTCTCTCTTTGCTGGCAGTGCATCTTGTACTCTTCCTCAAGCATGTACTGCACCGGCATATCCTCGCTGAATATCTCCTTAAGGCAGCGCTCAAACGCATCCTTGTACTTCGTCATGATGATATTCTTCTTTATCTGCGAGGTCGTGACCAATATTATCTCGTTTGCACTTATCTCCGGTATCGTAGCATCCCCGAACCAGGTGTTCACCGTAGTTTCGGAGTATATCTCCTTTAGCATACCGCGTATTTGTTCTATAAATTCTTCAGTATTGACCATCTCTGTCAGGGTCTCCTTAGCACATGAAATCAACTATTATACCTCCTTATATTATACCATAAAATCGATTATTTGACAAGCGTAATATGTGTATTATTTTGATTAAAATAGCTCCAAATGCTTGACAAAATAATTTGCCTGTGCTATAATCAACTGAAAGCGTTGAAGGGAACAGTAGAGCGCACATATCCTACAGAGAGAGCGGTCATCGAATATATTTCGAAGCTGTGAGACTGCTCGGTGCAGAGCGTTTCGAATACCATCCCGGAGCAGCAGGACGGAAATTTCCTGTCGTATGCCTGCGTTAAGGGCATTGACAAGACGGCGTATTATTTGATACGCAATCGGAGTGGAACCGCGGTAGCTTATATCGTCTCCGAAGAGCTTTGGACTCTTCGTGAGGCGTTTTTTCTTTATTTCCACATATATTCTACACTTATTTCCACACCTTTTCCTATCATTTTTTTATCATCTCATGTACTGTGATTTGTTATGAATATTATAAAAAAGCAAGTGACAGCACGGTATATAGCATGGAAAAGGTTGAAAAACAAGGTAGGTACGTCATAATTTGTTAATAAATAATAATATAGAAGGAGACAATACGATGAATATCAAATTACCGGACGGAAGTATGCTCGAGCTTGAATGCAATTCGAGCGTGATGGATGCTGCAAAGGCTATATCGGGAGGGCTTGCGAGAGCAGCACTTATGGCAAAGGTCAACGGCGAGCTTTGCGAGCTTTCACGAGAGCTTAAGGACGGCGACTCTATAGAGATACTCACGGGAAACGATCCCGAGAGCCTTCGTGTACTTCGTCACAGTGCATCCCACGTGCTTGCACAGGCAGTAAAGAACCTCTATCCCGAGGCTAAGCTTGCGATAGGACCTGCTATCGACAACGGCTTCTACTATGATTTTGACTATGATGCAGGCTTTGATACGGAAGCACTTGCGAAGATCGAAGCCGAGATGAAGAAGATAATAAAAAAGGCTGCACCTCTCGAGAGATTTGAGCTGCCGAGAGAGGAAGCACTTGAGTTTGTAGATAAGCTCGGCGAGCCGTATAAGCGTGAGCTGATCGAGGATCTGCCCGAGGACAGCGTGATATCGTTCTATCGTCAGGGCGAGTTTACAGACCTGTGTGCAGGCCCGCACATCCCCGATACAGGCAGAATAAAGGCGTTCAAGCTCATAAGCTCCACAGGTGCTTACTGGAGAGGCGACGCTTCGAAGAAAATGCTTCGCAGAATATATGCTACGGCTTTCACAAAGAAGGAGGAGCTGAATGCATACCTTGAGCAGCTTGAGGAGGCTAAGAAGCGTGACCATAATAAGCTCGGTCGTGACCTTGAGCTGTTTACAACGGTAGACGTTATCGGTCAGGGACTTCCGATACTGCTGCCTAAGGGTGCGAAGATAGTCCAGACACTGCAAAGATTCGTAGAGGATGAGGAATACAAGAGAGGCTATCTGCTCACAAAGACACCTCTTATGGCAAAGCGTGATCTGTACAAGATAAGCGGTCACTGGGATCACTATCTTGACGGTATGTTCGTGCTCGGCGATCCGTATGACGAGACAAAGGAATGCTTCGCACTTCGTCCTATGACATGCCCGTTCCAGTATCAGGTATTCCTCAACAGAATGCGCTCCTACCGTGACCTCCCGATGAGACTCGGCGAGACCTCGACGCTTTTCCGCAACGAGGATTCAGGTGAGATGCACGGACTTATCCGTGTACGTCAGTTCACCATTTCCGAGGGACATCTTATCCTTCGTCCGGAGCAGCTGGCAGAGGAATTTAAGGGCTGCCTTGATCTTGCAAACTACATGCTCGACACACTCGGACTGCGTGAGGACTGCTCCTACCGCTTCTCACAGTGGGATCCGAACAATACAGATAAGTACGAGGGTACGGCAGAGCAGTGGGATGAGGCTCAGTCGATAATGAAGAACCTCCTTGACGATCTCGGAATAAACTACGTTATCGGTATAGACGAGGCTGCATTCTACGGCCCGAAGCTCGATATCCAGATAAAGAACGTACACGGTAAAGAGGATACGCTCATAACGATACAGATAGATATGCTCCTTGCAGAGAAGTTCGGCATGGAATATGTAGACGTTGACGGCTCAAAGCGCAGACCGTATATCATCCACCGTACATCACTGGGCTGCTACGAGCGTACACTTGCACTTCTCATAGAGAAGTACGCAGGTGCATTCCCGGCTTGGCTGTCACCTGTACAGGCTAAGATATTGACGATCACAGACAGAAGCGTAGAGTACGCTCAGTCGATCGCAGCCGATCTCGAGAGCTGCGGAGTACGCTGTGAGATAGACCGCCGCAACGAGAAGATAGGCTACAAGATACGTGAAGCACAGCTTGAAAAGGTACCGTATATGATCGTGCTCGGTGACAAGGAGGCTGAGAATAACGAGGTCAATGTAAGACTTCGTGACGGCTCCAACAGCACACTGCCCTACGCCGAATTCAAGGGCAAAATACTTGCGAATATAGCATCAAAGGCAAAGGTAGCCGAGCTGTAATACAAAGCATACAGCTATAAATACCCCTCCCGATCCGATTTTGGTTCGGGAGGGATTTTTTTATACACCTATTCGTATCGGTATGAATAATATATATCGAAAGGAATGATCGTATGACTGATATAGCTGTAGCCGTACTCGGGGGAGATATGCGTCAGGTGAGCCTTGCGGAGCTTATGTCGGGCGGTATCGTAAGAGAGGTCAGGACGTACGCTATGGAGAATGCACCGTCCGGCGTGATATACAAGGCTCCATCACTTGATTCGGCACTTGACGGTGCGGACGCTGTGATACTTCCGCTGCCGCTTTGCGGCGAGAATGGGCTGCTGAATGCGGTATTTTCGAAAGAAAGCATAGCCGTTGAGAAAATATTCGAGAAAGTACCTCATGGTGCGAGAGTACTTGCAGGTAAGGTAGGAGAAGAAAAGCGTAAGGCAGCTGAAAGGCTTGGGATAGACATTACAGACTACCTCGAGCGTGAGGAGCTTGCGGTATCAAACGCAGTAGCCACCGCCGAGGGTGCGATACAGATAGCCATGGAGGAGCTTCCGATAACGCTGCACCGCTCAAGGGCTCTTGTCACGGGCTTTGGCAGGATAGGTAAGGTGCTCGCTCACCGTCTCCGCGAACTCGGAGCTGAGGTGACGGTATGTGCGAGAAAATGCTCCGACAGAGCGTGGATAGATGCCTACGGCTACAAGGCTTGCGACTACAAATACTTTCCACAGCTTGTGGAAAACTCCGATGTCGTATTCAATACAGTACCGTCAAGGCTGTTTGGCAGAGCGGAGCTTGAAAAAGCACGGCTTGTGATAGACCTCGCATCAAAGCCGGGCGGAGTCGAGCTTGATACGGCACGTGAGCTGGGAGTCAAGGTCATATGGGCGCTTTCACTGCCAGGAAAGGTCGCACCGATAACCTCCGCCAGGATCATTTGCGATACGGTTATGAATATAATATGCGGCTCGGTATGATAAAGGAGCATTATCATGGATAAAGTAAGACTTGGATTTGCGTTATGCGGTTCGTTTTGTACGTTCGAGCGTGTGATACGTGTAATGGAAAGGCTGTCTGAGGACGGCTATGACATATATCCGATCATGTCGGAAAACGCATCGAGCATCGATACGAGATTCGGTACTGCCGAGAGCTTTGTACATAGGATAGAGGATATTTGCGGAAAAAGGATAATAAATAATATCCACGATGCAGAGCCTATTGGCCCGAAGAAGCTGCTTGATGTGCTTTTGATAGCACCGTGTACGGGAAATACTCTTGCAAAGCTTGCCTGCGGTATCGCCGACAGCGCAGTGACACTTGCTGCAAAGGCTCATTTCAGAAACGAACGAGCGGCAGTGCTTGCAGTGTCCTCAAACGATTCACTTGCAGCGAATGCGATCAATATCGGCACTCTCATGGCAAGAAAAAATATATACCTCGTACCACTAAAGCAGGACGATCCGGAGCATAAGCCCAGATCGATAGTAGCCGAGATGGAACTGATACCTGAGACTATACGTGCAGCACTGGACGGAGTCCAGCTCCAGCCGATACTCATGTAGAGACAGGCACACTTTTATGAGCATTATATGCTCATAAAAGTGTGCCGAATAAAAGGATTGACAACATAATTTCACTATTGTATAATTGGGATAAAAGCTAAAAAGGATGGTGTGAGTATGATATTCCCGGAGCCTAAAAGTGAAAAATATTTCGACGGACGCTATGAGCTGAGGTCATATGACGGAGAAACGGAGCTTATGCACCTGTATAAAAAATACAAGTGCGGCAGTGAGGAAATAAATATAGCACATGACGAGCTGTACGGTACCGATAAATATTCTATCGTAATAAACGAGAGCGGTATCACGATCACTGCCTCATGCGACTGCGGTATTTTCAGAGCGATGTCGTCACTTCGTCAGCTCTTAAAGGAAAACGGAGCATCACTTCCCTACTGTGAGATAGAGGACGAGCCGGATTTCGTAAGACGAAGCTACATGCTCGACATAAGCCGCTGCCGTATGCCTAAGGTAGCGAAGCTAACGAGGCTCATCGACCTGCTGGCTGACCTTAAGTACAACGAATTTCAGCTGTACATGGAGAATTTCTGCTTTAAATATAAGCATTTCCCGAAATATACAGAGGATATCGACTGCCTCACACCGGAGGATATAGAATATCTTGTAGAGTACTGCGAGGATCGCTTCATAGACCTCGTACCGAATCAGAACAGCTTCGGTCATATGTCAACGTGGCTCGAGCAGGAGGAGTTCAAGAAGCTCGATGTGTCCGGCGGCAGTGAGATCACGGGAACACTCAACACTCTGCTGCCCGAAGCGTTCGAATTTGTGGACAAGCTGTATGATTCGCTCCTGCCGCACTTCAAGTCCGAGTATGTGAACATAGGTCTTGACGAGGCTTACGGACTCGGAAGATATGCGCTCGAGGAGCCGTGCCGCATATACGGAAGAGAGAATGTGTTCATGGATTGGCTCAATAAGCTTGCCGAGCATATAAGAGAGAGATACGGTAAAAAGGTGCAGTTCTGGTCGGATATGATACGAAATTACCCCTCCTCCTTTACACGTGTACCAAAGGATGCTACCGCTCTCAACTGGAGCTATGATCTGATAGACACCTCCATCATGGAAAAGCACTGCATCGATTTGCATAACAAGGGAGTACGCTATTACGTATGCCCCGGTACGAGCACGTGGATAGGCTTTACGGGACGCTTTGACGTGATGAGCTTCAACCTGCGCTCCTGCGGTGAATACGGACGTGACCACGGCGCATACGGCTATATGCTCACCGACTGGGGCTGCGGCGAGGGACATACGGCATTCCCTGTATGGAGTCTCGTACCCTGCGCTCTCGGCTCACAGTATTCGTGGAACGTAGGCGGTCTGCAAAACGGAGCTAACTTTAAGCCTCACTATATCCGTGCCGCACAGAAATATGCCGATGAATATATATTCCATGCTCCCGTGGCAAACTGGCTCTATAAGCTTCAGCAGTATTATCTGCTCGAGCCGGAGCGCATCCACACCTCCACCATGTGTGCATTCATCATCAGAAAGCCGCTGTCGGAGACTGACATCCCCTACTTCTTCGACCTCAAGGAATGCGGTGAGGACTTCTATTTCGAGAACATCATATGGTACGTAAATAGAGCACTTGCCGGAGTAGAAAAGGTGGACTTTGACGAGACGATGAAGCGTCAGGTGATACTGAACTCACGTATGGTCATCCTGAGTGCGGAGCTGAATATCATAAGGCTGCATCAATGCGCTGAAAATGATAAGATAGACGAGCTTACAGCGATGATAGACGATATTTCAAAGGAATATGCGTACCTCTGGGATATGGAGAACTACCCGGTCGGAAAGGAGCATTTCCTCGATCAGCTCGCCGACAGAAGAAAAGAGCTTATCGCAATGCGAAAATAATGCGTGAGAGGATGTGTCAATTTTGAATACTACACTTACATATTCATCACCCACACAGGAGTACATGAGCGGACTTGCCTACGGAGGCAGGTCGGTCGCCGCGATGGCACTTTGCAGAGGTACAAAGCATCGTATCGCACTGAACCATGAGCGTTTGTGGCGCAGAAAATATGCTAACAGACAGTGCCGTGAGGTCGCAGATAAGCTGCCGCTCGTGCGTGAGCTGCTGATGAAGCGTGACTTCGAGTCGGCTATGGCACTTGCGAACAACTACTTTGGAGGTCGCGGAGGACTGATGAGCTACGGAAAGCGCATGGACTCCTATCAGCCTGCGGGCGACCTCATTATAGCTACGGGTGAGGGTGATTTTTCATCATACAGACGTACTCTGGAGCTTGAAACCGCTGTTTTTACCGCCGATTACACGCAAAACAGCATAGACTTTCATATAACCTCCTTTGTTGACATAAATTCAGGCACACTCGTCGTAAGACTCACCTCGTCAAAGCCTGCCGATGCGAAAATATCGCTTTCACGTATCACCGATCCTGAGTGCAGCATAAGCTACAGTCACGGTGAGGACGAGCTCTCGATGTCGGGCAGCTTCACAGAGGGCGTGAGCTTCGAGCTGTATGCAAGGCTCGTGACAGACGGCACTCTCTCCCCCGAGCATGACGGCTACGCTGTAAAAAATGCGTCCTGCACCGATATATTCCTGACTACAGCTGTGGACGAGAGTCAAATAGAGCCGTGTATAATATACGATGAGCTGTATAGAACACATACCGAAAAATTCAGTGAGCTGTTTAATTCCTGTAGGCTCGAGCTTTCGGGTGAGATCACGCAGCTTGATACGGACGAGCGTGTAAGACGCTTTTGTGAGGGCGGTGAGCCGCTGATACCGCTATTGTATTTTAATTTCGGACGATATCTGATGCTGTGCGGCTCGTCGGGTGAGCTGCCGCTGAATCTACAGGGCAAGTGGAACGATGAGCTGACACCACCATGGGAGTCGGACTATCACAACAATATAAATCTGCAAATGAACTACTGGTTTGCGGAAAAGCTGAACATGTCGAAAAATCACGAGGTGCTGCTCGACTTCATCCTGAGCATGGCAGCTTCGGGACGTGAGGCTGCGAAAAGGCTTTACGGCTGCCGAGGTATATACATTTCCCAGACCACCGATGCATCCGGCAGTGTGACTCCCGAGGCATACGGCTACGGTGTATGGGTAGGTGCTGCTCCGTGGTTCTGCGCTCATCTGATGAGTCATTACGAGCACACGCTCGATTCGGAATATCTGCGAGCTAAGGCTTATCCGTTCATGCGTGAATGTGCGCTGTTTTTCGAGGATTATCTGTGCGAGGTGAACGGTGTGCTTGAGATCATGCCGTCACAGTCGCCGGAAAACAGCTTCGTCGAATGCGGAAACGATGCCGGAGTTTCGATATGCATCTCATCTGCGATGGATGTCGAGCTTGTAAGTGAGCTGCTGCGATCATGCATACGTGCGGCAACGATACTTAAAACAGATGAAGACAAGGTAGAGCTGTGGAAAGGTATGCTTTCAAGGCTTGCAAGGGTAAAGATAGGCTCGGACGGACGTATACTTGAATGGGGCGAGGAGCTTACCGAGGTCGAGCCTGAGCACAGGCACATCTCACACCTCTACGGACTGTACCCGTCATCACTGTTCCGACCGGGAGATGAGCTGTACAAGGCGGCAGAGCTGTCACTCGACACGAGGCTCAAATACGGCGGAGGTCATACAGGCTGGAGCCGTTCATGGGTAGCGTGCTGCATGGCACGTCTCGGCAGAGGTGCGGATGCATACGAGCATATACGTGAGCTGATATGTGAGTTCGCAACGGTATCGCTTCTCGATCTGCATCCGCCCAGAATATTCCAGATAGACGGAAATATGGGCGGCACGGCTGCGATAGGTGAGCTGCTTATAAGATCATGCTACGGCAGGATAGAGCTGCTGCCTGCGATAAAGGGCTTGCCGAAGGAGTGGCAGAGCGGCAGAGTATACAATGTATGTGCCGAGGGCGGCTGTACGCTGTCGTTCGAATGGGAAAACGGCGAGGTAGTATGGTACGAGGTGAGCACACAGCACGGCGGCGAGTATACAGTATGTGCAAACGGTGACGAGCGAGTACACACTGTAGCTGCCGATGAGACTGTAAGAGTAGAAATATAAAAAAAGACTGCGGCTCGATTTGAGCCGCAGCTTTAATTTACTTCTGATGACGCTTTCTGTTTTCGGCAAGGATACGATCACGCTCAAAGTTGCGGATACGTGCGAATGCCTCATTTGTTTTAGCCCAGATGAGCGCAGGATTCTGTGCTCTGTAGTCAACACCGTCGCTGCCGTAGTAGCCCCATGTGATGATTGTGCGTGCGCCTGCATCATATGCAGCCTCTGTAGCCTCGACCAGATCCTCCTCTTCGCCTTTCGGGTTGTTGTAGGTCTGGATCCAGATGTTGTGATCCTTATTGAATTTCTCACATACGTCGAGATTTCTCTTTGTTCCGTCATATACGAAATCGTATACGCTGAAGTTTTCGGGGTTATTGCGCTTATAGCCTATCCAGTACGGGTCAGAGCCGATATTGTCAAGATACGGAATAGCGCAAACACGGTCGGCTACCTCAAGGCTCATGCCTACTGTGCCGAGCATTACGCATACTACGTTTACGATACCCTTTTCATGAGAGTACTTTGTTACCTCTGTCAGGTAGTTTACGATAGAGTCTGTACCGAAGTTGATCGTGTCCTCATCGGGTGTCTCGGGCATCGGACGGCCGTACTTTTCCTCGAACAGCTTCTTGCAGCGCGGGCAAGCGCAGCTGAAATATGTCTTGTCACCGACTACCTTGTTGTTGAGCGCAGGCTCATCCCAGAATATCGTCTTGCCGCCGATGTACTCGACTGCATCGATCCAGTCCTTTGTGAACTGAACGAAGTCGGGACTGTTCCAGCATGCACGATAGGGAACCATCGTTCCGTCGGAGTAGTATCTGTGGCTGTCGGGATGGTCGGCGAGGAAGAATGACTTCTCACCCGGTGCTCCCGGAAGTCCCCAGTTATCTATCCAGACCTCGAGTCCTGCGTCCTCGGATGCCTTGACGATATCCTTCATAACGTTCTTGTTGCGGTCCATATCCGTATGTGTAAACATATGTACAACAAGGTTCATACCATGTGTTGCAAGGTCGAGCATATCCTGAGTTGCATGATGGAGCATACGGTTGCCGTGATAGGCTGTACCGAGCTTTAAGGGCTTAAGTGCCATAATATTATCCTCCCTGTATTTTTCGATTTGTAATGAGCATTGTTACAATACTATTTTATCAAACGTGCTCCGTAAGTCAAGAATAATTTTCAACATTCAGCTCAAGGTATTGAGCCGAAATTTCCGTATCGTTCTCGCAGTGCATTCGTAAAACACACATATATCCTCTAAATCAACACGTCAGCTGACCGTTTTACACGATATCCCAAACTAACACGCATAAAAATGCGATATTTCGTCAAACAAGGGCTTGAAACGATAATAAAAGTATGATATAATAGCTACTTGAAAAGGATCCACACTAAGAAAGGATGATAACCGATATGGATAAAGCAAAAACTCTGTGTGAAGTAAAGGCACTTGCCGCACAGATCAGACTTGAAACACTCAAGGAGCTGGCTCATCTCGGCTTCGGTCACGTTGGCGGAGCAATGAGCATCGTTGAGACGCTGGCAGTTCTTTACGGCGCCGAAATGAAGTACGATCCGAAGAACCCCAAGTGGGAAGGCAGAGACTACTATGTAATGAGTAAGGGACATGCAGGCCCGGCTCTCTACGCTACACTGGCTATAAAGGGCTTCTTCCCCATGGAGTGGCTCAACACACTCAACCAGGGCGGCACAAATCTCCCGTCTCACTGCGATAGAAACAAGACACCGGGTATCGACATGACAACAGGCTCACTCGGACAGGGCGTTTCCGCAGCTGTAGGTATCGCAAAGAGCCTTAAGATGGACGGTCAGTCCAACTACGTTTACCTCATGGTAGGCGATGGTGAAATAAACGAAGGTCAGGTTTGGGAGGGCTGCATGTTTGCCGCTCATCATAAGCTTGATAATCTTATAATGTTCGTTGACTACAATAAGCAGCAGCTCGACGGCAATACAAAGGACGTTCTCGACATGGGCGACCTCGTTGAGAAATTCTCCTCCTTCGGCTTCAACACAGTAATGGTAAACGGCCATGACGTAGAAGCTATCTATGATGCGATCGAGACAGCTAAGACACAGCCCGGCAAGCCGATATGCATCGTGCTCGACACGATCAAGGGCTACGGCTGCTCACAGGCAGAGGGCGTTGTTCCGAATCATCATATCGCATTCAAGCCGGGTCAGCTCGATGCTGATATCGCCAAGTGGCAGGCTGAGTACGATCGTCTCAGCGCAGAGTGCTAAAGGAGGTAAGAAGAATGATTACAGTTAAATCCGTTTTTGAAAAAGATCCTGTGGAGCTTCGTGCTACCTTAGCATCCACACTCGTTTCTCTTGCCGAGAATAACAAAAATATCGTAGCTATGGACGCCGATACACTCGGTTCCTCAGGCTTAAAGCCCTTTAGAAAGGCATTCCCGGAGCAGTACATCGACTGCGGTATCCAGGAAGCTAACATGATCGGTATGGCAGCAGGCATGAGCGCTCGCGGCAAGATCCCGTTCGTTCATTCCTTCGGCCCGTTCGTTTCCAGACGTGTATACGATCAGATATTCCTCAGCGCATGCTATGCAAAGCTCAACGTCAACATCATCGGCTCCGACCCCGGCGTAACAGCTGCATACAACGGCGGTACACATATGCCGTTCGAGGATATGGGTATCCTGCGCTGCATCCCTGAGATCACACTTATCGAGCCTGCCGACGGCGTACAGCTTGCAAGCATCGTTCGTCAGCTCCCCGAGCTCTACGGAGTACATTATATCCGTCTTATGCGTAAGACAGCTACAGGCGTTTACGAGCCGGGCTCTGAGTTCGAGATCGGCAAGGGCGCTCTCCTCCGTCCGGGTAAGGATGTTACGATCATCGCTTCCGGTATCATGGTAGCTGAGGCTCTTAAGGCTGCGGCTGCACTTGCAAACGAGGGTATCGATGCAAGAGTTATCAACATCTTCACATGGAAGCCTATCGATGAAGAAATCATCGCAAAGGCAGCATGCGAGACAGGCGCTATCGTTACAGCTGAAAACCACAACATCATCGGCGGTCTCGGCTCAGCAGTTGCAGAGGTTCTTTCCTCTACATGCCCGAAGCCTCTTGAGAGAGTCGGTATCAAGGATGTATTCGGTGAAGTCGGTACAGAGGCTTGGCTTCGTGAGCATTTCAATCTTACAGCAGATGCTATTGCCGCTGCTGCTAAGAAGGCTATCGCACGCAAGTAATTTAAGCTTAGTTTGTTCTATGGGAGACAGCGCCGCTGTCTCCCGTTGGCTATATGAAAGGAGTTACGAATGTACGATATCTGTGCATTAGGCGAATTACTTATAGATTTTACCGAAGCGGGACTCTCAGATGCCGGTATGCGTCTTTTTGAGCAGAACGCAGGCGGCGCAGTATGCAATATGCTGTGTGCAGCTGCAAGGCTCGGTGCAAATACCACCTTTATAGGCAAGGTCGGAGACGATATGCACGGTCAGTTCCTGAAATCAACGCTTGAAAATGCCGGGATAGGCACAAAGCATATGATAATGGCGTCGGACGTATTCACAACGCTTGCATTCGTAGCACTTGCACCGAACGGCGAGCGTACCTTCTCATTTGCACGTAAGCCCGGTGCAGATACGTGCCTCACAGAGCAGGAGCTTGACGAGGACGTCATAAAAAATACAAAAATATTCCACCTCGGTTCACTCTCACTCACAGATGAGCCTGCAAGAGGTACGACCTACAAAGCACTTGAGCTTGCAAGGTCGGCAGGAGCTGTGATATCATACGATCCGAATTACAGAGCATCGCTCTGGAAAAACGAAGCTCAGGCACGTGAATATATGCGCTCTGTGCTGCCGTATGCGAATATAATGAAGCTGTCGGACGAGGAATGTGAGCTGCTGACGGACATTTCGGACGTGTCCGAGGCTGCGAAAAAGCTCAATGCTGCCGGAGTCGAGTGCGTATCGGTCACATTAGGCTCGGACGGTGCTCTTGTCAGCGTCAGAGGTGAGCAGCAGCATGTCAAGGGTGCGAGATTAGAGCACATAGTCGATACCACAGGCGCAGGTGATGCGTACATGGGCGGCTTTGTGTACGGCTTCCTTGCATCGGGAAAGAAGCTCTCAGAGCTGACAGTCGCCGATGCGGTGGATTTTGCATACCTCGGAAACGCAAGTGCCGGAAAGTGTATCCAAAAGCGCGGCGGCATACCTGCAATGGCTGAGCGTGATGAGGTAATGGCATTATACGAAGAATTAAAGAAATTATAAGTTCGAAGAAAGGATAAATGCTTTAAAAGCAAGGGTAAAGAACATGAAGGATTTCAAGGTCGCATTACAGCTCTACTCCGTTCGTGACTATATGGAAAAGGACATGGACGCAACACTTAAGGCAGTTGCCGACATGGGCTATAAATACGTTGAATTCGCAGGCTTTTTCGACAAATCAGCCGAGGAAGTACGTGCAATGCTCGATAAGTACGGCTTGACAGCAGCCTCCGTACATCAGTCATACATGCCTATCCTCGAGAATCCCGAGTACTGGGTAAACTACCTTAAGACGATAGGCGTAAAGTACTGCGTAATGCCGTGGATGGGCGCAGAGAAGCATAAGGGCTCGGATAAATTCGAGGAGACGGTAGAGGAATTCAAGAAGGTCGGCAAGCTCCTCAGCGACAACGGCATAACATTCCTGTATCATAACCATGAGTTCGAGTTCGAGATGGTAGACGGTAAGTATAAGCTCGACTGGCTGTACGAGAGCGTACCGGCTGAGTACCTCCAGACACAGATCGACACCTGCTGGGTACGCTACGCAGGAGAGGATCCCGTTGCATACCTCAGAAAGTACGCAGGTCGTGCTCCCGTAGTTCATCTCAAGGACTTCACCTGCAAGGCATTCAATTCAGGTGCAGCATATGCACTCATCGATAATGACGGTAAGGATTCGAAGAAGCCCACACGTGAGGATAACGGCTTCTGCTTCCAGCCTCTCGGAATGGGTCTTCAGGATTTCAAGTCTATCCTCGAGGCAGCTGAGGACGCAGGCGCTGAATATGTAGTGGTAGAGCAGGATGAGTCTATCGGCCGCACATCACTTGAAGCTGTAGAGATCAGCAGAAAATACTTAAAGGATAATTTCGGACTGTAATATGCTGCTATTTTTTGTAAGACACGGCGACCCTATATATGACCCCGACAGTCTGACAGAGCTTGGTCATCGTCAGGCAGAGGCAGTAGCAAGACGTCTGTCACGATACGGTATAGACCGTATCTACTCCTCAAGCTCGGTACGTGCAAGACAGACTGCGAAGCCTACGTGTGAGATACTGAAAAAGGATATGACCGTACTCGACTGGTGTCATGAGAATTACGCATGGGAGAAGCTCAGCATAACCGTTGACGGCTACCGCACATGGGCAATGCGCCATCCGAAGTACATACGGCTGTTCAACAGTGACGAGGTACGCAGCCTCGGACTCAAGTGGTATGAGCATCCGGCATTTGCGGACACGATGTTCAAGGAGGGCATGGAGAGTACGCAGCGTGAGACAGATAAGCTTCTGGCATCACTCGGCTACGTCCACGATCATGAGCAGCATGTCTACATCCCGAAAGCACCGACAGAGGAGCGTGTGGCACTGTTTGCACATGAGGGCTTCGGCAGCATATTCATGAGCTGCCTGCTCGACATCCCTTATCCTATACTCAGCACTCACACGATGATTTCACATACCAATATGACGGTAGTTGAGTTTCGTGAAACAGACGGCATAGTTGTTCCGAATATGCTCACCATGTCAAACGACTCGCACTTATACATGGACGGCTTGCCGACAAACTATCAGAACAGAGTATACTTCTAAAAAATATGGGTACTGCCTCCATCTCGGAGACAGTACCCTTTTATATTAGCTCAGTCACGCTTTACAAACGAAGCACACATAGTGTCCTTTGTGCAGCCTGCATTGCAGCCCTCCACCGTTATCCTTTCGGCGGAGCATACACCGTTGTCATGGTAGAAGCAGCTGTACACCTCGCACAGCACCTGCGTTTCCGGCTCAGCCGACTCGTGAGGTACGATGCCAGATGCGAAGCCGTCCTGCTCATAGAATGAGCCGCAGCGAGTTTCGTTGCACCTGCATGCACAGCCGCCCTTCACCTTTATATCCTCACGGCAGCAGCCGTTGTTCCTGTTGGATGCACAGGTGCTTACGGTACATTCAAGCTTTGTCATCCTTTTTCTCTCCTTTTTACATATATGAGATAAAAAATACCGCTGAGAAGTTATTTTCTCAACGGTATTTTTAGCTTATACTATGCTTTTAATACATTGCATTTTTTTACTGCACCTTGGAAAGGAGCGAATATACCATATATGCAGCCTCGGCATATGTCATGCTCTCAGCCTCAACGTCACGGCGAAGCAGCTTCATCGCATTTGCGATAGCTGCATAGCCGAGCTTATCTGCTGCTATGTCCTCAAGTCCGTCTGACTTGAATATCTCATTGAGCTTAGCCACGTCACCGTATCTGAACGCATCGAGTGCATATACTACAGCATCAATTGCGGAGATCGGCTTGCCCTTGAGAACGGGAGCTGCATCCGTGACCTTATACTTTAACAGTGCGGAGCAGAAGTCGGAGTACGAAGCTTCACTTACAGGGTACGGCTCATAGAAGCGGCGTCTTGCGGTAGCGAGCATGTATATAAGCTCAGTGTCGGTAACGCTGCTGTCGGGAGAAATGTCACCTATGCCATTGTCGTTAAAGCATACGCCTACGGAATAGAGCTTCTTTACATATTCCTCTGCCCAGTGACCGTCAAGAGCTGAGGTGTCATTGTTCTCGGAGGACGAGTAGGTGTTGAGGATATCGGAGCTTAAAGCGTCAACGGTCGTATATGTGCCGTCAAGCACGTAGATCAGAGCGTAGGAGAGTACCTTTCCGTGCTCATCGCATATCGGAGAATAGCGGAGAGAGAAGCCGTACAGCTCGGTCACGATATTTTTTGCAGCAGCACTGCCGATAGCCTTGCCGACAGACGGGAACTGAGCGGAATCATCCCAGACGATGCGGTACTGGCATATCTTACCTGTGTAGCTGTCGAAGCGCATAGTCACATAGTTTCGTGAATATACTACATCCTCATTTACACGCTGATAGGTGAAGTAGATATAGCGGTTGTCAGCCTTGCTTGCGGCGGTCATAGCGTTATCGCTCGTCGAAAGTTTGAGAGAGATGCGAATATTCTCGCCGACAAGCTCATTTAGCATCTTTTCAGCCTCGGAAGCAGCCTTATTTCGATAATATTCGATGTTTTTAGGCTCTTCGGCATTGTAATCGTACTTGTTAAAGGAATATATCTCGCCTGTTTTCGCATCGATCGTGAAATTCGCATATACATCCTCGAGCATAGCGCTTTCTTCATCGTCACGATCGAAGGCCTTTACAAATTCCAGACTCCATACGTAGTCGTCACTGCCCTTTCTCATGCTCGAGTCTACGAGAGAGAAGCTGTCGAGCTCGAAGTACTTGTAGCTGCGTACCTTCTTCTCAGCCTCACCTACCGTCAGGTAGCCGGAAAGACCGTTTATCGCATCAAGCTCCGCATCGGAGAAGGATACCGAGCCTGCCGCATCTGCCGCTGTTGATGCTTCCATATTGGCCTTATCATTAGACGAGGAGTAGCCCTGATATTTATACAGCTTCGCGGTCTCACCTGTGAGTGCATTGATATTGACTCTGCCTACATTGTAGACAGGACGGATATATTTTTCTCCGCTCTCATCATAGAAGTCGGAGTAAACAAGCTCAGCCTCAGACAGGCTCATGAAAGCTTCACGTGCCTTATCGACACCGATAACGTTGGCAGAGTCCTCATAGGACACGTCGGAGCGGATCGGCGAAGCGTAGTAGTTTGAGACACGGCCTGTGACACCGTTGACCTCGATACCGATAGATGCATCGGACACGGGCACATTGTTTTTGTAGCCCTGATATTCAAAGCGGTAATACTCGGAGTAGTCGGACTCGTCACCCTCAACGAGCTTATACGCAGAGTAGCCCGAGGGCATCAGTCGCCTGAGCATAGAGCCGGCAAGTGATTTAGCCTTGGAGTAGTCTATCGTAGGCAGCCTTTTGTAGTCGGTGGTGATGGTGGAATAGGAGTCATTATATGAATAGATGAAGCCGTTCTCATCGCATTCGACATAGATGAATCTGTTGCTGCCGTTTTCCTCAAAGCTCCAGTCAAAGGCGAATACAGTACCAAGCTCGTTCGAATATGTGTAGTAGTCGAACTCGGCTGTATCGGGTATGCTGATACGGCTCTTGACAGCGGTAAGTGCAGCCTTCATATCGGGAGCCTTGTTGTCGTCAGATATAGCTACAGTCTCAAGCTCACCGTCCATCGATATCGGTACGACATCGTATTCCGAGGCAGCAAATGCCGGAACAGCAGAGGAAAGCAGCATTGCAGAGCAGAGCACTGCGGAGATGACCTTTTTCATAGTATTTCTTTCCTTTCATGATTTTATGTTCTGCTTGATTTGACGATGCATGATAAGAAAAAGTTCCCAAAAAATCGGATGCATTTTATATTTGTACAGCTGTTTTTTTACTTCATTATACAGCTTGACCTCGCCCTCGACCCAGCAGGTGTTGTGACCGTTTATCCCAATAGATACGCAGTACATTGGAGCGTCACACACGGGTTGAGCTTTTCACAGTCACTTCCACGTGTACCGCCGTTACGCATACCGGTCGGATTTTCGGCAGAATATGCAAAGAATGATCTGTTCTGTAAGGTAAACATATGCTGCATCATTTTTTTCGATCATATATCCTGTGTGCTTTCGGTGCTGCACAGCTTACTTCATCGAAGCCTTAAGAGAGCGTATATACTCACCTACGAACGGGACTGAGGCTTTTCCGTGCTCGGCTGTCAGCTCTGTTATTCCCGTAGTGATTATCACACCGTCTACCTTGTCGAGCACAGACCTGAGTACAGCCTCGCTCGGCTTCTCAAGCTCTGCAACGCACGGCACATGAGTGTGCTTCTTAGCTTCAATTGCGATAGGTGCGATATCTGCTTTTCCGTCGGTGGAGATGTACAGATAGCCATCAGCCTCGGATGCTATCATCGGTATGCGCTGTGCAGAGGTGTGAGCTGCGACGGAGATCAGCTCGACTCCGTATTTACGGCAGCATGGGAGAAAATCGTCCTTTTCCTCATACGGTACATCGGGCATCATTATGCCGTCAACGGAAAGCTCGGCACAGGTGGAGATAAAGCGCTCCGTGCCGTAGGAGAATACGACGTTGGGGTATGTTCTGAACGTGATCGGTACGGTCATATCACGGCGAAGCTCTCTGACCATATCGAATATCTTATCTGTAGTCGTACCTGCTTTGAGAGCACGTATCGCAGCCTCCTGAACTATGGGAACTTCGGCTGTCGGATCGGAGAACGGAATGCCAAGCTCGATCATATCGGCTCCGCTCTCGGCTGCCTTGCGTACAAGTGCGGCAGTAGTCTCAATGTCGGGATCTCCGCAGGTTATAAATGCTATAAGTGCTTTGCCGTTGGCAAATGCTTTATTTATATTACTCATGGATGTCCTCTCCTCTGTATCTTGCAATTGCTGCACAGTCCTTATCTCCTCTGCCGGAAACAGTGACTACGATTATCTTATCCTTATCCATTGTCGGCGCAAGCTTCATCGCATACGCAAGCGCATGAGCCGATTCTATAGCCGGAATGATACCCTCCGAGCGTGATACAAACTCGAATGCACATACAGCCTCCTCGTCCGTAACAGGTACGTATTCGGCACGACCGATATCATGCAGATATGCATGCTCGGGGCCTACTCCGGGGTAGTCAAGACCTGCGGAGATCGAGTAAACGGGAGCGATCTGACCGTATTCATCCTGACAGAAGTACGACTTCATGCCGTGGAATATTCCGAGTCTGCCTGTGTTCACCGTGGCAGCCGTTTCAAAGGTATCTATACCGTGTCCGGCAGCCTCACAGCCTATGAGACGTACCGACTTATCCTCAATAAAGTGGTAGAACGAGCCCATCGAGTTCGAGCCGCCGCCCACACATGCCATAACTACGTCGGGGAGACGTCCCTCCTTTGCCAGTATTTGAGCCTTAGTCTCCTTTGAGATGACGGACTGGAAGTCACGAACGATAGTCGGGAACGGATGAGGACCCATGACAGAGCCGAGGCAGTAGTGCGTATCGTCTATTCGGTTAGTCCATTCACGCATCGTCTCGGAGACTGCATCCTTGAGTGTCGCAGTGCCGGAGGTGACGGGAACTACCTGTGCGCCGAGAAGACGCATCCTGTAGACGTTGAGTGCCTGACGCTCGGTGTCCTCCTTGCCCATGAACACGACGCATTCCATGTTCATGAGTGCAGCTGCCGTGGCAGTGGCAACACCGTGCTGACCTGCACCTGTCTCGGCGATGAGACGTGTCTTACCCATCTTCTTTGCAAGCAGTGCCTGACCGAGAACGTTGTTGATCTTATGTGAGCCGGTGTGGTTGAGATCCTCACGCTTGAGATATATCTTAGCTCCGCCGAGATCACGTGAAAGCTTCTCCGCATAGTAGAGTCTTGACGGTCTGCCTGCGTATTCGTTGAAGAGATAGGTGAGCTCCTCATTGAATTTTGCATCGTTTTTATAAAATTCATAAGCCTTTTCAAGCTCATTTACAGCATTCATAAGCGTTTCCGGGATATACTGACCGCCGTGTATTCCGAAGCGTCCCTTCTGGTTTGTCATATGGTTCATTCCTTCCTGAAATTATGCAAAATAAAAGTCCTTGACAGAAAATACTCTGTCAAGGACGAATATACATTATCCGCGGTGCCACCTTGCTTTGTGATACTCACACTCTTACAGGGATACAAACATACCCCTCGCAACTGACGTATGCATACGTCATGGAATACTCTGTGCAGCTCAATACACATTTGACCATGCCCTCCGCGGTCCATTTGACGGTTTGTTTTCTGCCCGATTCTCAGCATCACGGACTCTCTGTGAGCTCATCGCCGCCGTTATCTCCGCATCAACGGTTTGATATTTGATTTGATGCTATTATATCACTCTCATTCGGAAATGTCAAGCGGAAATTTTATATTTCAGGCATCTCCATCGGTATTCCGCCGTTCTGAGCAGACTCATGTGCGAGCAGACCCGGTACAGACATTGCGATACCCATGTCAACATCGAGCGGAGGCTCGGTATCGTTGATTATGCAATCGACAAAAGCACCCACCATCTTCTTTTCTGCGCCGCCGTGACCCATCCTGCTCTCGCCTGCAAACGCAGTTGTTACGGGGATGTCGAGCTTATTTGAGAACGTGCCGGGGATATCGGCAAGATTTGCAAGTGAATGAGCATCCGACAAAGGCTTAGATCTGTCTGTCTCGATAGAGCCTCTTGTACCGTTGAGGCGGTAATTGTGGTCAAAGCCCGTGTACGAGCCGAAGCCGATGAATATCCTTATCACAGCGCCCTTTACCGTCTTTATCAACGCAACACCGTTGTCGGGCGCAGATTTGTAGGGATTGTATATCTTATCGGGCTCAAAGCCGGTTATCGTCTTAGGACGGTCGTTCATGATATAGAGTAGCGGGCCGAGGCTGTGTGTTATGTAGTGGATAGCCGGAGTGTACGATCTCCAGTGGTTCGGAGTGTACGGATTCTTTGTGAGGCTCTGAATGTCGGAGGAGTGCAGATACTCGCCCTCGGCATAGAGCACGTCACCGAAGCGACCCTCCTCGTACATCTTTTTCCACGCTTGAATGAATGCCCAGAAGCAGCAGTTCTCACCTGCCATATATTTCAGCTCCGGATGAGCCTTTACCGCAGCCTTGAGCTGACGAGCCTCATCTATCGATGCGACTGTAGGTATCTCGCTGAGCACATGCTTGCCTGCCTCAAGTGCCTTGAGCACGAACGGCACGTGGCGGTTGGCTTCCGTAGCGATGGCAACGGCGTCAATGTCTGTTTTCAGCATCTCGTCGAAGCTTTCAAAGCAGAGATAGCCGTCAACGCCCTCCTTGTCGAGTCTGTCCTTCGCCTTTCGCATCAGCTCCGGGTTTATATCGCATATCGCACGTATCTGGAGATTCTTGTTGTCGAATGAGTCACCGATGATGCCCATTCCTCTTCCGAGACCGACAACACCTAATTTTACTATCTTATCCTCCATGATAATATCCTCCTTCCGGTTTCCCTTATGTATTTATAATAGCATGCAGTACAGGATTTGCAAATGGAAATTTTCGCTTTTTTTATTGAATATTCCTATGAAATATTGATTTTTGAGCGTATATGTGTAATAATAGCAGATGAGGTGAGAGCCATGAGCAGTATATGCAGATTCATGCCGGCGAAAAACTACAGTGGCAGTATAAAAACAATAAATTTCGTCTACGAGTCGGAGTTCAAGAAGCTGCGGCAGCCGTTTTTCAAGACGACGTTCTTTCTCCACATGGTGGTACGTGGGAATGCAAGGCTGAGAGTGTACGATAACGAATACGAGCTTCGGTCAGGGTCGCTTTTCTTCATTTTCCCCGGATATCAGTACACGATAGACGGAAGTGACGATTTTGCATATATCTATATAAGCTTTATGGGCTCATGTGTCACGGATATGCTAAGTGAGCTTGAGATAGACATGGACAGACCTGTCTACCCCGACTTTGAACACCTTATCGACTTCTGGAGACAGTCGATTCGAAGAATAAACCAGCTCAATGCGAATATCCTGACCGAGAGCGTGCTTTTGTACACATTATCGTATATAAATAACAAGCAGGAGGATGTGAGCATAAAGAAAAAGACGAAAAACCTGTTTGATACGATAGTGGACTATATCGAGGTGCATTACCGTGAGCCGGATATATCGCTAAAGCAGATCGCAGGCATATTCTCATATACCGAAAAGTACCTGTCGTACATATTCAAGAAGAATATGAACATAGGCTTCAGCAGCTACCTCAACAATCTCAGAATACAGTATGCCGTAGACCTCATAAATCAGGGCAAAATGTCCGTCACGGAGATCGCAATGCAGTGCGGCTTCAGTGATTCACTGTATTTTTCAAAGGTATTCCGCAAGATCATGGGACGAACGCCCACGAATTACATAAAGCTGCACGTAGCATCGAGCGTAGATGCGTATAGAAAGCACGAGGGGTAAAAAGCAGTTGACAAAGACGGTGCAATATGCTATAATGCCGATGAAGAATCAAGCTGCACCATAGCTGTGCCGCAGAGGATCGAGGTCGTGATCTCAGCGCTTTTGTCTCTTGAGTAGAATAAAAAGAGATGAGAGCGTTTTTTGTTATGCATGAACGGCTTCGAGCTTTGGAGGAATATGTGATGAACTCATCAAAATATACACGTCAGTTTTTCCCTGTAAAGTCTCCTGTCAGGAAGTGGGCGGAGAAGCCGTATATAGATAAAGCTCCGATATGGTGCTCGGTAGATCTGCGTGACGGAAACCAGTCGCTTATCGCACCGATGAGCATCGAGGAGAAGCTCGACTTCTTTAAGCTGCTCACCGACATAGGCTTTAAGGAGATAGAGGTGGGCTTCCCTGCCGCCTCCGATACGGAATACGCATTCCTGAGAAGGCTCATCGAGGACGAGCTTATCCCCGACGACGTTACGATACAGGTGCTGACTCAGAGCCGTGAGCATATAATAAGAAAGACCTTCGATGCACTGCGCAGCTGCAAAAAGGCTATAGTCCATCTGTACAACTCCACGTCGGAGGCGCAGCGCAGACAGGTATTCCGCAGGACTAAGGCTGAGATAAAGCAGCTTGCGATAGACGGAGCGGAGCTTTTTGTGAAGCTCTCGGAGGAAAGCGGAGTAAGCTACAGCTATGAATATTCACCGGAGTCGTTTACAGGCACTGAACCTGAGTTCGCACTGGAGGTATGCAATGCGGTGCTCGATGTATGGAAGCCTACCGCCGACCGCAAGGCGATAATAAACCTGCCTGCGACGGTCGAGCTGTCATCCTCTCACGTGTACGCCGATCAGGTGGAGTTCATGAGCGATAATTTGAAGTATAGGGACTGTATAGAGCTGTCGCTCCATCCGCATAATGACAGAGGCTGTGCGGTGGCTGACTGTGAGCTCGGCATACTCGCAGGAGCGGACAGAGTAGAGGGTACGCTGTTCGGAAACGGTGAGCGCACGGGAAATGTCGATATAGTAACGCTTGCAATGAACATGTTTTCTCAGGGCGTAGACCCCGGACTGGATTTTTCCGATATGCCTAAGGCATCGGAGCTGTACGAGAGCGTGACGGGGATGCATGTCTACGACCGTCAGCCGTATTCGGGCAAGCTAGTATTCGCAGCCTTCTCCGGCTCGCATCAGGATGCTATCGCGAAGAGCATGAGATACCGTGAGGAGACGAGAAGCGATATCTGGACAGTGCCGTACCTGCCGATAGACCCAGGTGATATAGGCAGAGAGTACGAGACGGACGTTATCCGCATCAATTCTCAGTCCGGCAAGGGCGGTATCGGCTATATCCTCGAGCACAGCTTCGGCTACGATCTGCCGACTAAAATGCGTGAGGATGTTGGTTACACCATCAAGAGCGTATCCGAGCAGACTCATACGGAGCTTTCACCCGAGCAGGTGCTCAAGGCATTCACCGAAGCATATGTCAATATCAATGACCACTATAAGCTGCTGGATTACCACTTCGAGCGCAGCAGCAAGGTATACGTAGGAATGACGGTCGAAATAAACGGTGAGATAAAGGAGCTTAAGTCGTGCGGCAACGGTCGCATAGACGCAGTAAGCAATGCAATGAAGACACTGCCGGAGATAAGCTACTCCGAGCTGACCTACGAGGAGCACGCTCTGACAAAGGGCTCATCCTCACAGGCTATCACCTACATGAGCATCACGCTCCCCGACGGACGTAAGGTCTGGGGTGCAGGCATCCACGACGATATCATCGCATCCTCGGTAAACGCACTGTTCTCCGCAATAAACCGCAGTATAAGATAGAAAAAAGGCATGATTTGTGGATCAAATCATGCCTTTGTTATTGAAGATGCGTTTAATAGAATAAGGTGTCGAAATGCTGTGTCGGATAATAAACCGATTACAGCTTCTTTAATTTTGATGTATTGGCAATGACGATCAGAGAAGTATTTTCATCCAACACCTGTTCGGGATTGACATTGACATTTATCCTTGAGTCCTTTTTTATGGCAACGATATTGAAGCCGTATTTCTTGCGTAAATTCAGCTCGATCAGATTTTTACCGAGCCATTCATTTTTTACATCGACCTCGACCATTGATACATCCTTGGATAAGGAGATCATGTCAATAAAGCCCGAGCTTAACAGATTCTTGGCAAGGCGAATACCGGATTCGTTTTCCGGAAATACGACCTGATCGGCACCTACACGAAGCAGGATCTTTTGATGCATTGCACTGCCGCATTTTGCGATCACCGTATTGACTCCGACCTCCTTGCAAAGTGTTACTGCCATGACGCTGGCTTCCAAATTGCTTGCCATACACACGATGACCGTATCGATATTGCCTATACCAAGGCGTGAGATCACCTCGGCATCCGTGACATCTGCACATTTGCATACGGGTAAATATGCTGCCGCATCGTTTACGAGCCTTTGATCGATATCGACTGCAATGACCTCCATACCGTTTTCCACAAGCTCTTTCGCCACTGCTGTACCATATCTTCCGAGTCCGAAGACTGCATAATTTTTTTTCTTTTGCATAGTGATATCTCCCTTAGCCTACGATGATATCTTCCGTCGGCTCCGATATGACATTTTGACTTTCGTTTTTACTTCCGAGTGCAAATGCCAGTGATATCGGCCCGACTCTGCCGAAATACATCGTAATAATGATAATGAGCTTCCCAAAGGTATTTAAGCTCGCCGTGAAGCTTCGAGATAATCCGACCGTTGCCGTCGCACTTACAGTCTCATAAACTATATCAAGTGCGGAAGCCTCGTTTGTTGCCATCAGCAGGACTGTCGAAGCGGCACAGATAGTCAGAAATGCTATCGCCACAGCTACAGCCTTTTTCAGCGAGGCTTCGGATATACAGCGGCCGAATAAAGTGACGGAGCTTTTGTTTCTGATCGTCGCAAACGCCGAGCAAAACAGAGTAGCGACAGTGACTGTCTTTATACCGCCCGCAGTACCGACCGGAGAGCCGCCTATCAGCATCAGCATCAAAGAAACAGCGGATGAAGCGTTTGTCAGATACTCCTGCGGTACCGAAGCAAAGCCGGCAGTTCTCGTTGTTACCGACTGGAATAGTGATATTTGAAGCTTATCAAATAAAGACATATCGCCGATGGTAAGAGGATTGGAGTACTCAAAGATAAATATCAGGAGCGCACCTGCGAGAATAAGTCCCAATGTAACGACAATGGCGATCTTGCTGTGCAGAGTCAAATGCCTGAACAGCTTTCTGTTCTGCGGAGTCCTGCTTTTAATTACACGCAGAACATCCCACCATACGATATAGCCCAGACCGCCGAGGATTATAAGCAAGGAGGTCACGAGGTTGACGAGCGGCTGCGCAGCGTAGTCACAGAGACTGTTTTCTCCGATGATATCGATACCTGCATTGCAAAAGGCTGAGATCGAGTTGAATATAGATATCCATATGCCTCTTTTGCCGAATTTCGGAACAAATACAAGCATATAAAGAACAGCACCTGTCGCTTCGACGGTAAATGTGCCGAGAAGTACGTCTTTAACGAATTTCATAAGCCCGGACATTGAGTTTAAATTAAAAGCATCTTGAATGAGCAGTCTGCCGCCAAGCCCCATTTGCTTATTCAGAAGGAGCATAAAGCCCGACATGATCGTGATAACACCGAGACCGCCTATCTGTATCAGCAGAAGAATAACTACCTGCCCGAACACGCTCCAGGTCGAGGCGGTCGGCAATGTTACAAGTCCCGTAACACAGGTCGAGGTAGTCGCAGTGAACAGCGCATCGAGGTACGGTACGGCGTTGCCGCTTGCGGAGCTGACGGGTAACGCCAAAAGAAAGCTTCCGAGCATTATGGTTACGAGAAAGCTCAAAAGTATAGTCTGAGTTGTTGATAAATGGATCCTTTTCATCATTTTTACCGCAGCATACAAATACCGCAAGGCAGTAATTTGTTTAAATCACTGCCTTGCCTTTTTGTTTTATATCTTTCCGATAGGTGTAGCCATAGAGGAGTATACCTCAAAGCCGCTCAGACCCTTGGGCAGACGTTCCTCGTCAAGCTCCTCAAGCGTCTCAAGCTCACCGTTCAGGTAACGGTCGAGCAGCAGCTTTGCCGTATCGCAGCGTGAAGCCATGCCGCCGTAGCGAATGTCGAGGTTAGACCAGCCGATGACCTTGTACTTGTCAAACCACATAGCCTTATTAGCCTCATGAACTGCGATGGTTTTAGCCTTAAGTGACGGGAGCAGCTCATTTGCTATCCTTGCGAGCATCTCCTTGTCACCGCTCTTGTAGGACGGTACGAGATTTTCCGCAATATATGTCTTTGCTGCGAGGTAGTCGAATACCTTGTATGCGAAATCGTAGAGATAATTCCAGCGGTCGGCAGCGTGAGTCTTCATCTGCTCTGCGGCAGCGGCATAGTGACCGCTCATCTGCTTCTTAAAGAGGTGAGTATCGTAAAGACCCTCCATGATATCCTGCCAGAACAGAGGCTTACCGAGGAATCTCGTGCTGTAGTGCGAGGAGTAGTCGTCGTCTTCGTTAAATGAATTGTGATACAGACTCATTTCATAGAATGCATCGTAGTTACCGCCCGTGCAAGCCTCGAATCTTTCACGCAGCTTATCATCACCTACGCTGTTGTCATAGCACATCTCGGCGAAGAAGGACATACCGAAGAGATTTGCAAACAGGTCGCACTCGGCATTGTCATTTGTCCAGATCGTTATCATAGCCTCATGTACATCGTTGTTGCGGCAGGCATTGAGCGAGAAGCGGCATGCATCCATAGCGTAGTGGTGCTCGGGGAAGTGACCTATCCAGCCCCAGAGACCGCCGGCATAGATTATCTTTCTGCCGAGTGCATTGTGCTTTTTGAGCATGTAATCATCACAGTAGGGCTTCTCACCGTAGTGCCAGAAGATCAGCTCGACCTCCTTCGGGATAACGTCGATCGTCTCCTGAGGTATCTGGATCTCTTCCTCGTAGTAGCCGTTGTTCGTAGTATTTACTCTGAAGTACATATCGCTCCACATCATCGGGATCATATTGTACTTGTTCGTGATCTGTATAAGTCTCTCCATATACTCATTGAATATACGGAACGGAGGTACATAGCCATGCTTTGTAAGGAAGTTGCCTCTGCCCATGTCCCATGCCTCATCCATACCGATGTGGACTCTTCTGGAGCGGAAGCATCTTGATACCTTGGCGAGTATTTCCTCGACAAATTCAAAGGTCTTTTCCTCTCTTGCAAGCAGTACGCCGGCAGTATCCTTTATCTCCGCAGCTTCACCCCATCTGAGGTACGCACCCATGTGACCGTAAAGCTCGAGACATGCAATGACCTCGATGCCGTAATCGTAGGCGTAGTCGTCTATAGACTTCAGCTCGGATTCTGTGTAGCGGCCGCGCATGTAGCCGAAGTACGGACGTCCCTCAAGCTCTATCGTGTCCTCGGTATAGAGCATAGCCATGCTGTAGCCCATGACTGCCATATAGTCGATGAGCTTCTTGACTGTAGCTACCGTCGGAACGGCACAGCGTGAGGAGTCGATCATAGCGGAAATGCAGGAGTAGAAGTTGTCCTCGGTGATAAAGAACTCATCGCTCTGCTTCGCATGCTCGATAAGCAGTCCAAGCTCACGGTAAAATTCATTCTTTTTTGTATAGTATATGACCGCACTGTTGTTCTTGAGCGATACTCCGAGCTTATCTCCGAGCACAGCCGTTACCGTGATGCAGGCACTGTCTGCGATCTCAAAGTCGAGTATGCTCAAAAGACGCTCTGCACCTGTGAGCAGCGAGGAGTCAACGTTAAAGGAAAGCTTGATCTTAGACATGGTAATAGTCCTTTCTTTCGGTATTTTCACCTGTTATCATACCATATCGGAGCAAAAATTTCAACATCTTTTGAGATGAATGCAAAAAAAACGGAGCATCTGTGAAAAAAATGCAAATAGGTGCTATTATATTGCATCGAAAATATTGATTTTTGAATACGATTGTGGTATAATTTAATACAGAAATTTCAAGGGCGAGCCTACAGCAACGACCTGCCTATGCGGAGAGATTTGAATGAGAAAATATATCAAGCATTTCGTAGCGCTTCTGTGCATCTCCTTTGCCACGGTAGTGGTATTCCAGTTTTTTTACGTCAATATGATGAACAGCGAAAAGCAGCGCTGCTGGGATAACCTCAGAACAGAGGTGCATGACCTGAATCGTGACATATACGTAAAATTCAATGACGAGATATCAAAGCTGCACCTTATCAAGACACTTATGGTAAACAGTGACATGACCTCCTCGGAGGCAGTATCGTATCTTCATATCGAGGATGTAAAGGCAGAGACGATATTTTCAAGGATAGATATCCTCTACCCCGACAACACTCTCCTGGTGAACGGCGAGCTGATCAAAACGCAAAAGGAGATAGATTTTGAAAGGATAACGGAAAAGGGCGAATATCTCACAGACAGAAAGACAGACTTTATCGACGGCTCACCGTGTGTCTACTATGTGCTACCGATATACGAGGGGGATGAGGTAGCCTCTGTTTTGATCGGAGTTATCGACTGCGACAATCTTTACGGACTGTTCAACCCGGAATTATACAACGGTAAGGCGAATATCTGCATCATAGATGCCGGGGACGGCAACTATATTATGGATAACTGGCATGATGAGCTGGGAAATGCATATGAACTGGGAAGTCGAGAGCTTCTGCCGGAGTATAAGGATGTAGATTTCCAAAACGAAATAAGAAGCCTCGAATCGGGAGCGATAGCGTTCGTTTCACGCACTACGGGAAATAATCTCTACATGTATTACGCTCCGCTGCACATATTCGGCTGGGAAATAGCTGTTTTTGCGGAGGAGGGCGTCATATTCTCAAACCTCATAGAGCTTAGAAAGGACTTGATCATCACAGGTATCGCAGTACTGGTCCTGCTCCTGCTCTACTGCCTGTGGAACTTGTACATGATAAGGCAGATGTACTTTATCAATCGAGAGATCGAGAGCAAGCAGAAGAGACTTGAGTATTTGAGCTACCATGATACCTTCACTAACCTCTACAACAGACATAAATACTTTGAGATGCTGTCGTTCTATATCCACAACAAGCCCGAGAATATCGGAGTTGTGTATCTTGACCTGAACGGACTAAAGCAGATAAACGACTTGCAGTCACATGAGGCAGGAGACATATATATCTACAACGCAGCGGAGATCATGATAGGAGTGTTCGGAGAGAGCTGCTATCGCATAGGCGGAGACGAGTTCCTTGTTATGGTCACCGATATCGATAAGGCTGAGTTTGAGGAAAAGATCGCAAGACTCGACAAAACAGCGGTCGAGCAGGGTATCAGCTTCTCGATCGGCTGTCTGTGGCAGGAAAAATGCGAGAACGTGAGCAAAATGATAAGCATCGCCGAAAAGAAGATGTACGATAAAAAGAAAGAGTATCATAAGACAAAGGCTAAAGCATAATGCTGCATAATAAAACGTCCGGTACGTTACTGTACCGGACGTTTTATTATAGCTTTGCCTGATTTATTTTAGCTTCATTTGAAAGGAAGAATCTTTCACATTCGGTGAGCGGGAGCACACGTGAATGATAGAAGCCCTGTACCATATCGCAGCTGAGTCCCTTTAGCATTTCGAGCTGCTCCGATGTCTCGATGCCCTCACATATCACCTGCGCTCCGGCATTGTGAACGAGTGAGATTATGTCACTGAGCATCTGTCTGCGGCGCTCGTTCACGCAGGATACCACGAAGTTCCTCTCGATCTTAACTATGTCGATCTCGTTATCATAGATGTCGGCAAAGGAGGAGAAGCCGGTACCCATATCATCTATTGCGACCTTGAAGCCGAGGTCGGTCAGTCTTGCTATATTTTCCGAAACAGTCTCGGAATTTACGCTCAGACTGTCCTCTGTGATTTCTATCACGAGTCGGCTTCGCAGGAAGCTGTACCTTGAGGCGATGGAGTCGAGTCTGTCGGAGAAGTCGGACTTGGAGACGGAGAGCCTTGTGAAGTTACACGTCAGGAACAGATCACCGAACGGAGGCTCGCTCCAAAGCTCGAGCTGACGGCAGACGTTTTCGAACACGAAATAGTCATGCTCCACTATCTTACCTGTTTTGCCTAAAATAGCGATGTACTCATACGGACGAAGCAAGCCGTATTCGCTGTTCTGCCAGCGTGAAAGCACCTCGGCACCGCAGAATCGACCTGTTTTACCGTCCGCAATGAACTGCATGTAGGTCTTGAACTCACCGTTTTTCAGTGCGCTGTCGATCTGCAACGACAGTGCCGCCGATTTTTTATTCTCATCCGCAAGTGCCTTTGAGCCGATATGGTACGCCATGCTGTTTGACTGAGCGTACAGGTAGCCCTGCTTTGCATTGAACAGCGCAGACTCGGCATTTGTACCCATGTGCTCGTAGAATCGACAGTAGCCTGCCTTGAACAGACTGTTACAGCTCGGTACAAACTCTGCAATGTACTTGTTTATGCCGATAAGTATGTCTGCCACTCTCTTTTCAGCCGAATACTCATTGTCAGCCTGAAACAAAAATACGAATGCACCGTCGTCCACACGCGAGATATACTCGGCAGCTGAGGCGTAGTGGTTCAGCCTGCTTGCGGCATACCTCTCGATATCACCTACCGATACACTGCTGCCGTTTTCCTCGAAGGACCTCGTATCGAATGCGAAGTAAGCCAGGTTGTAGAGGTTCTTCGACTGCTCACTTATGAGATTGTCAAATACATAGGTGTAATATACCGCATTTCCGATACCTGTATTCCTGTCGATCATGCGGTCGAGCTTAGCTGCCAATCGCTTTCTGCGAACGACTGCTATGATAACGACTACGGCGGCAAGCGAGACAACTACGATCGCAGCTGTTACGGTAAATGCAAATTTTTTCTGTGCTGCAAGCAGATCGGCTTTGGCATGTTCTACGAGAAATGCTGCTCTCTGCGACTCGGGTATACCGTTTAGTGCAGCGATTATCGCACTCTTCGACTCGTCCGATATCACCTCGGTAAAGCCGATACAGTAGCTCACGGCAGTGTCACCCGACTGCACCGTCAGCACGGCGAGCTTTTCCATATCCTTAAAGTCAGCATCGTCCGACATTATCGCAGTCACAAGCTCGACCTGACCGTTATCGTAAAGGCTTTTCTGCATGTCCTTACCTGCCGAGATGTAGGTAAAGTCTATGCCTGTCTGCTCTGAAACGATACTCAGCATATCGGGAATGAGTCCCTTATACGTATCTGAATCGTAGTATTCGATGGGATATAGGTCGGTCACACCTGCGACATATATCGAATCGGCTCTGCCGCCGCCTGTCTTTTCGGTAAACAGCTCTGCGGAGGAGGTGAGTATGCCGAGCATACAAAGCGAGAGCGTTACAGCGATAATGCAAACTGTTCTTTTTATCATATTCTCCACCTGCGCTACAATGCGGCGATCTTATCCTCGACTGATTCAAGACTGATGATCGTTTCCGACAGCACGGAATTTATCGCAGCCTTGATCTCGGAGATATCATCGCCGTATTTTTCAAGCCTCTGTCTTTCTGCCTCATTGAGCTTGCGGTTCTCAAGCCTGAAATCCTCATTTTCCCTTATTGCCTTTTCACGCAGAGCCAGAGCGAACCGTCTCGCCTCTGTCAGTATCTCGGAGACCTCGGCCTCGACGAGCTTTCTTGTGTCGGTGCTGTTTTTTAGCTCATCATTTTGCGCCGTGAGCTGTGAGATGAGTGCATCCTTTTCTGCCAGCTGCTTTTTGAGCGTATCAAGCTCACTCTCAAAGCACATGACCTTATTGTTCAGCTCCTCGTTTTTAGCATTCAAAGCGGTAAGTGAGCTGCTTTTTTCCTTTTTCGCTTCAGCGACCTTTTCGGCGCATACGCGGTTCAGCTCAGAAATGTACTCGAAAACGCTGCTTTTGTTGAACCCGAAAAAGCCTTTTTTTATATCCTTAAGCTCCATAGTGATCCCCCTTATTTAAAGTTGATTTTTTTACGCTCGATCCTGCCCCATTGCAGCTTCTTCTTCCTGTAGCCTATGAACGCAGTCGCTCTTACCCACGCAAGCACGAAGCGCAGGCAGGTTATCTCGAAAAGACAGAGCAGACATGCCTTGACCGCATCTCTGAACGTCACCTTCAGGTTGGAGGTGTACATCCTGGAGAAGAATGCCGTAAGTGACAGTACGCTGCCGAAAATCGCATATATTAGGAAGAACAGCAGCATAAAGGGTACGTTTATAAGATCGACACAAAATGCCAGAACCATAGTGAACACGCCGAATATCTCTATAAAGGGCGAGAGCAGCTCATAGATGAGGAAGTACAGGTAGGAGATAAAGCTGACGAGTCCGAACTTATGATTGAACAGCAGCTTCCTGTGCTTCAGCATCGTCTGGAACAGTCCCAAATGCCAACGCTTACGCTGCTTTTTGAGGTCACCCAGCTTTTCGGGTGCCTGAGTCCAGCAGATAGCGTCGGTAGCGTAGCATATGCTGTAGTCCATGTTGTTCACTCTACAGTACTCGTGAAGCTTTACCACAAGCTCCATGTCCTCACCCATCGTCTTGCTGTCGTAGCCTCCTGCGGCAATGACCACATCCTTTTTGAATAGCCCGAACGCACCCGAGATTATCAGAGTACCGTTGAATTTGTCAAAGAGTATGCGTGAAGCCAGAAAGGAGCGGTCGTACTCGAGAACCTGCATGGCTGCAAGAATATTTTTCGGCAGACGGTATTTCTTTACACGGCAGTTTTCAAGCTCAACGTCATTTGAAAGACGAACGAGTCCGCCTACCGCCACGACGTTTTCCCTTTGAAGCACCGGCTGAGTGATATTCTTAAGTGAGTCGTATTGCAATACGGAGTCGGCATCCATGCAGATGAAGTAGGGATAGCTTGCGGCATTTATGCCCATGTTGAGAGCGTCTGCCTTACCTCCGTTTTTCTTTCGTATGACCGTCAGAGGTACCTTCGTCTCACGTGTCTCGTAGATGAACTCGTCCGGCTGACACTTTATCTGACGTCTGATAGGTCTTTGAACGGGATGCATCGAGAATGTATTTATGACCTCCATAGAGGTGTTGTCACGGCTTCCGTCGTCTACCACAATGATCTCATAGAGCCTGTAGTCGAGCTGCAGCAGTGATCTTACAGTCTCAACGACAGTCACCTCCTCATTGTAGGCAGGTACGATTATCGTTATCGGTACGTAGTAGTCGTGAGGCAGGATGTTTTGGAATCTCTTCTGCCTGTGTAGCTTATAAAGCTCGGACGAGCCGACAAGCACGGACAGAAATAGAAACGTGGAGTAGCCGATGAGATATATTATAAAGAATACACCGACGATCTCCAAAAACATATCGATATAGCCTGTCATACGGCAGCACGGCTCCTTTCTTTACGCTCAAGTCTGTAGCGCAGGATCTCAGCCGCATAGCGGTCGTTGCCGTCGAGGATATCGGTAAGCTCCGAGTAGGAGACGCCGATACGCTCGAGACTCTCAGCCGCATTGTAGCGAATGTACCAGTTACGGCTGTAGAGATTGCTCTTTAGCAGCTCGACAGTCCTTGCGGATGGGTAGATGGCAAGAGCTGTGGATGCGATGGCGGCATACTGCCATTTCTCGGCATTCAGCTCACGGCTCAGTCTGCAAAGCAGCTCATACGCTTCATCGAAGCGGTATTTTCCAAGATATCGGATCGCACAGTAGCGTATCTCATCGTCCCTATCCTCGTCACTGAGCAGTGAATATGAAAATTCACAGTAGTTAGGTGAGGAAAAGCGTATGTAATTGAGAAGATTTATCTGCATTTCGGTTGAAAAGCTGTCAAATTGCAGTATGATCCTGTCGATAAGCTCATCACAGCGTCCCTCAAAATTCAACAGACCGTCACTTATCAGCTTACCGTGGTAGAAGTACTCGCTCTTATCCACCCTCATAAGTGCCTTTATAACGCACTCGCAGTCGCCCGTGGTGTAGAGCGCCTGCATCGCATTCTCACGACAGTAGATGCTCGGCTCGTCAAGCAGACGAAACAGCGTTTCCGTGATAGACGGGAATGCTCTTGATGCTATAAGACGGTATTTTTTGATTATAAACGGTATGTAGGCAGCCTCTATGCTGTCTCTATGGCAGTAGTGACTGCAAAGTGCTATAAATACGCTGTCAAGCTCGGAAAGATACTGCTTTACCTCATCCGTCTCGATAGCATACGCAGTCTCAAGCATCTTATCGAATGCTATCAGGTTTCCCACCCTTTTGAGCTTCCTTGACAGATACCTTTTGTGCTCATCGTCACAGTGACCGTTGTGCTTTATCCTTTCAAGCTGCATCAGTACAGCCGAATAGAACCTTTCACTTACATGCTCTGTCTTTTTGTCACGCTTTTTAAATATAAACGCCGTGACGATATTGAATACTATCATAGCCAGGCATACGAAAAGGTAGACGTAGATCATTATCTCAACGTTCATTTACTCCCCATCCCTCCATAAGGCTTTCATAGTATAGTAGGAGTCCTTGAGCCGCTCGTGGAAGGTAACATCATTGCCCCACCCTCGCAGCTCGAACGGACAAAGCTCTGTACGGCTGTCACCGCCTGTGGTGATGCCTACGTACAGCTCATCTATGCTTATAAATTCTACTCCGTAGTTCTCATAATAGTCGTCATGTATCATCATCTCGGACGGATCACCGAAGTTCAGCAGCTGCCACGGGAGCTTTATCTCTATGAAGCTGCCGTCAGAACAGAAGTCTGCAAGTGAGTCGAAGTCCTCACTTTTCGGATTCGCATTGCCGTAGATGAGCTTTCCCGTCTCGAAGGTCATCGCAAGAGGTGCATTCCCCAGCGCAGTCGTTATCAGAGTCTTGTTGAGAAGCATGTCAATATTCTTAAATAGCGGCGACGATATATCCGGTAAATTGCCCGACTCGTAGGTGTTGAAGCCGTATATCTCCTTGGCATACGTCGAGCGCAGAGCCTCGTACCGCTCCTGTACCATAACACGGCTGTTGGACTCACCGTTTATCACGATGAGAAAATCAGCTGCACGGTCGAATTTCAAGCCGAAGCTTTCACAGTAGTTGCTGCCCGACTTCTGAGTGGTGTCGATGGGCAGATATACAGTATCATTCTCAAAGTCGAGCTGAGGTGCGTATACGAGAAAATACAGGTACTTTTCGTCGTACTTCATCGATACCGACATGTCACCGTTTTGCGCTGCGATATCGCTTTCATCCCACTCCAATACGTTGCCGTCAACGTAGCAGACCGATTCCTCATCTCCGGGGTCGAAGGCAAGGACACCGAAAAACTGATCGTTCGTCTGGTAGTCCGACCAGTACGGATTCCTTTTCAGATCCACCGTATGGAGAGTGTTCCACGTTCTCTTGAACCATTCGTCCTGCCATGAGAATATGCATGAGCCGGCACAGCCTGCCGTCTTTATATCCCTGTAGCACTCAGCCAGAGCTTCACCCTGGTCAGCTTCACTCATCAAGCCCTGGTTACGTCCTGTGTTCACATCTATACGAGCCATCGCACGTGAGGACGGAATGCCGAACTCGGAGATAACTACAGGCATAGTGTGGTAGTCTACCAGCATGGACAGGTACGCAGTGTATGTATTTATCTTGCCGTCCTCGGTCATGAAGTCGTACTTATCTACACCGTATGCAGACCAGTCGGAGACGTATGACAGGAAGTCGGGGAAGTACGGATAGACGTGATAGGATGCGAAGTGACCCGACAGGAAGCTTTCAGTGGACAGTATATTTTCAACGTCGATCGATGCGAATTTCTTAAACAGTGTAGTGTCGATGGTAGAGTAGTCAAAGGGGTCGGTCATGGAGCGGTTGGTAAAGGCTATGAGCCTCTGTGTACCGTAGCGCTTCGTCTCGTACTCCGTCACCTTGTCGGCTACTCTCGTGAGCATAGCCTCAAATGCGGATGCATCGGGCGAGGTGTAAAAGTATTTACCGCTGTAGGTTAGAATATTCTCATCGTCACTGTACTTGTCATTCGTGTACGCAACAGTTACATCATCCCACTCAGCTCCGAGGATATAGCCTATCACCCACGGCGAGATATCCTTAAGGTAGCTGCCGTGACCTGCACTTGCGACACGTCCGAGATTCAGCTTACGATTGCCGTGGATCACATCCACCATCGTCTTGCAGTCACGCAGAAAGGTATCGTAAAGATCCTCATGGTATGCATCTCTATAGGAGTTTAAAGCGTAGTCGTTTACCCATACGCCGTGCAGCAGGTAGAGAGGGTCCTCCCTGCCGTTGTTGTATTCATAGAATGCCTCGTAAAACGGCTGAGACTGTATCGTATATATCCTGACAGTGTTCACGCCCATCTCCTGCATCAGAGCGAACCAGCGCATATACGTTTCCTTGTCTATGCTGAAATCGGTAGACCATTCACCGGGGTAGCCTGAGCCGAGATCCATGCCCTTTATCTCAAACGGCTCGAACTCACCGTCCTTTTTAAGCAGTATCTGCTTGCCCTCGGTCACGGCATTCACCTCGACATCGGAGCTTTGAAGAAAGGGAATGTAGAGTCCCAAATGAAAATAAGCATAGTTTACCGTCAGTACGACTATGACGATCGAAATAACGGTAATGATAAATTTTTTCATTCCTGCCTCTCCTTACTGCTCGTGTGCCTCGTGTAATTCATGTGTTTTAGACGGTGCGGAGTACTGTCTCAGACTGTCTATGTTTTCATCCATCCATTCGAGCCTGTCACGCAGACAGCTTCTCATCTGCTCTACCGCCTCATCGTAGCTTCTGGGATTCCTCTCGTGAGGCTTGAGTCTGTCGTAGTCGTACTCAAAGGAGTAGCCCCACCTGTCGAAGTTTCGCTCTACGGCAGGCCCGAGCCAGCTTATCGTATCGTCTATAAAGCTGTCCAGAGCCTCGTCCGACAGTACGGTTTTGCGAAGCTCTCTGTATCGGTCTATTATTTTCTGCGTAAAAGCCTTATCCTGAACGAGACTGCTGTACCAGATAGCATAATTCAGAGTAAAGCCGTCGGAGGGATTATCAATGTCCTCGTAGTTGTCGAGCGCATTGTTGAAATCCCATACGCACATCTTGTATTTACGGTCGATATCCTTATAAATATAGGTCGAGTAGATACCTGCGTCACGGTTGAGTGACAGCTCGTTTATAATAAAATAGTCCACGAACGAAGATACATCGATATTGCCCTTGTAGCCTGCCTCGTCGTCGAAGTCGTAGGAGTATATCGCCTTTTCAAAGGCTGAAAATTCAAGCTCGATAGCCCTTGCAAGCTCATCATTCAGGTTTGCAAGCCCGGGATATACGATGTTGATCTGCTTGTTCGTCTTCATCGTGTAGATGCTGAGCGGCTCGATGTTCTTGATAGCACTGTCACTGCCTCGGTCGTGCCTTAAAATATAGCCTGAAAAGGTGCTGCGCTTTTCCGTAGTGGAAAGACTGAGCCTTGCACCGTCCTTGCCGGAGGTTATCGTCTCGGTCATGAGGTATACGCCCTGATACTCACCGTTCAGTATAAGCTCACAGAAGCGCACGTTCGGAGCATACTCCATTATCTGCCCCGAAAGGTTATACCACATGTAGTTTCGTATCAGAGTCTTATCGAGGAACGGCCCGTGCAGCGCCCATTCATGGTGAGCAGCCATGCCCATGACAGGCTGAGCGTTATTTGTACCGTCGGGCTTGACAAGCTCGATGAGATACGGCAGCTTGTCGAAGCGGCGTGATGAGTTGCCCCTTACCCTTATCCTTATGTCGCTGTCAAGCGTTGCAGTGTCCGATAAATGATTGTTGCCCTCACCGTCTATGATAGCGGCCTTGGCGGCTATAGTCTCACTGCCGTCGGAAGCGAGAGTGTAGCCGGTCGTACCCAGCTCGTGATTGTAATACAGCCTGCCGGGGATCTCGACACCGTTCGTATCGATCTCGATTATCGGAAGATGAGTACAAAGCTCACTGTCCGGGCAGCCTTCACACGCAGTGTAGCCTTCCTCCTCCAGATGCTGTATGTACCTTTCGTTCTCATCCTCCGAAAGTGCGACACTTATTCCCGAGGCTATGAGTACAGACAATAAAAGCGCGGTCAAACCGATTACTTTATACTTCAATGTGATGCTCCTCAGTTGGAAATCTCATCGTTTTGCATAACGATATTCACGTATTCTACCTTACCGAGCCTGTAGATGGCATCTGGGATGTCGGGCTCTGTCTTTTCTGCCTTTTTAAGCATCTTCTGAGTGAGCTCATATATCAGCTCCACGGAGTCCGAGGTCGTATTCTCGACTCTCAGCACAGCCTTGGAGTCAAAGGTCTTGTAGACGAGCGACTTTATCATGGGCTGAGAGCCTCTGTCGGCACGAACTATGAGCAGCATACGGTTGTCGCTCTTGATGCAGCCGAGGATGAGCGTGACAAGAAATACTACCGCACTGCCTATGCTTGCAACGAGGAAGTCGCCTACGCCGCAGCAGATACCTACGATTATAGCCCAGAATATGTATACGGTGTCTCTTGAATCCTTGATGGCTGTTCTGAAACGAACGATTGAAAGAGCACCGACCATACCGAGTGAAAGAGCGATGTTGTTGCCGATAACGGTCATGACAGTGCCTGTGAGTACGGTAAGTATAACGAGTGAAGCGTTGAATTTTTTGCTGTAAATAGTGCCTTTATGCGAGATAAAGTAGGAAATAAATATGAAAAATCCCAAAATCGCCGATACGCATATGTTCATCAGGATATTTTCCCAGGTCATATCGCTGGGGTTGGTAAATAAGCTGTAAATTTGCTCTCTCATTGTCATATCTCCTTATAATCTTGTTTGATAGCCGTGATGCCTTGCAAGATAATATTTGCTCACGGAAAGCTCACTTCTGTTAGCCGGGTTTATAAGCTCCTTTATGTAGCTGAGCAGAAAGCCGTTGAATTTGACCTCCAGCACTACATCATACTTGTCGAGCACAGGGCTCATGTTCAGCCTCGGGTCGAACAGGTCGAAGCTGCTCTCGGTCGAAACGATGTTGTTGTCAAAGGTGATCCTTATCTTGTTTTCCTTTGCGATATACGCCTTGCGATTATACTCCACTATCGTTTTCGGACGATAGCAGCGGCAGTGCATGAGCGCATAGCATTCAGCGGCAAGCGGCTCGGAGTATTTGAGAAGAGGTGAGTAGTTGCCCTTCGTCAGCTCTATCGCATCCTCACGGCTTATCCTCATAGACCGCTTCATCTGATTCGGACCCTGCTTCTGCTTTATCTCAAGCATGGCAAAGCTTGCATTCGGATCGTAGCACCTGAGCCGTATCTTACGTCTCAGCTCCACACCGTCCAGCTTTTCAAAATAATCTCTGTCATATATCGTGTCGAAATACAGTGAACGGATGACGTAGCCGTGTGTTCCGTTGTGAGGGTCGCTTAGCATCACCTGCCCTACACGGTGCGACAGAGTGATAAATTCATCTACGCTGAGAAGGAACTTCTTCTCCTCCCTTAAAACCTTGTTCACAAATACCTCCTATTTACGAAAAAAACCGACCGCACCCCTATAAATGAGAAAAAATGTGCGGTCAGTCGGTCATACTGATAAAAATCAGGTTAGATACTTAACTTTGCGTCCCGACCTTTCGGACGGTTTGCCAAAAATATTCACTTTGCTGTCTCCGATTACATATTATAGCACAAATGGAAGCACATCTCAACTGTTTTATAAAAAATAAGTGCTGAATTTTCATACTTTTTGTCGGAGCTATTGATAAAATTGCATCAAAAGCAACGGAGCGGGCAGCACCCGCTCCGATAAAACCGTCAATGTGTGAGCCAGGAGAGCATACCTGTTTTCTCACTGTGCTCGTTGAGATATTCGAGAGTGTTATATACCATTTCCACCGCATCCGCACGAGTCATAGCACAGCCGAGCGCAAGAGAGCCGTCGGACAGAGTGTCTATGATGCCGAGCGTGTCGAGATTCACAGCCGCATGCCTTGCCCACGTCGGGATGTCAGCCTCATCTGTATACTCACGTGATACCGCAACGTCCTCGATACCGAGCGAGTTATTGAGTATGACCGCAGCCTCGGCTCTTGTGATATAGTCGTTCGGACGCATCACACGCACCTCACTGCCGTCCTCGGCTATCATGCTGCTGCCCTCGATAAGCCCCGACTGTATCGCAGCTACCGCAAACGGCTTTGCCCATACAGGGATATCGCCGTCGTCGGCAAAGGAGGTCTCAACGCAGCCCGGCAGCGTCTCCTCACCTGTGAGAGCTACGGCAATGGAGATGAACTCACCTCTTGTCATAAGCTCTGTCGGTTCAAGATACATCCTGCCGCCTACTGTGCGCCCGGACATTATGCCCTCCTCCGCAAGCCTCAGTGCCGCATAGTGAGCACCGCTGCCCTCGAGGTCATCGTATACCGTTTCCGACGGCTGCTTTTCTATCTCTATCGTCACTGTGGCGATGTTCGATACAGCACCCTCGGAGTCTACGGCAGTATACATAAACTCGTCACTGCCGCCCTTGCTCTGATAAGGCTCATATACAAAGGAAGCATCGGACTCACTGAATACGAGACTGCCCTTCTCCGGCAGCGTTTGCAGAACGTAGGTCAGGCTGTCACCGTCCGTATCTACGGCAGCGAAGCGGCCGCCTACGGTGATATTTTTGTAGGTCGTAAGCTCCACGTCCGAGGCGATCGGAGCAGTGTTCGTTTTAGCCTTAGGTGCAATAGTGTAGCTCTGCTGCACACCTGTTTTACCGTCCCTGTAAACAGGCGTATAGATGATCGTCACAGGGTCGGAGGTGATAGGCACGTAGATCAGAGCATCAATGCCCTCAGCCGCTACGCCCTCACCACGCATGAGGACTCTCGTCCCGAACATCAGCTTGCCCTTTGAAGCATCGGGCGCCTCATCGATAACGATACCGTCAAGCTTGTCGATATCCTGTATATTCTTCGTAAGCTCCGTCAGATGCATCGACCTCAGCGGAGTCTTATCCTGAGCCGAAGCTGTGAGCGCATAGCATGAGCCTGCAAGCAGCAGCACGAGTGCCAGCAGCATAGTGATCCTTGTTTTCAAAACATGTTCACTCCTTGTCATAATATTTGATCTGTTACGAGTATAGTTTTTACCTCTTTATCGAATTTATGACAGTGAGCATCAGGGAAAATATGTAAATATAATGCGACATGGCGGTATGCATATATCAGAGCAGTGCTTACTTCGAAAGCCTCTCCATCAATTCCAGTATAAGCTCGATATCCTCACCGGATAATCGCCGTGCCAGCTCACTTACCCGGTGAAGCTTAAACACATCCTCCGACTCTCCGGCGAAAAACTCCTCGGGAGTTATCTCAAAATAATCACAGATATTATACAGCTGCTTTATAGACGGAAGTGCCTTGCCTGAGGTTATGCTCTGTATATATGATTTACTTTGCCCAAGCTCAAGACTCATACGATGCTCGGATACGTTCTTTTTCAAGCGCAGATTTGTAATACGTTCGGCAATAAATTTTTCGTTCATTAACGATCTTCCTCGAGTAATATCTATATATAGTATTATACTATTTTTTAGAACAACTAATTACAAATGTAACTTGCTGTTACTTCAAAAATACACCTATAATTACAAATATTACCTGTAATTACCGTTGTAATATGCTATAATGTGCGTGTAAGAAAGCGTTATTACCAATTAAATTTGTAATAGCGCTTTTTATGCCGATAGCAGAGAGAATAATTATTATACGGAGGAAAGTGAATGAGAAGAATACTGACCTTTATTATCGCTTTTTCGATCATAGTATCGATGACAGCGCACGTGAGCGCCTACGATGCTCCGACCGTGACTGTATCGACTGCAACGGGTACACCGGGCAGCACAGTAGAGGTCACGGTGTCGATACAAAACAATCCCGGTATAGTTAGCATGTCGCTCAACGTAAGCTATGATGAAAATATCATGACGCTGACGGGCATACGTGACTTGGGATCGCTTGCCGGAGGTATGCATACCGATGTATACAAGTCACCGTACATATTGACATGGGCAAACGACACCTCGAATACCGATTTCTACGTGAACGGAGCTGTGGCAGCGCTTATTTTCACAATAAATTCGCAGGCGCAGCCGGGCACATACACTGTAGGACTGACGACTCCGATCCACGGTATCTATAACTACAATATCAGTGAGGTGGATTTCCGAATGGTCTCAGGCAGCGTGACAGTCACAGGCTCATCTGCCCCAACGACTCCCGACATACCGAGCATCCCCTCGACTCCCTCTTTACCTGATACTCCCCCAACTCCCTCGGCTCCAATACAGCCGGGTCACGTACACACGATGAGATATGTTGACGAGGTTGCGGCCACATGTGCGGCTGAGGGCATTAAGGGACATTGGCTATGTACGCAGTGCGGGAGGATGTATGCGGATGCACAGGGGATGTCGGAGCTATCAAGCGTATATATACCGAGAAATATGAAAAATCACGTCGGCACAACATATATCAAGGATACAAAGTCACCTACGGCAAATGCGGTCGGCTACAGCGGAGATACATATTGCCTTGGCTGTAATGCACTTCTGTCGAGCTGGGCATATAAGGATATGCAGTGGGCGGTAGGATCGGGCGTGTACACAGGCAGCTACGGTACACTTACACCGCAGAAACACGCATCAAGAGCGCACGTAGCCGCAATGCTGTATAATTTTTGCAGAATATATGGCTTAACAGTATAAAAACTATATATTACGGAGGAGAGATCATGAAAAAACACATTTTTTGCACGCTCATAGTGATGCTCGTATGCATATGCATGATGACGTGCAGCGTATTTGCGGCAGATGAGGTCACAACGATGGCAAACGACAGTGAAGATATGCTGACGGTATCGCTCGACGGCGGTACGCCGTCAACCTCGGGGCGTATCACGGTGTCCGCAGCTAATATAACAGCCTATCCGGGAGCTACGATAAGAGTCCCGATCTCTATCAGTAGAAATTCAGGCTTTGTAAATATGCTCCTTAAGCTCACCTACGATTCGAGTGTGCTTACGCTCACGGACGTTGAGGACACGGGGATCATTCCCGGTGCGATGCATTCCGACAAAAAGACATCACCGTATACGCTCAGCTGGGACAACAGCACCGCAACATCAAATTACACATCGACGGGAACAGCCGCAAAGCTCGTATTCAAGGTGTCCGAGGGTGCGGCCATAAGCAATTATCCGATCACGCTGAACGTTGACAGCTACACGGCACTCGACAAGTCGGGAAAATGGGTAACAGTGACAAAGCGGGATGGAGCGGTAAATGTAGCGAATATCGTAGTAGGCGATGCCGACGGCGACAAGCTCGTCACTCTGGCAGACAGCCAGTATCTTGCAAGAGCATTGGCAGGCTGGAACGGCTACTCGCTGGAGACACTCAATGTTGCGGCGTTCGACTTCAACACAGACGGTATGATCACCGCTCTCGACCGTGCGATACTCGCCCGTCACCTCGCAAACTGGAAAGGCTATGAAAAGCTCCCACTGTCAAAGGAAAGCAGTAAGCCTAACACACCATCCACAACA
>CAYWVF010000010.1:0-78093 GCA_964461815.1 uncultured Oscillospiraceae bacterium
TGTACCAAATACCGTCATCATGCTTTTCAGGCATACATACAGATGCTGTCATAGCGATATGATTATCATACATATAGCTCCATGATACATCGCTATCCCATCTCATAGTTTTTGCATTAAGCGTTCCTATATTGCATCTGTACTGCACAGGTACACGCTCGACTCTGCCATCGGAATACTCGATCTCATACTCACCTACCGTAAGCTTTTCATCGTCATAGTAAGGATCCTCGCATAGCTTGTCACCCTCCTGCCAACGATCCTTCATCGTATGGAGCACCTCAATATGATCTCCTGCAAGCGTATCACGGTTTCTGTATAAGTACATTTCCTGCATTACATCGAACAGATTCTTTTCGTATTCCCATTCTTCCCTGTCATGACCCCAGCTTATCGCCGTACCATAACCGATACCGAACATTGTTTCCCACAGCTGCAAGCCCTTCTCGGTAGTTTCGATCCAGCTTGATACACTAAAGCCCTTCGCACCATATTCAAAGCGTTTTTTATAATTATTCAGTGCCGGTGGAGTACAGTTTCCATAGATCATTTCCAAATCATGCTTAATAAACTCGTCAATGAGTCTTGGCTCTACCGTCCAATACCAGTTTACATACATTATATCCTTTGGCATTTTATCGATGCAGTCGGCTGTATCTCTAATATGCTGATGGAATCCGTTTTCAAGTGCTTCCTGCGATGGTTTAAACCAATGTCTCTCATATAATGGGTAATCCTTGCCCATAACATTGACTGTTTTATCTGTTTTCAGATTATAGACGTGCTTCTCCGAACCGCCGTGAGATTCTCCTGCTTTATCAGTCACTCTGATGAGCTTGTCTGCCCACATCATGGTCTTGATCCCACGTGCTTTCAGATAATTATAGCTCTTCATTACATCTTCAACATAAAGATCAGCCGGATTTTTATCCTTACACTTATCGCATACACACATCACCCACCACTCATCATGACCGATGTGCAGCATTGACGGCTTAAATACATCTATTACCTCATCGTACAAATCAAACACCAGCTTATAAAGATCCGGGTTTGACGGGCAGGCTGTTGATGCAAACGGTTCGTCGTCACATTCACGAAGCTCAGGATGGCTTATCAGTATATATTCACTGTGAGTAAGCGATGGTACCTCGGGAATGATCTCAATACAACGTTCATTGCAATATGCAACAATCTCACGCATTTCATCCTGCGAATAGATATCTCCGTTTGCATTGTATGTATGGATGGAATTCTTTGTACACTTATAGCAATTTCCTGCAACATATGTCTTACCGTTAAATTCCAGCATAGACTTGCAGTACTCAGCCCAGGTAGAGTTGATCTCCGGGTGTCTCTTAAACTCCATCGCTCCTCCGATCTCAAGCAGGATAGCGTTATATCCGAGCTGCACCAGCATATCTACAAACTTTTTAAAATATGAAAGCTCGCTTTTCGGAGGCAGGAATATTCTCACACTGCGGTGAGGTACCGACGGAAAGCTGTAGATCACACCTTTATCAAGTCCGTCTTCGTATCTGGCTTTCAGTGAATAAGCTGCGTATAGTGATGCACGGTCTGTATCGGCATACACTGTGACCGTATCGGAAATATTAATTATAAAGCCCTCTGAATTTTCAGAGTATTCTTTATTGAGCTTATTCTTGATAAGTGCCTTAGCTTCATCGTCAATTTTCTTGAAATTAACGGCTGTTTCTCCACCTGTAAGATCGGAAATGACCTTCTTTCCAACGCCGTCTATTCCCGTACTTTCACCTGAAAGCTTGATTTTTCCATCGTATTCCGTGCTGTAGCTGTCAATAAGCAATCTCATTTTCTTCACCCAAGATCCTTTCTGTATAATTCCGTATATGTAAGTCTTCCTCGTATTCTCTCCGATCTCATCACGCTGATACGGTCAACCTTTACCTCCATCGGCTGATAGGTCGGAACACTGGCATTACTTCTGACAATGCATTCACGAGCAATAGTTAAATGCGGCTTGAATGTTCTTTTTTCAAGCTCAAACCCTGCTTGGCGAAGCTTATCAGCTATAAAGAGATGTATTTTTTCCAGCTCGTCATATTTTTTTACACCAAGCCACCATATATCTCCACCCTCACGTCTGAAGCGTCCAATCCCACTGATAACAAATTCGTTCGACGGTGAATCTATGCTTTCCACTGCATCACAAATCATATTCAATTCATTCTTCTCAACGTCACCGATAAACATAACAGTCAGATGAAAATTCTCCTGTCGTGAAAAGGTTCCGCACTCAGATATGGACTTTAGCTGATCCTGCACAGAGGAGATAAATTCCTTCGTATCTTTATCAAAATTTACAGCTATGAATATTCTCTCACTCATATTTGTTCTACACTCCGAATAAAAGCAAATAAATAATCAAAACCCGATTTTCAGTCTTTAATTACGATAAATACTCTTTTTTTATTTTATCACCTTTCACACCTATTGTCAACATATATCGTCCTTACTAACAGCTTAGACATAATGTCTACTTTGAGGACAAAATGAGCATTGACTTTTCGTCACACGTATGATTAAATATATATATCATCGAACAGGAGGTATAATATATGAACAACTATATGTTTCCTAAACATACAGATTTTACCTTATCCGACGGTTTTTGGTCAAGCAGACAGCAACTGCTCAGCGAAGTCACCATATATGCCGTTCGCGACAGATTTCGCGAGACCGGGCGTTTTGATGCAATGCATTGCAACTGGATCAACGGAATGCCTAACAGACCGCATGTATTCTGGGACTCCGACATTGCAAAATGGGTCGAATCCGCAGCATATCTAATTGCACAGGGTAAAAATCTCGATCTGCAAGACGATGTTGAAGCTGTGATCGATTGTATCGAGAAAAACATGGACGATACAGGCTATTTTAACTCATATTACCTTTCTATTTGTCCATCCGAACGATATACAGATCGTAACGAGCATGAATTATATACCTCCGGTCATCTCATTGAAGCCGCTATCGCCTACTATGAAGCAACAGGTCGCGATAGGTTTTTAAAGCTCATGATAAAAAATGTTGAGTGCATTGAACGTGCATTTGTAACAGAACGCACTGCATCGTTCTATACTCCCGGTCATGAGGAAATAGAGCTTGCTCTGTTCAAGCTTTACAAGGTCACGGGAGACCGACGTCACTTTGAGCTTGCAAAGCATTTTATTGAGGAACGTGGAAAGCATGAAGATGAGGGACTGAATTTCCCACCATTCATACCACTAAGCTTTCAAAGCCATCTTCCAGTTCGTGAGCAGACGACAGCAGAGGGACACAGTGTACGTGCTACATATCTTTACTGCGGTATGGCTGACGAGGCTATATTGGCAGGTGACGAAGAGCTGTTCAACGTATGTAAGACGTTATTCCTCAATATAATAGAACGCAGAATGTATATAACAGGCGGCATAGGCTCTACACGCTTCGGTGAAGCATTTACAGTCGATTATGATCTTCCCAATCTTCATGCATATACCGAGACATGTGCAGCCATCGGTCTGTCATTCTTTGCAAAGCGTATGCTTATCATGGATAACAACAGTATTTACTCGGATACGATCGAACGTATTATTTATAACGGCTTTCTCTCAAGCTTCTCGCTTTCCGGCAATGAATTTTTCTACGAAAACGCCCTCGAGGTAACGGAATTCCTCAGAGCACGTAATAAAGCATTCAAGGAAGATCCCGATCCGCTGCCTCCGTCACGCCGTTCGAGAGTCTTTAATTGTTCATGCTGTCCTCCGAATATTACCCGTATGCTTTCTCTCATAAATGAGTTTGTCTATACGTTCAGTGATGATACCGTTTTTGTGCACCAGTATATCCCCGGATGCTCCGATGCTGTGAAAATCACTACAGAATACCCTCTTAACGGTCATATTGAGCTTGAAACAGATCGTTTTGAATATATAGCTGTTAGAATTCCCGGATGGTGCGACAGCTACAGCATAAAAAACAGCAACGGTGACACGATGAGCTGTGAATTAAAGGACGGCTACGCTTATCTTCCCAAGGGGAAATATATAATAGATCTTGATATGGAGCCCACCTGGTACGAGGCAGATCCACATGTATGTGAAGATGCCGGACGTGTTGCTCTTATGCGAGGTCCTGTTGTGTATTGTCTGGAGGCTATCGATAACGGCGAGCTGCTGCATGATATAACCGTATCTACGGAGGATAATTTCGAGCTCGATCTCTCAACGTCATATGGTGTCCCGGATATACTTGCTGACGGCTTCAGACATGATATGGCTGATTTTAACACACTTTATCGCAAGAAAACCGACAAAAAAGTATCTCAGCGTCTCAGATTTATACCATACTTTACATTTGCCAACAGAGAGAAAACCGATATGACAGTTTGGGTCAAGCATGCATAATTTATTGCATATTTTCTGTGCATATGATATAATTATACATATTATACAATGAAAGGCTGAACAATTATCATGTCCAAATATTCACTGGGTCTTGATTTCGGAACACTTTCCTGCCGTGCATTGCTTGCAAATGTCGAGACAGGTGAGGAGCTGTGCTCCGCAATATATGAATACCCTCATGCTGTAATGGATGAGATGCTGCCTGACGGCACGAAGCTTGGCGCAGACTGGGCATTACAGCATCCGACCGACTATATAAATGCACTTTCTTACACGATCCCTAAGGTAATAGAGGAATCCGGTGTCTCCGCAGGCGATATAATCGGTGTTGGCATTGACTTCACAACATGTACTGTGCTGCCCGTCAAAGCAGACGGTACGCCTCTGTGCTTCTTACCTGAATACAGCACTCATCCACATGCTTATGTAAAGCTCTGGAAGCATCATGCCGCACATAAGCAGGCTTCAAAGATCACCGAAATAGCCGAAGCACGTGGTGAAGCATGGCTCTCACGCTACGGAGGTAAGGTCAGTGCTCAATGGGCAATACCAAAGCTATGGCAGATACTCGAAGAAGATCCCGATATATACGATGCCATGGATTACTTTATCGAAGCAGGCGACTGGATAGTGTGGCAGCTTACAGGTGTACAGACACGTAACTCCTGTATGGCAGGCTACAAAGCCATGTGGCACAAGACTGACGGATACCCATCAAAGGAATTTTTCAAAGCACTTGATCCTCGTCTTGAAAATGTTATTGAGGATAAATTCAACTGTCCTGTTTCCTCTGTCGGCTCAAGGGCAGGTGAAATCACTAAGGAAGCCGCATCACTCACCGGACTTCTTCCCGGCACAGCTGTAGCAGTAAGCATCGGTGACGCTCACTCTGCTTTTCCTAGTCTTAAAATTGATTCTCCCGGCAAATGCCTTATGATACTCGGCACTTCGACATGCCACTTTTTACTGAGTAAGGAGGAGCATATAGTACCAGGTATCTGCGGAGTTGTTGAGGATGGTGTAAGCCCCGGATTCTTCTGCTATGAAGCCGGACAGGCATGCTGCGGTGATCATTTTGCATGGTTTGTCAAGAACTGTATGCCCGAATCATACGCAATAGCCGCACGAGAGGCAGGCATGGGCGCACATGAATACTTAACAATGAAAGCAAGTACGCTCGTTCCCGGTGAATCAGGTATAATCGCACTTGACTGGTGGAATGGAAACCGCTCTGTGCTCGATGATCCTGAGCTTACCGGTCTGTTCCTCGGCATGACACTTCAAACTAAGCCCGAGGAGCTTTACCGTGCTCTCATCGAAGCAACCGCTTTCGGTACACGACGTATAATAGAAGCTTACCGTAATAGTGGCATAGCTGTCAACGAGATATATGCATCAGGCGGCATTTCCCGCAAGAACAAGATGATGATGCAGATATATTCCGATGTGCTGAACATGCCTATACGCATCGGTGGAAGCAGTCAGGGCGGTGCTCACGGAGGCACGATCTTCGGAGCCGTAGCTGCCGGAAGTGAGAGAGGCGGATACGATGATTTCTACGAGGCATCTCGTATCATGGGTAATCTTTCCGATGAAGCATATGAACCTATCGAAGCAAATGTTGCACCGTATGATAGACTATACAACGAATATGTTACATTGCATGACTATTTCGGCACAGGTCTGAATGATGTTATGAAAAGACTGAAACGATAAAATAAAGGCTGCGGCTGTGATATACAACAAAAGTCAAACACTTTTTGATGCATATCACAGCCGTAGCCTTATTAATTATTTTCTTATAAACAATATTCCCAAAGTACCTGGACCACAGTGACACGATACAGTACATCCGGCTGTAGTCTCCATCAGCTCTGTAAAGCCGCCCTTGCTTTCAGCAACTTCTCTTGCTGTTTTCAAGTCTTCGTCTGATATCGGAGTATATGTTAAGAACGCCCTGTCTCTTACTATATCTTCACGGTTTTCAAGTCGTTCCGAAATATACTGTGTCAAGCATTTGCCGTATGTACCTCTATACTTCTTTACGACCTGCATCTTGCCGCCTATTACCTCTATACAAGGCTTCAGCTTCAAAATATTCGCACCGAGAGCCGCTACCATGGAGCAGCGCCCGCCTTTTACCATGTAGTCGAGTCTGTCCATAATAAAGCTCGTCTCTATCTTATCTGTCAATTCACGAAGCTCATCGCAAAGCGCTGTGACATCCGTACAGTTTTTAGCCCTTTCACATGCTTCAACAACAATAAGTCCCTGACCTGTTGACAAATTCTTCGAATCTATAACATATACATTGTCAAAGTCCGATGCAGCTATGCTTGCATTCTGATAACAGGACGAAAAATCCGACCCGATATTTATATGAATAACAGCATCATGATCGCTTGAAAATTTCCCGAATATTTCGCTATACCTGTCAACATTCACCGCTGCCGTTGAGCACAGTGCTCCTCCGTTGTTTACATGCTCGAAAATATCCTCCGACGTTATATCTATACCGTCCTCGTACTCTGCCCCATCTTTATTAACCTTTAGCGGAACTATAGTGATATCGTATCTTTGAATGATCTGCTCTGATAAGTCGCATGTACTGTCCGATGTGACTTTTATTTTCATTTTATACCTCCAAAATGCAGATTACATTAGCACATTCCGATATATATTATACTATTTTAAGTCACACTAAACAATTACTTCTAATCAACACTGTTAAGATAATTATACAAAATATAAAATATGTATAGTTATCTCACCTTTTTATTGTCATAAATATTTCCGATTCAAGCATATTCTTCAAAACCTGCCTGGCATCGGCACGTACCTTTTCCATCGGCACCTTTGCCTTGTATTGTCCGCTGACAAAGCTGCTCATTCCACTGCATAAAAAAGCTGCAATATCCTTTATTCTGTACTTCGGTATAAGATATCTGTCGTTTATGATTATACTCATCTCAATGTTTTTCTGGATATACTGATATAGAGAGAAATACAAATACGGATTATCCTCGGATGTGACGAGCATAAAAAGCTCGATATTCTTCTCACATACCGATAATATACTTTCCAAAAGATTACAGAAGCTCTCTACCAAATCACCGTTTTTGTTCTTTTCCCTCTCAATGACCCAATATTTATCAATAACGAGCCTCATCAAATCATTGTAAACATCATCTATTAGCTCATATTTATCGTTGTAGTGAGCATAAAACGTTATCCTGCTTGTCTCTGCATTTTTACACAGCTCTGTTACAGTGATCTGCTCAAATGGCTTCTCCTCCAGCATCCTTATCAATGTATCGCGAAGATTCTTTTTCGTTTTCTTTATTCTTTTGTCATCATTATTCATATCATCTATACCGTTTTCCCAAAATCTTCAATACAATTATATTATAGTACTCTTTAATTGTCAACAGCTAACGTTGGCGGTATTTGAGATGCGCTTATATACTCACAATACAGCATAGAATATTGCTCAGTTTTTTGAAGCTTAACAAAAAAATAAACATTATTCATACTTTTCGGAAGTCAAATCATCCTGTGGATGGGGATTTTCGATCTCAAAAAGTGTCAAATCGATCGAACAGACATGATAAGTTCTGACATCATGCCCTCCATTTTGTTAATATTTTATACATTATTTCGAAAATTACGCTCCCATTTTATGTAATTACAGGATTATTTTTACTAAAAAATAACCAAAAATAGTGTACTAAGCTTTAAATGTAAAATTCTGGGCTTGACAAAAGTATTGTTTGCGGTTATCATAGTTGACGTTGATGCCGTCCACCTACTTAAGCCTTGCCGAAGAAATTCTATGTAAATGTGGTCAATACACAAGTGATCTGATACCGTCTATGACGCTGTGTGTAAATATTCAAAGCGTTCGGTAAGTTAACAACATAAATCTTAAATTTATGTTCTATGTACAACTATAAAAAAATACAATAGTAGTAACTTTACTATTGTCGGAGGTAATTATGTTTAAACAAAAGGCTGCACTCGCTGTTCTCTTTGTAACCTGCGCGTTCGCATCCATGACCGCCGCCAACGCGGCAAACAGCACCACACCTCTCGATACCAATCTTATGACGTACATTGAAGAGCAGTGTGAAAAACGTGAGATCGCCCCGGAGCTTGCGCTGGCAATAATTAAGATCGAAAGTACCTTTGATCCTGACAGTGTAAGTGCCGATGGAAATTGCTTTGGACTTATGCAGATCCATAAGGTAAACTTTAAGATGCTCAACAGTAACATTGGTATCACAGACCTGCTTGATCCTTATCAAAATATTGAAGCCGGAATATACATGATATCCGGCTATGTACACAAGTATAACAACATCCATTCCGCTCTGATGGCATATAACATCGGAGAGAGCGGTGCTAAAAAGCTGTGGAAAAAGGGTTATACAAGCTCGTATTATTCTCGTACAGTCGAGCAGTACATGAACGAGTTTATTGAATCGGATATCTTTTCTTCCGTTGATAAGACCGTATCGGATATCGAAAAGACTGAGACAGAGCAAAAAACCGCCGGTGCAATTACTATCGCCAATAAAAACACCGTACGGTTTATAAGCTCAGCTATTTACGACACATGCATTTGCATACCACGAAATTCATCCGACGAATTCATCAGGTTCGCAGCTTGACGGCGCTTCCTGTTTTGAAAAAGTACAGATAGCTTTCACTCACATGCTTACCCGTTATACGTTCAAGTGCGTAAGCATAGCTTTTAACTTGATCTTCGTAATTTTTCACATACTTGTCCAGATATGCCTTATTGACATTATCTGTCTTAAAATCAAGTATTGCTATCGTACCGTCCGAAAGCTCAAAGTAGCAGTCGATAACACCTTGAAGAAGTACGCTGTCATTCTTTATATCACGATTTTTGACAGCTTCAGCACCGATATCATAGACTTCGCTGCCGCATAAAAGCGAGAATTTGAATTCCCTGAATATACGCTTTGACGACAGCAGCTTCTCACCGAGATCGCTCCTGAAAAAGTCATATATTTTATCAACATCTATACTGTCGGCTTGCGTACAGCTGAGTATTCTGAGGCTTTTCAGTCTGCTTATCTCTTTCGCAATGCTTTCACGCTTGGCACATTTGTCGAAATCTATAAATTGCATCGCAAGGTGCAATGCTATACCGCGTTCAGCGCCTGTCATTCCTGTTTCTTCAAGGAATCTCGGGCGTTTTTTCTTTTCTGCATTCTTACTGCGTGACACACCGTTTGTCACAGCTTCATTATCAAGATATCTGCCTTTTATAGAGGTTGCTGTGATCTTTGACGGTGTCATAGTCGATGTGCTGTACGGATAATCTTTCCTTATAAATGCGTTGATCTCATCTGTATTGTCTCTATTCTCATCTATAGGTTCTATTATAGGCAGCTCAGACTCTACCGTCGTTTCGCCGTATTCATCCTCTATCAGTCTCAGCCTCCACGAATGCTTTTCCTCACTGTTTTCAAGCTTCATAACAGGAGCCAGCAGCCACAGCATCGGAGTAGACGACTGTTCAAGTGCCACTGCTGGTATTTTATCATATTCCGACAATCTTTGAGCAGATTTGAACGTATTTTTATCATATTCAAGCGTTACAATGAGCTTTTCCTTTGCTCTCGTCATTGCCACGTACATTATTCTCAGCTCTTCCGAATGCATTTCCTTTGAAAGCACAAGCTTTATGGCATTTCGGTGAACTGTAGGATACTCTATCCTGCGTTCGTTTTGACGTCTGCGAAAGCCTGCGCCATAATCCTGATGTATCAATACAGTTTTTTTCAGATCATCCAAATTAAATCGTCTATTCAACTCCGAATAGAAAACTATCGGGAACTCCAAGCCCTTAGACTTATGTACCGTCATTATCGTTACTCCGTCATTTGATGCATCGATCGGCACTTTAGGAGAATTTCCACCCTCGACCATACGTTTCACCATACTTACAAAGCTGTAAAGCCCTCTGTAGCCGTTCTTCTCGAAGTCCCTCGCCATATCGAGAAATGAGATCAGATTGGCTTTACGTGCATTCCCGTTTTCCATCGATGAATACAGTCTCAGTACTCCCATTTTGTAATATACATGCCAGAGCAATCTGTCAACAGTAACATCATACGAGAGGAAACGTAAAGCATCAACAGACGATAAAAATGCTTTGCATTTTTCCTTTACCTTGCATTCCTCCTGTGAAGCAAGCACGATACAGGAATAATAATCATCGTCTGACAACTTGCGTATTTCGGCAAGCTCACTTAGCGTAAAGCCGTATATCGGAGAACGCATTATCGATACGAGCTGCAAATCCAGATGTGGGTTGTCTATCACCTCAAGAAGTGCAAACATCGTCGATACTTCATCTGTTTCAAGCAGCGTCTCACGTGTCTCAAAAAACGTTCTGATCCCTACCGATGCCAATGCATCTCTATACTGCGTCATCTGTGATGTAGTACGAAGGAGTATTGCTATATCATTAGGCTGTATACGGCGCCGGACATTTTTATCTCGATCGAAAACCGTTGTATTTTCATCGTCCAGCATTTCTCTTATACGTCTTGCCACGTATTCAGGCTGTGTTATCGTATCGCTGTTCTTTGATATGCAACACAGTTCACTTTCATGACCGTCATTTTCGGGATATGCTGCACCTAAATACAGAGCCTCCTTTTCACCGTACTCGGTGTCACCCAGCTTACTGCTCATAATGCTCTCAAATATATAATTTACAGAATCCAACACCTCTCCACGTGATCTAAAATTTCTTGACAGTGCGATCTGCTTCATACTGTCGATGCTGTATTTCCCTACGAATATCCTCGGGTCAGCTAAGCGGAATCCGTATATACTTTGCTTTACATCGCCAACCATATATAAATTTGATTCATCCTTTGAAAGTGCTCTGAATATCAGATCCTGCACAAGATTCGTATCCTGATATTCATCTACCATTATCTCGTCGAACCGTTCTGACAGGTCACATGCCAGATCGGTAAAGACTGCGTGTCCCGACGCAGAATCATAGCTTCTTACGAGCAGAGCTGCGCTCATATGCTCCAAATCATTAAAGTCTATAATATTTCTACTTCGTTTTTCCGATGTGAGTCGCTCATCGTATTCCTTTACAAGTCCAAACAATGCTTCCGTGACACCAAGTATTGACGATATATCCTCCTGAGCTTCATGCTCACTCGGCTCCATGTAAATGCTGCAAAGCTTTTCATGATCCTTTTTCCAATCCGCTCTTATCGCTTTGATATCGTCAAGGAACTCTTTATTTTCGTATTTTCTTATCGACGGTGCTCTTTCAAATTTCACCGCACGTAGTGATGACCGCATATCATCCCAGCTTCCGGAGTCTGCTTTGTCAAGTATATCTCTCATGCAGTCGCTTTCCCTGATAAAAAGCTCTATATACTTATCAAGCACCTCACCATCAGCTGACATTTCATCGATCTTCACAGTGTATGCATCCAAATAGTATTCTACAGTACTCTTAAGATGCTCTATTATAACTCTGCCGTGATCTGTTTCCACGATATTCTTTTTAGTCGATATTCTCAGATTTTCAAGACTCTCATCAAGCCACTTCACAGGATAAGGATGGCTCTGTATCTTATTGTACAGCTCCATTATAACATCAAACAGTCTCTTATCATCCCTCGATGCACTCAATGCTTCGACGAGCTCATAGAAGCCTCTGTTTTTTTCGGTCTTATCACTATAACGTGCTTCTATCATATCCTCAAGTATCATCCGCTTGAGCACCTCAAGCTCGGACGGATCCGACATTCTGAAGTCCGGCGAGAGTCCGAGCAAGCTGAAATGCTCACGCACCAGTCCCATACAAAACGAATGCACAGTGGTGATTTGATCGTGATCTATCTGTGAGAGCTGCCGTCTTAAGCGTTTGTTATTAGGCTCTTCTATCATCTTTTTCGTGACTGCACGTGTTATTTTGGCTTTCATCTCAGCAGCAGCTGCCTTCGTAAATGTTACGATAAGCAGATTCGATATATCAGAAGGATCCTTTTCACGGCATATTCTCCGTATAACACGCTCAACCAATACAGCTGTTTTTCCCGAGCCTGCCGCAGCGGATACAAGTACCGATGTTCCATTGGACTCTATCGCTTCAAGCTGATCTTCTGTCCATTTCACCTCACTCATTCATCTTCACTCCCTTCAAAAAACTCTTCAAAGCTTGTTTTCAGCGGCTGTCTGAAGCAGTCGGTTTTTCTTCTCGTATCAAAATGACACACTCGCTTATATTCGCAAAAATCACATGAGCTTCCGTCGCTCGATTTATACGGATCGGGCTGTGCATACCCTTCACTGATAAGCTTGGCAGTCTCCTTCAATATTTTAAATGTTCTATCCTTTAATACATCGAAATGATCCTTTGTGATCTCACGAGAAGCACTCAGCTTTACAGGTATGTATTTCCCGCTTGAGTCCATCGCCTTTTGCACTTCACCGCTCAGTACAAAGCCTGAGCGTTCCTGCTTCTTTTCAAGCTCCTTTCTCAGCTCATCATCATCAAGATTTCTGTCCGCAACTGCGACCTCGGCACGTGCAGGTACATACAATACGCCTGACGGTACAATCTTTACATTTCCATCTATTCCACAGTGGCGCAGATATTCAAACTCCGAGTTTTCAATTGAAAATAGGTATATAGGAAGCTGCAAGCCTATTCCGTTTACTATATCATCCAGTGAGAATTTCTTGTTTCCCGATTTATAGTCAGCCACACGTATATATAACGCACCATCATGCAGCCAACCATCCACTCTGTCCACCTTGCCTGACATTACTGCCTTTATCCCCGGTGCCGCTTCAAAGGACACAGGAGGAAGGTCGCCACCCCACGAAAAGTCAAGCTCAAAATCCATAGGTTCAAAAAGGCTCAATTCAAACTCACGGCGCAGATTCTCTATAAGTATATATACCGTCCGACAAAGCCTGTTAAAAAGGTACATAAATCTATCCGATTTTCCGACCATACCGCCGAGATATTCGCTTATATATTCCTTTATCTTCTCCATCGTTATCTGCTCCAGCAGCTCCCCGGAGCAGTCACCTATCGAGCCGCACCTACGTACTCCCTCTCTCGTTACTCCCTCGAGCACAAAATGAAGAAATGAGCCTATCTCCGGTGCATCAAATGAGAGTCTTTTTTTCGGCTTAAGCTTCAAGCCGTATTTCGCCATATAGCTGAATTTACATTTATTAAAGGTCTCAAGCCTCGATGCACTCAAGCCTATCGTCTCACCGTACAGCATTTTCGCATCGTCACCATCATCCAAAGAATCGGAGCGTTTCAAAGCTCTGCTTCGTATTCTCTCTACAGCTGTGCGATCTTCACTTCTCACCGCAGCCTCAGCAAGCCTATTACCCTGTATTGCCGCATCTATGCACGTGTCTAACGTACATAATCTATAGGCTTTGTCCTCACTCTCATCGGTCGTAACCGTCAGATTTGGGAAAAGCGACTTTATTCTTCCTATGTAATACGAGGGAAGCTGCACTTCGCCACCGTCGCTCGACTCCGCATATGATATCATCAGCAGTTTACGTGCTCCCGAAACAAGAGAATATATATCAAAAAGCTCTTGAGAACTCATTTTTGTCTCATTATTCAATAGGTTTATGCCTATTTTTTCCATCTCCTCACGTTCCTTTGGAGCAAGTATTCCCGATGAGCTGTGAGAAGACGGTAGTGCACCGTCAACAGCACCTAAAAGGAGCACACACGGGGCGTGATTTGCGCTTATCTCAGTCACCGAGCCTATCTGCACACGATCTACGGAAGGCGGTATTGCACCCATTTCACAGCCCTCAAGTGCGAGTGTGAAAAGAGATGCAAATGTATCCGTATCGATACATTCATCGTCGCACACATGAACGAAGCTGTCAAAGCAATCGCATATTACCTCCCACAGTCGTTCATATTCATCGGCTTCACGCAGATGACCATCTGCTTCAAGACGCTCGGCTCGTTTTGTAAGCTCCTCCCTCACTCCTATACGCTCAAGAAAAGCATATAGTGTTTCAGCCTTGCCTCTACCTGTTGTCTCCCTCTTCATATTCTCGTATAATGTGATGAGTGGGAGCCGTATGCGATCCTTTATATCATTCACCCTGTCCAGCAACTCTTTATCCTTATCATTTAATGGAGATGAGAAACTGCCGGGATTATTTTCAAAATGCTTTTCAGACATTATTTCGTATCCTCTGACACTCCATGCATCACAGTAGTTTTCAAAAATTCCGCATTCCTCCGGAGTTATGCCGGAATAACCCGCTTTCACACAGCTTATTATATCCTCACATTTGAATCCGTCCGTTATGACCTTAAGAGATGACAATATAGCGGCAACAGACGGCTTTTCCATTATACTTGTCTTGCCCGATATATAGCACGGTATACCGAATCGTTCGAATACAGCTTCAATGGTGCTGCGATATTTTTCAAAATCGGTAACAGCAACAGCTATATCTCTGTAACGAACATCCGACTCCTTGACAGCATGTGCTATAGTTGCAGCTGCATGCTCACATTCCGAGTACAGTGTTCCCGATATGTGGAGCTTCACTATCTCTGTCTCAGGTTCATATTCCTTCATGCCCTCGAAAATATATTTTTCGAGGTGCATGATCTCATCATGCACAGCTTTCTGTTCGAACACAGTAGTGTTTACAGATATATTTTTTTCCTTTGCAGCAGATGCAAGCTTTCTTGCTGTACTCGATGAATTATAGAATGCGCTGTCTTCATCCTCAAATAAGCTCTCACATGTAAAAGCACATGTAACTGTATTGCATCGTTCCATCATAAGAAGAATTATGTCAAGCTCCTGAACGGTAAAGCCTGTAAAGCTATCTATAAATAAATTGTAACCGTTCATAAAAGTATTGTCCGACATCAACCTTTGATAGACACGTACCAACTCCTCATTTGTATCGAACTGCTCATCCGAGCTTTCATGCACCTTAGAGTCATATGCAGTCATAATAAGTGCTATATCATGCAGCTTATTCTGCAATCTTTCATGTGTACAAGTCTCCGATGCCTCAGTCAGCATTTCAGGTGATATTCCCGAATTATGCATCTCATCGTTTATGCTGATAAAGGATCTCAATATTTCAAGTCTCTTATCTCTGCTCGAATACTCCGATAGCATATTGCGGACAGATAGATATGCTCTATCCATAAGTATCAGCTTTGCACATTCATCAAGGGCCTTATCTGCAAGTCCGCCTACAGCAGCGAATACACGGCTTGCGAGCCTTTTGAATGTCAATATTTCCGCATATAGAGCCGCATTGTCTCCGCATACGTCGCACAGTCTGCGTTCAAGTGAATGCGAATGTGTTTCGGGAACGATTATGACTGACCGTACACCTGTTTTTCTGCCTATTTCATACGCCTCATTTAATATTTTCTCCGTTTTCCCGGAAAAAGCTCGACCTAAGTACAGTTTTAGCATTAAATGATCTTTCCTTTGTTCTGTCTTTTCTATTGTTTATAATTATACCATATAAATTTACTTTTCGCTACTTGAATACTTAACTGTTTTGTTGTAAAATTATCTCATCACATTAAAGGGGATATTTTTATGAATTGGTTATACAAAATCACCCAATGGTTTAGCAGACTGATGTACGGTCGCTATGGCTCTGACCAGCTTTCCGTTGCACTCGTTATAGCCTACGTTCTCTTCATTCTTATAGGAGAGCTGACCGATCTGTCTATATTCTTTATACTGAGCTACGTGCTTGTGATCTGGGCTTTCTTCCGAATGTTTTCCAGGAACATTGCTGCCAGGCGAAAGGAAAACGACAAGTTCATGAAGCTTTATGTCCCGGTTAAAAGCTATATAAAGGATCTCATATATCGCTTCAAGCAGCGTAAGCAATATCGTTTTTTCAGATGTCCGACATGTAAAACCATGGCAAGAGTTCCCAGACTCGGTAAAAAGATCGAGATCACCTGCCCTCACTGTGGAAACAAATTTACAAGAAAAACGTAATGCGGAGTGTGCTATGGAGTTCATCATACATATTATTGAGATAATAGGGACTGCTGCTTTTGCAATATCCGGCGTTATGCTGGCTATGGAAAAGGAGCTTGATCTCTTTGGCGTGATCGTGATCGGAGTTATAACGGCTGTCGGTGGCGGTGCGACCAGAGATATCATCCTCGGAAATTTTCCGCCCATGCTGTTTCGCGATCCAACCTATGTTATAGTATCTACCATAGTATGCATCATTGTATTTTTACTCTTTTCGCTATCAAAAAACAAATTTAAAAGTCTATTTGAGCAGTATACATATATAATCAATATTTGCGATGCTGTAGGGCTCGGCATATTCGTAGCAGTCGGTATGAATGGTGCCATCAACGCAGGCTTCGGTGATAACGGATTTCTTCTCATCTTTGTAGGCACTATTACAGGTGTCGGAGGTGGAATACTGCGTGATATAATGGTCGGAGTCGTACCTAATGTACTTAAGAAGCATATTTACGCAGTTGCCGCAATAATCGGTGCTGTGCTGTATTTTATCACCTACCGTCTCGGTGCGAACAGTATTGTCTCATACTTCGTATGTGCGATCCCTGTCGTGACGATACGTATCCTTGCGGCAAAATACAAATGGAATCTGCCTAAAATCAAGCTGTGAATAAAAAATCAAGCAGTGTGATCCTCATATCCGAGTGATCACACTGCTTGATTCATGCTATCATGCGTTTTTTATCTCTTTAGTGAGTGCTATACCGGTATTGATAATGCTCTCTGCTACTCCTGCCTTAAACCTTGAGCTTCTGGCTTCATAGCCACCCTCTGCGTATGCGTCGGCAGTAGGATAATAGCCCTCATAGCCGTTTGCACAGCAGCATGGGATAGTCATTTTGAACGGTGAGCCTGCCTTAATGGCACGTCCTATATCGGTAAACGGTTCACCAGGAATACCTGCAAATACCACATCTCCTATGCCTACACCTGTAAGATACAGTCCCAGCGTATCAGGGAGATCCTCATGCATTATCCATGTCTCGGCTTCACCTAAAACCGTAGCGCTCATCATGCCCTTATACATTTTGGAAAATTCCTCAATATTGTCATCATGGAATTTTACGAGCTCTTTAGCCGCAGCGATCTGCTCAGGTGTACCTTTATTTAATCCGACCTCTGCTATCTTTTGACCATAAGACACCTTATCGCATACAGCCGGCTTCGTATATGAATAGATCGAAAGCACTGCACCGGCTATTACTCTACCCATATGCTCAGCATGTGCTGTACCAGGCTTCCTCGTTGCCTTTATATCTATATGATTCGTATCGCCCTGTGCTCCATTGAAATACACAACATGCACTCCCTTGCCGTCCTTCTCATCTCTGAGTGCATTTTCAAGTGTACGACGTACAAAACCAGGATAGTCAGAGCAAAGCTTATTGCCGCCTATCGTATCGGGATGCACCTGGAAATTAACGATAGCTATATCGGCTGCATCTTCTCTTATGATCTTTACAAGCTGGACTGTTTCATCAGGTGTTCCTATCGGCTCTAATACATTCGGATCATTTCCGGGATTTGTCTTTGTCGAGCCATCCTTCATTCTAAAGCGGCGAACAAACGATATTCCCTTTGCCTCACCTGTAGCCAACTCAACAGTAGCCTCTTTCATATCGGCAATTGCAAGACCGATAACATCTGAGATCCTGTTGAACAAATACTCATTATAGTTTGGATCTATCTCGAATAATCTTTCCTTTGTGACCCCCGGTCCCGTATGTGTATGAGTGCAAGCTACAAATACAGCCTCATAATCTATATTGTTTCTTTTCGCTGCACGCATTCTGATCTCATCCATCTGGCTCTGACAAATACCGATGACATCAACACTGACGACCGCTGCCGTTTTCTCGCCGTCTGTAAATGCAACCGCATGTGCTTGCAGAGGATCGATGATGCCGTCTGCGAAACGCACTTCAAAATAACCGGAAATTTCCGTTCCAAGAGGTGGTGTTACGTCTAATCTTGCAAAGCCTGCTTTCATAGTATCATGCCCCTTTCATATTACGTCTATCTGCACACCGCGCATAACATCCAGCGCAGCTTTATTTATCTCTTCATCCACAGCCGCCGTACAGCTCGAATCGACGATTATCCGGAGCTCCGGACAAAATGCCTTTATCGTTATCGCATTTGAAATAACACATATATTCGACACAAGTCCTATAAGCTCTACCGACTCATATCTGCCATTTGCTATATACTCAGCCAATTCAACCGATCCGAATGTATTTTTCTCGAAAATCTTTGCATTTTCCGCATATTTTTTTGCATCACCGTACAGTTCATGTCCTCTTGTACCCTTAATGCAATGCGGTACAGGCAGTTTTTTGCCCTCCTGTGTTTCAAGATAATTGTCATAATGCGTATCAAGCGTGAATACTACCTCGTATCCATCCTCAATGCATCTTTTTATCTTATCGCATACAGGTAATTTCTGTGCTTTCTCAAAACCCAGCGCACCGTCCACAAAATCGTTTTGATAATCTATAACAACAAGCAGCTTTTTCATATTTCTATCAGTCTTTCACAGATGCCTTGAATTTCTCGTATGCGGCACGAAGCTCTATAGCCTTTTCTTCCGGAGCTGTCGGATTGCAATGTGCCCAAACTCCTGTTTCACTTGATGCGTTATATTTTATCTTATTTTTGGAACGCATTGGTGGGAAGAATTCAATATGGAAGTGGTAATCCTCAGAATAATCGCCGCTGTTTACAGGATTCTGATGCATACACATCATATATGGAAAAGCAAATCCAAACAGATTGTCCAGTGTACCTGCCGCATACTTCACCGCATGTGCCAAGCTGTCACGCTCAGCATCCGTAAACTGGAGCAGATTCTGCTTGTGATTTTTCGATACTATGTAAATACCATACGGATACTCACAGAAAAACGGAATGAACACGCTGAAGTGCTCGTTCTCGAAAACCATACGTCTGCCATCCTTCTGCTCATCACGAAGCATATCGCAAATAAGGCAGCGGCCCTTTTCCTCATGATATTCACGGCATGACTCTGTCTCAAGCTCGATCTTCTTCGGGATAAAGCTGTATCCGTATATCTGTCCGTGCGGATGCGGCATTGTAACGCCTACGGCTTCTCCGCGATTTTCGAATATGAATATGTATTTGATCTTTTCATCCTTACTCAATTCCTCAAAGCGTTCTGTCCACAGATCGACAAGCTTTCTGACATGACTGAGCGGAAGCTCAGGCAGAGTGATCGTATGCTCCGGAGAATACAGTATTACCTCACATTTTCCGTAAGCTTCGGCAGTTTTATAAAGCTCTGTCTCAACATCATCCGGCTTCGGCGGATTCTGTGACAGTGCAGGAAAATCGTTATCGTATTTCAACACGTCAAAATGATCAGGTACCTTTCCGGATCCCGGGCAAAACGGACACCAGTCTTTTGGCATCTGCGGTCTGTTCTGTCTATGTGACGCGATCATTATGTAATCTTTTGTCAGTGGATGATATCTAAGTTCAGCCATTTTCGCACCTCCGTAAATTTTTCACTTTTTATTATATCATATCCTGTAAAAAAATCAATATTTTTTCTGATCTACTTCAATTTTATCTTAATTTGCCTTGAATTTCAGCTTGACATCATTTATAATAGTATGTAGGCATAATATTTTCACCCAGAAAGGACTGCATACCATGAATTATAAATATGTTTTTTTTACAGATTCAACATGTGACCTGACTAATGAATTATATGATGAATTTGATATACAGCGTCTTTGCCTGAAGATAAGCCTTGACGGTCAAACCTACGAGGATAACTGCAAAGATCTCGACCCAAAAGACCTTTACGAACGTATGGCCGCAGGTTCGGTTCCGACCACCATGCAGGTAAATGTCCAGCAATTTATCGATAAGTTCTCACCTGTTTTGCAGAACGGGTCAGACATACTTTATCTTGCATTCTCCTCAGGTCTCAGCGGAACATACAACAGTGCATGTATTGCCGCAAAGGAGCTGACGGAAATGTTCCCTGAACGCAAAATATACATTATAGACTCCCTCTCTGCCGCAGGTGGAGAAGGTCTTCTTGCCATGAACATAGCCAAGCGCAGACTCGAGGGTGTATCTATTGACGAGCTTTATGAGTGGGCAAACAAATTCAAATTCAACATTGTTCATTACTTTACCGTAAATGATCTGTTTCATCTTCACCGTGGCGGACGTGTTTCAAAAACAGCAGCTATTGTCGGCACTCTTGCAGGTATCAAGCCTGCTATGTACGTTGATAATCTCGGCAAGCTGTGCGTTGGAAGCAAGGTAAGAGGTCGAAATGCATCCTTTAAAACTATTGTAGGCAAGCTAAGTGACGTAGCCATAGATCCAGAAAACAGTATTGCATTAGTTAATCATGCAAACGCACCCGAGGAAGCAGAAGCAATTGCAGCTCTCATGCGTGAAAGTATGCATTTTAAGGAAATAAAGACCCTGCCGCTCGGACCTGTCATAGGTTCACACACAGGTCAGGGCTGTATTGCGATATATGCAGTCGGTACAGAGCGCAAGTGGTAATTTTTCGATAAAATATTTTAATATTACATTTGCCCATTGCAAATTATACTATAATATGATATAATTCGATTATCTGTACGGATTCCCTCAACCGTATGGGAATGGAAAATGAGGAGGAGTTTTAATAAATGCCACGCAGATTATTTACAAGTGAATCCGTTACCGAAGGACATCCCGATAAGCTTTGCGATCAGGTATCCGATGCCGTTCTTGATGAGATCATATCAAAGGATCCAAATGCACGTGTAGCGTGTGAAACAGCTACAACAACAGGTGTTGTTTTTGTTATGGGCGAGATCACCACAGATTGCTACGTTGATATTCCGTCTATAGTAAGACAGACGATAAAAAATATTGGCTACGACAATGCTAACTATGGCTTTGACTATAAGTCTTGTGCTGTGCTTTCATCTATAGATGAGCAGTCTCCCGACATTGCAATGGGCGTCAACGCTTCCGATGAGTATAAAACCTCTAAAAAGGATGATTACGATATCATCGGTGCAGGCGATCAGGGAATGATGTTCGGATATGCATGTGATGAGACTCCGGAGCTCATGCCGGCTCCAATTGCTTATGCACATCTTCTTGCTCGCAGAATGTCCGAGCTGAGAAAAGACGGTACTCTGCCGTTCCTTCGTCCCGACGGAAAGACTCAGATAACGATGGAATATGATGAAAACGGCAAGATACTCGGTATTGATACAGTAGTAGTATCCTCTCAGCACGATCCCGACATTGAGCTTGGCGATCTTCGTAACGAGATAAAATCAAAGCTCATTTTGCCGACACTGCCCTCCGAGCTTATTCGTGATACAACTAAATTCTTTATTAACCCGACAGGACGTTTTGTTCTCGGCGGACCGCCTGCCGATACGGGACTCACAGGCAGAAAGATCATCGTTGATACATACGGTGGCTATGCTCGTCATGGCGGCGGTGCATTCTCCGGCAAGGATCCGACAAAGGTTGACCGCAGTGCAGCTTATATGGCTCGCTATGCAGCTAAAAACATTGTTGCCGCAGGACTTGCAAAGCAGTGTGAGATCCAGGTATCCTACGCTATCGGTGTTGCCAGACCTGTATCGCTCTTAGTCAACACATACGGCACAGGCAAGATATCGGATGAAAAGATCTCCGCTCTTGTAAGCGAGAAATTTGATTTCCGTCCTGCAAGTATTATCGAGCATCTCGGTCTGAGAAGACCTTTATATCGTCAGATCGCCGCTTACGGACATTTCGGACGTCCGGAGCTTGATCTTCCGTGGGAAAAGACAGACGTATTATGATCCGCAGCGTAGCATCAGATCCTGTCTTGTCAGTCATAGTAAATTCGTTTTGCATGATTGCGATATCGGCAGGCTCTGCCAAACGAACTACATATCTGCAATGATCGGATATAATTTTACCGATAAAAAACCGAACGAAAAAATTTCGTTCGGTTTTTTCAATATAAAACTATTCTTCTTTTTCTTCTATGTATACTGCGGATTCAAGCTGCTGTACCTGTTCGTCATCAGCGTCAAGGAAAGAGAATCTTACGATCGAATATCCGGTAGCATTTACGGTTATCGTCACGTCACCTGATTCGGTAAGCACCTCAGGCTCGATCGTAACTATATCGTCATCATTCTCCGTTACCTCTACCCTTGTTACCTCTCCGCCGATCTCAACATTGAACGTTCTTGTATCACCTATCTCTTCAAGTGTACCCTCAAAGCCTGATATACCGTAAGGAGCTATTTCCACATTCCAGACATCCTTGCCGCCATAAGCAGGTGAAGAAATATTTTCATATCCCTCGCCGTTTACACCGAAAAGACCTTCTGTAGCTTCGATATAATACTTCGTTCCGGCATCAAACATTCCGTCAAGACCCAATTCAAATATTGTTCCGTTTGTTTCGGGATCAGAAAAAATGTTGACATTATTATACTCTGTCTGGTTCGCTTCAAATACAAAGCTCTGGAACACTGTATCGTCATCATAATTATATATCGTAACGCTACCTTCTTCCAGCTTTATTGCCGGACGTTCAAAAATAAATCTGACAACATTGATACCGCACGGCATGACCTCTCCGTCTTCACAGATCGGCGTGTGCGTCACTTCACCTATCTCATTATCTCTGAACGACACCATCATTTGCAGCTGCGTAGCAGCCTCAGAGCTTGTACATCCGCTGAACAGCATTACAATGACTAATATCAAAGCTGTGATGATCGTCAATTTTCTCTTCATTTTGTTCCTGCTTCCCATTACTTTTCTAAGTATTTTTCTTCTTCATCCATGAATTTGAGTATCTCTTCCATAGACTTGATACCTGTGGAAGCGCCCTGTGCCATTACGCAGTGTGTGCCAACGGCATTTGCATATTTTGCACACTTTTCAAGCTCCCAGCCCTGGCTGAGACCTGCAAGGAAGCCTGAGCAGAAGGAGTCACCTGCACCTGTCGTATCAACAGCCTTGATACGGTTATATGTCGGAACCTGCAGAACCACACCTTCCTTTGTCTTGATATAGCAGCCCTTTTTACCTACCTTAAGAACAATTACCTTCGGGCCCATCGTAAGGAACTTATCGCAGATATCCTCAACCTCTGTAAGTCCACCTGACAGCGGCACAGCCTCTTCATAGCTCGGCATAAAGTAGTCGATATAAGGCATACTCGGTCCTACAAGCTCCATCCAACGGCCTTTAGAATCCCAGCATACGTCGTAAGCTGTTGTCTTACCCATTTCCTTACACTTTTTGAGGAACAGCGCACAATCCTCACCATCAAATGACGGCAAGAGCATTCCGCCCGTTACAAATACGATATTCGTCTTTGCAATAACATCGTAATTTACATCTTTTTCTCTGAATACACCGTTTGCACCCGGGCAATGGATAAATGAACGCTCACCATCCGGGCTGATAAGTGCAAGAGATGCAGATGTTCCCTTCTCTGTTGTTACAGACAGGCCCTCTGTTGCAACGCCCTTTGCCTCGAGCTCGCTAGCCATAAATCTTCCGAATCCGTCATCACCGATCATACCGAGGACTGCGGATTTAAGTCCCATCTTAGATACATTGATCGCACACGTTGCAGCATTACCGCCTGTATAGAGACCAATACTGTCGCAAAGATCAAGCTTTCCTTTCTCAGGCAGAGCTGTTACAGGCTTTGCCATTGCATCTGCTACCAAAATACCTACGCTTACTACATCATACATCATTTATTTACCTCCAAATATAATCTAAAACTCGGGAGTATAGTTAGTTTCTGCTTCTTTCCACGTTGGTCTGTATACCTTAAAATCACGAAATGCGATCTGACTGCAATACGTGCCAAGTCCTACACGACCGCATTCCGGATCATTTATCGGATCATCCTCACTTAAGATCACGATCACATTACCGTCAACGGCAATGAAGCTCTGTCCGCCAATGATACCTGCATTTATATGGTATTCCACACCCGGTTCAGCTCTGAAAGCCTGAGACAAGGCACGTGGACTGCATTGCGGATATCTCTCGATACCTGTATAGCTATGCCACCAACCGTTTATGCCTGCAATGTAGCCTACATCAGCGTCTCCGACTTCGAAATTCCACCCCTTTGCACGCCACGTACAGTTCATATCATTTGAACACGGAGGTATTATCATGCCGTAAAAATCCAGCATAACATCACCGTCAAAGCATTGCTTCGTATAAATAATGCCTCCCGCATTGCCTCTGTAGATGCCTGTCAGAACTCCGTTTTCGGCTTTCCACTCGCCACCTGTGATCTCCCAATTTCTTTCCCATCCATCGAAAAAAGTGTCATGGAATAGCAGTGTACTCTGATCTATAAGTATTTCCTTGTCTACAACTATCATATTTTACGGGATCAGCTTCGGGCGAAGAACATCACGCTTCAGATCCTCAGCCTTAGCAAGAAGGTCTTCCATCGTTGCGCCGGACTTTATCATATCATAATATGTCTTTACATAACCTGCTGCAAGGCTGTCATCACTCAGCTCCATGTGGTTTTTGATAACATTTTCCACACCACCGTCTTTTATCATTGACTGGATATAGTCTGAGCCTTCGTCATTATCTGTATTAAAGAACATACCTGCCGCAGCACCGAGTGCAATATATACGCAGCCACAGCCCTCGCTCTCAGCCAGCTTTAACGCACCTGCAAAGCGGTCTGATGATGAAAGCTTACGCTTTGTATCCTTACCGACTCTTGCTACAGTATCACCCAACGCACGATTTCCGAAACGAAGCACAAGATCCTCTATATGCTCTGCCAGGTTCTCGAGTGGGAATTTGAAATGCTTTGACATAGCAAGTGCAGACTCTGTCATGGCTCTCTGAGCGATGAGCTTTGTGATCGGGTCTGATATTGACTGCCAGATATATTCCTTATTATTGAGCATTCCAAGGTAAGCTGTAAGAGCATGACCCATATTATGTAAATAGAGCTTACGTCTGATATAGAATTCAAACGGAGTATACGGATGCAGTCCGGGGATATCGGGATATTCGCCCTTCCATGCAGCAGCATCGACCGGGAGCTGGCAGTATTCCTCAACACATACTCTCAGCATATCGCCCTTACGCATCTCATCAGTCATAACAGGTACCATTCTGCCGATAGATGCCTCTACAAGACCTGTTGTCTTATCGAATATTGCGATCTCTTCTTCTGTAAGTGTCTCCGTGATAAGCTTACGCATAAGCTTGTCTGCATCTATAAGATTCTCGCAAATAACTATATTAAACGGAGTCATGTTGCCCTCTGCCCAGCGCTTTTTAAGGCCGGCTGTGATAAGAGGAACTATTCTCGGCATTATGTTAACACCTACTGCTGTAGCCATAGCATCAGCTGCTGCTATTGTATTGATAACAGCATCCTTATCCGCACCATTGACACCGCTTACATTCTTGATTATCTCATCACGGCTGCCGTTGCTGGATACGATCTCAACAGGATACTGACGCAGCTCATTCAGAGCATCGATCACCTGCATATTGACATCTACGAATTTTACCTCATAGCCTGCCTTTGAGAATAACGCACCTATAAAACCTCTGCCGATATTTCCGGCACCGTACTGTACAAATGTTTTCATTGTCTTTTACCTTCCTTATATCGTTTTATATATTAAACACTTGACTTTACTGAAAAAAAAATATACAATAAATTAAAACACATCTTTTGAAAGGAACGTCCTTTATATGACAAAAAGAGTTGCCGCAATCCATGACCTTGCAGGAATTGGACGCTGCTCACTTACAGCTATAATCCCGGTCATCTCCGCAATGGGTATTCAATGCTGCCCTGTACCTACCGCCATTCTTTCTACTCATACAGGCGGCTATACCGGCTTCAGCTTCCTCGATATGACCGACGAATTAAAAAAATACATTGCTCACTGGAAAGAGCTTAACGAAAAGTTCGATGCAATATATACCGGTTTTCTCGGTTCTGCCGCTCAGATAAGTCTTGTTAATGACTTTATCACTGATTTCAATCACGACTCATGTCTTCTTATGGTCGACCCCGTTCTCGGAGATAACGGTAAAGCTTATGCTACCTGCGACGCTGTACTGTGCGGTAAAATGTGTGAGCTTGCAAAGCGAGCATACATTATGACACCCAATCTTACCGAGGCGGCTATATTGCTTGGCAAGGATTACAACAGCGCACCGTCCGATGAGGAGGGGCTTGAAAAATGGCTTCGCCAACTCAGCGCTCTCGGTCCGGAGCAAATAGTTCTGACAGGTCTCAACAATGGCCCTGATAAGCTCACGGTAGCCGTTTATGACAGGTCTGTAGGCTCCGCACAATTTCTTTACGGAGAGCGTGTCGGCGGAGATTATCCCGGCACCGGAGATATATTTACAAGTGTTCTTCTCGGCGGTCTGCTTAATGGAAATACTCTTTCCGACAGCGCACGTAAAGCAATGGATTTCGTCCGCGACTGTGTTAAGTATACTTACGACATGAAGACCACCGTCCGTGAGGGACTTTTACTTGAACCTATGCTCAAGCTTTTGATGTGACTCTTCATGCAATTGATCGTACATATCTATTATATCTCTGAATTATAAATTTTGCAATGCTTTTTTCATTTTTCTCTGTCACAGAATAATTTCTTCAATATTTTTTATTATCGAAATATCCGCTCTGTCTGAGACTTGAAATTCACGTATTGCTCCGCAGTTTTCGCAGCAAAGCACCACCTTGTTTTCGTGAGTGCTCAGAGTAAAGCTTGCAGAGCCGCAGGCACAACCTATGCATTTATTTTTTGCTTTTTCTATAAATAAAGCTATTGCTTCCTCTAACAGCTTTTCTGCGTGCACACTTACAAGCTCCGATAGATATGACATTATCTCCTCAGCCGTTATAGCATATTCACCTATATCGGAAAATGCAACGGTACAGCACTCTGTCTGCGACCTCGGGCATAGTAAAGCTATAAAGCGCAGTCTTATCAGCTCCGAAAAAATAATATCTGCCTCATGAAATATACCGCATACGCTGCATGGATATTTTACAGTCAATACTCCATCATAAAGCTCTGCTTTAAGCAATGAATATCCGCAAACACAGCTGCAATCGAGAGTATCTACAGAAAATACCGAGCAGCCTGCTCCAACAGCCTTTCCGCATTGTGGGCATTCATATGAAAAGCTCAAAAAAGGCTCAGTGACCATAATCAAAACCGCCTCCTGTTGTTTTAGCCGTTATGATGTAGTATATGTTTTTGCTGCATGTACAATTGACCATTCTCAAATATAAAATTTACCGATCAGATCACTGATCGGTAAATTCGAAATCATTCGCTAAGCTTAGTTATATATGAATGGTAATATATGTACTGCTGTGCAACACCTGCATATTCACCGAATGCTTTTTCGGGATCGAAGCCTTTGCCAAAGCTCTTTTCGACCGCACGCTTCATCCAAATATCTACCGGGAATGCATCAAGCTTGTGCAACCCAAACAACAGCACACATGATGCGACCTTTTCGCCTACTCCGTTGAGCTTTTTTAATTCCGCTTTAGCGTCCTTTGTATCGAGCTTTCTGATTTTTTCCAGATTGAGTTCGCCGCTTGCTACCTTTCTCGCAGCATTTATAATATACGGTGCTCTATAGCCGGATCTCAACGGTGCAAGTTCCTCCTCTGTCAGCTCTGCTATGCGCTGTGCCGACGGGAACGAATAAAAGCACTCATTTTCAAGCTCAAGCCTATCACCATATAGCAGACACAGCTTTGAGATTATACCCTTTATTCGAGGAATATTATTGCATTGAGATATGATAAATGAGCATAACGCTTCCCACGGCTCCTGATTGAGTATCCTGATGCCGCTTCCAAAGCCGATAACGAGCTTCATATAGTCGTCTATTGCAACTTTTTTGCATATTTCCTCGTAATCTCTTTCCAGATCGAGGTAGTTTGTGATATATTTCGCCGCATTACTGTCTGACGATGTTATTTTCATTTTATCCTTTTCATGTTCAAGCTTATATACGCTGTTTCCTGTAACACCCGTGTATGATCTATCTTCATTCATTCTCCATCTAAAGCATTGACCGCATTCAAAGGTCTGTTCAAGAGAAAAATTCATCGGTACACTAATAGTTTCCATCTGTTGTCCCCTATATCTTTTTCCTCATTATACACCATTTGAAAGGAGTTTTCAATAATGAAAGAAACCATTTATACAATACCCATAAACGAAAGCTTTGAAAAGAAATGCGGATGTCCTCTCTGTCTCCTGCATGATGACCTTGAAAGAAACTCTCTTGATTACATAATGGGTGCAGCCATGATGGAGCCCGACGTTCGAGAAAACAGTAATAAGCGTGGATTCTGTTCAAAGCATTATGCCGATATGCTTGCAATGAAGAACAGGCTCAGCCTCGCATTGACAGTTGAGAGTCGCCTCGGTGAGCTTAAGAAAATACTTTCTCAAAACCTGAAAAAGCCTTTTTCCAAGGACGTCGATATGAAAAAAGTTCCTTCTCTGCTTTCCGACACATCCTCCGGCTGTTTTGTCTGCGAACGCATTGAAAGCTTTATGCTGCAATACTATAAAAACGTGATCTATATGTGGAAAAACGACGCTGCCTTCAGAAGTGATAAGTTTTCACAGCAGCCGTATTTCTGTCTAAAGCATACATCTATACTTCTCGAGCATGGTGCAAATGAACTGTCCAAAAAGGATTATACCTCATTTTCTGAGGAGCTTGTCGCTATCACTAACAGATATCTTGACAAAATATCAAATGATGTTTCGACATTTTGTAAGAGCTTTGACTACAGAAATGCCGGAACAGATATAGGTGATGCGAAAACGTCGGTAGAACGTGCTGTAGTATTTCTGTCAGGTACAACACGTGAACTGGACGAGCATAAATAATTTTAAAAAAAGACTTGACAAACGGCTGAAAATGGTGTAGAATAATAAAGCTGTTGAGCGCGAAGTCATGGAGAGATGGCTGAGCTGGTCTAAGGCGCACGACTGGAAATCGTGTGAACCCTATAAAGGTTCCGAGGGTTCGAATCCCTCTCTCTCCGCCATAAAAGAAACAACCTTTGTCTATCGGACAAAGGTTGTTTCTTTTTAACTAAATCCGTCCTTGCGAACGGGATAAATCCACCTACAGTGAATGAAACCACTTTGTGATGAAATCCGACTTTGTTGGAAGATGGACGGATTAAATATGCACAAATTGCAGACTTGATTTCCGGCGGTACTGCAAAGAATGATCCGAAATGAAACGTGTGGTCGTAATCAGATGTCCGTGAAGTGGCAAAACGACCTTTGCGGAAAAGCTTAATAAACATACAGGTCTGCCGTTATATTACCTTGACGCTATCCGGCATAAGCCCGATAAAATGCATATTCCAAGAGAAAAATTTGACCAAAGAATATCTGAAATTTTTGCAACTGACGAATGGATAATTGACGGTAATTATAGCCGAACAGTTGAAATTCGGCTCAAAGAATGTGATACAGTCATTCTCTTTGATTTGCCGACAGAGGTTTTCTTACAGGGAGCAACTGAACGACTTGGAAAAGGTCGGTATGATTTGCCGTGGTTAGAAACAGAATTTGATCCGAAATTTGAACGCTTTATCAATAACAGGCTCTATGACAGTTTGGAAATGTCATAGAGCCTGTTTGCATTCTTAATGAGTTATTCATTTTCACACAGAGCACAAACCGTGAAATCGGCTTAATCGTAATTATCGATTTTTCTTCGTAAAACACCTCGGATCAAAGCACTCGACCTGAATGGTTTTCATCATAGCTTTGAATGTGTCGATGTCAAAGTGTTCACCCATGCAGAAAACTTCATAATCCACGCCCGGATAGGATAAGAATAACCCTGTTTCTTTATAGCCGTTTCGAAGATAAAAGGCTCGCCGTTTTTCACGTTGAACTCTGTTCGGTGCTGCATCATCTATCATTTCAAAATCTACCGTGTGAGTTTTGTCCGGGTATTTTTCCAATGAAAAAGCATCTTTGCAAGGATATTTGCCTACTCCCAAACGCAACTTTTTCGTGTGATATGTTCTATATTTGATCTCACGATAACCTCCATATGATCATTTATACCTGTTATCCTTACTCCGCTGTATTCCATGATATGCCGAATGATCACGTAAAAGCTAAGCCGCAGTAATACGAAACTACTGCGGCTTATTTCTTCTTTAATTGCCTGCAAGCTGAGATGTGTACAGCTCGTAATATAAGCCTTTTTTCTCAAGAAGCTCTTTATGATATCCGGATTCAGCGATTTTGCCGTTCATTATATAAAGAATACGGCAATTTTTGATCGTTGAGAGTCTATGTGCGATTATGAATGAGGTTCTGCCTTCAAGCAATGCATTAAGGCCCTCCTGAACAAGCAGCTCTGTCTTCGTATCGATAGACGATGTTGCTTCGTCAAGTATAAGTATCTTAGGATCGGCAAGCAGTGTTCTTGCGAAGCTGACAAGCTGACGCTGTCCTGCTGACAGTGATTGACCTCTTTCTGTTATCTGCGTATTGTAGCCATTCGGAAGATTGCTTATAAAATCATCGGCATGTACTGCTTTGGCTGCGGCTATTACTTCTTCATCTGTTGCGTCCAATCGTCCGTATCTGATATTTTCCATGATCGAGCCTGTAAACAGGAACGTATCCTGAAGCATCATACCCATCTGTGAACGAAGTGATGAAATAGTAACATCACCAAGCTCATAGCCGTCCATCGTAATTGATCCACCCTTTATATCGTAAAATCTTGCAAGCAGACTTACGATCGTGCTCTTACCTGAGCCTGTCGGACCGACAAGTGCGATAGATTCTCCCGGCTCTGCAACAAACGATACGTGATCAAGAACGGTTACGCCTTCCTCATATCCGAACACCACATCATCGAATTTTACACGTCCCGTAATATCAGGAAGCTCAACTGCATTCGGCTTGTCATCGATGGAAACAGGTTCATCAAGGAGCTGGAATATACGTTCCAGATATGCTGTCGTAGTAATAAGTGTGTTAAACAGATTACCGAGGCTCTGAATAGGCTGCCAAAAACGCCATACATAGCTTATAAATGCCAAAAGCGTACCGACTGTAATACCTGCGAACAGATTTAATCCGACAGATGCATATACAAGTGCTGAAACAACATTCGACAAAAGCAATATCACCGGCCAGATCGTACCGCCTATATATGCTGATGTATTATGTGCTTTTCTGCTTGCCTCACTGAGTCCTTCGAATATACCGTAGTTCATCTTCTCACGGTCAAATGCCTGAGTAATCTTCATACCGTTGATGGACTCCTGCAAATACGCATTCAGGTTGGACTGCTTATTTGAAAGTCTCTGCTGAGCACGTCTTTGCGGACCCTTGATAAGTACTATAAACAGTATGAATATAGGCATACCCGTAAGTGCAACAAGCGTCAATCTTGCGTCAAGTGCCAACATAAAAAACAGGATCGCCACAAGGCTCGAAAGCTCGATAACGATATTTACGATACCGTTTGAAAGGAAATCCGCGACCGAATTAACATAGTTTACCACTCGAACAAGTATCTTTCCATGAGGACGTGAATCATAGTAATCGAACGGCAGCTTTTGCAGATGTACAAACAGATCGTGTCGTATTTCGGAAATGATATGCTGACCTGTTTTTGCTATCAGTACAGACTTCATACGACTGCAAAACAGCAGTGCTACGATAGTAAGCACATAAATCAATGCAACATACAGTATTCCTTTAACATTCTTTGAAGGGATCAAGTCGTCTACCACTACCTGGGTATATATTGGTGTCAGCAGTCCGAGAAGCATTGCAGCAACACTGAACACAAGCGCTACCGCCAGCTTCTTGCCATGTCTTTTTACATATACAAGAGCACGCGCGAACTGCTTTATATCAAACTGTTGTTCAAGCTCTTCGTCAACGTCGAACTTATTTCTCTGCTTTTTCTTTAATTCTTCAGCCATCTTAGTTCGCACCTCCTTCCGCAGTCAGTCCCTGTTGGAGATTGTAGATATTGTAATAATATCCCTTATTCTTCAATAATTCCTCATGCGTACCCACTTCGGATATGCGTCCGTTTTCGATTATGTATATTCTGTCCGCATTCTTTATCGAGGATATACGCTGTGCTATGATGATCGTGGTCGCTTTACGCTCACGTGCACGAAGTCTGCCCTGAATGTAGTGCTCAGTCTCCATATCGACAGCAGATGTGGTATCATCAAGGATAAGAATAGGTGTATCATATGCCAATGCCCTTGCAAGTGCAACTCTCTGACGCTGTCCGCCCGAAAGTCCTACGCCGCGTTCACCGATAATAGTATCATACTGCATCGGCATACGTCTTATAAATTCGTCGGCGTCTGCATCTACGGCACACCTCTTAACATGCTCCTCAGAGGAATCCGGCTTACCGTATGCGATATTCGCATCGATGGAATCTGAGAAGAGGAATACGTCCTGCATAGCCATACCTATCATACCACGCAGCGACTGAAGGTTAAAGTCTCTTACATCATGATTATCAACCAGGACAGCGCCCTCTGTAACGTCCATAAATCTTGCCATGAGCGAGATCATAGTTGTCTTGCCTGAGCCTGTCGGCCCCATGATACCTATTGTTTCTCCGGGCTTTGCTATAAAATTGATGTTTGAAAGTATCTCGTTGTTTCCATACTTGAAGCTGACGTTTCTAAACTCCACCTTACCGTCGGGGTTCTTAGGCTTTGCAGCCTTCGGCGGATTTTTGATGCTCGGCTTTGCATAGAATATCGTCATTACCTTGTCGGTCGAGGCAAGGAAACGCTGATAGTCGTTTATGATAATACCTATAAGTCTCATCGGGTCATTGAGTCCCCATGAAAGATTAAGGAATATCGAAAGTGCGCCTATGGTCATATCACCGTTTATAACGAATATACCGCCCACTACAAGCAAGACTATCGACATTGCCTGTGCAACACCTTCAAGGAACGGGCCGAATTTCCACCATGTTACAGTCGTATTGATCGCCGCATCACGATAAGCTGTATTGCTCTCCTCGAACTTTTTCGTTTCAAAATCCTCACGAACAAATGCCTTGACTACTCTGTTGCCTGCAATGTTTTCCTGCACTACAGTATTAAGTCTGGACACCTCAGCACGCACCTTATCATGCACAGGGCGCATGATCTTACGCATTCTTATCGTTAATATTGCAGTCAACGGTGCAAATATGAGTGCGATCAACGTAAGCTTCAGGTTGATAAAACCGAACACTATGAGCGTTGCGACAAACATAAGCACGTTCGTCAACAGGTTTGGAATAATCCATGCGATGAAGTGACGTACCCAGTCGAGGTCACCGGTAAGCTTCATCATAAGGTCACCTGTACGATTTTGGCTGTAGAATTTCGTATCCAATAGCTGGAGTTTTTCGTAAAGCTGTACGCGTAATTTCTTTACCGTATTCTGAGAACACTGCTCGATCAGTATACCGGACAGATAAGTGAGTCCTGCTCTGCATGATGTACAGGCAATGATCGTAATTATCAGCGGAATAAGCAGATCCTTGTTGCCCGCCGTGATAACCTCATCAATTATCTTAGCGAACAAGAGCGGGTTTACAAAGTTCAGACATACGGCTGCAATACTACACAGTACGCCACTGATGAGCCTTCCCTTGTACTCATCAGCAAGGCTCATTATCCATTTAAAGCCTCCCATAAGTCAGTTTTGGGCGTCAAAAAATCCTCTACCGGGAATCTGTACGCCATCCTCCTTCTCATTTTTTTAGTTTTATAAACGCTGCAATTTCTCGATGATTTAATATAACATCAATTTTAAGAAAGGTCAACAATTTTTTATTCTGTTTTTTTAGCTCACAAATCAATATTTTGCACTTATTACATCGATATCGCCCATTTTTTGCTGATAAAAGTTCGATTTCGAACTATTTTTCACAGAATTCACTTTTTGTACAAAATAATGCACCGAAATCCATTCAAAGGTATTTACTTTTACTCTGTAAAGTGGTAATATTATATATATTGAAATATTTCTTAGCGGAAGGATTTAAATTATGAACAAGCTTCATGATGCACATATGGACAGATTATTCAAAGCGATCCTCACTCTTGAAAATCTTGACGACTGCTATGCTTTTTTTGACGATCTTTGCACGATAACCGAGCTAAAGGCCATGCAGCAGCGTTTTGAGGTCGCCGAGATGCTCAACGATAAGCATGTATATAATGATATCGCAAAATCTACAGGTGCAAGCACTGCTACAATATCAAGAGTTAACCGCTGCCTGAATTACGGAAGCGACGGTTACAGACGTGTGATAGAAAGGCTCGGTAAAAAGGATGAGTGATTCCGCATACAATACCCTCGCCCGCTATTACGACAAATTCACGCTTGACGTTCCTTATAATAAATTTGCAGACTTTTACGAGCGTATTTTCAATGAACACAAGCTGTCTCCAAAGCTCGTTCTTGATCTCGCCTGCGGCACAGGTACTCTTACCTGGATAATGGCTGAACGTGGGTACGAGATGATCGGTACAGATCAGTCAAGTGAGATGCTGAGTCAAGCCTACTCAAAATATTTTCCCGATGATCTGCCAAGCGATAAATCAGAGATGCTCATCTCCCCTGTATTTCTTAATCAAAGCATGACGGAGCTTGATCTTTACGGTACGATCGAAGCCTGCATATGCTCACTCGACAGCATAAATTACGTTATCGACAGAGACGAGCTTGACCGTGCTTTCTCACTCGTATCATTATTCACCGAACCGGGTGGAATCTTTATTTTCGATGTGAACACACCGGATAAGCTGGCAGCTCTCGATCAGACAGCATATACACGTGAGTGCAGCGATGCATTCTGCGTATATCAGGCTGACTTTGACAATGTTGAAAAGCTTTTGACATATACTATAGATCTGTTTGAGCTGAGAGGCAAGCTCTACAGTCGTTCTCAGGAATTTCACTATGAGCGTGCATATACGACCGATGAGCTTTTTTCACTTCTTGAAAAAAACGGATTTATTGACATCAAGGAATATCCGTCCCATGAAAAAGGACGTATTTTTATATCAGCAATAAAGCAATAAAAAGGAGATTTATTATTTATGTCCGACAGGATCATTCGCGCTACCTGTAAAAATGCAGGTATTCGTGCTATCGCAATAGATGCTCGCGGTATTGTAGAGCGAGCACGTCAAATTCACAACTCCACCCCACTCGCAACGGCAGCTCTCGGCAGAGTGCTTGAAGCTGCATCAATGCTCGGTGCGGAGCTTAAGGATTCCGGCTCATCACTGACAATGCAGTTTAAAGGAAACGGACCTCTCGGTACTATCACAGCCGTATCGGATTCATCCGGTAATGTAAGAGGCTATCTTCAAAATCCGGGTACCGAGCTTCCTTTGAATTCACTTGGCAAGCTGAATGTCGGCGGCGGTGTCGGTACCGATGGAAGCATCACAGTCATTAAGGATCTTGCAATGAAAGAACCGTTTATAGGAACAGTACCTCTTTCAAACGGTGAAATTGCGGAGGACGTTGCAAGCTACCTTACTCACAGTGAGCAGATTCCGTCAGCAGTAGCTCTCGGTGTTCTTGTAGACCGTGACTATACCGTAAAATGTGCAGGCGGATACATTATATCCGTACTTCCAAGCGTAACAGAGGAAGAGGTCATTCGCCTTGCAAACGCCATAGAATCCGCTCCTTCCGCAACTCAGATGCTCGACTCCGGCATGACACTCGAGGATATGCTCACACGTGTACTTCCGGGGTTCGAGGTCAATATACTTGAGGAGCTCCCCGTTGAATACAGATGTCCATGTTCACGTGAGCGTGTTGAACGCGCTCTGATCAGTATGGGTAAAAAAGATCTGAGTGATATGGCAGCGGAAGGTCAAACTATCGAAACAACATGTCAGTTTTGCGATAAGGTATATAAATTCACACCGGAAGAGCTGAAGAATCTATTGAAATAGGAGAAAAAATTATGGCTAACAACGTAGTACACGGAATGGGATTCCATCATATTGCACTTAGATGTAAGGATTTTGAAAAAAGCGTAAAGTTTTACGAGGCTATCAGCTGTGTAAAGGTAGCCGAATGGGGTGACGAAATAAAGAAGATCGCCATGGTCGATCTCGGTGACGGAGGTCGTATAGAGCTGTTCAGCGGCGGCATAGAAGACAAGGTCGAATCAGCTACTCAGAGCGGTGAATGGTTCCACTTTGCTATTAAGGCAGACGATCCCGATGTTGCATTCTCAGCTGCAATTGCGGCAGGTGCGACAGAGAAGATAGCTCCGTATGATACCGTATTAAAATCAGATCCGCCTATGCATGTACGTCTTGCATTTGTATATGGTCCTAGCGGTGAGGTCATTGAGTTTTTTAAGCAAAAAGATTAATTTTAAGGAGATATATCGATGATAAAGCATATAGTATTTTGGAATCTACTTGACGAAGCAGACGGACGTACAAAGAAAGAAAACGCAGCTCTCATAAAGGCAGGTCTTGAACGTCTTGTAGGTATCGTTGACGGACTGGTTTCCATGCATGTAGGCGAGGGCTTTGGAGATTCAAGCTGGGATCTTTGTCTCGTTTCGGATTTCGAGTCAAAGGAAGCTCTTGAGGCTTATCAGACTCACCCGGATCATATGAAGGTACGTGAGCTTGTGAAAAAAGTACGCACAGATCGTGTTCTGTGTGATTATGAATACTAAGTTTAAATTTCATCGTACAGGTTATATGTTATAAAAAAGGAGGTTCACATCATGAAAATCGGGTGCTCAGCTTCAATAGACAAGCTGGAAACAATAGATAAAATCGGTTACGACCTCATAGAGCTGCCCGTCAGCTACATATCCGAGTTAAGTATGGATGAATTAAAAGAGTTAAAGTTTAAAATCGATGCTGCTAATATAGGTTGCATAAGTTGCAATGTACTTATGTCATCCAAAGTTGCTCCACTCTACATAGATGGCGGCATGCACTGCTCACGTGAGTATCTCGAAAAAGTATTCCCTATGTTGGCATATCTCGGAGTTAAAATTGTGGTATTCGGTAGCGGCAGTTTCCGCAAGATGCCGCCGGAAGTAGCACCGGAACGTCAACATGAGTTATTGCGTAATTTCATGATAATGCTCGAATCCATCGCAAGAGCAAATGATATTCTCGTAGTAATAGAGCCTCTTAATTCCGACGAAACAAATACTATTCTTACAACAAAATCTGCAATGGAATTTGTTTATGAGCTTAATCTCTCGAATCTGAAGCTGCTCGTAGATCTGTATCACTTCTATCGTGAGAATGAACCGTTGGAACGTATATATAAATATGGGGCATACATCAAGCATGTACATATTGCAGAACCAACAAAGCGTGAATATATGACGGAATCTGACGAATATAACTATGCGCCGTTTTTCAAGGCACTTAAGGACATCGGCTACAACGGTTTCATCGTATTTGAAGGCGGCAGGAGCGATTTCGACACAGGCGTAATCAATACATATAATGTTTTGAAATCATTCTGCTTGACAAGATAAGTCGATCATGTTATACTATCATCTGTGATTTTGATTTGTGAGCGTAGTATCGTTCGTTACATTTTATTTCTTGTGGCGATACATTTTATTCTGTTTTTATAAACATAGATTAAGTGTTACACTCAATCTCAGTTTTCTTGTTGTATGAAAATCATACGAAAACAAAATAGCGGCAGAAGGGTCTGCCGCTCATATTTGCGGGTATGGTGGAATTGGTTGACACGCAGGATTTAGGTTCCTGTGCCGCAAGGCGTGTGGGTTCGAGTCCCACTACCCGTACCAACATCGCTTGCAATAATCGTAACAAAAAACAAGGCTAAATTCATATTTAGCCTTGTTTTTTGTTTGTTTTTTACTTTTTCAAAAATATTTAAAAGCCGCAAAAACACACTTTTAAACACACATTGACATGCATGTGGAAAACGCTTTATATTGTGATCTTCGGAGGATATTTTGATCGATCAAAAGTAATATATTGCCGGTTTACTGCCTTTGATAACGATCGGAATATTGGATTTGAACTGTACCGCAAAAGGCATGTCTGCTTTGATGCCCTTCTTTTTCAAGGAATGAGGATTGTAAAACAGTGCATCCGGATCTACTGCCGTTGTATCAAGCAAATTAATGTGCTTACGACAGCTGCCATTTACCTCTATCTTTATATGACTTACAAAATCAGCTGCATTTTCGAAATACAGCTCAGCATACACCCTAGCTTTTGCCGAAGTGGCGTTGATAAAGACAAAATCACAATCCGTACTCGTTACATCATCAAAGAACCACGAATAAGCTCCTGCCATTTTATGCTGATGCTCCACTTTATCAAACAGCTGCTTTCTCCCACTGCTTCTCGGAACATATGGCAGCTCAAGCGTATATGTACCCTGTCCGTTCATATACCAGTCCCGGACATTCAGATCGTAAATCAGGTAGAGGTTTTCCGGATAGTAAATTCCCATCAATCCGAAATATGTCTCTTCATTACCTGTAAGCAGGCAGGTCTTCGGATCGATAAGTGTATATTCCTCTTTTTGTCCTCCGTCAAACCCGTGGTGAGGTATCTGTAGAATATCCGATTTCAAATAAGCGCCCCAACGTTCGGCAAGTTCGGCGATCTTGAAGTTCGCATCTCCACACCATAGAATGACCTGATCCTCTATCGTCATTTTAATTACGAGCGATATATAATTAAAGCAGGAAACAGGTACTGTAAAGCAATCATCTGGAGATGAAAGCACCTCAAGCTTTGCATTAGAAAAGGTATATATCTGACCTGTATGCGGTCTAATAAGCTGTGCGCCGTATTTTTTGACACAGTCATTGAGTTCGTTGATCTTATTTAAATTATCCGACGATTCCAACGCAGGTACTCGCTTGATATTTGCTTCATCTGCATCAGGGAAATTATATATAAATCTTTCAACTATGACTTCATCCGCATACTTTTCTGTGAATGTAATGCAGCATCTGTAGTGATCCACATCTGGATGTGTCATTATCCACGCCGCTACGATCGGTTTTTCGGTCGTAGCCTGCTCATGTAGGCATCGCATCAGGCTGTCTGCATCGGGTTCAAAATCCCAACCACCGTCAAATATGATAAATCTTCCGTCGGAAAGTCTGATGATCGACGACTGTCCGTAGTCTTCAAGCTCAAGCTGAGTCAATAGGGACTTGACGTTTTCGCTCCGAGGTGTATCATTAAAATTAAGATATTCGCTTTCGGGCTCGTATACTATACGCATTTTTTTTACGGACGGATAATACATCGCATAGACTGCGGTATCTGCTTTTTGTAAATATACCGCTTTATTCTCCGTTCCATGTATAAACTCATTATATATACAGAATCCGACAGTTTCAAGCTCTGACATATACATATCGAAATCTACAGTACTAACATCTGCGTAGCTATAGACAACGACTTCTCCGCCTTCGTCTTCACAATAAAGCTTTTTTCCGAATTTAATCTTGGGAATATTCATCATAAATCAGCCTTTCTTAATACATATTTTAAAAATGAATAAACTTCGAAACTACCTTACGTGCAGCCTTATAAATATTTCCCTCCAATTCACCCTGCGCCGCTTTAAGCTGACTTCGGATCTCTATATGCTGTGGACAATGCTTCTCGCATTTTCCGCAGCCAATACAATTTGATGCAGCAGTGGAATTCTGACGCAGTGCCGTACACATAAAGTAATCTACCAACGACCAGAACTTTCCCTCCGCATATCGGCGATTATATGCCGCAAACGTTCCCGGGATGTCAACGCCTCGTGGACATGGCATACAATATCCGCACCCTGTACATCCGACCTTCATTTTTGCGTTGATCGCCTTTACTACGTTTTGAAGCATCGTCTCATCATCTTCGGTAAGCTCGCCTACGCTTGAGGTCGATGCAGTGTTGATATTGTCACGCACCATTTCTTCCGAATTCATTCCCGACAGCACGACCGTTATCTCAGGCTGATTCCACAGCCAACGAAATGCCCATTGTGCCGGTGTATACTTTGTTTTATGCTCCGCAAATATTTTCTTTGCATCCTCCGGCAAACGATTTACAAGCTTTCCACCTCTGAGTGGCTCCATAATTATTACCGCAAGACCCTTTTCATGTGCATAGTTAAGTCCGCGTCTTCCCGCCTGAGAATGCTCGTCCATATAATTATACTGTATCTGGCAAAAATCCCAATCGTATGCATCTACCAGCTTACAGAACATATCGGAATTTCCATGATATGAGAAGCCTATCTGACGAATCGCACCGGATGCTTTCTTTTCCTCTATCCACGCTTCTATTCCGAGAGCCTTCAATCTTTCCCATGTGTCTGTATCTGTCAGCATATGCATAAGGTAGTAATCGATGTGATCTGTGCGGAGACGTGACAGCTCTTCGGCAAACAGCTTATCGAGTGTATCTCCGGTCTTTATCATATAGTGAGGCAGCTTCGTTGCAATATATACCTTATCACGTATATTATTTCTCTCGAAAATTTCTCCTACGGCAGCTTCACTTCCGGGATATATATACGCAGTATCGTAATAATTTACACCCGCTTCATATGCTGTCATTATCTCACGTTCGGTTTCTTCCATATCTATCGAGCCGAGCTTTCGCGGAAATCTCATGCATCCGAAGCCAAGCACCGACAGCTCATTTCCGTATTTATCACTACGATATTTCATTTCAATTGACCCCTTCTTTTTTTTATATTATATCACTAAAAGCATTCTTTCGCAACATGATCGGACAATATAACTTTCATCGTATTATAAAAATATGCTATCAGTTTTTCATTATAGCTAGACAAGCAGACAATATTTTGATATAATATAAAATGATATAGCAACTATAACATTTTTATGTATGTTCTCTGTTTTTTCAGAATCAGCCTTTTTACAGCGGTTTTTCACGCATTAATAGGCTTTGACAATTGCATACAGAATAAATTTGAAGCAATGGCGGTATATTAAAACAGATATATCACCTGTTCATTAAACGAGGTATACTATGAAATTATTTATTGCATCCGATATCCACGGCTCAGCATACTATTGTAAAAAGCTTCTTGAGGCTTACAGCTCTGAAAAAGCTGACCGTATGCTCCTGCTCGGAGACATTCTCTACCACGGTCCCAGAAATGATCTTCCCGTAGAATATGCTCCCAAAGCTGTGGCAGCCATGCTCAATGATCTAAAGGACAGTATTTACTGTGTTCGCGGCAATTGTGACACAGATGCTGATCAGATGCTCCTTGAATTTCCGATCATGGCAGATTATATCACGCTTTTCGTAGGTGATCGTGCTATATTTGCCACTCATGGTCACAAATTTAATCAAAACTCTCTGCCGCCGCTTCACAAAGGCGACATTCTTCTTCACGGACACACTCACGTCCCGAAATGTACAGAGTTCGATTCATATGTTTACTGTAACCCAGGCTCTGTCTCCATTCCAAAAGAATGCTCCGAGCACAGCTACATTATACTTGAAAGCAATGAGCTCATCTGGAAAACACTCGAGGGTAAAATCTATATGCAATATTCTTTACAGGAGGGATAAGCAGAAATGAATATCATGCACATGAAATATGCCGTTGAAATCGCAAAGGCAGGCTCAATAAATAAGGCATCCGACATTCTGCTTATTGCACAGCCTAACCTCAGCCGTTCCGTAAAGGAGCTTGAAGCTGATCTCGGAATCACTATTTTCGACCGTTCCTCCAAAGGAATGTTTCTCACTCCGGAGGGTGAGGAATTTATCGGATATGCCAAGAAGATCCTTGAGCAGATAGACGAAGTCGAAGCAATGTACAAAACAGGACTTCCCGAAAAACAGAAATTCTCGATATCTGTGCCGAGATCAAGCTATATTTCCGATGCTTTTGCTAATTTTTCTATACTTTTAAGCGATAAGCCTGCCGAAATAGTCTACAACGAAACAAACTCACTAAACACAATAAACAACATCCTGCAGTCCGATTATAATCTCGGTATCATAAGATATTCCAAGAGCTACGATAAGTACTTCAAAAAATTTCTCGACGAAAAAAGCTTATCCTATGAGCTGATTTCCGAGTTTACGCCGTTGCTTATTGTCAGCGCAGACAGTGAGCTGGCAAAGAAGCCTGAGCTGAAGCTCTCCGATCTTAACAGCTTTATCGAGATAGTCCACGACGATCAGTTTGTGCCTGCACTCCCTGTATCGGCAGTCAAGAGAGAAGAGTTATCCGACAATATATCACGCAGGATATTTGTTTTTGAACGTGCAAGCCAATTCGATCTGTTATCCAAAAACAATAAGACATTTATGTGGGGCTCGGCACTTCCCGATAAGCTTCTCAAGGAGTATTCTTTTGTTCAGCGAAGCTGTGCCGAATATCAGAAATTATACAAGGACGTTCTGATCTACCGTAAGGATTACCGTCTTTCTGAGCTGGACAAGAAATTCATAACTGAGCTGTGCAATTCAAAGCGCAGGTATTTGTAGGGTATATCAAAAACCATCATCGGTTATGCTTTTTTCTATCATTTGTCTGTATAACCGCTCTGTTTTGCCGAAATATACGCAGCTTATGTTCTGTGTCTTGTTACGTTTTTGCTTCCGCATTCACGCTAGCTCATGCATTATTTCGGATCTGTTTTCGATTACAAACGGTCGCAGTTTGACTGCTGCCGTTTTTTCTTTTTTCCTTTCCCGTTATGAGTAAATTAACCAATACTTACATTGTAAAACCGTGTCCGGTTATATCAATACATATAATATCGATAAGCTTTTATAGTAATTCCTATTTTCGTCAAAAAGTGATACAATTATATTACGAATGTACAAATAGTAGATTTCAAAAAAGGAGATTTGTTATGTATAAAATTGTTCGGAAGAAAAACCTCAATCCTACAGTAACCCAAATGGAGATCGACGCTCCATTCGTTGCAAAAAAAGCAAAACCGGGACAATTCATCATTCTCCGTGTTGATGAAGACGGCGAACGCATTCCTCTTACTATCGCAGGCTGCGATGAAAAGGAAGGCACTGTAAAAATTATATTCCAGATCGTCGGTGGAACAACAACAAAGCTCAATGCCAAAAATGAGGGTGACTACATACAGGACTTCGTAGGTCCTCTCGGAGTTGCCACACATACAGACGGAATAAAGAAAGTATGTATCATCGGCGGCGGCGTAGGCTGTGCTATTGCGATGCCTGTTGCCGAGGAATTTCATAAGCTCGGTGCAGAGGTCACAAGCATTATAGGCTTCAGAAATAAGGATCTTGTTATCCTTGAGGATGAATTCAATGCTTGCTCCGACAAAATGATAATGATGACAGATGACGGATCCTACGGACGTCACGGCAATGTTACGATCCCGCTCAAGGAGATGCTTGAAAGCGGAGAAAAATTCGACGAAATAATAACGATCGGTCCTCTGATAATGATGAAGTTTGTTGTTGCTACAGCTAAGCCCTTTGATGTACCTGTAACCGTATCCATGAACCCGATCATGATCGATGGTACAGGCATGTGCGGCGGATGCAGACTTACACTCAATCAGGACGGTAAAAAGGTCACAAAGTTCGCATGTGTTGACGGCCCTGACTTCAACGGCTATGAAATCGATTTTGACGAGGCAATGTCTCGTGGCAGAATGTATGCTGATTTTGAGCGTCATGCATACGAAGAAGCTTGCAACCTGTTCAAGAAAGCGTAAGGAGGAACGAAACAATGGCTATAAATCCTAAGAAACATGAAATGCCTACACAAGAAGCTAGTGTAAGAGCACATAATTTTAACGAAGTGGCACTCGGCTACAATGAAGAGATGGCCGTTGCGGAAGCTCAGCGCTGTCTCAACTGTAAAAATAAGCCCTGTATTTCCGGCTGCCCTGTCAATATAAATATTCCTGATTTTATTTCTCATATCAAGGAAGGCGATTTTGAAGGCGCATATCAGGAAATTTCAAAATCATCCTCTCTCCCGGCAGTATGCGGTCGTGTATGTCCGCAGGAAACACAGTGCGAAAGCAAATGTACACTCGGCATCAAATTCGAGCCGGTCGGTATCGGTCGTCTTGAGCGTTTCGTTGCAGACTGGCACAACGAAAATGTAAAAGAGCTGCCCCAGGTTCCGGAATCTAACGGTCACAAGGTCGCTATCGTAGGCTCAGGCCCCTCCGGATTGACATGTGCAGGTGATCTTGCCAAGAAAGGCTATGCAGTAACTGTTTTCGAAGCATTGCACACAGCCGGCGGCGTTCTGGTTTACGGTATCCCTGAGTTCAGACTTCCTAAGGCTATAGTTGCCAAAGAAGTAGATACTCTGAAGGCTCTCGGAGTTGATGTTGAACCTAACATTGTCATCGGTAAAACACTTACAATAGATGAGCTCTTTGATATGGGCTACGAAGCTGTATTTATAGGCTCAGGTGCAGGTCTTCCAAGCTTTATGGGTATCCCCGGCGAATCACTCAAGGGTGTTTACTCTGCTAACGAATTCCTTACAAGAAGCAACCTCATGAAGGCATATAAGGACAACCCGGCCACACCGATCATGAAGGGCGGCAAAGTAGCAGTTGTAGGCGGCGGTAACGTTGCAATGGACGCTGCAAGAACGGCTCTTCGTCTCGGAGCAGATAAGGTTTATATCGTATATCGTCGTTCTATGGATGAGCTTCCCGCACGTAAGGAAGAGGTTGAACATGCAATGGAGGAAGGCATCGACTTCCAGCTTCTCAGAAATCCTGTTGAGATCCTCGGCTACAAGAACCCCGACGATCCTCGTGATCCGAGAAACGGATTTGTTACAGGTATGCGTTGCATAAAGATGGAGCTTGGAGAGCCTGATGCAAAGGGAAGAAGAAGACCTATTCCTGTTGAAGGCAGTGAATATGACATTGATGTTGATACAGTTGTTATGTCTATCGGTACTACACCGAATCCTCTTATCAAGAATACAACAGGCGGACTCGACGTCAATTCACGTGGCGGTATTATTGTTAACGAATACGGTCTCACCTCTCGTGACGCTGTATATGCCGGCGGTGATGCTGTTACAGGCGCTGCAACGGTTATCTCTGCCATGGGTGCAGGTAAGGTCGCTGCTCGTGCAATTGATGAATATCTTTCAAACAAATAAACCAATACAACATGCAGCTTATATCTGAGAAAAAAGAAAAAGGAGAACGCTAAATGAACTCACAATTCGATTTCGCAGTCGTTGATCAGATACTTTCTGTGAACAATTACAGTCAGCAGGCTATAATTGCGATCCTGCAAGAGATCCAGGAGCACTATCACTATTTACCTCGTGAAGTATTTCCGCATCTTTCGGAAAAGCTCGGCATGAGTGAAGCAAGAATCTACAGTGTTGCTACTTTCTATGAGAACTTCTCTCTCGAGCCCAAGGGAAAGTATGTCATCAAGATCTGCGATGGTACTGCATGTCATGTACGTCGCTCCATTCCAATCCTTGATCGTCTGCGCAAAGAGCTCGGTCTCAATGAAAGCAAAAAGACAACTGATGATCTGTGCTTCACACTGGAAACAGTATCATGTCTCGGAGCATGCGGACTTGCCCCGGTACTTACAGTAAATGATGTCGTTCATCCGGCAATGACACCGGACAAGGCATCTGAGCTTTTGAAACAGCTGAGGGAGGAAATAGCCAATGATAAAAAATAGAGAAGAGCTGAACTCATATCGCGAGGCATTTAAAAAAGCTTATGCCGTTCAGACAGAAAAAATCATCGTATGTGCAGGCACAGGCTGTGTTGCCGGCGGTTCACTGAATATATATGAAAGACTAAAGGAACTGATGGCTGAACGCAATATCCCTGTTTCCGTAGAGCTTGAGGTCGATCCTCATGACAGTTCCGTAGGACTTAAGAAGAGCGGATGTCACGGTTTCTGTGAGATGGGTCCTCTTATGCGTATAGATCCGCAGGGATGGCTTTACACAAAGGTAAAGCTTGAGGACTGTGAAGAGATCGTTGAGAAAACAGTCGTAAAGGGCGAACATATCGAACGTCTTGCATATAAGAGAAATGATACTGTATACAAGAAGCAGGAAGAAATTCCTTTCTATCAGCAGCAGACACGTGTCGTTCTCGAGCATTGTGGCAAGATCGATGCTAATTCTATCAGAGAATATCTTGCTATCGGCGGATATACAGCCTTTGAAAAGGCACTCTTTGATATGACAGCAGATGAAATAGTTGATGAGATCAGCAAATCCAATCTTCGTGGCAGGGGCGGCGGCGGATTCCCGGCAGGTCGTAAATGGGCTCAGGTAAAGCGCCAGAAAGATCCTCAGAAATATATCGTATGTAACGGCGACGAGGGTGACCCCGGTGCATTCATGGACAGAAGCATCATGGAGGGCGATCCTCACAGAATGCTGGAAGGCATGATGATCGCAGGTATTGCTTGCGGTGCAAGTGAGGGCTATATTTATGTACGTGCCGAATATCCTCTTGCTATAGATCGTCTTAACAATGCCATAAAGCAGGCAGAGGAGCTTGGTCTCCTTGGCGATAATATACTCGGTACCGGATTTTCATTCCATATGCACATCAACCGTGGTGCCGGTGCATTTGTTTGCGGTGAAGGCAGTGCTCTTACAGCATCGATCGAAGGTAAGCGCGGATTCCCACGTGTAAAGCCTCCGCGTACAGTTGAGCATGGACTTTTTGACAAGCCCACCGTTCTTAATAACGTTGAAACATTCGCAAATGTTGCTCAGATAATCAATAATGGTGCTGACTGGTATCTGACCTTAGGTACAGAGACAAGCCCCGGCACAAAAGCATTTGCTCTTACAGGTAATATCGTAAACACAGGCCTTATCGAAGTTCCTATGGGTACAACGCTCCGTGAGATTATCTTCAATATCGGCGGCGGTATGCGTGGCGACGGTGAGTTCAAGGCAGTTCAGATCGGCGGTCCGTCCGGTGCATGTCTTACAAAGGAGCATCTTGATCTTCCGCTCGATTTTGATACACTTAAAAAGGCTAAAGCCATGATCGGTTCAGGCGGTCTGGTAGTTATGGATTCTCACACCTGCATGGTAGAGGTTGCTCGCTTCTTCATGAACTTTACTCAGAATGAATCCTGCGGTAAGTGCATCCCGTGCCGTGAAGGTACAAAGCGTATGCTTGAGATCCTCGAGCGCATAGTTGCAGGCGAAGGCAAGGACGGCGATATCGAGCTTCTCCTTGAGCTTGCCGATACAATCTCCGCTACAGCTCTTTGCGGTCTCGGAAAATCCGCTCCGTCTCCGGTCGTCAGTACGATCAAGAACTTCAGAGATGAATATGAAGCACATATTTACGAGAAGCGTTGCCCGGCTGGTGCTTGCCAGAAGCTTAAGAGAATCGTTATTGATCCGGCTCTCTGTAAAGGCTGCTCCAAATGTTCACGTCAGTGTCCTGTCAACGCTATCAGCGGTAAGATCAAGGAACCGTTCACTATCGATCTTTCGAAGTGTATCCGCTGTGGCAGTTGTATTGGTGCTTGCCCATTCCACGCTATTAAGGAGGAGTAAGAAATATGACAGATAAGGAATTTTTAACTATAGACGGTATTCCCGTTCAAATAGAAGGTGAAAAAAATCTTCTTGAGCTGATCCGTAAGATCGGTATAAAGATGCCTACATTCTGCTATCATTCCGAGCTTTCAATATATGGTGCATGCCGTATGTGTATGGTCGAGAATGAAAGAGGCGGACTTGATGCAGCCTGCTCTACCCCTCCACGTGCAGGAATGGTAATTAAAACAAATACAGAGCGTCTTCGCAGATATCGCAAGAATATTCTTGAGCTGCTGCTTGCAAATCACTGCCGTGACTGTACGACATGTGAAAACAATATCAATTGTAAGCTTCAGGATCTTGCAATGCGTTATAATATTGAGGGCGTTCGTTTCCCGAACACAGCAAAATCTTCTAAAGACGACGATACATCATCTCTTTGCATCACACGCGACAACGGCAAGTGTATTCTCTGCGGTGACTGCGTGAGAATGTGTAACGAGATCCAGAGCGTGGGTGCTATAGACTTCGCACACAGAGGCTCTAAGATGATAATCAGTACCGCTTTTGGAAAGCCGCTTTCCGAATCTCCCTGCGTTGGCTGCGGTCAGTGTGCTGCTGTTTGTCCTACAGGTGCTATCGTTGTCAAGAACAACATCAATTCCGTTTGGAAGGCAATTGACGATCCTACGATCAAAACGACCGTCCAGGTCGCTCCGGCTGTTCGTGTCGCTCTCGGTCGTGAGCTTGGTGTTAAGGATGGCGAAAATGTAATGGGCAAGATCGTTGCAGCATTGCGTCACATCGGATTTGATGAAGTATACGACACAACACTCGGCGCTGATCTTACGGTTCTTGAAGAATCCGAAGAGTTCCTCAGACGCCTTGAAGATAACAAAAATATCCCACTTATCACATCCTGCTGCCCGGGTTGGGTTCAGTACTGTGAGAAAAAGCATCCTGAGTTCCTTCCGAACGTGTCTACGTGCCGTTCACCTATGCAGATGTTGGCATCTATACTCAAGGATCAGAGCAAGAAGGCATCTCATAAGATGTTCCACGTTGCTGTAATGCCATGTACAGCCAAAAAGTTCGAGGCTGCACGTGATGAGTTCAAATCAGACGATATCCCGAATGTTGATGTAGTCATAACAACACAGGAGCTTATCAGGATGATAAAGGAATCAGGCATTATGTTTGATACACTTGAGCCTGAAGCAATAGATATGCCGTTTGGAACGATCTCCGGCGCCGGTGTGATCTTCGGCGTAACAGGCGGTGTAACAGAAGCCGTTCTCAGACGTGTTGCTACCAACAAGTCACGCAGCACACTGCTTACCGTTGCAAATGCAGGACAGCGCGGTATGGAAGGCATCAAGGAATTTAACCTTACATATGGCGAATCAGAGCTGCACATAGCAGTTGTCAGCGGACTTAACAACGCAGAGATCATTCTCAACCGTGTAAAAGCCGGCGAACACTTCGACTTTATTGAAGTAATGGCTTGCCCCGGTGGTTGTATCAACGGTGGCGGTCAGCCATTCGCTATGTCCGGTGAAAAGAATGATCGCAGCAAGGGTCTTTACGAGGCAGACAGACTCCTCAGCGTTCGCCGCAGTGAAGAGAATCCTATTGTTTCAGCTCTCTACGATGGTATCTTAAAGGGTAAAGTACACGAATTATTGCATGTTGATTATATAAAGGAATGAGGTTTGCATGATGGTTGAACTTAGTGTATGTATCGGAAGCTCCTGCCATATAAACGGCGCACACAATATCGTAACGTCTTTTCAGCATTTGATCGAAGAATATGCACTTCACGACAAAGTTCATCTGGCGGCATCATTTTGCACTCGTAAGTGCAGCAGCAGCGGCGTAGCCGTAACTCTCAATGGTGTAATACATCGTATTCCTGCTGAATTGGCAAGAAGCTTTTTCAAGGAAAATGTTTTACCCCTTGTCTCAGAAAACTGAGCATATATAGCATGACACAGTAAGAAGGTGATTTATTGAGCCAAGCTTCAGTCGCAAAAGCCACACTAAGCAGATTGCCGATGTATTTACAATACCTCAAAGCTCTGCCATGTGAGAGCAATCCTACGATCTCCGCTACAACCATTGCAAAGGCTTTGGAGCTTGGAGAGGTACAGGTTAGAAAGGATCTAGGCTCTATCAGCGGTGACGGAAAGCCTAAGATCGGATATGTTACGTCGGAGCTTATCGACAAACTAGAGAGCTTTCTCGGTCTTAATGATCGAAGCAATGTTGTCATTGTCGGAGCCGGCACCTTAGGAAAAGGCTTACTCAACTATAATGGCTTCTCGAATTACGGATTGGATATTGTTGCAGCCTTTGACAGCGACAATAAGAAGGTCGGCAAATTCGATAACGAAAAAATCATCTATCCGATGGATCAGTTTGAAAGCTTTTGCAAGGAGGTAAATGTTCGTATTGGAATAATTACCGTTCCCGAAAGATCAGCTCAGGAGGTATGTGACAGAATGGTGCAGTGCGGCATCAAGGCTATTTGGAACTTTGCACCGTGCAGCTTGACTGTTCCGAAAGATATTCTTTTGCAGCAGGAAAATCTGGCACACTCTCTCGCATATTTGAATGAGCAGATGAAAAATTGATCGATCCAAGCAGATTTGCTTAAAACAACAGCACAGCTCTTTTCGGGCTATGACGTATAATCAAAATTTAAAACCGCCGTTAAGCAAGGGCTCAAAGATATTCCTTACGAATCTATACCTTGATTGATGTAGGGTATTTCTGAGTCGGTTTAACGGCGGTTTTATGTCATTATTTTTGAATTACTTTGAGGTGAATTTTATTGAAAGTTACAATTTGTATCGGTTCTTCTTGCCATATAAAGGGCTCACGCCTTGTTGTTGAGCAGCTTCAGGAGCTGATATCTCAGTACAACTTAAAAGACCGTGTAGATCTTGCAGGTTCATTTTGTATCGGAAAATGTCAGCAAGGCATATGCGTAACAATAGATGACAATGTTTTCTCTGTAACTCCATCCACAGTGAAATACTTTTTTGAAAACGAAATACTCGCAAAATTAAAGTAGAAAATATATAAGAAAACAAAGGATCGTAGCGTTATCGGTACGATAATTGTCGCTCTTATTGTAAATAAGCAATATTTGCTGTAACCATGCATTTACAGCAAATATTGCTTATTTTTGACTTTAAATATCGAAATTACGTAAATAAAAATCAGCTCATGCAATTTACATGCTCATCTAAAATGCCCTTAAGTGCAGACATCGAGCTGCTGTGCGATCTTGCAATTCGTGTCTTTTGATTTTTTGCTTCGCTCAACACACATTTTATCATCTTGTGCGACACCGTATTCGTAAAAAGCACCAAAAGATCCGGATTCCCTATATCTTTTAATCCGCTACTCATTTTCGGATATATTTTTGCTTTAAAGCTATATTGGTTACATAAATCTTTATACTGCCTTGACATACATTCATTACCGCCTACTATTACAACGCTCATATGTCGTCTCCTTTCGAGTCCAGTTAGCACAAACTAACCCTGCACAAATATTATTAGTTAGCGCATGCTAACTAATAATATAATACCAATTATTTAAGCTTTTGTCAAGTACTTTTTCAACTTATCTGCATAATAACAATAAAGACCATCCGCACAACTATCATACGGATGATCCTATGTTCACAGACTGTAATTAGGATTTGAAATTTTATCTCATTTACGCTTTAACTCTGCTTTGCAAGCCATTTCCTAAGATATTCTTCACAGGCTGTATCATCCTTGATCACCTTAAATGCTTTTGCGAGCTTATCAGATGCATATTTTACCGCACTTCTACCGATTCTTTCACCATTACCGTCATGTGCATCGGAAGATAGCGAGTTGGGATAATCTGCCATCCATGCAAACGGAGAATAAAAGCCTGCTCCTGTTATATGATCCATATAATGTACAGATCTGCCGTCAACATCATTTACTCTTGCCAAATCAACCAGATCGGGACGAACACCAAGTGTTATAGCTGTCTCCATAAAGCAGCCGTGACCACGTGTTGTGCAGTTCTCGTCATTATTTTTCAGTGCTTGAATGTCTTCAGGCGTAAGCTCAGGAAAATAATCTTTGTTTTCCGATTCGGCAATATCTATCATTTCTCGTACAGTCGGCCAACTATTTGAAACATTATAGATAAATACCATATAATCATTCTTATCATGGAGTACGCTGCGTGCAAAATTATTAAGCATTGCAGTATTTCCGCCGTGACCGTTTGCTATTATGATCTTCTTAAATCCGTTTCTTGCAATTTCACGGCAGGATTCGGTAAGTATATCAAACATCAGCTTAGACGAAAACATTATCGTACCCTTAAATTCACCTGCTCCCTGTTTTTCGCCGAAATACATATGAGGAAATACAACTACAGGTTCTTTTTCTGCTGCTATTTCGACCAGACCGCCTGTTGAGATCACATCCTGTGCCAGCGGGAGATGTTTACCATGGTGCTCCACACATCCTACCGTTAATACACATACGCTCTTTGACTTTTCTACCGCTTCTTCAAACTTTCCGGATAGTATTTCTGCCCAAAGCATATTCGTACCTCCTCAAAATATTATATGGAATATAAAATATCTTCGTCTATTGCTTTCCGGTCAACTCATATGTAAGATCAACGATATCCTCCGTTGCGTTTGGCTTTGCATATAGCTTTATACATTCGCACATAAGCTTTAATCGCTGATCATTCTTGAACATAAAGTACATCGCATCCTCGAGTGGGAACGTCTTTGTCACCTCGATCGCCATGCCATTGTTCATCAGGAAGTCCACATTGCGTTCCTCCTGACCCGGTATCGGATTCATAAGTATCATCGGCAAATTCTTTGCGATAGATTCGGTGACCGTCAGTCCACCCGGCTTTGTGATTATACAATCGGCAGCATCCATCATCTCGTCAACGTTATTCACAAACCCAAATACGTGCAATCCTGCAACCTTCTCTTCAATGAGCTTATTATACTGCTTATGATTATTTCCGCATACTGCAAGCACCTGTATCTTCGGATTAACATTTAAGATTTTATCCACGTATTTCTGCAGATTACCGTATCCCATACTTCCACCCATAAGCAGCACAACAGGACGGTTTTCATCTAATTCGAATATGCGACACGCCTCTGACTTTGACATTTTTTTTGAGAATTTCGGACGTACAGGTATCCCAAGCGGTGCTATCTGCTCCTCACGTATACCCTTAGATAATGCTCTGCGTGTCAAAAGCTCAGATGCAATAACGATCTTTTCGATAAATTCAGTATCTTCCCAAAACGGATGAATAGTGTAATCGGTTATTACACCGATTACCGGCTGCGACATCTTATTTCTGCGTTTCAGCTCATTGACGATCTGTGCAGCCGTTACGTGCGTACATATTATCGCATCGGGAGCATAATCCGTAATGAAGCTGTGGAATTTGAACGCCATTAGAGCCGACGTTAAGCTTTCTATATTATACTTAGATGTAACCTTTCCCTTATCCTCAAGAAAAGTATACACAGTTCTGTAAGCTCTTCGCATATATTTGTTTGTTACGAAAAGATATCCCTCTGCGATCGTCTTCTGAAGCATATGGTTTATCTTTTCAAGCACGTCAACGACCTCGACCTCAGCACCTCTTGCCAGAAGACTGTCTGCAAGTGCTTTTGCGGTAGAGTGATGACCATAGCCTGCCGTAACCGATAATATCATTACTCTCAATTATTTCACCTCGTATTTAGTTCTCCTATAATTATATCATTATTATAGAAAAAAACAAGCGACTTTTAAAACAAATTATAATTTCCAATTATTTTTAAGCATAAAAATACGCCGGATAGCTTGTTTATCTATCCGGCGTACCGATTACTTTGCAAATACAGTGCCTATCTTTGCATCTTCAATAGTACGTACTACCTCTGCTGCCTGCTCCGATGTGATCGGATAAGGCTTGTTGTTGCGGTAAGCATCATAGAAATAATCCCATACTACATCTGTCTTATCCTTACCGTCAAGCTCGAAGCTTTCCTCGATCCATACAAGCTTTTCAGCATTGCCGTATGTATCTCCGTCAGGTGTATTCGGATCAGCCTTGATATCCATCAATTCGACCTTAGGATCAAGATATTTTAATCTAAACTTATTTCCCTCGCCTATAAGGCTGCCTCTTGTACCATATACTACATATTCAGGAGTCGGAAGTGCTGCACCGCCGCTGATCTCCATATCAACGATCCTGCCATTAACGCCCTTGAATACCAGCTTGATATGATCCTCTGCATCACCTACAGCAGTTACGAGCTTAATGTCTGCATACATTTTCTCATACTTGCCGCCGCAGAAGCGAAGTGAATGGTCAACAATATGCGGTCCCCAGTTGAGAAGCTGTCCGCCACCGAATTCCTTTATTGTCTGCCAGTCGTTTCTGCGCTGATAACTGTTTCTTGTAAGCTTGATCTCAAATACCTCACCGAGAATACCTGAATCGATGATATTATTTACCTTTATGAAGCCTTCCTCAAAGCGTCTGTTGTGACGGACATAGATATGAGGACCTGCCGGCTGCTGTCCAAGAGCTATAAGCTCCTTTGCCTGTTCGTATGTCTCACAGAACGGCTTCTCTACCAGTACGCTCTTGCCTGCAAGCAGAGCCATTTTTGCATGTTTATAATGGTCGCAGGAACGTGTAGCAATATCTACTACCTCAACCTCGGGATCTGCGATCATATCTTCGATATTTTCATATGTTTTACAGCCAAATTCTTCAGCATATCTCTCACGGCGATTCTCAATAAGATCACACGCTGCAACTACCTTAAATTTATCAGGACGAGCTTTCAAACATTCACGATGGACGGACATTCCTATTCGTCCTAAACCAACTACACCGATCTTTATCTGTGCTGCCATTTAAAATTCCTCCATTTGTACCAGTTATATGTTAATTATACACCCAGTTATCAGACTTGTCAACAGCATTTGCAGCTGATATCCGTAATAGAAGATATAAATCGTATTTGATCAGGTCTCCTTATCGGTAACACGCATTTTTTTCAGATTACCTATCTTCTGTGCTCTGCGCTCAAGCTCAGCGTTCACCTCATCATATGCAATACCCTTTTCTGCCATCAATACTACAAGATGGTAGATGAGGTCGCTGATCTCTCCAATAGTTGCGCTCTTATCATCATCCTTTGATGCGATTATTGTCTCGGCGCACTCCTCACCGACCTTTTTTAATATCTTATCAAGTCCCTTATCGAACAGATAGCATGTATATGAGCCTTCCTGCGGATTAGCTTTTCTGTCCATTACTACTTCGTACAGCGAGCTGATTGCATCCATTTTTATATTCCTTTCTTATTTACAGTATTTTCTTAAAAAAGCAAGTTCTGTTTCCTGTATGGCACGTCGGTCCTACAGGATCGACCATATAAAGCATAGTATCATCGTCGCAGTCACTGTAGACTTCCTTTATGTGTAATACATTGCCCGAGCTTTCGCCTTTCATCCAAAGCTTATTTCTCGAGCGTGAATAGAACCACCCTTTTTTTGTTTCCAGCGTCAATTTCAGTGCTTCTTCATTTACAAAGCCAACCATCAGCACTTCCTTTGTCTTGTAGTGCTGAACTACTGCCGGAATAAGATCGCTCTTTTTAAAATAAACAGATGTATCCAAAACAAAACCCTCTTATCTTCTAACTTCTACACCACGTGAGTGCAGATATTCTTTGACCTGCGGTACTGTAAGCTCTCCGTAATGGAAAAGCGTTGCAGCCAATGCCGCATCACCGCCGCCCTCTGTAAAGCCTTCATAAAAATGCTCTAAGCTTCCGCAGCCTCCGGACATTATCACCGGAATATTCACTCGTTTCATGACCTCCTGCGTCAGCTCGATATCAAAGCCGTTCTTCGTGCCGTCGGTATCCATTGATGTGAGAAGTATCTCACCAGCTCCGAGACGTTCACCCTCTACTGCCCATTCAAGTGCGTCAAGCTCTGTCGGTATTCTGCCTCCGTTTATCACGACCTCGAATCCGCCTGTCTTTTTGCGTCGTGCATCGATGGCAAGCACTACACATTGGCTGCCGAATCTCTCCGCAGCTCTCGAAATCAGATATTTGTCACGTACCGCAGCGGAATTTACACTTACCTTATCGGCTCCTGCACGAAGTATCTCTTTAAAATCGTCAACTGTGCGTATGCCACCTCCGACTGTCAATGGTACAAAAACCTCTCTCGATGTGCGGCAAACTACGTCTACAATCGTATTTCTTGCTTCATGTGTAGCGGTTATATCCAGAAAAACTATCTCGTCTGCTCCCTGTGAGCTGTAGAACTTTGCAAGCTCTACGGGATCTCCTGCATCACGTATATTTACGAAATTAACACCCTTTACAACTCTTCCGTTATGAACATCGAGACATGGGATTATTCTTTTTGCAAGCATCAGCCTTTTGCCTCCTTTATCGCTTCCATCAGAGGTAACGTGCCTGTATACACGGCTTTACCTGCTATTGCAGCATCTATATTCATTTCACGAAGCCTTTTTATATCATCAAGTGTTGTAACGCCGCCAGATGCAACTATATCGCACTTGACTGCATCACGAAGCTTTCCGAGATTATCAAACGATGGCCCGCTTTGCAATCCATCCTTGCTTATATCTGTGTAAATGATCGTTTTGACGCCAAAGTCTTCCATTCTTCTTGCAAAATCAATGAAATTAAGCTTTGAATCCTCAAGCCAACCCTCTGTTCTGACAGTATCGCCAAGTGCATCTATTCCCACTGCGATCTTGTCACCGTAGCTTTCAACAGCTTTTCGTACAAGCTCGGGATCTTTTACGGCAGCCGAGCCGATTATAACACGACTTACACCATCCTCAATAGCTCTTGCGATGTTATCTATGCTGCGAATGCCGCCTCCAAGCTCTACCTTTGCACCTGTTTTGTCAATGACAGCTTTAACGACCTGCATATTTTTACTTCCACCTGTCTTTGCTCCGTCAAGGTCTACCATATGTATCATCTCGGCACCGCATTCTATGAATTTTCTTGCCGTCTCAACTGCATCCTCTGCGACCTTATGTGCCGTATTGAAATCGCCCTTATACAAACGTACACACATTCCATCCTTTAAATCTATTGCAGGTAATACGATCATATTAAGCCTCCAAAGTTCTTAAGTATTATAAGTCCGACCTCGCCACTTTTTTCAGGATGAAACTGACAGCCATAAACATATCCATCTCCGACGATAGCTGCGACCTCTGTACCGTAGTCTGTCACTGCGTAAAGATTTTCACGGCTTGTCGGCTTCGCATAAAAGCTGTGCACAAAATAAACATATTCACCTGAGCTGATCCCTTTTGTGATCGGAGTTTCTTTGAGAATATTAAGACTGTTCCAGCCTATTTGCGGAAGCTTAAGCTCTGTCTTGATAAGTTCAACCGTTCCCGGTATCATGTCCAAACCGTCACGTTCGGTGATCTCCATGCCCTTTGTAAACAGCATCTGCATACCGAGGCATATTCCGAGGAATGGCTTTACCTTTGCTTGCTCCTTAATAGTATCTACCAGACCCGAGGCGATAAGAGAATCCATAGCATCCGGGAATGCACCTACGCCCGGCAGTATCACCGCCGAGCTTTTTTCTATCTCATCCTTATCGCTTGTAATTATGTTGTTTATTCCAAGATAATCCAGCGCATTCGATACGCTTCGCAGATTGCCTGCGCCATAATCAATTATTGCAATCGTCTTGTTCATAGTGTTCCTTTCGACGACAGTATTTTGTCGCTCTCGATCCTTGCAGCTTCTCTCAATGCTCTTGCGAACGCTTTATATAATCCCTCTGTAATATGATGGTCATTTGCGCCATACTCGCATCTGAGATGCAGTGTTATCATAGCATTAGACGCAAAAGCACGCATAAATTCCTCGGTCATTGCCGTATCATAATCGCCGCAGGATTGGTATTTGAAATCAGCGTCAAAACACAAAAACGCTCTTCCCGAAATATCGACCGCGCAGAATGTCAAAGCTTCATCCATTGGCACATATGCACTTCCGAATCTCTTTATACCGCGTTTATCGCCTATAGCTTTCGCAAATGCCTGTCCGAGAGCTATACCCGTATCCTCTACAGTATGGTGACAGTCAACCTCAAGGTCACCCTTTACACAAAGCTCCAGTCCGAAGCCGGAATGTACGGCAAATGCTGTCAGCATGTGGTCAAAAAATCCAACACCTGTGCTGATCCTGACATCACCACCGTCAAGAGACAGCTTCAAATATATATCGGTTTCCTTTGTCTTTCTTGTTATCTCACATATACGATCCATCATAATACCTCGCATATTTCTTTAAGTGCATCTATAACGATTTTGTTTTCAGCATCACTGCCGCACGTTATTCTGAGATATTTATTTTTTACAAGGCGTACACAAATGCTCTTTTCAAGGAGCTTTTGGTAATAATACGGAGCTTTTTCCGTTCTGATAAGTGCAAAATTCGTCACGGTATCAATATATTCCATGTCATCTGCTTTATCTGCCAAAGCTTTTGCGCTCTGTCTCAGCGACTGTGCGGAGTCGCATATTCTTTTGATGCATGTATCAAGATAATCTCTCTCAAGAAGCACCTTTTCTGCCGCTGCCTGAACTAATGAGCTGATATTGAAAGGTGATCTTGCTTTATTGATGCATCCGATAAGAGTATCATTACCGACAGCAAAGCCTACACGCATTGCAGCAAGACCAAATGCTTTGGAGCATGTGCGAAGCATCAAAGCATTATCATAATCCAAAACACAATCTGCAATGCTCTGATCCCAGAAATCCATATACGCTTCATCAACTACGACCAGGCACTCAGGCAGACTCTCTATGATCTTAATTACCTCGTTCTTCATCAGTCCTTGACCTGTCGGATTGCATGGATTAGAGAAGATCAGCAGACTTACATTTTCTCTTTTTGCCGCTGCGATCAGCTCGTCTGCATTTATTCTAAGCTTTTCATCCTTTTCAAAAGCGACTACCTCGCACTCAGCAGTATGTGCATAAAATTCATACATCGAGAAGTCGGGCAAAGCTACCATTATCCTGCTGCTCTTCATGTTGAACGCACTTATAATGATAGACAGCAGCTCGTCAGAGCCATTGCCTACTGCTATATTGTCAGCCGGGACATTATAGATCATCGAAGCCGCTTCACGCAGTTTTTTACACGCAGGATCAGGATAACGATTGTCCATAACATTGTCAACAGCTTCAAGCACCTTATTCTTTATGTGCTGCGGCAACGCTATAAAGCTTTCATTTGCATCAAGTTTTATATTATACTTGTCCTCCGTAGGATCATACGGAGCCATTTCTATGAGCTTATTGCATATTTTCATAATTTTCAGTTCTTTCTAACCTTTATAGAATTTGCATGAGCTGTGAGAAATTCAGCGTCTGCGACTGCGATAATATCATCAGCTTCACGCAGTAATGCATCACGATCATATTTTATAACACTCGTCTTTTTTACAAACGCATCTACCGATAACGGAGAAAAGAATCTTGCCGTTCCTGATGTCGGGAGCACATGACACGGACCTGCCATGTAATCTCCGAGAGGCTCAGGCGAATATTCGCCTATAAAAATCGCTCCCGCATTTATGACACCCTCAGATATCTTTTCGGCATCCTTACATAGCACCTCTGCATGCTCCGGTGCTATCTCATTTGCTATCTCTACAGCCCTCTCTATAGTATCACACACAATAATTGCACCGAAGCTGTCAATAGATTGCTTGATTATCTCTGCTCTTGAGAGCGCTGCCGTTTGACGTTCGACCTCTTCCGCAACCTTCTTAGCCGTCTCCATGCTTGTCGTTACCATTATCGCACTTGCAAGCACGTCATGCTCAGCCTGACTCAACAGATCAGCCGCCGCATATACAGGATTTGCACTATCGTCGGCAATAACAAGTACCTCCGACGGGCCTGCTACAATATCGATATCTACCTTACCGTAAACCTGACGCTTGGCTGCTGCTACGAATGCATTTCCCGGGCCTACGATCTTATCTACCTTCGGAATAAAGCCTGCACCGTATGTCAATGCACCTATTGCCTGTATTCCTCCTACAGCGATAACACGATCCACCTTTGCTATGTATGCAGCCGCAAGGACTGCGTCATTTAAAAATTCCGTAGGCGGTGTAACCATAACGATCTCTTTTACACCTGCGACTCTTGCCGGTACAGCATTCATCAGTACGCTCGAAGGATATGCCGCACGTCCTCCGGGTACATATATACCGACTCGTGTAAGTCCTCGAATGCGTTGTCCTATCACTCTGCCGTCGCCCTTATCCATGAGCCATGAGCTTTGAAGCATTTTTTCATGATACAGCCTTATATTCTCATTTGCTTTTTCCAGAGCCTCGATCACCTTTTTATCCGTATTCTCATGCGCCTGACGAAGCCTTTCCTCTGTGATCTCATACGGCTCTGATTTATCAAATTTGACAGAATACTCTTTCACCGCTTCATAGCCTCGTGCTTTTATATCTTTAAGCGTCGTCTCGGCAATATCATTTATATTTTTTTCCGTCTCTCCGGCTCTTGCACGCATCTGCTCAATGAGCTCGACTTCATTTACGCCATCAGCTTTTAATATTCTGATCATACATTTGCTCCTTCATCAAGATACTCTCTGCAATCATTGATAAGCTCAAGTATTGAGCGTTTTTTCATTTTCATGCTTGCAAGATTGACGATGAGACGTGCGCTTATCGGTGCTATTGTCTCTATGACCTCGAGTCCGTTTTCTTTAAGTGTAGTGCCGGTCTCAACAATATCAACTATACCGTCAGCCAATCCAAGCAGAGGTGCAAGCTCGACCGAGCCCTCTATCTTTACTATATCAACATCCATGCCTTTTTTCGCAAAATACGAACGGGTGACCTCCGGGTATTTTGTACCGATAACACGGTTTTTAAATGTTCCTGCATAAAAATCATCACCCTTGCGCACTGCCAAAGCAAATCTGCATTTTCCAAAGCCGAGATCCAGCACCTCATAAAACGAACGTCCATGCTCCATGATAGTATCTTTACCTACTATGCCGAGATCGCAAACGCCTCGTTCTACGTATGTAATAACATCGGGAGCCTTTGCAAGCACTGTTTCAAGTGTCAGATCACCCTTTGTCAGATTAAATATAAGCTTTCTTGACGGCTGCTTTATTTCTTCGCAGTCAAATCCGAGCTTTTCAAACATTTCTACTGATTTTTTCTCTAATCTGCCTTTTGTAAGCGCAATTTTCAGCTTATCCATAATTTATTCCTCCAGATTCACGGTCTTTGCGCCACCGGCATAGATGCGAACAAGCGCACAGCCTCCGACAGTATTTTCTCCGCGTCGCTTTGCAAGCCTCTTACTATCCTCCATATCCTCATACGGAGAAAGCTCGCACTGACAGTTCTTATGATTATCGCAAAAATCCATAGCCTTTCTAAGGCATCCATGCTCTACGTGAAGTACGTAATGCTTCTTTATCTCCTGCTCATATTCCGTCACTTCACACACTCTATCTACATCTATCGCAAAGCCTGTTGCAGGCACACTGCGTCCGTACATGCCTACCAAGCTGTCATAACGTCCTCCGCCGACTATTTTAGAGCCTACTCCATCTATATAGCCCTGAAAAACCACGCCGGTATAGTAATCCATGTGGTGAACAAGTCCAAGATCTATCATAACGCTGTCACCGAAGCCTGCCGCTGTCAATTCATGAAGTATCGTTCTGAGATACTCTATTTCTTCCACTCCGGCACAGCCCTCTGCCAGCTCTATCGCCTCGTCAAGTACTTCCTCTCCTCCGAAGAGCTGCGGCAATCTGCAAAGTGCTTTATATGCAGGATACTCCTTGTAATCCTCCAAAACATCGTTGATCGCAGCGAAATTCTTACACTCAATGAGATTTCTTATCTCTTCTACCGTTTCTTCATCCTGAGTAAATGTAGAGACCAGTGAGCGGAAAAAGCCTGCATGACCTATTTCAAGTCTGTATCTTCCCGAAACTCTAGCCAGTGCCTCTATAGCCACAGCTATTACCTCTATATCAGCTCTGACTCCTGCCGCACCTATAAGCTCTATACCGGCTTGCGTTGTCTCACTTCCACGTCCTGCAAAATTCTCAGCTGCATAAACATCCTGAACATAGCAGAGTCTGTACGGCATTCCCGATTCCGGCAATCTAGTAGCAGCTACTCTGGCTATAGGTGTCGTCATGTCAGGACGAAGTATCAGAAGCCTGCCGTCAGAGCCTACAAGCTTGAACATCTCTTCCTGAGTTACCGGATTCCCCGACTTCATAAATACATCATAGTATTCTATCGCCGGTGTTATTATCTCACTGTAGCCTCTGTTCTCAAACAACGACATAAAGTTTTCTTCAATATTACGGCGAACCTTGCAGTCATTATAAAGTATATCATGTGTGCCCTTTGGCGTCGAAATTGTATAGTTTTTCATACTCTACCCCAAGCGATTTTTATTATGTTAATATGATAACACGTTACTCCGCTAAAGTCAAGTGTTGTGTATCAAAAAAATCAACAGTATATTATAAAATTTCACGGTACAAATATCACAATTACATAAAAATAGACGCTTTCCCGAAGATAGAACGGTCTATCTTCGGGTCAAGCTTATCCTATGTGTTAAAACATGCTTATCTGGTCGCTTTCCGGCATATCACGCAATGCTCCGTTACGCTCCAGCAGCTCCACAACGCTCTTACCTACCTTCGGACAACGCTGTACGATCTCATCAATAGATGAAAATTCACCTTTTTTTCGTTCCTCGGCAATATCACGTGCGGCAGTAGAGCCCAGTCCGGGTAATGATGTGAGCGGAGGGATGAGTGAGTTACCATCAATAATGAAATTCTCCGCATCTGAATCATATATATCTACATTTTTAAACGTAAAGCCACGCTTATAAAATTCATATACTACCTCAAGCGTTACTACTGTATCCTTTTCATTGGCAGTTGCATCCGGCTTTGCGTTCAGTTCATCATACATCGCTTTTACGGTCTCTATGCCATGTGTCATCGTACTCGCATCGAAGCCTACCGCACGTATGCTGAAATACGAGCTGTAGAATGGCAGCGGATAATGCACCTTATACCATGCGATACGGAATGCCATCATTACATACGCTACCGCATGAGATTTCGGATACAGATATTTTATCTTTTGGCAGGAATCTATATACCATTCCGGTACACCGTGCTCTCTCATGATCTCGACTGTTTCCGGCACTATTCCCTTGCCCTTACGAATCGCCTCACTTGTTTTAAATGACAGTGAAGCCTCCATACCCTTTGCGATAAGATACATTGTAATATCGTCACGAGCACTTATGACCTCGTCAAGCGTAGCAGTCCCTGCCTTGATAAGATCGGCGGCATTGCCCATCCAAACGTCTGTACCATGTGAAAGACCGGAAATACGTACAAGTCCGTCAAAGTTTTTAGGCTGAGTATCGATGAGCATCTGACGTGCAAAGCGTGTGCCGAATTCAGGTACAGCCGCCACGCCTGTTACTCCGAGTATTTCGTCAGGCTCTATCGGCATATCATTCACGTCGTGAAGATTTCTGATATCCGTAAAAATACCTATAGTTCGCGGATCGTCAAGCAGTATATCACCGGAATTTGTCTTAGTCATATCCTCGAGATGCTTGATTATCGTAGGATTATCATGTCCGAGCATATCGAGCTTAAGCAAATTATCATGGATAGAATGGAAATCGAAGTGCGTTGTTATGATATCGGAGTTCGGATCATCTGCAGGATGCTGTACCGGGCAAAATTCATATATCGTATGATCACGTGGAACGATAATAAGACCACCCGGATGCTGACCCGTTGTACGCTTTACGCCTGTACAGCCTATTGTCAAGCGATTCATCTCAGCCTTTGACAAGCTCAAGCCTCGCTCCTCCGCATATTTACGTACAAAGCCGTATGCAGTCTTATCCGCAAGTGTGCCTATCGTTCCTGCCTTAAATACCTGTCCCTCACCGAACAGTTCAACGCAGTCACGATGTGCCTGTGATTGATATTCACCTGCGAAGTTGAGGTCAATATCAGGCTCCTTTTCGGCTTTGAATCCAAGGAAGGTGAAGAACGGGATATTGAATCCGTCCTTACGATATTTTATTCCGCAATTCGGGCAATTCTTGTCAGGCATATCTGCACCGCAGCTGTATTTTTCGCCGTGGTATATTTCTATAGACTTACACTTATCGCATATATAGTGCGGTGCAAGCGGATTTACCTCAGATATACCACATGCGTATGCTACGAAGGATGACCCAACAGAACCACGTGAGCCTACGAGGTAGCCTGCGTCATTTGATTTTTTTATAAGCTTTTGTGCCGACATGTACATGACTGCAAAGCCGTTATTTATGATCGGCAGAAGCTCCGCACTTATACGATCCTCTATTTCCTTAGGCAATGGATCTCCGTAGAGCTTGTGTGAATTTTCATAACATATTCTTTGGAGATCCTCTGCCGCACCATCAATAGTCGGAGGATATGTTCCGTCAACAACAGGGCGTATATTTTCACACATATCGGCAATACGGTTTGTATTTTCTACGACCACCTCATATGCTTTCTTGTGTCCAAGATAGCTGAATTCCTCAAGCATTTCATCTGTAGTACGAAGATAGAGCGGTGCCTGATTATCAGCATCCTTAAAATGCTGACCCGACATAAGTATACGACGATACACCTCATCATGCGGATCAAGAAAATGAACGTCACAGGTAGCGACTACCGGCTTGTTTTCGGCTTGTCCGAGCTTGACGATGGTATTATTCATCTCTTTAATTGTATCTATGCTCTTGATCTTACCGTCACGCACAAGAAATTCATTATTACCTATCGGCTGTATCTCGAGGTAATCGTAAAATCTTGCGATCTTTCTCAGCTCATTCCACGGTTTGCCCTGAACTACAGCCTCATATAGCTCGCCGCTCTCACACGCCGAGCCTATGATAAGGCCCTCTCGATTTTCTTCCAGTAATTCACGTGGAATAATAGGTCGTGTCTTAAAATATTTAAGATGTGATTCACTTATTATTTTATACAGATTATAAAGTCCCTGCTGATTTTTTACAAGCAACACTATATGATGATACGGACGACGTTTTTTTCCTGTATGCTCGCCCTTTATTTTCCAGAGGCATTCATTCACCTCTGAAAAGCTTTTTAGCATAAGTGCGCCCATCATACGATCAATATGATATGCTAATATTTTTGCGGTCACTCTTGCATCATCATATGCCCTGTGATGATTAAAATCTCCTGCACCGATCGCCTCGGCAACTATGTTCAACTTATGCTTTGACAGCTCCGGCATGAGTATTCTTGACAATTCCAGCGTATCTATATATGTAAATCCGCCCTTGAGCCCAAGCTTTTCGCAATTATTCTCGATAAAGCCCACATCAAATGAGGCATTATGTGCTCCGAGCGGTCTGCCGTTGATAAACTCAATAAATTCAGGCAACACCTCTTCGATGCTGCGTGCGTTCTGAACCATCGAATCGGTAATTCCTGTCAATTGCTGGATATTTGTCGGAATAAGGCGTGTAGGTTTAACAAAGGTGGAATACTCTTCTTTCAGCTCACCCTTTTTCAGTACCACTGCACCTATCTCGATTATCTCACTGTCAACAGGCGTAAGTCCTGTGGTCTCGATATCAAATACTACTATCTCATCATCAAGCTGTGCATCAAGAGGGCCGCTTACGATCGGTGTTTCCGCTTTCGTATTTTTATAATAGCCCTCCACGCCGTATATTGCCTTTATTCCTGCTTTCTGTGCTGCCTTCATAGCATCCGGGAACGCTTGAACGACGCCGTGATCTGTAATGGCAATAGCAGTGTGACCCCATTCCTTTGCACGCTTTATCAAATCGCCCACATCGGATACAGCGTCCATAGCCGACATATTTGTATGCATATGCAGCTCGACACGTTTTTTCTCTGCTGTATCTTTTCTGACCTTTTTTACCGATTTAAGTATGCTTGTCGGTCGAATTATCATTTCACAGTCATAATTATCATATATGACCTGACCTGAAACTATTAAATATTCACCGGGCTTTATCTCACTCGCAAGCTCTTTGCCGCCCTCAAGATCCATTGCCTTCGATACTCTGATCGAGCTGACATCATCGGTCATATCAAAGTTAACGATCTGCATTTCACGTCGTTCTATGATCTTGTGGTTGACTGCAAACACCTCGCCTGCTACCGTTACATTACCCATATCGAGCCGCAGATCCTTCATTGCGGTGATATCCTCTTCAAGCGGCTTGCCAAGCAGTACTTTTTCCTTTTCTCCAATGACTCTCGTCTTTTTTCTATATCGATTCACATTTTCTCTTGTCGGCTTTTTCTGTTCCTGCTTTTGCACAGGTGCTGCTTTTTTCACAGGTATATTTTCCTGCTTATTGACAAGCTCTTTACGTAAAGCTGTATTTGATTCCTCAAGCTCATTTTGCTCAAGCTCTGTCTTTCCTCCGAATTCTATTCTTATACGTTTTCCGTATTCAGACTCGAGTATAGTCTCCATCTTTCTTGCGACTCCGCTTCCCTCAAGGAATTCCAAGCCACCGTTTTTTAAAATTACTGTGAGCTTGTTTACAGCTTCTTCAAAGCTGCACTCACAATCCTGCAAAAAGCCCTTAACAGATGGGAACATCAGCTTCATACGTTCGATCAATCTGCAAAACATATCGCTACACAGCTCGCTATTCGGGTATCTTACTTTAAGCTGTACACGATCAAGCTTATACTGTGTCTTTATACTCTCCTCTATTTCACGCAGTACAGAGTCATCGATCTCATTTTCAAGCACACATGTAAAAATGATCTCTTTTTTTGTTCTGTCACCCTTTATTGACTCAACTCCTATATTTGCGACGAAGCTGCGCAGCTCTTCCGGCGCCTTATATTCCCTGCACAGGTGAATAAGAGGTGTTGTCAATCCCATTTATTAGTCCGCCTTTCTGCTTATGCATTCCAATGCCATTCGACACAGCTCGTCGGCAGCATGTTCCTGCGGTATCTTATATCTCGCCTCGCCGTTTTCGAACAACAGCACTGAGCCGTTACCTCCGGCTATGCCTATATCGGCTCCTCTTGCCTCGCCCGGACCGTTTACAGCACATCCCATTACAGCTATCTTCAGCTCGCCTTCGATGCCTGCCAGTCTTCTCTCGACCTCAGCTGCAATACTCATCACGTCGATCCTGCATCTTCCGCATGTAGGGCATGATATGATCTCGATCCCTTTCTTCACGCCTGCCGCCTTGAGGATATCCCTTGCGACTCTGACCTCCTCCACAGGATCGTCAGTCAAGGATATTCTCACAGTATCTCCTATGCCCTCCGCAAGCAAACTTCCTACCGCAGCAGCAGATTTCATCGTCGCCATATATGTAGTACCTGCATGAGTCACTCCCAAATGCAAGGGATAATCACATATACTGTGTGCAAGCTTATACGCTTTTATCGTTTCCGCTACACTGTCGGCCTTTATCGATATGCAAATATCATGAAAATCATTCATTTCAAGAAGCTTTGCATGATTCATTGCACTCTCTACCATTGCCTCCGGAGTCGGAGCACCGTACTTTGCAAGCAGCTCACGTTCAACACTGCCTGCATTCACACCTATCCTTATAGGTATTCCCATTCTTGCACACTTATCTGCTACAGCCTTGACACGATCCTTAGAGCCTATATTACCCGGATTAATTCTGATCTTGTCAGCTCCTGCATCAGCGACCGCAAGCGCAAGTCTGTAGTCGAAATGGATATCGGCAACAAGCGGTATCGGAGATCCTTCACGAACCTCACCGAACGGCTTAACAGCTTCCATATCGGGAATTGCGATCCTGACTATATCACAGCCTGCATCGGCAAGCCTTTTGACCTGCTGCAACGTTGCTTGCGCATCATGGGTATCGGTTTTCGTCATTGATTGTATGCTAACGTCGGCGGTTCCCCCTATAAGGATACCGCCGACCTTTATCTCATGCTTTATTCTATCTCTCTTGTACATTTCTGTCGCTCTCCAATAAAATCAAGTTACAAGCTTCCATATATCATTAAAAGCAACCACCAACATCAGTCCCATAAGCAGGAAAAATACCGCTATGTGCAGCATCCCCTCGACTTTTTTGTTGGGCTTCTTTTTGAAGATCATCTCGAAAAGTATAAAAACTATACGTCCACCATCAAGTGCCGGTATCGGCAGAAGGTTCATTACCGCAAGGTTTATTGCGATCAGTGCTGTCATGTACCAGAAATCTGGCATCGACGTTTTAGCAGTCTCACTCATCACAGCAGTTATGCCGATAGGCCCACTCATATCATTTAGTCCGACCTTACCTGTGAGCATATCAGCAAGACCGGTATAAACCATTCGTACAAAGTTGACCGATGTGCTGCATGTAAGCTTCAGTTTTTCAAATACCGTTGCCTCTTTTGTGGCGAAGCGAAAGCCATAATACATTACTTTATTGCCGTTTTCTTCATACTCCTGCGGCTCGATCTTTACATTTTCAAGCTCGATCGTATTACTGCCACGCTGCACCTTAATATCGAAATACGGTGCTTTTTCTCCACGCTGCAATGCAGTCGTCACATCGCCGACCTGATAAATATTATAACCGTCTATTTCACGGAATATATCTCCCTCTTGAAGGCCGTATTCACCGCCCCCTGTAAACTTTTCCATGAAAGAATCTATCTGCGGCACTACAAAACGCTCGGCAGGTGCATACAGGCATAAAATAATTAAAAAGCCCATGAGGAAATTCATCGCAACTCCTGCAACAGCTATAATTATTCTCTTCCACGGTGCGGCATTATTGAACGCTCTCGGATTATCCGATTCCTCATCCTCACCCTCCATTGCACATTGTCCGCCAAACGGCAGGGCTCGGATCGCATAATCTGTTTCTCCGATCCTCTTTTTGACCAATAAGGGGCCAAGTCCTATTGCGAACTCAAGAACCTTTACTCCGCATAGCTTTGCAGCTATCATGTGTCCGCCTTCATGCACTAAAACAAGCAGTGCAAAAATCAGTATTGCTAAAACGATTGTTATGAAGAACACCTCCACGCTTCATATCAAAGCATCTTTTCCCTCGCTTTGATCCTTGCCTCACGATCACATTCTATTGCATCCTCAACTGTGTCGATTTTATAGCATTCGGTCTTTTCAAGTACTTTTTCGACGATCTCAGGTATCTTTCCGAATGTTATCATATCTTTGAGGAAATATCCGACTGCAACCTCGTTTGCGGCATTCAATGCCGTACACATGCTTCCGCCCTGCTTTGCCGAACGCAGTGCCAATGAAAGGCATTTGAAGTTTTCAGTATCGGGCTTTCCGAACGTCAGCTTACCTCGTTCTGCAAGATCGAGCTCCGGTACGACCGCTTCGCAGCGCTCCGGATATGTAAAAGCATACTGTATCGGCAGTCTCATATCAGGCTCTCCAAGCTGCGCGATCACAGAGTTATCACGAAACTCGACCATTGAATGCACTATGCTCTCTCGATGCACAAGAATATCCACTTTATCGTATCCGACTTTAAAAAGGTGCATTGCTTCAATAAATTCAAGTCCCTTGTTCATAAGAGACGCACAGTCCACTGTGATCTTCGGGCCCATTTTCCATGTCGGATGTGCAAGTGTTTCTTTCGTAGTCATATTGTACATTTCCTCGGACTTCATCTTATAAAACGGACCGCCCGAGGCTGTAAGTATGATCTTTTTTACATATTGATGCTTGCCGTCTATGCACTGAAATATTGCGGAATGCTCAGAGTCTACGGGAAGTATTTTTACACCCTTTTTCTCCGCTCTGTCCATCACAAGGTCTCCGGCACAAACAAGAGTCTCCTTATTTGCAAGTGCAATATCCGCTCCGGCTTCTATTGCCGCAAGCGTAGGCTTTAAACCGACCATACCGACCATTGCCGTCAGCACTATACCTCCCGGAGCCGAGCCTGCGACTTCTACGATACCGTCTTCGCCATACAGTACTCTAATATTTTCCCCGGAAAGCATCGATCTAAGCATCTCAGCCTTTTCTTTATCGTAAACAGCGACGATCTTAGGCTTAAATTCCATACATTGGCTGTAAAGCCTGTCAAGATCACTGCCCTTTGACGCCAATGCTGTTACATTCAAATTCATTTTGCGGGCTACATCAGCCGCTTGTCTTCCGACCGAGCCTGTAGACCCCAACAATACTATATTCTTATCCATTTTTCTGTCCGATTATTTTATATAATTGCTTCTGCCATCAGCAATATCAGCTCAACTGCCGGTGCTGTGAACAATACGCTGTCAAATCTATCGAGAACTCCGCCATGTCCCGGCATAATCGTTCCGTAATCCTTAATGCCGAACTCACGCTTTATAAGCGACATGCTCAGGTCTCCGAACTCTGCTATCGCAGCGCATACGACACCGATTATCAGAAGTACTCCGCAGCTCATTTCGACCCCCCAGAAATGATCTACAACAGCACCGTAAATAAACATAAATACTATGCAATAGACAAGACCGCCCACACAGCCTTCTATAGTCTTTGACGGACTTATATGCGGTGCAAATTTGTGCTTTCCGAAGAAATATCCTGTAAAATACGCACCTGTATCAGTCATCCATGCAGTAAGGAATGGGAGTATCACAAGATATATTCCATTGTCCATGAGTCTTATTCTCAATATGGACGTTATCATGAGCGGTAAAAAAATTGCAGCAAAAAAGCAGCCCGTTATCTGCATAAAGCCTACGCTCTTACGGTCACTCATGGCAATCGCAAACAGGAACGTACCGAATAAAAATACAAAAGGAATTACACTTGATACATCTCCGCTCAAATATGACCAGGCTACAACTGCAACGCCGAATAGCTCTGTGATAATGAGCAGAAATCTGTTTTTTACTATGCCGGTGGATATAAGCATCTCATATATGCCAAGCATTACTACAGCGGCAAGGAATATCGGCAAAATATAAACAGGCGCAAAATAAAGAATACATAAAAGTAACGGCAGTGCAACTACACCTACCATAACGCGCATAAGCATCTATATCCCTCCAAACCGACGATGTCTCTTTTGATAGCTGAGTATTGCGCGGTTTATTTCTTTCTCATCAAAATCAGGCCACAATGTGTCCGTAAAATAAAATTCAGCGTATGCCGACTGCCACAGCAGGAAATTCGATATACGTATTTCACCGCTCGGTCTTATTACCAGATCCGGATCGGGTGTTCCATCGGTATACAAATATTTTTCGAACATATTTTTATCTATATCTTCAGGTCTGATCTCATTTTGTGCCGCTTTTTCAGCCAGTATTCTTGCTGCATTCAATATTTCGGCGCGGCCTCCGTAATTGATACACACGTTCACCTTAAGTCCGTTTGTTTTCAGCGAGAGCTCATCTGTTCTCTTTATGATCTCACGCAGTTCTGAAGACAATGCGCTCTGATCCCCTACTATTTTCAGGGAGATATTGTCCCGAACCATTTTTTCACATGCTTCAAGAAGGTATTCCTTCAAAAGCTTCATAATAGCGTCGACTTCTTCCTTCGGACGTGACCAGTTTTCCGTTGAAAAAGCATACACAGTAAGATGCTTCAGACCGATATTATTTAAATAAGTCGCTATTCGTCTGAAAGTCTCGCTTCCTTCTTTGTGTCCGGCAGTACGCGGCAGACCACGTGACGTCGCCCATCGTCCGTTGCCATCCATTATTATTGCGATATGCGAGGGCAGGCTCGCAGTATCTATACTCTCCTCTGCCCTCGTTTTATTTATATGCTTAAATATGCGCAAGATATTACCTCCGCAGTGAGTTCTTTTAGACCTCTCCGAGTTCCTTTTCCTTCTTCTGACAAGTAACATCAACTTCCTTGATGTATTTATCTGTCAATTCCTGAAGATCCTTTTCGGCAATTGCAAGATCATCCTCTGTAATGATGCTCTTCTTTTTCTGTGACTTGAAGTTATCGATAGCTTCACGTCTTACGTTTCTGATAGCAACTTTGCCTTCCTCGCCTATTTTATATACTTTCTTGATGAGCTCTTTTCTTCTCTCTTCTGTAAGCGGTGGGAAAACAAGTCTGATGATCTTACCGTCGTTTGTAGGATTAATGCCTATGTCCGATGTAAGTATGGATTTTTCTATAGCCTTAAGAACACTTCCGTCCCACGGTTGAATAACAAGTGTGCGCGGCTCCGGTGAGGATATTGATGCAAGCTGTCCGATAGGAGTCTGTGTGCCGTAATATTCTACAGTTACTCTGTCAAGTACAGCAGGATTAGCTCTGCCTGCTCTGATCGTAGCAAACTCCTGTCCTATGACCTCTATGGTCTTTTTCATTTTACTCTCGTATTCTTTGTATTCGCCTTTCATCTTTATCTTCCTTCCTTTTCTTATGTTTATATTAGGTCTTGATCGCGCTTATCTTGTGCTTAACACAAGAGTTCCGACCTTTTCGCCCTTTATAGCTTCGAAAATCGACTCCGGCTTATTTACGCCGAACACAAGCATCGGCATACGGTTATCGTTTGCCATGCTTGCAGCTGTGCTGTCCATAACTCCGAGATGCTTTTCGAGTATCTGGTCGAAGGTTATCTCGTCATACTTATGTGCCTCGGGATTTTTCGCCGGATCCGAGTCATAAACGCCGTCAATATTTTTTGCAAACAATATGATCTCTGCATTCGTCTCAACAGCTCTGAGTACGGCAGCTGTATCTGTTGACATATACGGACTTCCTGTGCCGCAGCCAAATACAACTACTCTGCCCTTTTCCAAATGACGTATCGCTCTGAGTCTGATATACGGCTCAGCAAACGAACTCATCTCAACAGCAGTCTGTACTCTCACATCAAGGTCATGCTGTTCAAGGACATCAGCAAGGGCAAGCGCATTTATCGTCGTGCCGAGCATACCCATATGGTCTGATCTTGCTCTGTCGATTTTACCTGCGCCATCCTTTACACCTCGCCAGATATTACCTGCGCCCACGACGATACCGATCTCGACACCGATATCCACGCACTTTTTGATAACGTCCGACAAATTATTAAGTATCTCAAAATCCAGCCCCGAGCCTTTTCCTCCGGCAAGCGCTTCGCCGCTTATTTTAATCAAGACTCTCTTGTACTTTGCAGTTTCCAAGTTGATCTGGGCCTCCCTTCCTTTATACTATTTTATTCCCCTTCTATTTTAATATAATTCTCGCTGTTTGCATAGAGGTTTCTTAAAAAAAGTTTTGTAAAATTTTTTTCGCACCTCACGATCTCAAAAAGCATAATATGGTATCAGAGTAACAAAAAGGAGGCTTTTTCATGCAAATACCCGTTTTATCAGAATATTATCTTGGTGCAAACAGCGTTTTTGGTTTTTTCTCGCTGTTTGATGAGCTTCAGGACAAAAAAACAAAGCTTCACATAATCAAGGGTGGACCCGGCTGCGGTAAATCTACATATATGAAAACCATCGCCGAATCACTTGAGGCTCAAGGCTATTTAGTCGAGCGCATCTACTGTTCAAGTGATCCCAACTCACTGGACGGCTTTCGTGTTCGAGAGCTTGAGCTTGCATATGTTGACGGTACAGCCCCTCACATCGTCGAGCCGTTATACGCAGGCTCTGTCGAAACATTCGTCGATCTGCTTGAATACTGTGATGCCGATGGGCTTCATGCAATTCGAAACGATATCATCTCTGTTTCCTCGGATATAAAGAAGCATTTCGCACTCGCATCGCACTACATATCTGCTGCCGGTACAGTATGCAAAGCGATACGCAGTCGTGCAAATGGGTATATTGACAAAGCAAAGCTCGAACGCCGTGTAAAAAGATTAGGTGCTTCGCTGATACCTCGACAACTGTCCTTTTCCGGGAATGCAAAGCGGGATAGATGCTTTATAAACGCTTTTACACCACTCGGCATAGACTGTAAATACGAAGCAGCCTCCACTCTCTGTCCTCATGTATATGAAATATATGACTCATTCGGTCTATCCAACGATTTTCTCCGCACTCTATCTGATTTTGCAGTCCATCAGGGCTATGATGTTATCGAATGCTACAGCGCACTTTTCCCGGATGAGCTAGAGCATCTGCTGATACCCGATCTGGCACTTGCTTTTCTCCAGTCTAACCTCATATTCTCTTTTACAGGCAATGCCGAAAAAACGATAAAGCTTGACAGCTTCATTTCAAAGGAGCATAGAAAGGATTCATCATCTCTGTACAGACGTGACAGAAAAGCCTTGCTTGAACACATAAACAGTGCAGTCGCAGAGCTTGATGGTGCAATGAAGCTTCATGATGTGCTTGAAAACCTTTATAACCCATATGTGGATTTTAATTCTATCCGTGAAGCAGCAAAAAAAGCTTGACAATTATTTACCCATATGATATCCTATACCTAGATTTACGATGTATTATAAATCTAGGTATAGGAGGATATACATATGAAGCTGTCAAAAGAGCTCACAAAAGGCACTACCGCTTTGATCGTGCTGAGTGTACTAAAGCGCGGTGAAATGTACGGATATCAAATAATACGTGAGCTTGAAATAATGTCCGACAACGTATTCAGTCTGAATGAGGGCACACTGTATCCAATACTTCACTCACTTGAAAATGAAGGCTTTCTAACCTGCTCCTGGGAGGAAACGGAATCGGCACGTAAGCGAAAATACTATAAGCTCACGGATAAAGGACTCAAGGAGCTTGCCAGTCAGACTCAGCAGTGGGAAACATATTCCGGTGCGGTAAAGAAGGTTTTGGGAGGTGCTGCGCTTGCTCACGCCTGAGATAGATAAATATTTGACCAAAGTATGCGGCGATATTCTTGATATAAAAACGAGGCATGAGGTTCGGCGTGAGCTTGAAGCACACCTTGAAGATAAAATGGAACATCTCATGCAAAGCGGAATGCCTGAAAATATAGCTGCCGACAAAGCGGTATTGGAAATGGGCGATCCATATGAGCTGCGGACGGCTCTCGGTATACTTCACTCCCGAGTACCGTCTCTGGATATGCGCAGTGCATTGACAAAGCTTGCAGTCGGACTTTTTCTGTCAACATTTTCGATCAATATATGGATACTCGCACCAATCACACAGGGATTCGGTTTTTTTCTTATGCTTATAGCAGCATATCAGCTTCGAAAATGCAATTTTAAGCTAAAGCTTGGATTTATAGCAGCCATAGTCAATTATGCAATGCATATCGTATCGAATTTTCTCAGCATAACTCCATCTCCGGGAACAACGGTATCGATAGCCCTTACAGCACTTGCCACAGCCATAGATTGCATCATGATGTATTTCATCTACATCGGTCTTGCCGAGCTTGCGGAAAAGTATTCTCTTCCCGGAGACACTCATCCGATAAGAAAATACGGTATCATCAATATTATACTCTCAACTGCGATTTGTCTCGTATTTGTACTGCCTGAAGCAATACTGCTGGCATTTCCCTTATTAGTGTTATACGTTATTATGGCTATCAAAAACATCAACTCAGTAAAAAAAATACTTCGTGAAGCCGATGAAGGTGATAATGTCTGTGAGCTGCGTGCAGTCGAATACACTTTTATATCTGTATTGGCTGTTCTTTTCGTCTCTCTGCCGCTTATTTTCGCACATAATGTTGTGACTCCGGATATCAAAGCTGAGCCGTATATAATAGACGATATTCCCTACAAAGTCTCTGAAAATGCTGACCTTATGCGTATGGAACTAAAAGAGCTCAAGGCAGAGACTGCGATCGTCAACGTACTGCCCGAGGATGAGCTCATGAATTTCAAGGGTGCTTTAAAGGCTACAAACAGCTTTTGTAATCATGAAACAGCTCGCGGTGGAAATATATCAGTGTACAGCACAAGCTTTACCTTTGAGGATAAGGTCATACTTGCAGAGCTTGTGGATTTTGAGGAGCTTCCTCGCAGCAGATATATTGACAGTGTCTACTATCACACGTACAGCTACGATCATGCATTAAGTGCTACGGAACGTGATCGCCTACTGCTGCTATATCAATCAGATCGCACATATTCATATGAGCCGCTGGAGATATCATACTATGACGACGGTATGATGATCGAGCATATTGATTTTAAGCTGCCCGAGAATGCCGACGATGTGAAGATATTAAAGCTTCAAACGCTTGCACCTAACGAGAATTACGTTGGTCTAGCGCTGAACTTAAATACAGGTCTCACTTATGTAAATCGTTCGAGTCTGATATGCCGACCATACAGTGCTACTGAGAGTGCGTCATCGTATTTATTAACGGAAAGCGGCATAGGCTTTTCGAAATTCAGTATGATGGGACTTATATCGACCGACGGTACCGTTCCTGACAATATGGAATTCATTGTAAACGGTCAGAATGTTCTTGTAATAGAGCATTAGGTATAACGATCCTGATCTCGTTAAATCGGATCAGTCGAATATCGATAGCAGAAGAAATTTTTATGTTTTTCAAAAAAAGGTATTGACAAAGCAAAAAAAATAGTATATAATGTATTCTGCGCTTGAGAAAGCACAGAATATGCGGTCATGGCGGAACTGGCAGACGCGTACGTTTGAGGGGCGTATGGTTACACCGTCCGGGTTCAAGTCCCGGTGACCGCACCAATTAGTCAGAATCGGTAGCTTCTACCGATTCCGACTTAAATATCTAAATGCAGGTATGGCGGAATTGGCAGACGCGCATGGTTCAGGTCCATGTGAGGGCAACTTCATGGGGGTTCAAGTCCCTTTACCTGCACCAAAACCGAATGTCATACAGAACTTGAGATGTTTTGTATGACATTCGGTTTTTCTTTTTTCAAACAGCTGCACAAGCATAAGGTATCTATTGACAAAAAGCGATTTTCGATGTACGATTAGTAGGAAGCTACGAAAAATGGGAGGAAATTATGAATGGTGACAGGATAGCGGTTTTAATAAAAACGGCATCGATTGAATTTGACAAAATGGCAAACCCGATTTTGGCAGACTACGATTTGACAACATCGCAATGCAGAATATTAAAATTTTTATTTATGCAGCAAAACCAAAGTGCAAGAATCGTAGATATTGAAAAAGAGTGTGTAATTACTCACCCTACGGTTTTGGGGTTGTTAGACAGTCTGGAAAAGAAAGGGTTTGTTTTAAAAATCGTAAATCCTAAAGATGCCAGAAGCAAGCTGATTTCATTAACTTCCAAAGCAAAAGAGATGCAGAATGAGCTGGAAACAGTTGTTGCGAAAATTGATCATACTTGGGTTGAACATTTATCGGAACAGGAAAGAAAAGAGTTACAAAAGCTTCTTCAAAAGCTTTTGTAAATAGAAAGCGAGAATAAGTAAAATGCCAATAGAAACACAAAAAGAAGCCCGTATGGGAACTGAAAAAATATTTCCTCTGATTTTATCCATGTCACTGCCTGCTATGTTTTCTATGCTAATTCAAGCACTATATAACATTGTGGACAGTTACTTTGTGGCACAGGTCAGCGAGAAAGCGGTGTCCGCACTGTCACTTGCCTATCCAATTCAAAATCTGCTGATTGCCTTTGCAGTCGGTACGGCAGCCGGTGTGACATCATTAATTTCACGACGGCTCGGACAAGGCCGCAGGAAGGATGCAGAATCAACCGCAACCCATGGCGTGATGCTGAGTATCGTGACATGGTTGGTGTTCGCTGT